>NZ_CP137624.1:0-600000 GCF_033880585.1 Lysinibacillus louembei
CTCTGTTTAATCATTCTACATAAATCACTAATATCTAATTCTGTAATATCTTTATTTATTAAGGTATTATACCATTCATCCAATGCATAGTCTTCTTGTACTTCTCCCTGTGGCAATTGATAAATATCCCTTATTTTCATTTTATATCCCTCCAAATGGTTCAAATAAGTCTTCTATTTTTTTTATATTTTTATTAGCCTTATCCAAACCATCTTGTAATACTTTTCTTGTTTCAGCGTCTAAGTTTGGGTTCTTTACCGAACCTTCTAACCCTTTTTTTATCTTAACCAATCCTTTATATGAATCCTGCATTTCTTGAAGATGGTTCCAATAGCCCCCACCAGGTTTAGGAACAGGATTACCTTGTAGGTCTCTTAAGGTCCCTGAAAAATCTTTGTCTGTTAAATGTTTATTTACTATATTGTCTAAAGTGTCAAGGTTTCTTTGTTGTGCTCTAGTAACATTAACCGTACCCTATGTTGTAATCTTAAAATCTACTAATAAAAAAATCAGCGTTGTTTTACCTATTAAACTACTTCTTTCTCTTCTTTTATTATCGGCAATTCATAGGCGGTTTTGTGCTTCATCATGCCGTATATAATGTTGACAAGCCTTCTCATGATACATACCAATGCTTGTCCCTTTGTTTTTCCTTCTTTTAGCTTTTGTTGGTAGTAAGCATGGAATACGGGATTTCTTGGTCGCTTACTTCCTTTTGCTACTTGTACTTGCTGGACGGCTAGGTTATAAAATAAGGTGTGTAATGCCCGATTTCCTTGCTTGCTTTTTTGTTCTCTTCCTTTTCCACCAGACCCGAAGAAAACTGGCGCAATCCCTGCAAATCGGGCTAATTTGCTGGCATTTGGGAAACGGCGTATATCACCTATTTCTGCAATGAAAGCCGACGCTGTCACAAGGTCTATGCCTGGCATCGTCTCTAATTGAATATCTAATAAGCTCATTAATCCTTTTAATTCTTGTTCTATCATGCGCATTTCCTGCTTTTTAAATGAAATATCTCGGACAATGCTCCTAATTAAAAAATGTTGTGTTTCTTGATGTCCCTTAATGGTGTTGCCATCCTCTTGCACCCTTTTTAAAATGTCGCTCGCTTTTTTCACTGAGCATGTATTACGGCTCGCCTCTAATAAAAAGGTCGTTAGCTGTTGTAACGTCAGTCCTTCCAAACAAGCGGGTGAAGGGTAACGTTCCCAAAATGCCAAGGCTGTTTTACCGTCTATTTCCGAGAAAAACTTCTTATAGCTTGGATAATGGTGGCTCAATTGAACATGCAGTTGGTTCTTTGAAGCACCTTGTGCCTTTACTAAACCGTTTCTTCTTGTCACTAACTGTTGTATCGACCAATATAAATCATCTGGTATCACATCTGGTAACTGGTCTAGCCTGTTTACCAAAATCCTTGCTACACATTCTGCATCCCAACTATCGCTTTTTTGTGTGGTCATATGGCTTTTTCGCTCCGCATAGGAAAGAGCGGGATTGACTTCCTTCACAATTTGCGCATGGTCTGTTAAATATTTGGCTAATGCTCGCCCATACCCGCCAACATCTTCTAAACCAAAAATCGGGGTTAAGTCATCCTCTACTTGTTGATAAACAGCCAATAAAAAGGTTGAAAAAGCAGCCGGTTTATTTTCAAATTTGATTTCATCTACCTTTTGTTGCCAACAATCCATCACCACCGCTACATGGTGCTGTTTATGTAAATCTACGCCAATATATAGATATTTCTGTTTTTCGTGCACGCTACATTCTCCTCGTCATTTTAATAAATGAAAATGCCGGCAACCTTAGTTCGAGCGTTCACCTATTCGTGCGCATTGGTACGAAAGCCTATCCATTTTCATCTTTACACAAATATATATAAGAAAATGCACCTCTTTTTTAAGTAACCCCTCAAATAATTGCAGGATGTTGCCCATTTACTTGTATTTGTCCATATGTATACAGGCCTTTATAAAAACTTTCCCTGTCTAAAATGCGCTTCACTTGCACTTTCGTAAATCGTTTCCCTTTCTTTGTTCGGTGTCCTTCCGCATTCAACTGTTCTGCTAATTGAGATAACGACCAATGCGGATAAAGGTGCTTGAATGCAAAAAGCCGCCGTACAATGACCGCTTTCTCTCCATCAATATGGACTACTTTTTGCCCTTTCTTCACTGTATACCCAAATATGACACCGCCACCTGCGTAGCCACCTTGCTCTGCCTTTTTCTTTCTACCGCGGCTCAACTTCAAGGCAATTTCAAGCCTTTGGTACTGGTCTAACAGTTCTAACATACCGTTCACTAAAAAGTCATTGGGTTCATATGTGTAAATACTGTAGTTAAGTTGCTCAATTGCTTTCACATCGACGTTATATTTTTTCAACTCACGCTGTATCAATACTTTCGCCATATCAGAGCGCCATAAACGGGATGTATTCAGTACAATGACTTGGCTCACTTGGGCGGATTCCATATCTGCTAATAGCTTTTGTAACCCTTCTCGCTCTATCGTCAGCCCATCTTCATCCACTGTGGCTCCGCTGATACCTTTATCTTCATAGATATGAAGCAAATTCAAGTGATTGTCCTCACAATATCGCTTAATTTCTTCCACTTGATACATGAGGCTGTATCCATCACGTACTTGCCCTTCCGTTGAAACACGTACATAACCAACTACATTTTTCCTCATTCTATCCCCCTCCCGTTACAGCAATTAAAGTTCCTGTAACGCTTACTTGTTTTTGCGGATAACTGATGTGTAACGTCTATCCGTTACAACATACTGTACGACCTTCTCCTAATTTTGCACAACCCTTTATTTTACAGTCGTTTTTTCTCTAGTATGGTCGTACACTATACCAAGCCACTACAATTTATGAAAGGGGTGTTGGATGATGGCTTCCGTTATTCGTTTACGTCTAGACGAAATTTTAATTGAAAAGCAAATGACCCGTCGGCAACTTGCTCGACAGGCTTCTTTACGTCCAAATACAATTAATGACCTCTGTACCCGCCCTGTAAAATGTCTACATATGCGCATACTTTCTATCTTATGTGATACATTGCAAGTGTCTATTCAAGACCTACTTATATTAGAGCCTATAGACTAAGTAATGAAGCCTTATCTCACTGTTATGCCCTCTGCAAACCTATTGAAACCCACTTCATAGCAGGCTTGCAGAAGGCTTTTCTATCTATTTCATTTCATTTTTTGTTTTTCTTCCTTTTCCTTTAATTTCTCCTGTACCAATATATCAATTGCCGCTAGTCTAGCTTTTCGTGCTTCTGGCCAAAGGAATTGCTGAAACAATACGCCTTCCCCATTTTCTAGGATTATTCTTGGAAAATATTTAGCTATTAATTTATTTCTATACCTCTGCATCTCTTTACTCAATTTTTCTCCATCTTTCTTACGTTCTACCATGTCAGCCTCACTCTTTTCTGTTTTAAATTTGGTTCGTACAATAATATATATAATAAAAAGTTGAAAATTTTTAAGTAACCACTCAACTTCCAAACAAAAAAACACTTAATTTTCTATGAGTTAAGAAATTAAGTGTTTTTGATTCGCCTAGCAGGCAATGGTTATACAATTCTATCTGACAGCTTACTCAAAAAAATCACTATTTTCAAAACGGTACCCTTCAAGTCTTGGCAGGTTTTTCTTTGATAAATTAATTCCCCACTCCGCTTTGCTTTTTTGTCCTTCTTGGTCATAATCACGACTCACAAAAACTTCATCCGGATGTTCCCATACAGTGGATGGTATTAAGTAAAAATCAGGTGCTTTATCTTCATGAAGAAACACCAACGCTAAAAATACATTATTTCTCAATGTAAATACATGCTTCTGTAAAAAAACATAGCTTAATTTTCTATATGTTTTCACTTGAATATCATAATATTGCCCATCTTTTCTTATAATAAAATCAATTGCCTTGTCATCTACCTCAGATATATATACATCACAACCATACAGTGTAAACTCCATCTTCGTTGCATATTCACCAAAACGTCCTACCTGTAATTTGTTCAATTCACTAATCTTACGTTTTTTCAACTTGCTCTCCCCCTACAAAATATATCTACACCCAAAACGATACGCTTATACGTACCACTAGTTCTTTCATTATATGCTAACTTTTTCTTTGTAGTCAATATCATTGAATTGTAGGGATAGCTATGGCGAAAAAGATTAAAGTGAATATCCATGAATTAACCAAACAAAAAGGTATCTCCCTTCGAGAATTATCTCGATTAACGGATATACGTCATGCCGCTTTAAGTGAGCTAGCCAACCAAAAAAGGCAAAATATTAATTTCCATCATATCGAAAAAATTGCAGAAACATTAGAGATTGAAGATATTCGAGAAATTATTGACCTTATAGACATAAAAGATTAAAAAAGTCGCCTCCGTTGTTGGAAGAAGCGACTTTTTTTATCGTCATTATTAATAAAATTGGGTATAGCCTTTTGTTCAAACCCCGTTCCCTCTATATGGTTAGCGTAGAGCAAGAGTACCTTTTTTGTCTTTCTTATTGTTTATCGCCACGAGCGTTGTCAGTATCATTTGTTTTTATTATTTCCGGCTACTTACTACTCTCGCCATGTAAAATGTCATCTTGCTTACTTCTCACGTTTTTTATTTTTTAGTAATACTCATTGATGGCAATGCCTTCATGATATTTGATTCTGAGCAGGGCATAGTTTTATCTTATCGGCAAATTCTAATTGCTCTTTTGCTCTCCTGTTATAAGCTGTAATCCGAGATTCGTGTTATTTTAACCATAATAAAAACCTTGAAAGGTAGTTAGCCCATCAAGGTTAAATATGTTTATATTTTCACTAAATATTTATTAATTTCTTCATATTTATTCAAGTATACAAAAGTTGATTTCTATTCCTTGTATTTTTCTACAAATTGATTAATACCAGCAAACATTAGATCTTTAATTAGTTCAGTATAGTTATTATATCCCCCTTCTTTTTCAATAATTATATCTAACATACTTTTTAATTTCCCGTCTACTATAATCGTTATACCTTCAACTTGCTCACCAGTTTTTTCATTCTCGAATTTTTCAGATAATATACTTATCTTATTTTCACTCATCTGATTCCTCCATCATTCTCTATATTTAATAAATCAACTCCATTTTCATCATACCAATACTTTTCTTTTCTATCTATCATAGATAAAAAATTTTCATAAACGCCCATCCAATTTTCAGGCACAAAATCCTCGTAGGAAGCTGGTTCAGAATACAATGAGTATAATTCTCTTTTATCAAAGTTTATATATAATGAGGGTAAAAAAGTATATATTGTATCCTCTTTCGATTTAGTAAGCAGATTTAATTTAAGTGCCTCTCTCAGTTCCTCACGAGAAACAGAATATTTATTTATTTTTGGAGTAAACTCTATAATTGAATGCTCATCTAAAATTTCTATGCCTGTCCGTTCATCGTCTGTGTGTATATTACCTCCTATATTCCCAAGACCTATTTCTTTAAATTTCAACATATAGGCCTCCTCCTGCTTTTTTCTATCTAGAAACCATAAATCTTTTGGTGAAACATACCAGTTAAAACTATTATCAACTAATAAACCTACGATAATATTTTCTAACATTTTAGGTTCTAATAACATATTCTTTCCTCTCTTTATTCTCTTACTCGTGCATTTTTAGCATATTCCTCTATCCATTCAACCCAAGGTGCAGGAACTTCAAATGAATTTCCTGGCTTTGTTGGATCTACAAGTTTCGGAGCTGTCCTACCCTGATTTAATGGATTTGATTTGTACCCAGCTTGAGGTATTGTATTTTCTTTTAAGAATTCATCAAACCACTTTGGAACAGTGAATTCTATAATATCGGCATTGCCACCTCTTACTTCATTTTTAAAATAATTTGAATGCTCCCCATTATCTATACTTATATTTAAATCAGCCTTTTTATTGGGGATTGTTAATGTTCCATCGTCATTTACTTGTATACGTGTTTGGCTTGATTTAGTACCATCTCCACCTTGAACTCGTCTATATGTTACTTCATCATTACCCGTACCCTTAACCCCATCAACCTGAGTCTCATTTTTCACTACGGGAGTTTTCTCTAACTTGCTTGCTTTTATATTCGGTACATCTGGTACTTTCCCTACTTTCGTAAGAGAACCTAAGCCCTTTGTTCCTACTATTGTTGCCCCAACGCCAAATAACACTTTTCCTTCCACATATGATCGTGAATAAGCATTCCCTTGGATATAGTCTTTTTCCACTGTTTCTTTGGCGGATTTGCTTATTGCTTCCACTGTTTCCTTTGGTTTTGTGATAGCGGTTGCGAGATTATCCAATGCTGCTTTTGGGTTACTGATTTATTCTGCTTGTTTAATGTAAGGCAAGGGTGCCTTTTTATATTTCTTATTGTTTATCGCCACGAGCATTGGCAGTATCATTTGTTTGTTACTAGTTCCTGCTCTTACTACCCTCACCATGTAAAATGTCATCTCGCTTACTTCTCACGCTTTTTATTGTTTAGTAATACTTATGAAGGCAATGCCTTCATGATATTTGATTTTGAACATGGCATGGCTTTATTTTATCAACATTCCTAGCTATTGAATATTATGAGTTGTCATCCTCGAAACTTACTGTTTTAACCATAATAAAAAACCTTGAAAAGGTGGTTAGCCAATCAAGGTATTAAAATACTTCTCCAATTTTCACTCTTTCAAAATCTGGCTTGCCAATTTTCTTACTAGTCAAGGCACTATCGCTTTGTTGCAATCAAGTAGTAGCGAACTTATTTATGTTATAATGTTTTTAGATATTCTATTTCTTCATCTGTCCATTTTTTATGAATCAACTCACAAATTTGATCAGAGAGAGAGAAAATCTCTTTCCACTCTGAACTTTTTTTTATAGAAGGACTGTTCCATACTTTTATTTGATCTACCAAAAAGTATACACTTTGTAATTCCCGACATTTCCCTAAAATTTCCTCATCTATAATTCCTTCATTACTTAGTCTATCAAGAGTAAATTTACTTAAGTAAGCTGGTGCCTCTATTGCAAACTCTTCAAGAAGATAATACTCAATTAACTCATCTGACAATGTTAAAACATTAGAATTCGAATGTTTTAAGGTCTCTAAAAGTAGTTCAAATGATTCTCCAATTGTTATCACAATTTACTCCCCTTCTTTAATCAATTTGTATTGCCTTACCTTTATCGTCAATGGTAGGAACATAACCATCCTCCATTTTATATATCTTCACTTTTTTTGTTTGTCCATTTGAAAATCCATAGTATGAACCTTTATGGACACCTCCACCACCATGATAGAACACACTTCCATCTGGATTAGTGAATTTCCAACCAGAACCATTTCTACCATAAACACCTTCTACCCAATTTGGTCCTAAAGTTGACTTAATTTCGCTTTTAGTACTTCCATACAACTTTTCAGGGTTCGCAATAATGTCATCAAATGACGTAGGTTTCCATTGAACATTTCCATTCCCATATTTATCTTTAAAATAATTATTCCAGTCTTGTCCAGATACTGGATTCTCTGCTCCAAAATCTACTTTAGCTCCGCTGACTGGCTTATTATTACCCGTACCCTTAGCCCCATCAACCTGAGTTCCATTTTTCACTACAGGAGTTTTCTCTAACTTGCTTGCTTTTATATTCGGCACATCTGGTACTTTCCCTACTTTCGCAAGAGAGCCTAACCCCTTTGTTCCTACTATTGTTGCCCCAACGCCGAATAACACTTTTCCTTCCACATATGATCGTGAATAAGCATTCCCTTGGATATAGTCTTTTTCCACTGTTTTTTTGGCGGATTTGCTTATTGCTTCCACTGTTTCCTTTGGATGTGTAATGGCGGTTGCGAGATTATCCAATGCTGCTTTTGGGTTACTGACAAGCCCCCATGTACTCTTCACTGTGTCCACTGCAGTATCCGCAAAGGCATCTACTTTTCCTTTCCCCTTCTGAGCAAGCACCAATCCACTATTTCGTAAATTGGTTGTGATTTTTTCTGCTAGCGACATCTCTTTGGTGATTGGGGTTGGTTCTTTTGTATTTATTGCATTGTATATGTTACTGATGCCTTTTGATGTTTCTTGAGGAGCTTTCAGTGTTTTAGCCTTAGCTTCTACACTGCTTGTTATTTTTGCTTTACTTGGGGCATCGTTTATGCTCATAACCATTTAAACTTAAGAAAAAAACCTTGAAAGGTGGTTAGCCAATCAAGGTTTAAGAATACGATTTATTGACTCACAAAAAAATCATACAAAATCAATTCTTTAAGAATCAATTTGCTACCTATCGCTGTTCAAAATTATAACCGCCTTTTTTAGGAAGCAACTCTTCAAAATCACACGATGCTATTGCTGTAAAACCAGCATTCCATAACTCTGTTAATAAATGAGATATCTTTGAAATATAGATATTACTACTTACACTTTCATTAGGCTCTATTTCAAAATAATATCTATAATATAAAAAGTCATCTCCTGTTTGTTCTTTTTCCCCTTCAATATAATCCCCATTATTGAAGAGATAAATTTCTGCTTGTTCGGTTATTATACTTGAACCATCTACATCACCGTTAACAAACTTAGAGACTAAGTCAATAATATCCTTCTTTTCTAAGTTAGTATCTAGAAATATTTTAGTATACAAATCCATCTCTATATCCATCGTTTCACCTCTTTATTTAATTGGAGTAAATGGAGGATTGTCAAATGGTCCATCCATTTTAATAATTGATATATCAACATCCATTCCTAACTCTTTTTCTAATTGCTTTCTAAATTTACTCAATTTTGCTTCACCAGATTGAATTTTTCCTGTTTCAATTGCATGTAACATGGTCTTCTCTTTAGCAGATCCTGGATTAGGGGGAGTAATTTTACTAAATGAATTCTGTACTAACTCATCAAACTTTTGCGCTGGTACCCTTACTGCAATGTCGAGATCAGAAGTTGGCTTTGCTGTTCCTTTTGCTCTACTCCCTTGAACAACAATGTCATCACTTATATGACCAACCTCTTCTTTTACCATTTGTGATATTTTTTGAAATTGTTCTTGAGTCAAACCTTGTGGTATCTTAAGACCTTTACCCGTACCCTTAACCCCATCAACCTGAGTCTCATTTTTCACTACAGGAGTTTTCTCTAACTTGCTTGCTTTTATATTCGGCACATCTGGTACTTTCGTAAGAGAGCCTAACCCCTTTGTTCCTACTATTGTTGCCCCAACGCCGAATAACACTTTTCCTTCCACATATGATCGTGAATAAGCATTCCCTTGGATATAGTCTTTTTCCACTGTTTTTTTGGCGGATTTGCTTATTGCTTCCACTGTTTCCTTTGGATGTGTAATGGCGGTTGCGAGATTATCCAATGCTGCTTTTGGATTACTGACAAGCCCCCATGTACTCTTCACTGTGTCCACTGCGGTATCTGCAAAGGCATCTACTTTTCCTTTCCCTTTCTGAGCAAGCACCAATCCACTATTTCGTAAATTGGTTGTGATTTTTTCTGCTAGCGACATCTCTTTGCTGATTGGAGTTGGCTCTTTTGTATTTATTGCATTGTATATGTTACTAATGCCCTTTGATGTTTCTTGAGGAGCTTTCAGTGTTTTAGCCTTAGCTTCTACACTGCTTGTTATTTTTGCTTTACTCGGTGCATCATTTGTACTCATTGGGTAACTTGTTAATGACTTACCTGAATTTTGATAAATTGCATTGCTTATTGGTTTTGTTGCACTTATAGAACTATGTGTATGCAATGGCTTTGGTACATTAGAAGAACTGCCGCTGAGCGTTTTTACGACACTTGTTGTCTTTGCTTTACTTGATGCATCACTTGTGCTCATTGGGTAACTCGTTAATGACTTACCTGAATTCTGATAATTTGCATTGCTTGACGATTTGGCTGTACTGGAAGCACTTTGACTGCTTGTGGCTTTCACGGTACTTACTAACTTTGCTGCATTTAATACCTGATTACTAGTTGTCACCTTAGTTTTACTTGGTGTGTCGTTTGTGCTCATTGGGTAGCTCGTTAATGACTTACCTGAATTTTGATAAATCGCATTGCTTGATGATTTGGCTGTACTTGAAGCATTTTGACTGCTTGTGACTTTCGCTGTCGCTGTAGTATTATGTGTGCTTACTGGTTTTACTGTACTTGCAGATTTAATAGTGCTAGCTGTTTTTGCTGCACTTTGACTACTTGTAGCTTTCACTGTAGCATTGTGCGTGCTTGCCGGCTTTGCTGTACTTGCAGAGCTAGAGGCACTAGTTGTTTTTGCTGGAGCTGCTGCATTATGTGTGCTTACTGGCTTTGCTGGAGTCGCTGCTTTACTTGTTGTTGCTTTTGCTGCACTTACTGAGCTACTTGTTGATTTTACTGTATTTGTAGTACTTTTTCTACTACTTGAACTGCCACTATATGTAGAGGCAAGAGAAACTGATTTAACTGCCATTGTATAACCTCCATTTATATTTCTAATGATTGACCAGCTGAAGTGAAAAATCCTGTGTGATGTATGGCAAAGGTGTCCTCTAAAATGTATTCACCATCAATCAATAATTGAATTTTCCAATTACCAAGCATTTTTTGTTTATCCTCTTGATGTAAATCAAGCCAAAACCACATACGTACGGGTTCATTTTCCATTTCAGTAAAAAGCAGATGCTCTGAAACCTGCATAATCTCCTTATTAGGCGCATACCAAATAATCGTCACAGGATGGGCACCTGTCACTCGACGAAACTCGAACTGCGCTACTACTAGAGAGTCCATATCCATTGAAAATACTTTTTTATAGAAGGGCTGCTCTGTTTCCAACACCTGTTCTGTCAATCCATAGTCATGAATATGTATCGTATATTCTGTTGAATCATACATTCTCTCCTGTTGATGATTAATCAACAGCATGGACCAGATTTCTTCCTTGTCATCGACTTCATACATATTTGCATAAGGGTCATTTAATAGGAGCTTATCATTTATCAAAAATTTATAACGATATTGACCTGAAATTAAATGAGTCTCGAAATACCATTCATTTCCCTGTTTTTGCATGACCCCCTTTGTTGCATCCAAATCATTAAAATCTCCTATGACAGCAAGAGAATGAATTGGCAAATAGGGTGATTCTTCATATTTCAGTAAAACATTCAAAAATACACCTCATTTCTCCTTTTAAAGTAAGAATATAACAATAATAAAAAATAATCAATATATTAAAAATATTATTACAGCGTCTGTATAAAGCGTTTTTTCTCCCTTTTTATTTGCTTTCTTTTAGCTATAAAAATACGGCTGCTAAGCATACAAAGTAATCTTTGTATTACCTAACAGCCGTTGCTAATTTATTTCAATTCTACATATTGCTCTAAAATTTGTGAGTGAATAGATGGATTTGCGATAATAAATGTATCTTGTCCTAATAAATTCACAGGTTGTCCAGTTAAATTACTTGCTATTGCACCAACCTCCTGTGCAATAATGATGCCACCTGCTACATCCCATGGTGATAGGCGCATTGATAAATAAGCATCGAGCTTACCACTCACAACAAAGGCAATTTCCATTGCTGCAGCACCATATGACCTCGTTCCACGCACTGTGCGTACAAGCTCAATTAATTTTTCATGGTTTACCCTGCGATTTGGCGTTACCCATGTCGCATTGATGCCGATTACAGCTTCCTCTAGCTTTACTGATTGTAATTTGCGCAGCGGTGTGTCGTTATACCAAGCTCCCTCTCCTGCTGTTGCACAAAATAAATCTTCACGCATTACGTCAAATATGTATCCTAATTTTCCAACCCCATCAACGAATATACCAATCGTAATCATAAAGTGGCGATGCTGCTTGACAAAATTCATCGTACCATCAATTGGATCAAGAATCCAAACGACCCCATCCAATGACTCTACCTTCTCGCCCATGCCCTCTTCCCCTAAAATTTTATGTGAGGCGTCATATGCTTTAATTTTTTCAATAAAAAACAATTCTGTTTCTCTATCAATATTCGTCACTAAATCATTGGCATCTGATTTTGTTTCTACTTTTAAATCATAAGAAAATGCATCTCGAATACGTTGCCCTGCTTGTCTAATTATTTCTTTTGCAAATCTATCTAATTGCTGTAAGTTCATCACAATGTACCACCCTTCTTTTCCCGCTTCTTCAATTGATTGAAATTTCAATTTGTATAAGTATAACAAAAATCACTTGCTATCCGAATACTTTAGCAAGTGATTTTTAAATTGGCTCCCATTTTTTCTTATTCATAGGCAAATAAGCTTTCTAGTTCTTCTTGGATTTCTTTTAGTCGTTTTTTAGATTTTTCCATCTCTGCTTCATCTTTTACTTGCATTGCCTCAAACAGAGAAGCTAGCTCGTAATCAAGCTCTAATCTCAAAATGCGTTCGTATTGCTTTTCCACATCAACCTTGCGTATAATTTTAACCATCTGTTTCATACTTGTCACGCTCCTCCTAGTTTGATTTTTTGTGTTACTATTATTTTCCCAAAAAAACAATAAAATAAACCTCATTTTTGAAAGGAATTCAAATAAAATGGTAAAAGTACAATGGACAAACGATGATTTTCAAGTATTTTCAATTGATGGCTTAGACGAAAGAATGGAAGCATTAACAACAATTATTCGCCCTAAATTTCATCAATTAGGTGAGTATTTCGCAACATACTTTAGCACAAAAACAGGTGACGAATTTTTCCCACATGTCGCAAAGCATGCGCGTCGTACAATTAATCCACCAAAAGACTCATGGGTAGCCTTCGCACCATATAAACGCGGCTACAAAGCGTTGCCACACTTCCAAATCGGCTTATGGGGAACACATCTTTTTATCGTTGTTGCAGTAATTTATGAAGCGCCTCAAAAAGCTGAAATGGCAGAGCTTCTACTAGCGAACGTAAAGCCATTTAATAAACTAACAGATGACTTTGTGCTGTCAGGTGATCACATGTCTCCAGATGTTGTACCGTTTGATAAAGAACAGTTACAAAAGCTTCTTACACGTTTACGTGATATCAAAAAAGGCGAGTTTTTAGTGGGTCGCCATTTAACTATTGAACAAGCAACAGCAATGTCTGCTGAGGAGTTTTTAGCATTTGCTGAAGAGACATTTGACAAGCTTGTCCCAATTTATAATGCGATTATTGGCAAATAGCGCTATTATATACTATGCAAAAAAGACTAACAAACATACCAATTATTTGGCGTTGTTAGTCTTTTTTATTATGATTTGGCATAATTGCTATGCTATTCTGTCACAATATTCCCTTTATATATTGTCATCTTGCGCTTCGATGTTCTTGCAATTGCTTCTGCAGAGCATGATGCTTCAATAAGAACTATATTTGCAAGATCGCCTATCTTCGGCCAAGCTTGCTGCCCTTTGTTATCCAGTGGCTTAATACCGCCTGTAATAAATTGCAGTGTTTCTGCTAACACTCGCTCATGTGACCATCTTGAAAGCTGTGCTAGTCGACCTGCACGCTCTAAAATATCGCCATTGCCAAACGGTGACCATGAATCAAAAATATTATCACAGCCTACTGCTACATCGACACCCTTTTGATGTAGCAAGCCAACAGGTGGGAAGCTGCGTCCAATTGGAGCGCTCGTAATAATTGTCATGCCAGCTGTCGCCAAAATGTCTGCCATTCCTTCAGCCTGAGCGGGAGAAATATCGCCAAGCGCAAATGCATGACTTACCGCTACTTTACCTTGCAAGCCCGCCTCTACCGTTAATTCAGCTAAACGCTTTATTGTAAAAATGCCTAGCTGATCTGCATCGTGTAAATGCAAATCAATACCTGCACCCGCTTCTACCGCAAGCTCCACCATCTGCTGCAAGGAACGCTCAATATCGCCATCTACCATGGCAGGGTCTACACCACCAACAAATCCTGCACCTTGTTGTAATGCTTCTCGCACTAGCTCCTTTGCATTTGTACGTAGTAAACCGTGCTGTGGGAATGCCACAATTTCATTTGAAAGCTTACCGTCAAATGTTTGTAGTGCTTTTTGTACCTGCTCTAAATTGCCTAAGCCAACCTCTGGATAAATATCAACATGTGTGCGAACATGTGTCACACCATATTGTGAATAATGTGTAAGTAATGTTTCCGCACGCTCCTGTGTCGTTGTGCGCAATGTAGGCAATACTGTTTTTTCTACTTCAAAGCGTCCGAAAATATCCTTTGTCGGTGTTACAGCACGCCAATCATCACCTAGTAATGTTTTATCTAAATGACAATGCATCTCTTTAAATGAAGGCAATGCTAATAAGTTTTTCACATCTTTTTGTGGTACATTATCTGTTAATACTTCAGTGGCTGGTACAATTTTTTCAATGAATCCATTGTTTATTAATAAATGAAAGCTCGCTGTTGTCGTACTGATAACTGTTTCGCCATCCATTTCATAGCCTGTTTCTAATAATGCATTTGTTAGCCAATACATATTACATTTCCTCCTTCATAACAAAATGACCTTGATAAACAACAGCAGCACGCTTACTTCTACGAGCTACTGCCTCCGCAGAACAGCTCGCCTCTACTAGGACGAAATTTGCTACATCCCCAACATTTGGCCAAACACGCTGTCCACTCACATTTAACGGCGTAATTCCACCTGTAATATAGCCTAAAGCCTGTCCAAGTGAACGCTCCTCGCTCAAACGGAAACGCTCTGCTAAGGTGCTCGCTTTTTCTAAGCTATCCCCTTTACCAAAAGGTGACCAGTGATCGATAATGCTATCGTCACCAAGAAACACCTCTACTCCTTTTTCCTTTAACATTGGAATGGGAATCGTATGTCCTAAAGGTACAGAGGAGGCAATTGAAATACGTTGCTGTGCTAGCATTTCTGCTACTTCACTTGCCTCTGCTAATGGAATATCTGCCAGTGCTAGTGCATGGCTAATCGTTACTCGACCTTGCCAGCCTGCTTCCTCGGTCAATGTAGCTAAACGCTTAAACGTATAAATGCCTAAATGACCTCCATCATGAATATGTAAATCAATATTGGCATTTGCCTCGACTGCAATATCCATCACCGTTTGCAAGGAACGTTCCACATCACCATCCATCGTTGCAGGGTCTACACCACCAACAAGTGCAGCACCATTTTTCATCGCTTCTCTTACAAGAGCTACAGAATCGCTTCGTAATAAGCCATGCTGTGGGAAAGCTACAATTTCCACAAACGCTTTGTTTTTATAGTTCTCGACTGCACGCAATGTTGCTTCTAGGTTTTTTAAACCAATTGTAGGGTCGATATTAACATGTGAGCGAATGTGCGTTGTTCCTGCACTTAATAATAAATCAAGCAGCTTTTCTGCTCTTTGCTGTGCTACAGGTAATAAGCGTGGCAGTAGCTCCTGTTCTTCTTCAATGCGGGTAATAATCCCTTTCGTTGGAATTGAAGGTGCCTTCCAATCCCCACCGTAATATGTTTTATCAAGATGGATATGCATATCTCTAAATGAAGGTAGCATTAAGCTATTTTTTGCATCATGCTGCGGCAGATTCGTTAATAAAGGCTCACTTACCATCATCATCTCCTGTATTTTTCCATCCTCAATACGCAGATGATAAAGCCCTGTTTTTGTTGCAACTACTGCATCATTTTCATAATAATAGCCTTCCTCTAATCGCACATTCTTTAACCAATAATTCATTTTCTCACTCTCCTGCTGCTAATATTTTTTCTATTTCTGTAAAGCCAAGCTTACGTGCATGCTCTAGCGGTGTGATACCTTGCGCATCCGCAATCTCGATGTCTGCACCATGCTCAATTAGCAATTGAACGATTTGCTGGTGACGCTTACCACCATCTCCAAGAATTACGGCTTCCATTAATGCTGTCCAGTGTAAATTATTAATATGATTAACATTCGTATCGCTATTTTCAAGCAGCTCCTTAACAACCTCAACATGTCCACGTTCAGCCGCTGGAATAATAGCAATACCACCAAAGCGATTCGTAAGCGTTGTATCTGCTCCTGCTGCAAGTGCTAGCTTGACAATCGGCAAATACCCTGATGCTCCAGCGTATAATAGAACATTATTTAATTGTTTATCACGAATATTAATATTTGCGCCATGCTCAATTAATAGCCTTACCATTTCTACTTGATTATTATATGTCGCCGCCATAGCAGCAGTTGTTCCGTTTGAATCTATACTATTAATATCGATATCTGTTTCCAATAACGTTAAAACACGTTCCATATCCCCTTGTGCTGCGTATTGAATGAATTGCTGTTCCATTGTCTCCCCCTGCTTTTCTTCAATTTGTTGACATGCTGTCATTATTAACAATGATAACAGCACTATCACACATGCCCGAATAATGGCTATAACCTCCTTTTATTTTTCTTAGTAAATATGCTAGCATGGAATGAACTATATGAAAAATATTAAAAAAATTTATTTCACTTAACTTTTAGCTATATAAAGGGAGAAATAGACAATGGATATTCGACAGTTACGTTACTTCATTGCGATTGTAGAGGAGCAACAAATCTCTGCTGCTGCTGAAAGGCTTCATATATCACAGCCGCCATTGAGTCAGCATTTAAAGGCAATGGAGGAGGAGCTTGGTGCAAAATTAATCGAGCGTAGTGGGCGTTTTTTTGAAGTAACTGAGGCAGGAAAGACATTATATAAATATGCCTTGCAAATGACACAGTTAATGGAGGAGGCACAAGTAGAGGTTAAAGAAATTGGAAATGGTAACAATGGCACTTTGAAAGTAGGTGTTAATACATTGTCCGTTTCAAAATTGAGTGACGTACTACAGCAATTTAAGCAGCTCTATCCAAATGTGACATATAAGATTCAACAAAATGAATCCGCTCATTTATGTCAGCTTGTACGCCAACGCCATGTTGAGCTTGCCTTTATTCGGCTACCATTAGAGCTTGAGGATTTTTCAGTTAGCCATCTTTATACAGAGCCTTTTTACTTTATCACAGCCGAAAAACGAGCTTTTCCAAATAAAGAAATCTCCTTATCGGATATTCAAAATGAGACACTTATTTTACCAAGCACAGAAGGACTAGGCTTACATTATTTAATTTGGGAGGCATTTTCTCGCCAACAAATTCAACCAACAATTATTAGCGAATGTTCTGATATTACACTGTTGCTTCAGTTAGTGGCAGCACATTTTGGCACAGCCATTGTGCCTGAAACTGTGTTGAAGCAGCATCAGTTAAATAAAATTTATACTTACAAAATTACTAGTAGCTCTCTCACTTCATCCATTGGCCTGATTTGGTTGAAAAATCACTATTTATCTAAAACAGCACAAAATTTTGTAGATTTATTTAAAGTTAATGGATTTTACTAGAGTTTAAAGAAAATGACTGATAGGAAAGCATTTCCTACCAGCCATTTTCTCTTATAATAAGTAGCCCTGCTAATAGTTAGTATGTTTGTTAAGATTAATCCCATTGCATTGCAAGTAATTGTTGAATTTTCTCAACCTCTGTTTTCCCTGTCTCCTTATCAATCAAAGATGTATAAAGATGTGGGATAACCGTTTCTGCCCCATTGTCTAAGCATGCTTTTACAATGGCATGAACGTTTTCTACTGTAATTCCTCCTGTTGGCTCGAAGATCTTCAAGCCTGCCTTTGCAGCAGCCTGTGCCATTGCAGCAACCTCATCCAATCTTTTTTCCCCTTCAATTGGATAGAACTTCACTGAATGTACACCGATTTCTGCGAGCATATTGGCAGCCATCTCACAAGAAACAGCCTCACGATTCGCTGAGCTAATTGGTCCTGTCGATATATATACTTTACCAGCTGTACCAGTTGGTTCAATCACAGCATTAACAATAGGTTGTTCTGTAAGTGGCTCCATACGTCCAAGCGTATAGCCTGCCGCAGGAAAAATTTGATTAATGTGGTCAGGCTTTGTAGCAGTAGATACATCCGCTACTTTTTTCCACATTGCAGGATCAGCCGCACCTAATCCAACGGAAACCAATACTCCATTTTCTTTGAAGGATTGCACTTGCTGAATAGCCGCCTCCTCTGTTGGGAAATCCTTTACCATCACACCAACTAATACACGTTCTCCTGCTACTGCTGTTAATTCCTTTGCGTTGTCTACATCCTTTGCTAATACATTAAAAATAACTTTATGCTGCAAATTCAATTTGCTCATCTCCCCGCTACAATTCGAATAATTTCGTCAGCAATGATATTCTCCTGCCCCTCTAGTAGAGGGCGTGGGTCTACAGATAAAATACCAATATTGACATAATGATGGCGTAAATAAATGGCTGGGTTGCCTGCTTCCAGTAAATGCAGCAGCTTTTCCGCCGAAATGCCTGTCTTCTGTTCATCCACTTGAATTTGCGCACGATAAATTTCTCTTCCTGCCTCATCTTGCTTAATGGAGCAAGCTAGACCTTCAATCGCTTCAAGTCGATTACATAAATGCGTCATACGTGCAATTTGTTGCTCCCCATTTGATGTGCGAAGCGGATATTGGCGCAATGCTGTAATTAAACCAGCCATTGCCTCTTTCCCGACCTTCATTGGGCGACCAACGCCTTTGTACTGCATACGACATGCTTCCATTAATTCTTTTTTCCCACAAATCAAGCCAGATGTCGGCCCTTCTAATGCTTTCCCACCGCTATAAACGACAATGTCTGCACCCATTGCAATATATTTTTGAAAATCTTCCTCTGCTGCTGCGTCAATGATAAATGGTAGCCCATGACGCTGTGCAACGTCCATCATTGCTTCAATCGACTGCATGCCCTTTTGTACAGCATGGTGGGATTTCACATATAACAATGCGGCTGTTTTGTCAGTAATTGCTTGTTCAATATGCTCTTTCTCCACTTTGTTCGCTTGCCCTACTTCGACAACTTGCCCACCGCCAATTTGAATCATTTGCCCGATGCTTGCACCGAAGTGAACAATCTGTCCTTTTTGTACGATGATTTCATTGCGTAACCCTGTTGTATTTGGGATGCGTTCAATCAAGGATAAATTTTTACCTGTGATAACTGCTGCTGTTGAAATAGCAATACCTGCTGCTGCACCACATGTTGGACAGCCATCCTCAGCACCTGTGCTTTCAGCAATTACTTTGCCTGTATACTCCATCAATTCATCAATATCTACATAATCTTGCGCAGCGTCCTTTAAGGCTTGTGCAATCTCATCTGTTACTGCTGATGCGCCAAGTGCCGTCATTTTACCGCTTGCATTAATAATTTCACGCAAGCCTAGCTCTTTAAAAATACCCATGTCATACACCTCAATCAAGTGAAATTGGGAAGAAGGCGCCGAATAACATTGCACCAAGAATCGCACCACCTGCTACAGGCTTCTTCCATGCATAGAAAATTGCTGCGCCAATAATCGAGCCAATGCCGATTGGAATGGAAGCACTTGCTGCTGAAATAACAATCAGCGGTCCTAAGAAACGGCCTGACGCATTACCTGCTCCCATCATAATGTCTGCACCAAAAGTAGAGTTGGATTGCCCTACTGTAAACTTACGAATACCAATAATGACATAACCGATGACAATCCCTAAAACGCCTCCTGTTACTAAAGATAAAACAAATGATTCAAGCGGTGCTGTAATGCCTGCACCTAATAACAATGCAGGTACACCAATGCCAATACCTGTTTGCAAGGAACCACCAATATCTAAAATTCCAACTAACGAGCCTTCTAAAATACGAGCGAATAAAAAGCTTGCACCAAATGCAGCCGCAGCGCCATAGCCCGCTCCTTGAAGCCCTGCCTCTAGCATCGCTACAATTGCTACATCATTGAAAGCTCCAATATGATATTGATAATACATATGTGTACCAGCAAAAATCCCTGCTGATAGAAGCGCTACAAAAATAGGAAACGACCAATCTGCGTACCAAAAGTTTTTATTATACAACGTTTCCGTTGTTGTTTCTTGTTGATTCGTCATACACTACTTCACCTCAAATCCAATTAGTTTGTGTAAATCAATTAACCAGTTCGGTGCTTCTAAATTAAAGCTTCTAATTATTTGAATATCGAAGCCTCGGAAAAATGCGCTTAAAACAAATAATAAAATAACTGATGTTAACAATGTTTTCGTTACTTTCGACCAACCGCTGTCATCTACACCTTTACCAATTAAAATCCCTAGTACTATCCCTGGTACAGCATTGCCCATAATTAAATGTGCCGCACCTCCAAAAATCGTACCCCATAAACCAGAGCGCTTTCCTGCGTCTAATGCAGCTAGCCAAAAAATAACTGGCATTACAGGATTAATTAACAAATTAGCTGCCGGTACAAGTACCTTAATGGCAATTGCCTGTAAAGATTCTGGAATTGCTGATGCTGTCGAGTTCAGGAATGTCACAACTAGCACGCCAATTACAGCTCCTGCAATCGCCATCTTCTTCGGATTATGCAATGTATCTTCTGGACGTTTGCCTTTTCTCATTAATACAGCCGCTGCCCAGTTTGGAATAATACGATGGTCTACGTCCTGTGTGAATGCCCCTGCACCTACAGATGATGCCCAAGCATTGAAGAAGAAGCCTAGACCGAATGAAAAGTGTGAAGCTGCATCCCCTGCACAGGCATTTAACTCACCTAGTGTCCGAAAAGCACCCATCCCTTGTACTTTCGGTGCATGGAACATCCTTGCAGCCCCCGCCCCTACACCGAAGCCAACGAGCGCTCCGATAATAATGGACTTAATAATAATTTCAACTAACTCCATACAACCACCCCCTATTTATTTGCTTGATTCCCTAATAACATATTGCGCATATTGTTAGGTACATCTGTTTTATCAAAGACGATTTCCTCTGCATCTAGTAGAAAAACATTGACCTCCACCTCTAAGACAACTTTATATTTACTGCGTTGTCTTGGGAAAAAGAATAGGAAGAAGCGTTCTGTATAGGCAGTCTCTTTCGCTTCAATAATCGACACATCAAGTGGCTCGATTCTAAGAATTAAGCCTTTATAGCTCGACATAATCTTTTTTTGAATGCTTCCTAGCGCTGTATTGATCGCTAGCTCCTTCGATTGCCCAACACCTTCGACTTGTACCTTTGCTTGAAACGTTTTTTTCATCCTACATCATCCTTTGATTTTGATATATTCCTCGGTAATTCGCTTACCTAATTCCTCCACATCCATAAAACCAAAGCCTAATACGCGTTTTCCTTCACGTAAAGCTGTAATTCCTTCATCGATAGAGCGCATGCCATAATGACATGGATAGCCATACTTCGTTTGTGCAGTAATTGCACCTGCCCCACCACTTCCACAGAAGGAAATCCCGATATCTGCATTTTCAGCCTGCATCACATCCCCTAAGCGCATATCTGCCCCCATGCCTGCAATGACAATCGCCTTGCCACCAGCTGCCTCTACACCTTTTGCTACATTTTGTCCTTTTCCTAAACGATCTCCAATAACAACAACAACTTGACTCATTTTATATTCCTCCTAATTGTTTAATTTTGCTGCTTCAAAATGAATAGATAATAAATATTTTTCATCTGCATGTAAGTTCGGTAATAGCTTACAAACAGTTGCTGCAAGCTCAATCGACTGTGGCGAAACCTCGCTAAACATCGCGCTATCTAATGGTTGAATTGGCTCATTGTGAATAGAGCGATAAAGCATCGCTGATAAATGGGAAGCTAATGACAGCCATTGTGTTTCATTCATGCTGACCCCTTCTTGTGCTATAATCTCCTTTGTCTCTGCTAATAGTTGATGGCACCTTTCTACATCGCCACTTCTTTCAATAATTTTCTCCATCTCTAATGCTGTCATTGACGAAACACCACTCTTCCATTTCTTACTGTCATTTTCGGCTGTAGCACACGATTTGCGACTAAAACGACTCCCTCTGAGTCGACAAGATTTGTTACCTTATCCTGCAATGTGAAAAGCGTTAAATCTGCTCTTGTACCATGCCTCAGCGTCCCTTGCTCTGTTAAACTGATTGCCTGTGCTGCACGAATCGTCACAGCTCGGACGACCTCTTCTAGCGTAAAGCCTAATTCTAAAAGCTTCGTCATTGTCAGCATTAAGCTCCCTACTGGATTATCATAATTATTCAAATAAATATCCGTGCTAATTGAAAATGGCTCTGTATAATTTTCCTTAAACTTACGCAATGTTTGATAGCTAAAGCTTGATGTACCATGTCCAACATCAAATAACACACCGCGCTGTAATGCCTCTGCTGCCGAATCTAGCAAATAGCCTTCCTCATTTAAAATGCCATTCTTTTTACCATGAAAGGCATGTGTGACAACATCGCCTTGCTCTAATAAAGGAAACACTTCATTTAAATAAGGTGGTGGATTCCCGATATGCACCATAATCGGCTTCTGCAAGGCATCCGCTAATTGCCGCGCATGCTCCAATGGGGCAATACCTTGCTCCTTGACAACCGAGCCGCTCATTCTCGCCTTCAACCCAACAATTTGTGGCTCATTAGCGAATATTTCCTTCGCTTCCTCTATGCTCATTAAGCTTTTAGGGTCAGCTAGCTCTGATAGCCCAGCACCTAAGCCATCCTTTGCAATATTCAAAAAAGCTAAAACCTCTGTTTCACTTTGCTCAATAACTGTCTCCTTTAGTAGCTGATAATTCGCATAGCCTGAGCTTCCTGCATCAACAATTGTCGTTACTCCCTGCATAATTCCTACTAAATCTGCTGCAATGCCTAATGTTGTAGCATCCTTGAAAACATGAACATGTAAATCAATAAAGCCCGGTGCGATACATGCTCCCTCTGCATCGATATACTCAATATTTGGGCCTTGTGCAAGCACATCTTTGCTATCTGCCAATTTGCCATCAATAATACCTATTTCCTTTTGCTCAATCCCACTTTTCTCAGGATCAATGACAAAGCCATTTTGAATAATTGTGTAACTACTCATATGTCCACCTCCTATTTTAAATATTGTAAAAGTGCCATCAGCTCAGCTCTTTGAACGCTCACTTGTAGTTGCTCAAGAATTTTCTTTAATGTTTCTATATCCCCTTGTTGCTTTTCTGACAGCGATTGATTCGTATAAAGAAAATCATCATATTGCTTATCAAAATAACTGCGATGGACCATTAAAAAAATATGAAATTGCAGCCCTTGTTTGCGTTCTTCTCGAATATCCTTTTGAAATACCATTGATATTTCATGAAATATTTCAAAGCCTTTCAGCATAATTTCTAGACTTACTTGCTCAGACTCCTCATTTGCTAATCGCGCGTTATGATGTGGCAAGCTCGGTTGATAGGAGTAGCCATCCTTTAGAAGTGGCTTGACATGCTCTCGAATCATTTCAATATCACGCTTCGTTGGAATTGCCTCCACAACAATGACAGGAATAGTTGATTGAATCGGAAAAACACTAATAATTAAATCGACTTGCTCTCGCTTACATAATTCTTCCACTTCCATAATGGAGCAGTAGCCAACAATTTCAATATCGTGAATTTCCTTCTCCACTCTCGTTTTAATTAATCGTGCAACTCCCCCGCCTGTAGCACAAACATATAAGCCTCGTACTTTACGTTTCGTCGCAAAAGTATTTTCATAGGAGCTTAAAAAATGCAGTGCAATTAATGAAATAAAGGCATCATGATTAATAACGGCAGATAAACCGAGATGAATTTGGCAGGCTTCTGTAATGTTTTTAAACAATCTAGGATAATCCGCTTTTATTTCATCTGCAAAAGGGTTTACTTCTGATACATTAAATACCCCTTTATTTAAGCGTAAGGATAAATGTGCAAATAAACGATTAAATAATTTGGGGTCCTTGCTATAGTCCATTCCTTCCTTTTCACTCACATATTGAATAACCTGATTCGTTACAATCGTTAAATCAATACCTCTCGCATCTTTTGCAATATCACCTGATAAGTATAAAAATTCATTATGTAATAACGGCAGCTCTAGCTCCGTCAAAACATTTTCCATCAACGTTAGCATGAATAAGGAGGCATCATCCGTGTACAAGCTTTTATTGAGAACTCGGTAGCCATCAATTGTTTGCCCTTTCTCCAAGCGCACAATAGAAATTGTCAGACGGATTAATAGCAAAATTAAATCAGATTGGTGGAATAGCTGTGCAATAGCTGGTGTATATAATTTTTTTAAATGCCGCTCTGCTATTTTGAACATCGAAAGCAGCGTTGCATCCATTAAAAATTGCTGCTCCGACTCCCCTTCATCTGTCGTAATTCGTGTCATAATTTGATAAATCTCATAGTTTGTTAAATTCGCGTAAATAAGGTGCTCCATAAATAGTCGCATATTCAGCTCTGCACCTATGAATCGATAGCCTTTACGCTTCATTCGCTCCAGCTGTATCATCCATGGCTCCACATACTCACTGACAAAATTCATATCGCTTAAAATCGTATTGCGACTTACTTGTAAATTTTCAGCTAAAGCATTTGCTGTCACATAATCCTGACTTAAAAACATCGTCACTAAAATTCGCTGTAGTCTAACATTTTGATCTGGACTTTGCCTCCATCTCTCATCACCAAGCAATTGCTGTAACGCTGTCTTACGCATGCAATCATCACAAGTTACCCATATTCCCTTATTCGGCTGAGCGTGTACGGTGATTTGCTGACGCTGAAACCATTCCTTCACATGCTCAAGATCATACTTAATTGTTCTTGTACTAACGGCGAAGTCCTGCGATAAATCCTTTGTTTTCATAGGTAACTTTGCTTCGAGAAGCTTAATCGCAATCTTCAGCTCTCTTTCGCTCAACATCATCTCATCACCCCCATGAATACCCATACTTGAAATCGCTTACACATCTTTATTCTAGTCAGTATTTTCTGAATATTAAAGACCAAATGCTTTCCCTCCTAATGGTGAAGTAATTTTCATTGAGCAAGAAAGAAGGTGTCTAAAAAGTAGGCTAGTGCACCACTTTTCAGACACCTTTTCATTATGTATTAATGTTAGGTTATTTTAAATGTTTAATGCCTCTTAAAACAGCAGAGCTCACAGTAAGCTCTGCTATTTTTCGTTGTTATGAGCGAATTTCACATTTGGTTGGGCGATTTTCACGCTCCATTGGGCGAATTAGGTCTTTATACCCACAAAAAAAGCCTCCGCAACGATTTCTCGCTTGCGGAGGCTTCATTCACTTTAGCTAGAGCTGTTTCGATTTGGCAGCAGTTCTCAGCATTTGGTTGTGGAGTGTTACCTCCGTTTCACCATTTACTTGAGATTTTTGCTGCTTGTTTCTCGTCCAGTTCTGGTGGATTTTTTGAGATTTCGGGTCTAGCTCGTCCTTCTTGCTCATTTGTTCCGCCTCCTCTGTACAAAAGTGAAATCGTTATTAGTATGCACTTATTTGATGCGAATAATCACACCGTCTGCGGATTCTTTTGCTTCTTTGACTACTTTATAGCTGACATAGCCACTTGCTTTTTCGAAATCACGGAAAATCGTTTTTTCCTCCGCCTGTGAAGGAACAACTTCCTTGAAACGACGATATTTTGCCATTACTTCCTCACGTTTAATGCCTTTTTCATAGGCAGCCTCGACAACCTCAAAAAAATGTACGACATCGACCATTTCCTCTGTTGTCCAATCTGTTGATAGTGGATAAGAATATTCCATTTCACGTACCTACCTTTTCATTATTCGCTCCATTTTACACGAATCGCAGTGGCCTGTGCAACCATACGCTCAATTAGCTCTGCAACTGTGGGCACATCTTGGATTAAGCCTGCTACTTGTCCCGCCCAACCGAAGCCTGATGCACTTTCACCATCATAAATAAAGCGTTGATTTGCCTTGCCACTAATCAAATCTTTCAATGCTTCATATGTTGGTGTTTCGCTTTCTACTTGTAAAATACGTTCTGTAAATTCATTGCGCAATGCACGAGCTGGTGCGCCAATCGAACGTTTAATAACGGTTGTATCATATTCTGCACTGTGTAAAAGTGCTTCTTTATAAGCATTGGAGGCATGTACACATTCCTTTGTTGCAATAAAACGTGTGCCCATTTCGATGCCCTCTGCACCAAGAGCGTGTGCTGCCATCCAGCCACGTCCATCTCCAATACCACCTGATGCAATTACTGGAATAGAAACATGGTCAACTACTTGTGGTACCAACACCATTGTACCAACATCATCACGTCCTAAATGTCCACCACCTTCCTGTCCAACAACCATCACAGCGTCTGCTCCTAGCTCCTCCGCCTTTTGTGCTTGGCGTCGTGCCGCTACAAGAACAAGCTTTTTACATGGTGCATCCTTTAGCAAATCAAAAATTGGTGCTGGATTGCCACCTGTTATTGTCACAACAGGTACTTCCATTTCAGCTGCAACCCTCACCATCTCCTCATAGTCTTTCCCATGTTGACCGATTGCATAATTAACACCAAAAGGTTTATTTGTTAATGTGCGAACCTTTTCAATTTCCCTGCGTAAATCATCAGGAGTTGCCAAGCTCATTGCAGTAATTTGCCCAAGCCCTCCTGCATTCGATACAGCTGCTGCTAAATCTGCATATGCTAAGTAGGCAAGTCCTCCTTGAATGATTGGGTATTCAATATTTAAAAGCTGTGTAATACGTGTTTCCCATTTCACAAAAAATCCCCCTTTATTTCCTCGGAAATACTATAAAAAAACAAGCGCAAACAATGGACAAATAAATGCTCCTAACACTGCGCTTAAGCCCATTGCTAATGAGCCAATTGATATATCCTTTTCCCCATACTCTGTCAATTTCGATACCCCAACACCATGTGAGGCACTACCAAGTGAAACACCTCGGCTAATTGCTGTATCAATTTTTGCTAATTTAAAAATGATAGGACCTAACAACGCACCAGTAAAGCCTGCAATCATGACAAGCAATGCAGACAATGGCACAATACCACCAATTGTTTCGCTCACTTGCATGGCAATCGGTGTTGTTAATGATTTTGGTAATGCTGTTAATAGAAATGCATGTGATGCTTTAAAGCCTTTCAACAATAAAAAAACGCTAACTAGCCCTGATAGCATCGCTACAAGCAAGCTTGAAAGTATAGAATATTTATATTGAAAAACAAGCTTACGTTGGTTATACAATGGGTATGCAAGTGCTACAACAGCAGGCCCTAGCATTTTATGAATCCATTGTCCGCCTTCCATATATGTAGAATATGGAATTTTAAATATTAATAGCACAGCAACAAGTGTAATTGCTGTTGTCAAAATTGGTAGCATGTAAGGCTTGCTCCATTTTGCATAAAGTCTTTGATAAATTAAAAATAAACCGACTGTACTAAAAATGGCTAAAATTGCTTGCATATCATTGCTCACCATCCTTTGCGGCTGCTTCCTTTTTCTCAATCCACTGACTCCATTTACCTGTCAATGCAATTGTGAAAAGCGTGCTAACAATAACGGCTAAAATTAAGTATAAACCCGCCTTTGACAACAGCTCTGGATGATCGACTACACCAATTGTTGATGGAATAAAAAATAATGTTAAAAAGGCTAGGAAAAATGTTGCCCCATCTTGAATATATTGTACTTTTATTAATTTGAAGTAGAGCGATAGCCATAATAAAATAAGCCCTACAATGCTTGCAGGAATAAAAATACCTGTTAAATTCACAATGACAACACCTAGGTAATAATAAATTGTTAGTATACCAATTTGAGCAATTGTTCGTATAATTTGCATAACAAAGACCTCTTTTCTTCCCACATATTGTACGCTCTCCGAAATAATATGTCTACAAGGGCTGAAAAGAAAAGGTGGTGCTATAAAGCCCCACCAGAACCACCATCAATATTTATTGAAGTACCTGTTACATATGAAGATGCATTTGAAGCTAAAAATGTAATAACATTTGCGGCTTCCTCAGTGTTACCAATTCGCCCTAAAGGAATCGTTTCACCCACTTTTTGCGAATATTCCTCCCATGTTAAGTTAGGTTCATCATTTTTCCAGCGCTTTTCAATTTGATCACTGCGGATAAGCCCGATGCATACTGCATTGACACGAATATTATATTTTCCTAAATCCTTGCTCATTGCCTTTGTTAAAGCAAGACCTGCCGCACGGCTAACTGTTGTTGGCAATGAGGATGCAGGTGGCGTTTTTGCTAATACAGCCGTGACATTAATAATCGAGCCACCACCTGCTGCCTTCATATGTGGAATTGCTGCTTTTGAGCTATTCACTGCACCAAATAATTTTAAATCTAAATCGCTTTGCCATAGCTCGCTGCCCACTTGCTCAAATGGATTAGCAGATGCTGTCCCTGCATTGTTCACTAAAATATCAAGTCGTCCGAAATGCTCAACTGCTTTCGTCACAACTTTCTGACATTCCTTTTCCTTTGTTATATCAGCGGGCACGATTAACACCTGTGCACCTGTTTTTTCTTTAATCGCCGCAGCAGCAACCTCCAGCTGCTTTTCACCACGCGCACATAACACAACAGATGCCCCCTCTTGTGCAAGCTGCAATGCTGTATAATAGCCAATTCCTTTACTTCCTCCTGTAATGATTGCTACTTTCCCTGTTAAACCTAGCTCCATCCATAATTGCCCCCTATCTAGTTAATTCATCTATAATTATATGAAAATTCCGTAAATATTTCACCTATTGGAACTTTACGATGAATTGTGTGTAAATTGTGTGTGTGCCTGGCACCCACACAAAAAAACTTGAAAACATAAGCGTTTTCAAGTCTTTGTCATCATAATTGTGTGCGTGCCTGACACCTAATCTTAATCCTCTTCATTTACAATCACTTTACGTCCTGAGAATTTTAATAATAATGGTACTGCTAACCATAAAATCGCAACAATTAAAAATACTAGTGATAGGGGCTTTGTGACAAAGATGCTCCAGTCACCATTTGAAATTGTTAAAGCACGACGCATATTGTTTTCAATCATTGGTCCTAATACTAATGCTAGTACAAGCGGTGCTACTGGATAGTCATGCTTTGATAATATGTAACCTAGCACACCACAGCCTAGCAATAAATATAAATCGAATGTTGTATATTGTACTGCGTATACACCAAAAAAAGAAATAGCTACAATGATTGGTAATAAGTATTTTTTCGGTGTTTGAATAATTTTTGCAAATACACGAATCAACGGCATATTTAATACAAGTAACATTAAGTTGCCGATAAACATACTTGCAATTAAGCCCCATGCTACATTTGGATGATCTTCAAATAATAGTGGACCTGGCTGCACATTGTACATAATTAATGCACCCATTAAAATAGCTGTTGTTCCTGAGCCAGGGATACCTAATGTTAATAAAGGAATCATCGCTCCACCAGATGCTGCATTGTTAGCAGACTCGGGTCCTGCCACACCCGCAATATTCCCTTTTCCGAAAGAATCAGGATTTTTGCTTACCTTTTTCTCCGTGATATAGGAGAAGAATGAAGCAAGTGTTGCTCCTGCACCAGGTAATACCCCAATAAAGAAGCCTAGTAAAGAGCCACGTGTAATTGGCATTGCACTTTCCTTTAAATCTTGCTTTGTTGGCAATACACGGTTAATTTTTGCAACAGGCTCATCAGCTGTATCCTTCTCTAAAACTGTTTTAATCACTTCACCTAAAGCAAATAAACCTACGGCAATCGTTAAAAACTCTAAGCCACCAAATAAAACAGGCTGATTAAATGTAAAACGGGCGATTCCTGATACTGCATCAATCCCAATTGTACCTAACATTAACCCTGCAACTGTCATAATTAATGCTTTCGTCATCGACTTTCCTGCTAAGCCACTGACAGCAGCTAAACCAAGTAGCATTAATGAAAAATATTCAGCTGGACCAAATTTCAATGCAACCTTTGACAAAGGCTGTGCTAAAATAACTAAACCTAGTAACGCCACAATCCCTGCAACGAATGAACCAATTGCAGCAATCGACAATGCCGATCCTGCACGCCCTTGCTGTGCCATTTGATAACCATCTAATGCTGTCACAACAGAAGAGGATTCTCCTGGCGTATTTAATAATATCGATGTCGTTGAGCCACCATACATTGCTCCATAGTAAACACCTGCTAATAAAATGATGGAGCTAGCTGCTGCCGATTCTAATGGCATTCCTGCTGTTAAAGTAGCAGTTACTGGAATTAATAAAGCGACACCACTCATCGGTCCAATCCCTGGTAACACACCGACTGCTGTTCCAATGACTACGCCGACTAAAGCAAATAAAATATTATGCCACTGAAAAGCTATCGCAAAGCCATCCATTAAATATTGTAATGTGCCCATTAGCTACACTCCTTTCACGAAAATAGTGGGAACTTCGGTAACGCTCCCCCAAGTAAATTGACATAAAATAAATAAACACCGAAGGAAAATACTGCTGATATAATCAATGTATAAATAATTTTTCCGCGTTCCATCGTTTGGAAGGCAATGACTAAAAATAAAAATGTCGCCACAACATAGCCGATAATTTCTAAGAAAAAGGCATAGCCAAGTGCTGCCCCAAAAATAATAGCAAACTTACTATAGTTCAATTTTTCCTTTTCCGTATTGCCTTCTTTTACTTTCGCTGTAAAAGCTTCATACAATAAACGCAAACTTAAAATAGCTAAAATAATACCTAAAATTAATGGAAAAGTTTTTGGCCCTACAGTCGAGCCATATGCATTATTTGAAATATTTAAGCTCCCTACAATAAATAAAATACCAATTGCTAAAAAAACAACCACTGCGATTTTATCAAATTTCATGCTTACACCTCCTATTAAGAAAGGAGCGACCTGCTATTCAGTCGCCCCTGCGCATATTATTTATGCATATCTAAGGCTTTTAGTAAATCACCAATGACCACTTCTTGCTCTTCTAAAAATTTAGTGAAATCTGCTGCATTGCGATATTCTGCCGCCCAGCCATTACGCTCTAACTCCGCTTTCCATTCATCCGTTTCTACCATTTCGGCTAGCTTCTCTTCCCAATATGCCTTTGCACCATCTGACATATTTTTCGGTCCGAACAGTCCACGCCAAATTGTAAATTCTGCATCGACACCAGCTTCAGCAAATGTTGGTACATCCGCTAAATCGCCTGTTAAACGTTCTGTCGAGCTAACTGCTAATACTTTTACATCACCAGAACGAAGATATGAACCAATCGTCGAAGCATCTGTTGCAATCGCATCAGCATTGTTACCTAGCAATGCTGCAATCGCTTCACCACCACCATCATACGATACATATTTCACTGTTTTTGGGTCAATGCCGTATTTGTATGCTGGTAATACTGCTACTAAATGATCCATCGAACCTGGTGCAGAACCGCCTGCTAATGTTACAGCTTGTGGATCTGCTTTAATAGCTTCTAATAAATCTGTTAATGTATTAAATGGTGAATCTTTACCGACAACAATTGCACCATAATCGCGCGTTAATTGTGCTAACGGTGTTGTATCTTTGTAGCCGTATGGGCTATTGCCCTCTGCTTTTAAATTATTAATTAAAATTGGTGGTGATTTTGTCATTAGCATATAATCGTTATTTGCTTCTTTTGTGGCATACTGCGCCATAAATACAGCACCGCCGCCACCCGCTTTATTTTCTACAGTAATCGCTTTGTCCACCAATTTTGTTTCAGACATAATTTTAACAATTGATCGAGCCGTTAAATCCCAACCGCCACCAGCCCCTGATGGTGCAACGATTGTAATATTGCTTGTTGGATAGTTTTCCCCTGAATTTTTAGAGCCACCTGAATCACCACATGCAGCTAATCCTAAACTTAAGACAAGCGCAGCCCCTAAACCACTAAGCTTTCTCCACATAATTAATCCCCCTTAAAACTATTATTATGAATCTATATACACCTTAATTGAAAGCGTATACATTTCACAATATTACGACTATTAGTTCTAAATTGTTTATTAATACATATTCTGTTCATAATGTTCACAGATTGTAAAACGACAAAGAGCTGTCAGAAAAGCCTTTGCTTTTCTAACAGCTCTCATTTTGTTGCAATCAAATAACGACGCTCAGGTCGCCCTACTGTACCATATAATAATTCAGTTACGACAATGCTTTCTGTAACTAAATATTCTAAATAGCGCCTTGCAGTAGAGCGACTAATACCTAGCTGTTTGCCGAGCTCCTCTGCACTAATTCCTTCTGTGCTTGTTTTTAAATGCTCGACAATTTTATCTTTTGTTAATGGATCAATTCCCTTTGGTGTTAAACTGCTAACGGCTACTTGCCCAGAAGAATAACGCCAAATTGCTTCAATTTCATATTCAGTTAATTTATCCTTTTGCTCTAACAACACTCGCTTTTCCAAATAAGCTTCTAAGCTTTGTTTAAAGCGTTCAAATGTTAATGGCTTTAAAATATAATCTACTACACCGCCGCGAAATGCTTTTTTTAAAATTTCTGTTTCCGCTGCAGCCGTAATAAAAATCACATCTGTATTCGGGCTTTTTTCCTTAATGAATACTAATATATCTATTCCTAATTTATCTGGAAAATACACATCCAATAAAACTAAATCTGGCTGAAATGATTCAATCCAATCAAAGGACTCCTCTGCACTATGTGCAATCCCAATAATATCAAAGCCTTCTATACGCTCAATAAATTTACGATGAATATGAGCAATTCGAACATCATCCTCCACAATTAATACTTCAACAGCCTTATTCACTCCCTACTCCCCCTCTTGCTTTTGAATCACTATAATAAATAATGCCCCACCTAAATCCCCTTTTTCTGTATAAATGACACCGCCTAGCTCCTGCACATTTTCGTATACCTTTAATAGACCATAGCCACGGCGCTCTGTTAAATACGATTTTGTTGTCACACGCTTTGTAAATAAAGCTTCATTTACTTCTTCACTAAGCCCCTCTCCGCTATCTTCTACTTCAATAATAATCTCTTGACCATTATCATAAATAAGCACACGTACAATGCGTTCATCTTCTGCTAAGTGCTCTACTGCTTCAAACGCATTTGTCATCAAATTACCAAAAACAGAGACAAATAAATGCTTTTGAAGATAGTTCGGTAAAACTGCTAAGCTACTATCCTCATCTAGAATAAGCTTCACCTTTAATTCCTTTGCTCGATTAAAAAATCCAATCAATATCCCGCTTAAAAAAGGGTCCTTTAACCTTTTAGACAGAAATTGTATTAAATTATCCTGCTCAGCACGCTCACTATGGATTAAATCTAATACCTCTTCATAGCTTTGTAGCTGTACAAGCCCAGATATTGTATACAAAAAATTATTGTACTCATGTGTTTGTGCACGCAATGCCTCCGTATATTTTTTAACTTGTGACAGCTCCATTGCAAGCTGATCAATTTCTGACTGTAAACGAAAGCTCGCTACTGCCCCAACAACCTGTTCACCGCTCCAAATTGGCACGCGATTTACAACCGCCATTTTCCCTCTTATCTCCATAGAACGATCCAGCTGCTTTTCTCCTGTTGATAATACTTCTAATAAGTGCGTATTTGGTAAAATATCATCAATTTTTCTGCCAACAAGTGGGACAGTTTCAGGCAAGGATAATGTTTCATGTGCGGCATGGTTCACCATCGTGATACAGCCTTTATCGTCAATCATAATAATGCCTTCACGTACAGATTCAATTAAAGCATTGCGCTGCTTTAATAATGTGGCAATTTCAATAGGCTCATAATCGAGCAGCTCTTTTTTTATTTTACGTGATAGCATACTTGTTGCAATGACACCAAAAAGAATACCTAGTAAAATAATAAACAATATATTATCAGCATATTGCCAAAAAACGGCGCTCATTTTTGTTTTTAAAAAGCCAACTGAAATAACACCGATAATATTGCCTGCTTCATCAAAAACAGGAGCCTTTCCTCTTATAGCAGGTCCCAATGAGCCTGTAGCCTCTGATATATAGGCTTCGCCTTGCAGCAGTGCTCTTTCATTATCATCTCCTACCATTGATTGACCAATACGCTCTACAATAGGATGTGCATAACGTATACCATTGACATCGCCAATTACAACATATTCGGAATTTGTCAATTGTCTAATTTCTTCAGCAATTGGCTGCAACACCTCACTCGGATTTTGTGCGTGAAAGCCTGCAATAATATCTGCTCTTTTTGCTGTTGTTTGTGCAATACTTAAAGCTTTTAATCCAATTTCTCTTTCAATTGCTTGTGATAAGGTGAAATAAAAAGATATACCTGTAGCGACGGTTATAAAAATAATAAAAAGCACATTGTATCTAAACATTTTAGCTTGCATCGTTTGTTGTTTCATAAATGCCTCACATCTGTTGTCATAATATACTAGCAATTATAACAATTTAAAAGCATAAAAAAAATCCTTTGCCAAAATTAGCAAAGGACTTTTTTTATATTATTTCGTTACGATATGGATTGGGTTGCCTAGTAATACTTCAGCAGCTTCCATTGTAATTTCACCTAATGTTGGGTGAGCGTGAATTGTTAATGCGATATCTTCTGCTGTCATACCAGCTTCGATTGCAAGACCCATTTCAGCGATCATATCAGATGCACCCGCACCAACGATTTGAGCGCCTACTAATAAGCCATCTTCTTTGCGCGCAACAAGCTTCACGAAGCCTTCTGTTGCATTTAACGCTAAAGCACGACCGTTAGCAGCGAATGGGAATTTAGCAGCAGTTACTTCTAAACCTTCTGCTTTTGCTTGCTCTTCTGAGTAACCAACTGTTGCAAGCTCTGGATCTGTGAAGCATACAGCAGGAATTGCTAAGTAGTCTACTACAGAATGCTCACCAGCGATTGCTTCAGCAGCAATTTTACCTTCGTAAGAAGCTTTATGTGCAAGCTGGAAGCCTGGCACGATATCTCCGATTGCATAAATGTTTGGTAATGAAGTACGGCATTGCTTGTCAACGTCGATTAAACCACGTTCACCGAATTTGATGCCGATTTCTTCAAGACCCATTTCATCCGTGTTTGGACGGCGACCTACTGTTACTAATACGTAGTCAGCTTCAACCGTTTTTTCTTCTCCGCCCACTTCATATGTTACAACAACGCCTGTGTCGCTTTCTTCTACACCTTTAGCTGATGCGCCAACTACTACTTCAACGCCTTTTTTCTTTAAGCCTTTTTTCACGATTTGTGTCATTTGCTTTTCGAAACCAGCTAAAATGTCTTTTCCGCCTTCGATAATTGTTACTTGTGTACCAAGGTTTGCATAAGATGAACCTAACTCAGTACCGATGTAACCACCACCGATAACAATTAATTTTTCAGGTACTTCTGGTAAAGAAAGTGCACCTGTAGAATTAATTACACGCTTCGTAAATTTAAATGTTGGAATCTCGATTGGACGAGAACCAGTCGCTAAAATTGCGTTTTTAAATGTGTAAGTTTGAGCAGAATCTTCATTGATTACACGAACAGTGTTCGCATCAACAAAATATGCTTCACCTTTTACGATGTCTACTTTATTACCTTTTAGTAAGCCTTCAACACCGCCAACTAATTTCTTTACAACACCATCTTTGAAAGCTTGGGCTTTTGCCCAGTCAAGCTTCACATCTGTTGCTAGGATACCCATATCATCAGAATGTTTTGCTTGCTCAAAACGGTGACCTACAGAAATTAAAGCTTTTGATGGGATACAGCCAACATTTAAGCATACACCACCTAAGTTACCTTTTTCTACGATTGTCACTTTTTGACCTGTTTGTGCTGCGCGAATTGCTGCTACATATCCACCAGGGCCTGCTCCTACGACTAGAGTGTCTAATTCGATTGGGAAATCTCCTACTACCATTATTTTACGCCTCCATTAATAATAAGTCTGGCTCACTTAGCAAACGCTTTAAGTAATTTAATGCATTTTGCCCAGTGGCTCCATCAATCATGCGATGGTCAAAGCTCAATGATAATGCTAACACAGGTGCAGCTACAATTTCACCATTTTTTATTACAGGTTTTTCTGTAATACGTCCAATTCCTAGAATTGCAACCTCTGGATGGTTGATTACTGGTGTAAACCATTGTCCACCAGCAGAGCCGATATTCGTAATTGACATTGAAGCACCTTTCATTTCTTGTGGTGCTAATTTACCTTCACGTGCTTTTACAGCTAAATCATTAATTGAGTTTGAAATAGCGAATAATGATTTGCGATCTGCATGCTTGATAACTGGTACAAGCAAGCCTTTCTCTGTATCCGCCGCAATACCGATATTATAGTAATGCTTTTGAATGACTTCTTGTGTCGTATCGTCAAGCGAACGGTTGAATTCTGGGAATTCACGCAATGTGGCAATTAACGCTTTTACTACATATGGTAAGTATGTTAATTTCACACCTTTTTCTGCCGCCATATCTTTGAATTTTTTACGATGTGCAACAAGTGCTGTTACATCTACTTCATCCATTAATGTAACGTGCGGTGCTGTTTGTTTTGAATGTACCATCGCTTTAGCAATTGCCTTGCGAATACCTGACATTTTCTCGCGTGTTTCTGGGAAATCGCCCTCTAATACGACTGGTGCAGCTTGTGAAGCTTCAGTAGTAGCTTCTACTGCTACTTCTTCTACTTGTGCTTGTGCTGATTCAGCAACAACCTCTTGTCCACCTGCTAAGAATTTCTCGATATCCTCTTTCAATACGCGGCCGTTTTTGCCAGAGCCTACAACAGCATGGATGTCTACGCCTTTTTCACGTGCATATTTGCGCACTGATGGCATCGCAATAATACGTTTATTATCCTCTACTTTTGCTGTTTCTTCAACAGGTGCCTTTTCTACTGGTTGACCAGCTTCTGCTGTTGCTTGTACTTGTGCCTCTGTTGTAGCTTCGGCAGCATGGTCGTCACCTTTTAATTTTAAATCTTCGTAGCCTGGTGCATCGAAGCGAATTAATACATCGCCTACAACTGCTACTACACCTTCTGCTACTAATACTTCTTCTACAGTACCTTCGACTGGAGATGGAATTTCAACGACTGCTTTATCATTTTGTACTTCACATAAAATATCGTCTTCTTTTACTTGATCGCCAGCTTTTACGAACCACTTAACGATCTCGCCTTCATGAATTCCTTCCCCAATGTCTGGTAAACGGAAATTAAATGCCATATTTGTCACCCTCACTTCATTAGAATGTTAAAACTTTTTTCGCCGTTTCCATTACATCTTTATACGTTGGTAACCATACACCTTCTGCTTGTGGGAATGGATAAATTGTATCTGGAGCTGCTACGCGTAAAACTGGTGCTTCTAAGCTTAAAATTGCACGCTCTGTAATTTCTGCTACAACGTTCGCTGCAATACCTGCTTGCTTTTGCGCTTCTTGTACAACGACTGCGCGACCTGTTTTTTCCACAGAAGCGATAATTGTTTCGATATCTAAAGGCTGAATTGTACGTAAGTCAACAACTTCTACTGAATAGCCTTCTTTTTCTAATTCTTCTGCTGCTTTTAAGCTTTCATGTACCATTAAGCCGTATGCAATAATTGATAGGTCTTTCCCTTCACGCTTTACATCCGCTTTGCCAAGTGGAACTGTGTAAGACTCTTCAGGCACCTCTTCACGGAATGAACGGTAAAGTTTTAAATGCTCTAAGAAAATAACTGGGTCATTATCACGAATTGATGAAATTAATAATCCTTTTGCGTCATAAGGTGTTGATGGAATAACAACTTTTAAACCTGGTTGCTGTGCCATTAAACCTTCTAAGCTGTCTGAGTGCATCTCTGGCGTGTGTACACCACCACCGAATGGTGAACGAATTGTTACAGGCGCATTGTATGTACCACCTGAACGATAGCGTAAACGAGCTAATTGCCCGCTAATTGAGTCCATTACTTCATAGACGAAGCCGAAAAATTGAATTTCTGGTACAGGACGGAATCCCTCAAGAGCTAAACCGATCGCTAAGCCCCCGATTCCTGATTCTGCAAGAGGTGTATCGAATACTCGGTCTACACCAAATTCTTTTTGTAAGCCTTCCGTTGCACGGAATACCCCGCCGTTTACACCAACGTCTTCCCCAAATACTAGAACGTTCTCATCGTTCTGTAATTCGCAACGTAGTGCATCCGTAATCGCTTGAATCATCGTCATTTGTGCCATAGCTTATTTCGACTCCTTCTCTTTATAAATTGCATACTGTTCTTGTAAGTTATATGGCATTTCACTTGCATGCATATTTTCAATTAATTCCGTTACTTTTTGTTTCGGTGCTTGGTCAGCTAATTTAATCGCTTCTTTAATTTCTTCCTTCGCACGCTCAATTACTTCTTCCTCTTTTTGCTCAGACCATAAACCTTTTGCTTCTAAATATTTACGGAAGCGCACGATTGGGTCTTTCGCTGCCCACTCGTTATCTGTATCTGCTGTACGGTAACGTGTTGGGTCATCCCCTGCCATTGTATGTGGACCATAACGGTAACACATTGTTTCAATTAACGTTGGGCCTTCGCCGCGAACTGCGCGCTCACGTGCATCGCGTGTCGCTACATACACTGCTAATGGGTCCATACCGTCTACTAATACGCTTGGAATACCTGCTGCAATCCCTTTTTGGGCAATTGTTTTTGCAGAAGTTTGCAATTCACGTGGTGTTGAAATTGCGTATTGGTTGTTTTGTACGATAAAGATTGCTGGTGATTTGAACGCACCTGCAAAGTTGATTCCTTCATAGAAATCACCTTGTGATGAACCACCATCACCTGTATACGTAATTGCTACTGATTTTTTACCGCGCTTTTGTAAGCCAAGTGCAACACCAGCTGCTTGAATGTATTGAGCACCAATAATAATTTGTGGAGCTAAAACATTTACGCCTTCTGGTACTTGGTTACCAATAAAGTGACCGCGGCTAAATAAGAATGCTTTCCATAAAGGTAAACCATGCCATACGATTTGTGGTACATCACGGTAGCCTGGTAAAATCCAGTCTTCTTTTTCAAGTGCAAAATGAGAAGCAAGCTGTGATGCTTCTTGTCCAGCCGTTGGCGCATAGAAACCTAAACGTCCTTGACGGTTTAAAGAAATCGAACGTTGGTCTAAAATACGTGTGTAAACCATACGTGTCATTAATTCAACAAGCTCTTCATCCGATAAATTCGGATTCGCTTCTTCATTAACGATTTCCCCTTCTTCATTTAAAATTTGGAACATCTGAAATTTATCTTCAATTTCATGTAACGTTGCTGTTGGATCAAATTTGTTCAAAATATTTTCACCCATGTGTAGTACAACTCCCTTTCAACTGTATTAAAAAATAATTAATAATTATTAGTACAACAAATTCTTCTCCTTGAGTATAAATAATAAAATTGTATCGGTCAATCATTTGTTATTCTTTATTAAGCACATTTCTTCATATTTCGACATCCAAAATGAAAACGCTCTCTCTGTTATACATTAGCAACTAATCTGTATTATAACAAATGACTAATTCATACGTATTCAGCTTTTAAACATACTGCTGAATACCTTGACCATTGTTTATCATGCGCTTTTTTTACTAAATCAATTACAGCTCAGATAACTCTCGTTCGAATTTTTTCAAGCTCGAAAACTCCTCTTCTAAAATAGAGCGGTAAGTTTTCTAAGCTTGATACTTTTCATCAAAAATAAGCAATACTTCTGCGGTTACCCATCGCAAAATCCCTGACATCCGCCGGAGACTTTATCAGCATTCATCCCTCCACCTGTAGAAGTGGAGGGATGAATGCTGAATTCTGATAAATTCTGAGCTTTTGGCGTTGAACAGCTAGCGACATATTGTATACTGATAAAAGAGAGTTTAAATAGAGAAAGGAAGCTTTTTTATGATTTTAATGGAACATATTATACGTGAAGGTCATCCAATACTGCGTACTCGTACTGAGGAAGTTGCATTTCCTTTAACTACGGAAGACCGCAAATTAGCGGAGGATATGCTGCAATACTTAAAGAATAGCCAAAATGAGGAAGTTGCTGAGAAATATGGTTTACGCCCAGGCATTGGCTTGGCAGCTAATCAAGTAAATAGCTTAAAGCGCATGTTTGCCCTACATTTAACAGACGATAATGGAGAGCAATTTAGCTTTGTAGCAATCAATCCAAAAATCGTTAGCCACTCTGTTGAACAAACATATATTGAATCTGGAGAAGGCTGTCTTTCTGTTGATCGTGCTGTACCTGGTTATGTTCCTCGCTATGCACGTATTACAGTTAAATTTACAACAATAGATGGCGAAGAGAAAAAACTACGCTTAAAAGGTTTGTCTGCTATCGCCTTCCAGCATGAGCTAGATCATTTAAATGGCATCATGTTTTATGATCGTATTAACGAGCAAAATCCATTTGCTGAAATACCAGACGCAACGCCATTTATTCGAGAATAAGCGCTGTTGGAGCGTGTGTCCATCTCATTTTTTGCTGTTTAAAAATGACTTTCTAAGTAGCCCAATCAAAGTTGTTTGAAAAGGTACATATCTTTTCAAACAACTTTTTTTATTTAACCTAATTTTAACCTCTATCTTTTATAATAAAAAAAACATGGTATTTGGAGGTGTTGCACATTGAAAAATCATATTATTTTGCAAACAAATCAAGGTTGGCACTTACAGCGAATGTATATCGATAAATTTCATAATAGAATGCTTGTCAAAAGCATTCATCAAAATTCTGCTGAATATCGCGCTCGATTAAATTATGAGCTTGCTCTATTTGCTAACGATACAAGTCCTTGGCTATTAAAGCCTATTACGGTTGATTATATTGACCAACATTACGGACTCATTTATGAAAATTTCGATGGCATTCCTCTAATTAATTTTAAAAACATGACAATTTCGCAATTTTTGCAGGTAGCTATTGATTTAAGCAATATTTGTATTAGCTTGCATCAAAATCAATTATTATTTTTAGCGCTAAATCCATACCATATTTTAATTCAGCCTGAATCCTTGAAGCTAAAGCTGCTAAGTAGTGATATGAGCATCAAATATAATATAGGTACTCCGATTGTTATGAATAATACACAGCCACATTTGCAGCAGCTTCCATATTATGCCCCTGAGCAAACAGGAAGGTTAAATATAGCTATTGACTATCGTGCTGATTTATATGCACTTGGTGCCATTTTTTATCAGCTATTGAGTGGTGCACCACCATTTACAGGGCAAAATACTATCGATATTATTTACAACATTTTAACGAAAAAGCCTGCGCAATTATTGGCAACACAGCACCAAAATACTTTTATTATTTGGCAAATCATCGAAAAATTACTTGAAAAAAATCCAAGTGCTCGTTATCAAAGTGCTGTTGGTTTAAGAGAGGATTTGCTTGCTATTCAAAAAGCTTTGCTCGCTGATGAATTGCTTGAGAATTTCACTTTAGGCACTGGAGATATCGCATTGTCTCCAACATTGACAAATAAGCTGTATGGTCGCGAGCAACATGTAGCAACACTGACTCATTTATTTGAGCAGGTGACGAGTGGTGACAAAAAATTCGCGCTTATTTCTGGGGAAGCAGGCGTCGGAAAATCCCAGCTTGTTTATGGACTAAAAGGAGAAATAGCGACAGCAAAAGGCTATTTTACCGAAACAAAATACAATCAGCTGCAATTGGAAAATGATTTTGCTTCAGTTATTTATCCATTGCGTGATTTATTAAAGCAGCTTTATATGGAAGGTGAACACACCGTTAGTAGCTGGCGTAATCATTTTGAAAAAGGGCAACTGCATGTAACCTCAGATTTAGTTGTTTTACTGCCAGAGCTACGATGGTTTTATGATAACGATAGCATTCAAGATGAATATTATGATGATAGTAAGCAATTACAAGCCCATTTATTTAATAGTATAAAAAAAATATTGCGATGCTTTGCACTTCAGAAAAAGCCAATTGTATTATTAATTGATGACTTACATTGGGCTGATAAAAATACATTGCAGGCATTAATTGATATTTATGAGCAGCATCGTGAAGGCTATTTATTGTTCATTAGTACGTTGCGTATTAACGAAAAAAGTAAAGCAGAGGAAAAGCAATTAAAGCTCATTCTCCCTTTTTATAAGCATATTGAGCTAACAGCATTGACAAAAGAAGACATTACATTTTGGCTGCAAGAATCGCTTCATATGCAAACATCAACAATGGAGGAAATCGTCAAGCATTTAATGAACTTAACAAATGGTAACCCATTGTTCATTAAAGAAGCCTTTCGTTCCTTGCAGCAGGACAATACGATTTATTTGGATTTTGACTCAAAACAATGGAAATTCGATATCCAAAAATTTAACCAAGTTGCACTAAATTCTGAGTTATTGCTCTTTCTTGAAAATAAATTGGCAAATTTACAGAAGGATACGTTACATGTTTTACAAATCGCTGCTTGCTTAGGAGCTAAATTTGATTTTCATATATTGCGCAAGCTCGTTAACTTTACAGACCAAGAGCTGCTACAGCTACTTGATGCACTTATTACAACAGGCTTTATTATTCCTTTAAATACAGATTTTAAATGGGCGAGTCAGCTTGAATTAGAGGAAGTGCTTTTAACGCACAGGTTGACGTTCCAATTCGTTCATAATCGCTTTCAACAAGCTGCCTATAAAAGAATTCCCGAAGCACAAAAGCTTGAGCTACATTATCAAATCGGTCAGCTTTTTACAACATTACTTGATCATTCACAAGATAGCTATGAACTACAGGAAGTTGTGAAACACCTCAACTACTGTTGCTCATTGCTAAGCGAGCAAGAAAAATATCAGTTAGCAATCTGGAATTACCAGCTTGGTGTGAGCACTAAAAAAGTTGGACTTTTAGAAAATGCGCTCTATTTTTTAACAATCAGTCGAGATTTACTTCCGGCAAATTGCTGGCAAATCATGCGTAAAGAAGCATTGGATATTTATATTCATCTAGGAGAATGTGAATGCTTGCTGGGACAAATGGAATCATCCGATAAACATTTATCAGAAGCCCTACTCTATTGTGAAACACTGCTTGAAAAGCTAACAATTTATAATTTAAAAACATGGCTTTATATTGAGACAGATGATCCACATACTAGCATTCAAGCTGGTTTAACAGGCCTGGCAGAAGCCAATATGCAAATTCCAGCACGCCCTAACAAGCTTCAAGTATTGAACGAACTAATAAAGCTACAGCTTGCTTTACGCGGCAAGTCAGACCAACAATTGCTAACTGCTTCAAGCCTTGAAAACAAGGAAATTGATATTGTCACTCAAATATTAATTAATATGGTTGCAAGCACTGTAAGGGTCGACTCTAATTTATCAGGCATTGCTTTAATGCGTGCATTTCGATTGCAATTAAAGTATGGGCTTGGCGCAAAGGGTGGCATTATTTTAATTAATTATGCCATGCTGCTAAATTCAGGCTTTGGCAATATTAAAGAATCGATTCACTTTAGCCAACTGGCAATCGAAGTAGCTGACAAGCAGGACAGCATTTATATAAAAGGGCATGTCTACTATGTATATGGCTTATTTATTAGCCATTGGACAGATTCATATGAAACGAGCATCAATTATATGAGCAGGGCACAGCAATATTGTCGTGAAATTGGGCTCCATGTAATTGTAACAACTGCCTCCTGCTTTATCTTTGTTGCACAGCTTATTCGTGGCACAACCATCTCCAATTTGCAGCAGGAAATCAAGCAGCAGCAGGATGAATTCTCATTAAATGCAACGCCTTTAACAATTGACTTTTTAGCAGAGATGGCTTTATGGATGAATGTATTGCGTGATCCACATCACCCGATTGAATGGTCCTATCCATTCGCGATACAGGATCAGCCTATTATTAAAATGATGCATTATTCAGTTCGCCTGCAAATGTCCTTTTTACTTCATAATGAGCAGCAAGGGTTAGCTGTATTATCGTTAATAAGCCCTATTTATAAAGAGGTTTTCGATTTGCCTGTTACGACGCTTTATTATTTTTATCGTGCATTATGGCAATTCAATTGGCTGCATCAGCAAAAAGGGAGCCGCCAAGAGCAAAAGGTATATCGTGCAGAAATTAAAGAAAGCATGCAGAAGTTTAAAAAATGGGTAAAATTCGCACCACAGCACTACGAGCATTTATATTTACTGCTACTTGCTGAAGACTACCATCTTCATCATGAGGATGACAAAGCAAAACTTTATTATGATCGTGCAATACAGTTAGCAAAAATGCGCCATTTTATACAAGATAGCGCCATTGCTTATGAGCGTGCAGCAAACTACTATAAAATGAAGGACGATGATCTGACAGCTCTTTATTACAGCAGGCAGGCTATTCAAGCAGCTCGCCAATGGGAGGCGGAAACAGTCGCAAAGTATTGGGAGGTGCAATATGCTGTTCATAGTATGCCAATTATAGAGCAGCAAAGTTATTTAAATAGTAGCTTTGAAATGATGACTGTGTTAGAAACTGCGCAATCCTTTGCAAAGGATATTCAAATGGAACGCTTACTGCACAATATTTTATTTTCATTATTGAGGCATGCTAGTGCAACGGTAGGCTACTTCATTCATAAACGCGCTGACGAGCTTATCGTTTTAGCAAAGGCAGAGGCCGATAATACGATTTTTGCCACATATGAGCAGCAGCAGCTAGAGCAATTTCATGAAAATATGCAGTCTATTGTGCGGTACGTTATACAAAGTGAGGAGCCTTGTATTATTCAAAATACGAAAGTGCCAAATGCATTATTGCGCACATCCTCAGCAGCTAAGTCGATTTTATGCTTGCCAATCCATCATAAACGTGAAATTATTGCAGTTTTATATTTAGAAAATACTGTAACAGCAAATGCTTTTCACGCAACACATATCGATTTGTTAAAAATGCTTTCTACACAAATTGCCATTTCCATTGAGAATGCTCAAATTTATGAGGAGCTAGAGCAGCATGTGCAGGCACGTACAAAGCAAGTTGATGAAACAAACCAGCATTTGAAAAAAGTAAACGAGCAATTAGCGCAAAATGAGCTAGAGCGCAAAAAATTATTGCATAGTATTTCTCATGAATTGCGTTCACCCATTACTTCTTCTCTCGGTTATATTGAGCTTATTTTAGATGGTGTTATTACAGAAGAAGAGGAGAAAATAAAATATTTAACACGCGGTAAAGATCGACTGCTTTCTTTAAATGTGCTGATTCAGGATTTATTTGATTTAGCTAATTTAGAATCTGGTAGAGCTGAATACCAATTTAGCAAAATTAGCGCAAAGGAGCTGTTCCAGCAATTTGAGTTACGCTATGAGCATGAAATTAAGCAGCTCGGCTTGCAGTACAGCGCCAATTTTTATGGTTCTCCATACGCGCAGCTACTCGTCGATACTGCACGTATACAGCAAGTATTTGAAAATATTATGTCAAATGCTATGAAATATACGAAAAAGGGGAGCATTGAATTAGCAATTTACACAAATGATGAGCATTTCATTTGTTCAATTAAAGATAGCGGTATCGGCATACCTACAAAAGACATACCGTTTATATTTGATAGCTACTATAGAGCTTCCAATTCAAACATTAAAAATTCACACGGTCTCGGTCTTGCCATTTGCCAGCAAATTATTTCACAGCATCAAGGAGAAATTAGCGTAACAAGCACCGAGCATAGTGGCTCAACCTTTATCTTTACATTACCATTGTTAAAGGATTGACAATAAATTATTTTCTCATAAGGAAAACCCGAACAATTTTCTGAATAAAATTGTTCGGGTTTTATAACATCATTTACACACTACTAATCTTTATTACTAAAAATATAGCCAAAGCCTCGCACTGTTTGTATATACTTTGGCTGTGAAGGATTATCTTCAATTTTTCGACGCAATGTGCTCATATGCACAGATAAAGTTTTCGCATCTGCTGTGCCATCAAAGCCCCAAGCGTGATTAATTAATTGCTCTACACTAAGCACTTTATTTATATTTTCGATTAAGTAAAATAGCAGCTGTCTTTCCTTTGTAAATAAATTGACGAGCTGCCCTTGTTTATAAACCATCTTATCATCTATATGCACTTCTAGCTGATCTAACTTTATAATTTGCTGACTTGCTGTTGCCACTCTTCTTTTCAAATGCGCCTGTACACGTGCCACGAGCTCTTTTGGAATAAAAGGCTTCGTAACATAATCATCTGCCCCTACCTCAAAGCCGTGCAATTTCTCATCAATAAGATGGTTTACAGTTACAAAAATAATAATAGCATCTGATATTTCCCGAATTTTTTTAGCTAACTGAAAGCCATCTCCATCAGGTAAGTTGACATCTAATAAAATTAAATCTGGCTGTTTTTTCGCTACAGCATCCCAGCCTTCTTGGAAAGTTGTTGCTTGTGATACTATATAATTTGCACTCTTCATCGATAAGGCTAATACTTCCATAATATCTTCATCATCTTCAACTATTAATATTTTCTCACCTGCCACCTTCTCTTCTCCTTCCCCTCATTGCTTATATACATCTCTGTTAATTAGACAAGACCTAATTCCTTCATCGCTTTCGCTAAGCCATCATCATCCACATGTGATGCCTGTACATCTGCTACTTCTTTAGCCTGCGCATGACCATTGCCCATCGCAACACCGATTCCTACTGTCTGAAGCATTTCAATATCATTTAAACCATCGCCAAAGGCAATTGTATCTTCCATTGCTATGCCGATTTTTTCAATTAACTTTTCAATGCCGCGTGCCTTTGAGCCTCCTTGTGGTAATACATCACATACTTCCGCATGCCAGCGCACAAATTGTACATCTGGGAATGCTTTCATATAGCCAGCTTCCTCATTCTCTCTCATGAAAACTAATGTTTGATAAACTGGATGACTTTTATAATAATCAGGCACAACTTGTGGATACGGACAATCCAATGTCTCTAAGCTACAACGAACTCCCTCATGCTCTGGCATGGAAGCAATCATTTGCTTTTCATCAATAAAAACAAGTGGATGTCCTTGTACTGAGCTGAATGTCACAAGCTCCTCTAAACGCTCATTGCTAAGCCCATCTGAAAAAATAACCTCACCTTTATAGACAACATATTGCCCGTTTAATGTGACATATGTATCAATGTCAAGCTCCTCTCGCAATTCCTCAATCATGTAAGGAGCACGCCCTGTTGCAATCGCAATTTCATAGCCGTTAGCGCGCGCTGCTAATATAGCCTCCTTTGCAGAATTAGGGAGCTTTTTATCACTATTATAAAGCGTGCCATCTACATCAAAAAATAAAATTTTTTTCATATCTATTCATTCTCCTTTACAAAAGTCAAAAAATTCAGTATAATTTCCTCAAGGAGTGATGTGCCATGCTGAAACGACTCAAAAAGAAATTGTTGAAACGATTAAATGGCGTCCTCGGAAAAAAATCAATTGCTTAAGCCCTTCTTTTGGAGGGCTTTTCTTTATTTTAAAGGAAACGCATGATAATATAAAGGAAATGCATTTATTTTCTATTTGTTATATAGACATTTCAGACATGTTATCATGCATATAGAGTTTTAAATGCAATAATAATGTACGTAATTAAAAGGAGAGTCCATATGATTTACAAAGTTTATTATCAAGAAAACAAGCATGAAACTCCAGTTCGCGAAAACACTAAAACACTTTATGTAGAAGCTTCTTCAGAGCGTGAAGTACGCGCCTACTTAAAAGAACGAAACTATAATATTGAACTTGTTCAGCTTTTAGAGGGCAATTATCTAGAGTATGAACAAGCGAGTCCAAACTTCCATCTGGAGAACGCCTAATATTTATGAAATTTGTTAAAAATGATCAAGCAGCTGTTTTCGCACTCGGCGGACTGGGTGAAATCGGCAAAAACACATACGGCGTTCAATTCCAAGATGAAATTATTTTAATCGATGCAGGTATTAAATTTCCTGAAGACGATTTACTAGGAATTGATTATGTAATTCCAGACTACACATACTTAGTACGTAATGTAGACAAAATTAAGGGCTTATTTATTACACATGGGCATGAGGATCATATCGGTGGCATTCCATACTTATTACGCCAGCTAAATGTTCCTGTTTATGGCGGCAAATTAGCGCTAGGCCTACTTCGCAACAAGCTAGAAGAACACGGCTTATTGCGTACAACGAAGATGATTGAAATTAAGGAAGACGATGTCATTAAATTCCGTAAAACGTCAGTTAGCTTCTTCCGTACAACACATAGTATTCCAGATGCATATGGTATCGTTGTTAAAACGCCACCTGGCAATATTGTGCATACAGGAGATTTCAAATTTGACTTTACACCAGTTGGGGAGCCAGCAAACTTAACAAAAATGGCAGAAATCGGTCGTGACGGTGTACTATGTCTATTATCAGATAGTACAAATGCTGAGGTACCAAACTTTACGATGTCTGAGCGTAAAGTTGGAGAAAGCATTGATGATGTATTCCGCAAAGTTGGGGGACGCATTATTTTTGCGACATTCGCATCGAACATCCATCGCTTGCAGCAAGTAACAGATGCAGCGGTAGCACACGGACGCAAGGTTGCAGTATTTGGTCGTTCTATGGATAATGCCATTACAATCGGCCGAGAGCTAGGCTACATTTCAGCTCCAAAGGAAACTTTTGTTGATGCAGGTAGCATCAATCGTTTACCTGCGAACGAAGTGTTAATTTTATGTACAGGCTCACAAGGTGAACCAATGGCAGCATTATCTCGTATCGCAAACGGTACACATCGCCAAATTCAAATCCAGCCTGGTGATACAGTTGTTTTCTCATCATCACCAATTCCTGGTAACCAAATTAGTGTCAATAAAATTATTAACCTACTATATCGTGCAGGAGCAGAAGTCATTCATGGCTCGCTTAATAATATTCATACTTCTGGACATGGCTCACAGGAAGAGCAAAAGCTCATGCTTCGCTTAATGAAGCCGAAATTCTTTATGCCAATCCATGGTGAATACCGCATGTTAAAAATGCATACACAACTTGCAGAGGATTGCGATGTACCAATCGAAAATTCCTTTGTTATGGAAAATGGTGATGTGCTAGCATTAAGCGCAAATGAAGCGCATGTTGCAGGTCGTATTCCATCAGGCGATGTTTATATTGATGGCAATGGTATCGGTGATATCGGCAATATCGTTTTACGTGATCGTCGCATTTTATCTGAGGAAGGTCTTGTTATCGTTGTTGTTAGCATTGATATGGAAAAGCATAAAATGGTTTCAGGTCCAGATATTATTTCACGTGGCTTCGTCTATATGCGTGAATCAGGCTTAATGATTAATGAAGCGCAAAAAATGCTTAACCAGCATTTAAATCGCACAATTCAAGATAAATCCATTCAATGGGCAGAGCTAAAAAATGAAATTACAGATGTCTTAGGTCCATATTTATATGAAAAGACCAAGCGTCGCCCAATGATTTTACCAATCATTATGGAAGTATAAAAAATAAGGCTGTTCGAATCGTAGGCTAATGCCTAACATTTCGAACAGCCTTTTATGTTTAATATTTTTTATTTCGGTGAAACATATAATAGAGAGGTGATAAATTATGAAGCAAGATAAACCATTTAAAACGAGACATTTGCATAATCCTGATGTGTTGGATACGGAAAAAGAAAGCATTTTCGATATGCACGAAGATATGAAAACAGTCGATGCGATTCCTGTTGAGGAGCTAAACGAACAAGTTAAAGATGAACGCCATAAACATCATACTAAAAATACTTCATCTAGCGAAAAGCGCTACGAATAGAGGGAGGTCAGCATTAGCTGGTCTCCCTCTGTCTTTTGCCATACTCCTACAATGCTTTTTTTACAAAACGATTAATATCCACATCTGCACCAATCACTAATAAAATATCTCCTAATAAAATTGGATCTTGTGGAACAGGGGAAACGATAATGGTTGCGCCTCTTTTAATGCCGACAATATTGATACCATACTGCGCACGAATATCAAGGTCAATTAAGCTGTGTCCTGCAATTTTATCGCTCGCTTTAATTTCCATAATGGAATATTCATCTGATAACTCCAAATAATCAAGTACATTTGTTGACATCATGTTATTGGCAATACGTATCCCCATATCACGCTCTGGATGAACGACGAAATCTGCACCGATTTTTCTTAACACTTTTTCATGGTAGTCATTTTGCGCCTTCACCGTAATTTGGGGAACGCCATGCTCCTTTAAAATAAGCGTTGTTAAAATACTTGCTTGAATATCCTCACCGATTGCGACAATAATATGCTCAAAATTCCATAAACCGAGCGATTTTATGACCGCTTCATCTGTCGTATCTGCCACAACTGCCTGTGTTGCAATGGAAGCATATTCATCTACACGTTCCCTTAACGTATCAATTGCCATTACATTTGCACCGAGTGAAACTAACTCTTTTACGATGCTCCCACCAAAGCGCCCTAATCCAATTACTACAAATTCCTTTTTCATCTTTTTCGCCTCCAACTCTGCTGTCAACAGTGTAACGTAATGGCTCTAGCGAAGTAAAGCTTGATCTATTAATCCAATATCGCCCTAGAAAACAAGTCGTAAATTAATTTATCATCTTCACATGTATGCTTAAATCCAATAGCAAATTGCAACAATGCTTCCCTTTCATGAGAGTATGCACAAAACATGTCTGCCTCTGGGTCGAAACGCACAACACTTACTAGCTCAGGCAGCCTCTCTTGCAAATAAACATCCGCCAATGAATACCAATCATAGCCACTCCCTTGAAATCCTTCCTCTGCTCTTGTTTCAAATAACTCCTCTTTATAAATTCCTACATTTAAGATAAGTGAAATATTTCCGCTATCATGTTCTACCAAATAAAATGGTTTTAGCTCCTCTTTCAGCATTTGGACATGTAGACTAGTCAGCTTTTCTGCTGTGAAGCTAAGCCCTCCATCCTGATTTACGATTTCACCTTGCGCTATTCGTTCCTCTAGCCAGCTTGAAATAAAGCCTGGGGCATATCCTCCTGTGCTGAAACCTTGTGCAAGTGCAATAATGTTTTGATAGTCTTCTAAATATTGCACTTGTGTTACCTCTGAGTTCGCATTTGTATACAGCCAAAATTGGATATCATACATCAGCATAGATAGCTCATCCGCATGTAAAGCAAAATAGCCTTTATCCTCTACAATTTGGGTGCAAATCCCTCGAATAACTGCCTCTATGCGCTTGCCCTCTCCTGTTTTCTCGCATAATGACTGCAATAATGGTGAAAAGGGTGCATACTTAATATTATCCAAATCGTCTAGTTTATCCTGTTCTGATGTATCAAATACTTCCTCATTAACTAATCCTACAATAAAGGACGCAAAGTTTGGGGCAAGGAATGTAATATAGTAATCATCCTCCTGATCTACATGTACAACAGCAGGCTCACCGTCTTTCCCACAAAAACGATAATCAAGCATAATGACATCATGACCTGCTGATGGGCAATCGGCTATGACGACACCAATAGCTGGATAGCCCCATTCTTCCAACATAAAATTGCTCCCTAAATCGCCACACAGGCTATACGTTTTTTCTCGACCAATACCCATAATACCTGTAATTGCCACATGGTTCTCTGCCCATGAGATTGGCATAGCAGTTGGATAGCAAGTATTTGCTGGTATACCGCCATTTTGCTGCTGCATAAACCAAATATAATCCACTGGCAATTTATAGCCAAGCTCTTCCTCAATAGAAGTAATCATTTCAGCAGTAGGCGCTGCTTCTACATAATTTTCATTTGCATAATCACTTTTCTCCCAAAATTGACTAAAATCACGCGTACGGAAAGGCACACGTTGAATATCTTCTGTTAACTGCTCTATATCGTTCATAATATTTTGACAATAAATAATATACGCCTCTGCTCTATCATCAAATCGTAATTCCTGCGCTCTTTTAAAGGAAGTCAGTGCCTCTTGCCATTTATGCATAAAGAAATAAGCATAGCCAACGCGCCAATGCCAATCTGCATCTTGTTGCCCTTGTTCTTTAAACACCATTAATTGTTGTAATGCTTCTGCGTATCGTCCTAGATTATTAAGTGCACGCCCATAGTGTCCAACTATTTCATAATGTCGCTCTAACTCAGGTAATTGTTCAATCGCTTCTACAATTTGATTATGCTGATGTTCTTCATACCAATGCTCTAGTTGCTTTACTAGCTCTTTTGACATAAGGTCACTCCTCTATCTCATTTTCAGTTTCTATAAAAATTATAATCTATTCCTCCTTCAAAAACAAACATACATTCCCTTTTTGTGAAATAAAATAGACTTGTTTGAAAAAGGATTATACTTTTTCAACAAGTCCTAATTTTTGGTTGCCATTGAGCGACTCACTACTTTTGTTTACAAGCGATTTCGTTATTGCATTTCTCTTGTTAAATATTGTATTTTATTTTCAATTAAGCGCATGCTTCCTGCAATTTGAATATGACGTAATTGCTGCTGCTTGTCAAAAATATAATAGGCTGGTACAAAGCGAGGATTATAAAGATTTGTTAAATGCTTATTATGATCTAAAAAGACAGCTTCTCTCATATCAAATTGGCGTACGGCTTCCTTGACTGTTGCTAGCTCCTCATCTTCAGGTAGTCTAGGCATATGCACCGCTACTAATTCAACTTCATAATTTTTAGCAACAGAATAAAGCCTTGGTAGCAGCTCCTTACATAACGAACAGCTCACTGACCAAAAATGAACAATTGTCAGCGTGTTTAAATCACCCTTTCTAATTTTCCGATTTAGCCACCCTGTTGCGCCTTGAAACTCTGGCATTGTTTCCTTCAATTTCATTGTTATCTCCTCCTTCTTTACAATATGTCAGGACAGGGGAAAATTTGCGCTAAATTGTTTGTAAAAACTTATAAAAACACTTGTTTTTTAGACAAAAGAATGTATAATTATCTATGTTTTTGTAAACTTAAAGTTTTGTAAAAGTAAACTTTCATAACTCGCAGTTTAAAATTACTAAACTTATAAGGAGGCAAAGAAATGCAAATTGGTATGAAAATAAAGGAGCTCCGACTAAAAAAAGGGCTTACTCAAGAGGAGCTTGGCGAACGTACAGATTTAACGAAGGGCTATATTTCGCAGCTTGAACGTGATTTGAACTCCCCTTCTATCGAAACACTATTTTCGCTTTTAGAGGTGCTTGGCACAACGCCAAAACAATTTTTTGATGATGAGAAATGGCAAAATAAGCATGTTGTTTTTACAGAGGAAGATCGCACTAGCTTTACAGATAATGAAAAGCAATATGAAATTGAGTGGTTAATTCCAACATCGAACGATAAAGAGATGGAGCCTGTCTTTTTAAAAATTCATAAGGGAGGCGCATTTAAAGCCTTTGAACCCTCTCTTGCTGAAACGTTTATTTACGTATTAAAGGGACGCATTCGTGTCGTCATTGGAGATGAAGCCTATATCGCAACAGAAGGACATTCTGTTTATTATGATGCTATATCCAATCACCAAATTTTTAATGTATATGACGGGACAACAGAATTGTTGCTTGTCGCTACGGAATCTTACTTATAGTTTAGGAGGCTTGTTATGGACAACAATACAATTATTCGTTTTGAAAATGTAACGAAATCTTATGACGATGGAACAGTCGTATTAAAAAATATTAATTTTGAGCTAGAGAAAGGTAAGTTTTACACATTGCTTGGTCCATCTGGCTGTGGCAAAACAACAATTTTACGCATTATTGCAGGCTTTACAGAGCCAACTGATGGCGCAGTCTTCTTTCATGATAAAAAAATTAATAATGTACCTGCGAACGAGCGTCAAGTAAATACGGTGTTCCAAGATTACGCGCTGTTTCCTCATTTAAACGTTTTTGAAAATGTAGCGTTTGGTTTACGCATTAAAAAGGTAAAGGAAGCTGAAATTGAAACGCGTGTACAAGAGGCATTAAAATTCGTTAACTTAGCAGGCTATGGCAACCGTGAAATTTCCGAAATGTCAGGTGGTCAACGTCAACGTGTTGCAATTGCACGTGCTATTATTAATGATCCTGAAATTATTTTATTAGATGAGCCATTATCAGCGCTTGATTTAAAGCTACGTACAGAGATGCAGTATGAGCTACGTGAATTACAGCAACGCCTTGGCAAAACATTTGTCTTCGTTACACATGACCAAGAGGAAGCGCTGGCAATGAGCGATGAGATTTTCGTTTTATCAAACGGTGAAATTCAGCAATCTGGTACACCTGTGGATATTTATGATGAGCCGATTAACCGCTTCGTTGCTGACTTTATCGGTGAATCCAATATTGTTGATGGCACGATGATTGACGACTTCCGCGTTCGCTTTGCTGGTAAGGAATTTGAGTGTGTTGACCAAGGGATGCAAAAAAATGAAAAAATCGATATTGTTATTCGCCCAGAGGATTTAGAAATTACAACGGTTGAAAAAGGAAAATTAATCGTGACAGTAGATACGCAATTATTCCGTGGTGTGCACTATGAAATTTCGACATACGACCAAGATGGCAACGAATGGCTCGTTCACTCTTTGAAGAAGGCAGAAGTGGGACAACAAATTGGCTTAGATTTCGATCCAGAAGCTATTCATGTTATGCGCTTAAACGAAACGGAGGAAGATTTCGACAAGCGACTTGAATCATATGGAGATGATGACAATGCAAACTAAAAATTCAAAAAGCGCATTATTTCCTTATGTGATTTGGATTGCACTCTTTGTAATCGCGCCGATTGCCTTAATTATTTATTATTCCCTTCAAGATTTAGAGGGGAATTTCACATTAGCGAACTATGCGGCATTTTTCTCAACAGTTTATTTGAAAATGACCTTGTCTAGCTTTTGGTACGCCTTTTTAATTACGTTTTTCACATTGCTTGTGTCGTATCCAGTCGCTTATTTATTAACAAAAACGAAGCATAAGCATTTATGGCTAATGCTCATTATTATCCCTTCATGGATTAACTTGTTATTAAAAACCTATGCCTTTATTGGTATTTTCGGCTTGTACGGACCGATTAATGCCATGATTGAAGTGTTTGGCTTTGATCCACAGCAAATGCTATTTACTGATTTTAGCTTTGTCTTCGTATCGGTTTATATTTTCATACCGTTTATGATTATTCCGATTTTCAACTCGCTTGATAAACTAAACCCAACGCTTGTCTATGCGGCACGTGACCTTGGGGCTTCAAGCTTTACAACATTCCGTCGTGTCATTTTCCCATTGACGATGGACGGGGTAAAATCAGGTATTCAAGTAACATTTATCCCTGCTCTATCGCTCTTTATGATTACACGATTGATTGCAGGGAATCGCGTTATTACGCTCGGAACTGCGATTGAGCAACAATTCCTTGTATCACAAAACTGGGGAATGGGTTCAACAATTGCGGTATTTTTAATCTTTATTATGGTTGTTATTATGCTATTTACAGGAAAAAACTCTAAGGGAGGCCGCGTATAATGGAAAAGCTATCACCTATTTCTAAAATTTATTTGGTGCTCGTTTTCGTTATTTTATATGCGCCAATCTTTTATCTTATCTTTTATTCGTTCAATAGCGCTGGCAATATGAACGATTTCGAATCCTTTACATGGGAGCATTATGCTGCTGTCTTTGGTGATTCACGCTTAATTGTTATTTTAATTAATACAATTTTAGTCGCATTGCTTTCTGGCTTGCTCGCAACAATTATCGGGACATTCGGCGCAATCGGCATTGTGTCAGTTAAAAATGCAAAAATGCGTAGCGTCTTGCTGTCATTAAACAATGTGTTAATCGTTAGCCCTGATGTTATTATCGGTGCAAGCTTCTTAATTTTATTTACATTTATCGGCGTGAAGCTTGGCTTTGCCTCTGTACTTGTTTCACACATTGCCTTCAGTGTGCCGATTGTTGTGCTGATGGTGCTGCCAAAATTGCTTGAAATGAATACATCGCTAATTGATGCGGCACGCGATTTAGGTGCAACGAAACGTGATGTATTAATGCGCGTCATTTTACCTTATATTGCACCAGGCATTTTTGCTGGCTTTTTCATGGCCTTGACGTATTCATTAGATGATTTCGCTGTAACATTTTTCGTTACAGGAAATGGCTTTAGCACATTGTCTGTCGAAATTTACTCGATGGCACGTACTGGTATTACATTAACGATTAACGCAATTTCTGGTTTAATTTTTGTTATTACAGTACTTGTTGTTGTCGGCTACTATTTTGTTAATAATCGCTCAAAGCAAGCAAAGGTGGGACGCTAACAAATGAAACAGTTACTACAAGCTACAATTGCGATCGTCATTGCGTGTGCCTTGCTATTTTTAGCTGCCAGTCAACTGCAAGTCAAAGGCGGCAAAGGTGGCAAAGATACACTCACTGTTTTCAACTGGGGTGAATATATCGATCCCGATTTAATTAAAGAATTTGAAAAAGAAACAGGTATCCATGTCATTTACGAAACATTCGATTCAAATGAAGCAATGCTGACAAAAATTCAACAAGGTGGCTCAGCATATGATGTTGCTGCTCCTTCTGAATATACTGTAGAAATGATGAAGGAAAAGGATTTGTTAATTCCTTTAGATCATTCGAAAATACCAAATATGAAAAATATCGACCCTTATTTTTTAAATTTAGCATTTGACCCAGACAATGAATATTCACTGCCGTATTTTTGGGGAACAGTTGGCATCGTCTATAATCCAACAATGATTGGTGATGACTTAACATTTGAATCATGGGAAGATTTATGGGACCCATCGCTAAAAGGTAAAGTCTTTTTAGTAGATGGTGCACGCGAAGTGATGGGAATGGGTCTTAATTCGATTGGTCAATCTTTAAATACAAAGGACGACCAAATTTTACGTACAGCAACGGATAAGTTAATTACACTTGCACCAAATGTAAAGGCGATTATCGGTGACGAAATTACACCATTAATGATTAATAATGAAGCATCTGTTGCCTTAACTTGGTCAGGGCAAGCCGCAGATATGATGTTTGAAAATGAGGATTTAACATATGCGGTGCCTGAAGAAGGCTCCAATTTATGGTTCGATAATTTCGTTATTCCAAAAACGTCAAAGAACATTGATGGAGCACATGCCTTCATCAACTTTATGCTTGATGCAGAGGTCAACGCCCAAAACACAGATTATGTGGGCTACTCTACACCTAACTTAGCTGCAATGGAGTTAATGGATCCAGAAGTAGTGGAAGATGAGCGTTACTACCCAGATGAGGAAACACGCGAGCATCTTGAAGTATATGAAAACCTTGGTCTTGAATGGCTTGGGAAGTATAATGAATTGTTTTTAGAGTTTAAGATGAGCATGAATTAAAAAGAAGCTTGGGTAGTGACCCCTTAAAGTTAGAGTTTTAATTATGAAGCGGATTGGCTGGCATGCGTTCGGTATTTTACCGGGCTCATGCCGGCCAGTTTTTGTTTAATTCGCTCGTTATTGTAGTAATCCATATATTGCTCAATTTTCTTCTGTAACGCTTCGTAAGAGACGACTTCTTCACCGTAATACATTTCCTGTTTCAGTAAGCCAAAGAAGTTCTCCATCATCGCATTATCTGCGCATGTTGCTTTGCGAGACATGCTTTGGAAAATCTTGTTCTGCTTTCATGTTTTCACCCATTGGTTATGTTGATAGTGCCAACCTTGATCGGAATGAATTGTGGTACGATAGTCAGCTCGCTCTTGAATAACTGGGAGTGCTTGTTTCAGTGAATTCATCATGAAATCAAGTGTTGGGCGTTTAGACATACTAAATCCAATGATTTCACCGTTATATACATCAAGAAGCGGGCTCAAATACAACTTTTCATTATTTATACATTTGAATTCCGTTACGTCTGTCACCACTTTTTGAAGGGCATAGGGTGTAGTGAAACGACGATTCAAACGATTTTTGGCTACTTTTCCAACGGTCCCTTTATACGATTGATAGCGTGATTTCCGCATGAATTTCTCGCATTTCAAGTTCAATTTCCGCATGAGACGCTGTACCTTCTTATGATTAATCATGTAACCTTGCCCTTTCAATTCCGCATGAATTCTGCGGTAGCCATATCGACCTTCATGTTTCTCAAATACCTCTATAATCAACGTCTTCCAAGCTTTATCTGGATCTTCTTGATGCATTTGTTTGATGTGATAGTGATAAGTCGCTTCCGGCATGTCTACACGCTTTAACACATCTTTTAATCGGAATTCTTCTTCTTTGAGTTCAAAGGCAATCGCTGCTTGTGCTTTTCGAGAAAGGCATCCGGGTTCTCTCGAAAAGCCTTCAACTTGTTTAAATAGGCGACCTCTAGACGAAGCAGTTCATTTTCGCGTTCTAACTGCTCCTCACGTGACATTTCTTTTTGAGTTGGTGTAGCTTGTGGTTTTTTAGACATAGATGGGCGCCCCTTTGCTTTTTCTTGCAGGCCCTCTACCCCTTCTTTTAGAAATTTATCGTTCCAATTGGCGATTAAACTCGGATTGTTTAGCTTAAATTGAATCGCCGTCTCTTGATAAGAAGCACCTGTTTGTTTTATAAAGTGTAATACATCCACTTTGAATTGAACAGAATAAATCGCCTTCTTTTTCTTAACAGATAATCCTTTACGACCAAATTCCTTGTAAGCACGTACCCAACGTCTAACTTGAGACTCTGCACCAATCTGGTATTTCTTCGCCATTAATGGATAACCCAAAGTACCTTGAAGATACTCGAGTACCACCTTCAATTTAAATTCTTCACTGTATTTCGCCATTAAAAAACACCCCAAACAAGCTTCTTTTATTATTGCTATCTTTGCATGATTCGATATAAAAATGCGACAAATTGTGCTCTTGTGACAGGCTCATTCGGATGGAAGTTACCTTTATCGCCTAATGCAATACCTTCACGCTCTAACACTGCAATATAGCCCGCACTCCAATGCTTACTATCTACATCTGCAAATGAACTTGTGCCTTCTGGAGTTAAACCGAGCACTCCTACAAGCACTTTTGCTAATTGTGCTCTTGTCATATTTTCTGCTGGGAGGAACGCACCATTTGACCCATCTACAATGCCTGCTTGTTGTAATGTCGCAATCGCCTTATAGTAAGGATGATTTTTCGGTACATCTGAGAAATCCTCAGCGGTTCTTACGGTTTCAAGGGAAAAGGCTCTTGTTAGTAACACTGCCACATGCATACGGCTAATTGGTGTATTCGGACGGAAAGACCCATCCTCATAGCCTTGAATAATGCCATTCGCTGCCAGTTCCTCTATCATTTCTTTTGCCCAATGACTTTCCACATCACGAAATGTCACGATTGGCTTTGGTGATGGCGGTTCTTGTGGTTGCTTCGGCTCTTCCATAGGAAATGCTATCCATTTGGCATAAAGTGTTATGCTCTCCTTAACAAGTGTATCTTCCGCCCAAGGCTTTGTCAGTGCTTCATCCTCATACCAACCGGCAAAACGATAACCCTCTCTTGTTGGGGTAGGTAAGTCACTTATTTTTGTATTATAAGCAAGTTCAAATGGCGCAAGTACTGTACCACCATTTGTACGCAATGTGATTTGGACAGAGGCTGGTGCTGAATTATCATTGTCGTTTGATATTGGCGGTGGATTTATGTTACCTCCTGTTGATGGCATAGCAGTAAATTTGATTGTAGCACTAATCGCGGCGCTTATATTGCCCGCTTTATCCCGAAAGCGTACATAGACCGTCTTCATACCATTTCCTACTGTCAGATTCCAATTGTACGTTGATGCGATATTTTCCCATGCAGATGACCATGTAGCAGCTTCATTTGATACTTGCATTGCTTCTGTATCCGCACTGACTCCCGCAAACGATAATGTGACATTTCTATCCTTTGTCAATTCATCTCCATCATTAATTGTAAAGCTTCCCGTTGGCGCTTCCGTATCCAGCTTGATTGTAGCATTAACCGCACTACTGATATTGCCTGCGCCATCTCGGAAACGTACATAAACCGTTCTAGCTCCATCTTCTTGTAAAATACGCCAATTATAACTTGGTTCAATAACCTCCCATGTGGAGGGCCAAGTATCCACCCCATTCGATATTTGCATTGCTTCTACGTCTGAGCTGACTCCCGTAAATGATAGTGTGACATCTATCTCCGTTGTCCATTCATCTCCGCCATTAATTACAACGGTTCCTACCGGTGCTTCCGTATCCAGTTTAATCGTTTGATTTATAACATTACTTATATTTCCTGCTTCATCTTTGAAGCGGACATACACTGTTTTTACACCATCTCCTGCTGAAAAATTCCAGTTGTATGTTGATGTACTATTTTCCCATATAGCTGGCCAGATACCAGCCTCATTTGATATTTGCATTGCTTCTACGTCTGAGCTGACTCCCGTAAATGATAATGTGACATCTGTCTTCGTTGTCCATTCATCTCCGTCATTAATTACAACGGTTCCTATCGGTGCTTCCGTATCCAGCTTAATTGTTTGATTTATAACATTACTTATATTTCCTGCTTCATCTTTGAAGCGAACATACACCGTCTTTACACCATCTCCTGCTGAAAGCTTCCAATTGTACGTTGATGCGATATTTGCCCATGCAGATGACCATGTAGCAGCTTCATTTGATACTTGCATTGCTTCTACGTCTGGGCTGACTTCCGTAAATGATAGCGTTACATTCTTATCTGTTACCCACTCGTCTCCATCGTTAATTGTAAAATTACCTATTGGTGCTTCTGTATCTAACTTAATTGCAGCACCAATCGTAGTACCGATATTGCCTGCCTTATCACGAAAACGCACATATACCGTCTTATCACCGTCCCCTGTTGAAAGGTTCCAGTTATATACCGGCGCAATTGGCGTCCAGACTGCTGTGCTCCAGTCTCCATTCAGATTCGACACTTGGAATTCAGCAATACCATCACTAAGATTGTCGAAGGCAAGCTCTACTGCCGTTCCTGTCGCCCATACAGCACCGTTATTGATTGTTACTGTTCCAGTCGGCGCTGCTGTTAGAAGCTTTATCGAATCGTTTACGACGCCGCTAATATTGCCGGCTTGGTCTTTAAAGCGGACATATACCGTTTTTTCGCCGTCACCCGGCGTTAGGGTCCAGCCTACCGTTGCCGCTTTCGGCAACCAGCCGCTATGATCATCGAAATCCGCCGGATCATTGGAGATTTGCATTTCATGAGTATCCGAACTCAAGCCCGATAACATTAAAGTGACATTAACATTGTTCGTCCACTGATTCCCATTATTGATCGTAAGCACCCCGTCCGGTGCCGTCTGGTCAATCGTAAACGAAACAGTCGTTGTATTACCGGCACCGTCTGTAACAATGAGCGTATAATTCCCTTCTGTTGTGACTAGAGTACCAGAAACTACAAAGGCGCCGTTCAATGTTGCTATCCCTTCATTGAAGCTGAAAGCTACCGCCCTATTATAGATTCCGCCGTTTGTTACCCCGTCTACTTGAGGTGGAGTGGTATCCAAAACAATGCTTGCACTGACTGCTGTGCTTATATTGCCTGCAGCATCACGATATTCTACATATACGGTTTTAGTTCCTTCCCCGCCGGAAAGTGTCCAGCCTTTAGATGTTGAATAGGTTTCCCATGTACCCAAACCCGCAGGCTGGTTCTCATTACGCAACCGCATATGCGTAATACCAGATACGCTGTCGCTAGCCGATAACGTAAGGCTAACATTAGCATTTGCTGTCTGCAAAGCGCCTTCCGCAATCCTGATTGTACCAGAAGGGTTCGTCTTATCCAGACCAATCATATCGCTGATTGTGTCTGAACTAATATTGCCCGCCGCATCTCTGAACTGGACATACACAGTATTTTGGCCTTCTTGATTGGCAATATTCCAAGAGGCTGATGAGTTGAATGTTTGCCATGCTCCCCATGACAGAGGATCAAGCGGATTATTTGAGAAACGCATTTCTCTCAAGCCGCTCCCTGAGTCAGACGCCGTCAGACTCAGTCTAACCGTTGGGGAATTAGTCCATAATGCCCCCCTCATTAATTTGCACTGTTCCTGTCGGCGCAGATCTATCCAAATAGACGGACGTACTATAAACAGCCGAAATTCCACCCCGATTGTCCTTCAGTTGCATGTAAATAGTCTTGTTACCATCTCCAGGCGTTAGTATGAACGACTTAAAGTTTGCGAAATTCTCCCATACAGACGGCCAATTTTCTAGATTTTCTGTGAATCTCATAGCTGTCACATTATCACCCACATCAGGGTCAGCGGCAGTAATATCAAGTATAACAAAAGGTTCAATCGTGTATGCGCCTTCCCTAACACGTATCGTTCCAGTTGGCGGCTCGTTGTCTGAATAAGTAACAATCAGCTTAGGATGAAGCGTTGCGTTCGCGTGCTCAGCTGAATAAATAGAAAATCGCCCATTAAGTGGATTTGACTCGTTTCCAATTGCAACGAGCGTAATATCTCGGTCTGTGCTATCAGTATACGCCTTGACGAGGTCAGTCACATCTCTTGATATTTTGCCTCCCGGCGGTACCACTGGAAGACCGCTGTTAGAATCTGTCGGAGCTATGTAACGTACTGAAGTAGCCCCTTCTTCAACTACAGGGAAGATATTTAACCGTCCGCTAGTATTGGTGAAATTATTGTTGGGAGAACCATACACATCAACATATAGAGGATATCCCGAATTCACTCCCTCGACATCTTGAACATGCAACTCCAAAGTAGCAGCAGCGACCTCCTTCCCCTCATCTAACTTGAAACGGAAGGCCGCTCTACTTCTTGTATTCAAAGAATAAGGAGCTTCATTTGTCATGCCGATGTATAATCTACCATATTGGTCATTGTCATACACACCATCCGCAGTGCTTCCCTCGAATGTCATAACATCCGCCTCTGGCAAATGTGTTACTACATTATTCAATCCATTAGCCATTGTTTGCAGCATTGGTGGAGCAATGCGAATTGTATACTTTTGTATGTTACTTGCGCCCACTAGACGAAACCATAGCAAATGCTCCCCAATATCTTCTACCATAAATAGTTTTGCTACATCAAAAGGCTGCCATGTTTGCCCGTCCTGTGAAAATTCTACTTTAGCACTGTCTGCGGAAGTCGCTGTGACTTGAATAGCTACAGGGCTTGTCGCTATATCTCCTTCTACATACGGCTTGCCATCTGTGCTCATCGTAACCTGTAGTATAGAGGTGGTACTTACCGCCATAACTGGTAAACTACTAAATACAGTTTGCACTAGCAATACAACAATGGCGATGAGTACTAATGTCTGCTTATTTTTTTGTTGCATACCACTTCTCCTCCTTCATTTGATTTCGTTATCTCATAAATAGACTATAAAGACACAAGGTTAAAATTAGGTTAAAAAAACAAAAAGATTATCCCGTATTAATAATTTTTTGTATAGAAGGTGAAGCATCACCATTTTAAATCTTGAAGCTAATAGCTACGGGCTCTTAGCTTCATTTTATTTGCTGCATTACTATAATCTTAATTAATAGCAGTCCCCTACTCCTTATGGTAGACTTAGTTCAATCGAATAATCAGAAGGACGGACTATATATGACACAACAAACGAATAAATCCGCGCTCTACATATTAATGTTTAGCTTGTTTATTACAATGGGTGGTATTGGAATTATTATTCCTGTAATGCCCGATTATTTATTGCTTTTTGGCGTTGGTGGACAAGCGCTTGGTTTTCTTATTGCAGGCTTTGCACTAGCGCAGTTTTTATTTTCGCCAATTGCTGGCGATTTATCTGACCGCCATGGACGCAAAATGTTTATTATTGCAGGGCTTATTATATATGGCTGTGCGCAAATTTTCTTCGGTTTAGCAACAGATGTTTGGATGCTATTTGTAGCGCGTTTCTTAGCTGGACTTGGTGCCGCTTTAATTATGGCTCCAACTATGGCCTATGTTGCTGATATTACGACAGTAGAAGAACGAGGAAAAGGCATGGGCATGCTAGGTGCTGCAATGTCGCTCGGCTTCACAATAGGTCCAGGGATTGGTGGCTTTTTGGCGAAGGTTAATTTGCACTTTCCCTTTTATATTGCTGGAGGCTTTGCGATAGCTACTGCACTTATTTCTTACTTTGTTTTACCAAATGTAGCTGCACAGGTTAGACAACAGGTGAAAAAAGATAATTTATTCAAGCAATTAGCAAATTCCGTGAAAATGCCTTACTTTGTGATTTTAATTGTTATTTTCACATTTAGCTTTGGCATTGCGAATTTCCAAGCAACAATGGCTGTTTATTTAGGCTATAAATTCCACTATACCCCAACAGATATTGCAATTGTCTTAACAGTTGGTGGCTTCGCAGGCGTTATTTTGCAAATGTTTGTTATCGATAAACTATTTAAACGCTTCGGTGAAATGAAAGTAATTTTTGTTAATTTACTCGTTGCTGCACTGACGATGTTCTTAATGATTTATATTAGTAGCTTCTTTGTCATTTTAACGGTAGCTACTCTTTTCTCAATTGCGACGACATTTATTCGTCCAGCTGTAAATACACTTGTATCGAAGCTTGCTGGCGATGGTCAAGGCTATGCAGCAGGTATGAATAATGCCTACATGAGCTTAGGAAATATGGTTGGTCCTGCGCTTGCAGGTACTTTATTTGATTGGAATATGGATGCACCTTATATATTCGGAACAATTATTTTACTAGCGTGCTTGCTTTTAGCATATACATGGACAGCGCGCAAAGCCTCGCATTTAATGCATGCGAGTGAATAAATATTAAAGGAAGATGATGAATTATTGAAAGCGAAAAAAGTAATGCAGCAGTGCGAGCAATGTGGCGAAACTTTTACAATTGATTTTGCTACAGCCAATTTATCTGTCCAGATTGCTCGCATTCATGGAAAAACTATTGAAAATCGTTTATTTATAGAGGCTTGCCCTAACTGTGGAAAAGTGCATACAGTAACGAGTGATGATCCAAAGGAATGGGGCAATCGCAAAATTCCTTCACCAAAAAAGCTTATGTACGGCTTAACATTTAGTTGTCTGTTTGTTTTTCTTGGTATCATCGCTGCGCTCTTCTTTGCAGGGAGAGGCATTGCTGTACTTTGGAGCTGGCTATTTCAATAAGGAGGCTGTAACATGATTGATCCATTATTCCATACGAAACAAACATTTTTTGCCAAAGATACTACATTTATAAATGATAATAGCAATGATTTTTTCAATTCTTTAATGGATGCCTTTGATGCACGTGATTACAAGCAGCAAAAAACACAATCAGAGGCGATGTTCAATTTATTTTCACATGCAGGCTCTGTTGCGCTTGGTAAAGGGCTTTTATCAGGGACGAAAATACCAGAAGGCATTCACTCGTTTCTTGATACAAACAATAAAAATGGCGCTACAGCCGAAAGCTTTTTACAAGCAAAAATGTACAATCATCTACTGCAATCATTATCTGCTGCGAAAGGTCATTTAGAAAAACAAATAAATGCCTATCAAAAGAGCAGCAATGTGTCAAAAGAGCAATTACAAAAAATGCAAGGGAATATCACGCTTGTTGATCAATATCTTATGACAAAAAAGAATCAGCTTTCTATCAAGGGAGATAATAATATCCGATGAAGAAAATTTATTGTATCGCCATTTTATTCGTTTCAATTTTGTTAGTTGGCTGTAGCAGTCAAACAGCTAACGATGAAGCAGTAGAATTAACAATTTCCGCTGCCGCTAGCTTACAAGATGCTTTAGAGGAATTAACAGCGACATATACAAATGAGCATCCGAATGTGACAATCACCTATAATTTTGGTGGCTCTGGTACATTGCAGCAACAAATATTACAGGGCGCACCTGTCGATTTATTTTTCTCAGCAGCAGAAAATAAATTTGATGAGCTAGTAGATGAAGGCTTTATTGACCAAAAGCAAGGCACAAAATTACTTGCGAATGAACTAGTATTAGTCGTTCCAGCAAACAATACTAAAAACATTCAATCTTTCAAGGAATTAAAAAATGCAGAAAAGATTGCGCTTGGTACACCAGATAATGTTCCAGCTGGTCAATATGGAATGGAAGTATTACAAAACCTAGAATTGTGGCATGAACTAGAAGCTAAAGTCGTTTATACAAAAGATGTACGACAGGTGCTGACATATGTAGAAACAGAAAATGTTGATGCGGGCTTAGTTTATAAAACAGATGCGCTTATTTCAGATAAAGTTGAAATTGTCGCAACTGCTGCTAGCGACACACATACACCGATTATTTATCCAGTAGGCATTTTAAAGGATAGTAAGCAAACAACGGATGCCACAGATTTTTATGAGTTTTTACAAAGCGATGCAGCTATGGAGATCTTTGAAAAGTATGGCTTTAACAAGGGGCAGTAAGTAATGAGCATGGACTTTTGGTCGCCACTTAAGCTTTCCGTGGAGGTTGCCTTAGTTTCTAGCATCATCGTTTTGCTTATCGGCACTTTGTTAGGAAGATGGATGGCAAGACGTCATTTCTGTGGAAAATTATTTGTAGAAACTTTGCTGCTCTTACCATTAGTCTTGCCACCTACTGTTGTTGGCTTTTTATTAATTATCCTTTTCGGTAAAAATAGTGTACTAGGTAGCGCCATTATTTGGCTTTTCAATCAGCCAATTATGTTCACATGGTGGGCAGCGGTTCTTGCTTCAACTGTCGTTGCTTTTCCACTGATGTATCAATCAGCTAAACTAGGCTTTGAGTCAATTGATCAAGATATTGAAGATGCTGCACGTGTAGCTGGTGCCAGCGAAAGACAAGTTTTTTTCTATATAGCTATCCCTCTTGCTTTCAAAGCCCTTGTAGCAGGCATCATATTAAGCTTTGCAAGGGCCTTAGGTGAATTCGGCGCAACATTAATGTTCGCTGGTAACTTACCTGGCAAAACACAAACTGCACCAATTGCAATTTATATGGCCATTGGCTCTAACAATATGCCACTTGCATGGGCATGGGTAGCCTCTATGGTCGGGATTTCGTTTCTGATGCTGGCAGGTGTACATTTAATAAGAGCAAACGATTCATGATGAATTGTTTGCTCTTTTGAGCTTTGGGGATTTATTTGCGAATTTAATTCTCATCCCCCACTGATTGGCGGGATAAAGGCTACTGTGTCCTGTGGTTGAATAATCGTTGTATCTAAAGCGAACTCCTCGTTTACTGCAACCATCACTTGCTGCAAGGAAATATTCGGGTAATTGCTTGCCATCCATTGCTTCAGCTCACCTACCGTACATTGTGGTAAATCAACTGTTAGCTGGGGTTGCCCAATTACTTCTTGTAAATGAGCAAATAATAAAATATTCATCGTACCTAGTCCTCCTTGTTTAATGAGGGCATGCCTGTTGGATAAGGAATGTTTTCCAATTGATCGCCTATCCATTCTGTGCCATCTTCCCAGTGCTCTTTTTTCCAAATCGGCACAATCTGTTTAATACGGTCAATGGCATATTCGTTTGCTTCATATGCGGTTTTACGATGTGGTGAGGACACTGCAATGACAACCGCAATATCAGAAATGGCTAAATGCCCGATGCGATGACTAATGGCAATTTGTGCATCTCCCCAGCGCTCCTGTACCTCTTTCGCGATTTGCTCAAACATTTTAAGTGCCATCGGTGTGTAGGCTTGATACTCTAAATGTAACGTTTTTTTGCCCGCAGTCATTTCTCTTACAGTGCCAATAAAAACAGTAATCGCCCCTGCATTACGGCTGACTACTTTTCCCCTTACCTGTTCCACATCAATCGGCTTATCGGTAATTTCAAACATCAATCTTTCCTCATTTCTGTCATTAAAAAATCAATATATTGTGCAGTTTCATTAATTGAAAAAATGGGATAGTCCACTGCCAGTTGCTTATGCCAATAAATCACACAGACAATATTGGATAGCTGCTGCAATAGCACTTCATCTGCCTCTGTGCGTAACAGGACAACTTTTGGATAATGCGCCTTTTTATAGCCTTCAATCAACAAGCAATCTATAGGGAAAGCATCATAAATTGCCACAATATCTGCTAGCTCCCAGCATTGTTGTTGTATGCTTAGTCGCAAAGTCCCTGCCCCTTCGACAGCGGTTATAGTAGCACCAGCCGCTTCATGACGCGCACTATCCTTCATCTTATCTACTTGTGGCGCGCCGCCATGTCCATGATGCTTAATCGTTGCGACACGAAGCCCTTGCTTTGTTGCACTACTAATGAGCTGCTCCATCAATGTTGTTTTTCCGCTATTTTGATAGCCTACAATCTGTAGGATTTTTCGATGCTGTCCCAAGGCCATTCACTTCCTTGCGTATCTTCTAATAATAAAACGACCACTTGCATTCCTTTCTCATAGCCACGCGAACCGCCTGGCAGCACAATAAAGGCATTAGCTCCTTCTAGTGAAGATACGGCACTTGATTTATCAAAGCCACAAGGTACAGCTACTAGTTGCCCATTTTGGAAGGAAACCATTGCACGTACAAAGCGCGTAAATGGGTTCGGCTTTGGAAAATCAGCACCTAATACCGCCTGCTCACGTCGTAAATGAGGCCGTGGATTGTGAAAGGCTGTGCGAATAATCGGGCGTGCAAATAGCTCAAAGCCGACATAACAAGCAGATGGATTGCCTGATAAACCGTATAGTAGCTGTCCATCACGCATTGCCACTGTCGTCACACTGCCTGGGCGCATTGCTACTTTATTAAACAACACCTCTGCGCCAATTGCCTCATAAATCGCTGGTAAATAATCATAATCACCAACAGATACACCGCCCGTAGTAATCAATATATCTACTTCCTGTAAAGCCTCTTGCACAGCTTGAATGCATAGCTCCAAATTATCGCTTAATTGTCCAAAATATTTTGCCGTTGCTCCTGCGCGTTCTATTTGCGCCATCACCATATACGCATTGCTATTGCGAATTTTACCAGCTTGCAATGCTTCATCTGGCTCTAATAATTCACTGCCAGTTGCAATCACACCGATAATTGGCTTTTTAAAAACCATTACATGAGGATAACCGAATGTAGCTAATAAGGCCACAACACCTGGATTAATATACTGCCCTTTTGTGATTAAAATAGCATCCTTTTGAATATCTTCGCCTTTGTAAGAAATATTAGTACCTGCTTGTATTTGTCGTTTCAGCGACATATAGGCTTGCCCATTTTGCTCAAAGCTTTGTGTAATTTCGAGCATGACAACAGCATCACAGCCCTGTGGAATCATGGCCCCTGTCATAATGCGTACTGCTTGTCGCTCACCGACGATGCCATCATAAACATAGCCTGCACCAATCTCACCTACAACTTGGAAAATAGCGGGCTTTTCAGCATTCGCTCCCTCACTATCCATCGAGCGTATTGCATAGCCATCATAAGGAGAGCGGTCAAAGGCAGGGACATCTTGGTCAGCCGCAATATCTTCTGCTAAAAAACGTCCATAAGCTTGCTGTAATGGAATCGTTTCTGTTCGTGCTTGATACGCATAATTCATGACACGTTGCACAGCCTCTGCTACTGCAATCGGCTTTCTTTGTTCTATCATATGGAACACTCCTTTATCCTAAAAAACGATAGTAAATGCTTTTCGCTTGTTGAATGTCTTGCACACCATGAATGACAACTCGCCCATCTTGAAACAGTACAAAGCGATAATCTGTTGTTTGACAGGAAAGCAAATATGGATTTTGCTGGATATCTCCATGATGTTGAAGTTTTTCTGCGAGTTGCTGCAAGTCATAGTGAATTCGTTGGGACGGACGAATTTGCACAGCATCGCGGCCACATAATACTTCCAGCTTTGTTTGATTTTCATAGGATAAATATGGATATGTTGGATTTGTGCCACAGGATGGGCAATCGTGCTTCCTTACTTTATCCACATTGATTTCATAATGCTGGTTTTGCCAAACATCAAACGTTAAATAGCTTTTGCGTAAAGCTGTCATATTGCCTACTAAAATCTTTAATATCTCTGCCACTTGATAGGCTGCTACGATTTGCACTGTTGGGCTAATAATACCAACTGTATCACAAGTTGCCCCTGTATTTGGTATAACGGATAATAAGCAATGTAAGCAAGGTGTAACGCTTGGTATAATCGTATAGGTAGCACCATAGCTGCCAACACAAGAGCCATACACCCACGGTATTTGATGCTTTTGCGCAAGGTCATTCAGGAAAAAGCGAATATCGAAATTATCTGTTGCATCCATTATGACATCTACGCCATCCAACAATGCTACAAACTGCTCTGTATGTGCATCTACAATATGTACATCAATCAGCACATCGCGATTAATTTGCTGTAAGCGTTGCTGCGCTGCAATCACTTTCGGTATTTTATTACAAGCGTCTTGCTCTGTATAAAGCTGCTGCCTTTGCAAATTGCTCCATTCTACATAATCACGGTCAACTAATGTCAGCTTACCAATGCCCGCACGTACAAGTGCTTCTGCACTCGCACTACCTAACGCGCCAACACCAACAATCAGCACATGCTTTTGCTGGAGCTGCTGTTGCCCAAGTTGTCCAATGGGCTGAAATAATTGTTGTCTTGAATATCTATCTTGCATGGCACTTTTGCCTTTCTGTTTAGATTTTGATTATAATAAGCTTTAAAAAGGAGAATTAATATGACACATCCAACACATCAACATCTTGCTATACACGCTGCTGTTTTAACAGTAAGCGATACACGTACAGTAGTAGATGATAAGAGTGGGCAACGTATTCAAGCATTGCTTGAGGACGCCACCTTCTCCTTAGCAGACTATCAAATTGTACAAGATGAGCCTGCTGAAATTGCTCGCCATCTACAAGGCTGGTGCGCTGACCCGACGGTTCATGCCATTCTTATCACAGGTGGTACAGGCTTTAGCGCAAGAGACCAAACTTATGACACTATCGTCCCTCTTTTCGAAAAAGAAATGACAGGGTTTGGCGAGTTATTTCGCGCATTGAGCTACAATGAAATTGGCGCAAAAGCAATGTTTAGCCGTGCAACAGCAGGCAGCTGTCAGCAAACAGCTATTTATGTGCTACCAGGCTCAACAAACGCTGTTACACTTGCCATGACACAGCTCATTATACCGACGATTCAACATTTTGTTGGCGAGTTGCAGCGCTTATGAATATCGCAGGTGTCGTCTTAGCAGGTGGGCAATCTTCACGTTATGGTCAGCCAAAAATGTTTGAGCAATTTGCAGGTCAGCCCCTTTATCAATACAGCTTAAACGCTTTACAGCAAAATCAGCTACAGCCTTTAATTATCGCCACAAATGCGCACTTGCAGCAAGGCTTTGCACAAGATAATGTGCAGTGGCTAATTGAGCAACAGCCACATCAAGGCCCGCTCTTTGCCTTGCACAATATTATGGAAAACTTCCCTACTGTTGAATGGTTTTTCGTTTTAGCAAGCGATATGCCGTTTATGGATGCAGCGTTTGTTAAAACATTGCTATCCTTGATAGATGAGCGCTATGATGCCATCGTGCCACAGCAAGCTGGAAGATTGCAGCCGCTCGCCGCCTTATATCGCCGCACTGCCTACCCATTTGTAAGCGAGCTTGTTCAGCAAAATCGTCGCAGTATGCAGGCTTTATTAGAAAAGCTTCGCGTTTGCTATATCGCATTTGAAAGCGATACAATGACATTTACCAATATCAACACACCACAAGATTGGCAAAGGAGTCAAACAATGAACAATTTTACCCATTGGAATGAGCAAGGTCGTCCAAAGATGGTCGATATTTCGACAAAGGACGTGACACAGCGCACAGCTATCGCACATAGTATCATCACGTTATCAGATGAATTGTATCAAGCCATTCAGCAAGGTCACATTAAAAAAGGTGACCCAACACAAGTTGCACAAATTGCGGGTATTATGGCTGCTAAAAAAACATCGGATATTATTCCAATGTGCCATCCAATTATGCTGCAAGGTACTGATTTCCAATTCACGTATCAACAAGGCACTTCAGGCTATGAGCTACATATCGAAGCAACTGTCAAATGCAATGGCAAAACAGGTGTAGAAATGGAAGCATTAACAGCTGTTTCGGTTGCCGCACTAACGTTTTACGATATGTGCAAAGCTGTTGACAAATCGATGGTTATTAAAGAAACCTATCTTGTACAGAAAACCGGTGGCAAAAGCGGCACATATATGCGTGACTAATGCGAGGGGGCTGTCTGAATTCCAGACAATGCCCCTCTCTAACGGGCGAAAACAAACATTGGTTGAGCGATTTTACCTGTTCGTTGGGCGAATTTGACGATTGGTTGAGCGAATTTCTTCATTCGTTGAGCGAATCATTACCTTTGAACTAAATAATTTTCAACCGCCAATATGTGACATTTCAATTTTTGTGTTTCTTCTTTTTTGTATCGTTTGTTCTGTGCGTTCATCTGAATAACGATCTGTACGCTGCTCCCATACACTTGCAATTTTCTCAGTAATCACTGCATCATCTGCATCGGAGCGCAATAATTCTCGCAAATTGACACCGGTTGTAGCAAATAAACATGTGTACAATGTGCCTTCTGCTGAAATGCGAGCACGTGAGCATGTCGAGCAAAAAGAATCAGTTACAGATGAAATAACACCAATTTCTCCTTGTCCATCCTCGTATTGATAGCGCGTCGCTACCTCACCTATATAATTCGGCTCAACTGGTTGCAATGGTGAAGACTCCTGTACCTGTGTAAGAATCTCCTTTTTCGACACTACATCGTCTAAGCGCCAGCCATTAGAATTGCCAACATCCATATATTCGATGAAGCGTAAAATATGCTGTTTTTCCTTAAAAAAGCGCGCCATTTCTGCAATGTCTTGTTCATTTTTTCCTTTTTGAACAACCATATTAATTTTCACAGCTAATCCTGCTTCAACTGCTTTTTCAATTCCTTCTAGCACTGTTACCACTTTTCCACGTTGCCCATTCATCTCGGCAAAGCGTTGCTCATCTAATGAATCTAGGCTAACAGACACCCTCGACAAACCCGCTTGCGCTAAAGCCTGTGCATATTTTTTTAATAAAGTGCCATTTGTTGTTAAAGCAATATCCTCTACACCTTGTATTTGATGAAGGCGCTCAATTAATGTAGGTAAATCGCGACGCAGCAACGGTTCACCACCTGTAATCCGCACCTTTTTGACACCAAGTGCTACGAAAATTTTTACTACGCGTTCGATTTCTTCAAAGCTTAAAATTTTATCAGATGGCAAAAAGGCATAATCTGGTCCAAATATCTCTGCTGGCATGCAATACTGGCAGCGGAAATTGCAGCGGTCTGTTACCGATATACGCAAATCACGCAATGGTCTATTAAGCTTGTCATGTACAGTCATCATAGCCCCTCCTTTCATTGTTTTGGTAGCTGGATGCGCTGTGGGTGTGTATAAATATTAAGTGAATTGTATCTTATAAAGCCTACTGTCGTAATACCTAATTGCTCGGCTAATTGCAATGCTAATTCTGTCGGAGCCGATTTCGATAAAACAATGGCACAGCCAATTTTTGATACCTTTAATAAAATTTCAGATGAAATGCGCCCGCTAAAAACGATAATTTTATCACGCATATCAATTTGTTGTCGCAAACAATAACCGTATATTTTATCGAGCGCATTATGACGACCAATATCCATACGTGTCAATATTATGCCGTTATGATCACATAATGCGGCATTATGCACACCTCCCGTTTGCTTAAAGGTTAGCGCTGTATTTTGCATCTCTTGCATAAAGCGGAAGCAATCCTCTGTCGTAATTTGGATATTGCTATCCTTCATTGTTTTCGCTGTCAAAGCATCATTGGCAAAAACAAAGCCTTGTCTGCTCATGCCACAGCAAGAAGTAATATAACGCTTATTTTGTATTTGCTGATAATAAGGATTTAATCGCTTTGTTGTAATATGTACAAAGCCCTCCTCCTGCTGATACCAAATATTCTCAATGTCCTCAAAGTTACGTATAACACGCTCAGAGGCTAAATAACCAACGACCATATCCTCGACATATTCAGGTGTACAAACCATCGTCACAAATTCCTGCTGATTAATTTTAAGCGTCACCGCATACTCTGTCACAATCATATCTTCCAGCGTTTTCACTTGCTCGTTATCAACGCGTAAAACCTCTCGTATAACTGCCTTTTCCATCAGTCATCGCCTCTATTCGCTAATAGTATTTTCAAACATAAATACGGAGATTGCGATATCTTCCTCAATTTTAATATCTGTAAACAGATGCAGTAATTTCGTTCCTACTAATTCCTCTAATGCCGTTGGCGGTTCTTTGGCGTATAGCTCCTGAATCATATTGGTACGCGCAGCATGCACTGTTTTTAAGCCTTCTGCTGTACTTGCAATAAATTTTTCCGTCGGTGTTAAATTGCCATACAAAGTCGAAATCGCCATATTGCCAACGAAAACTGTCTGGATACGTTCAGGTCCTTTTCCGAATAAATCTTTGCGCAACTTGCGGATCATATCGTTAAATTCATGTATTTTTTTAGACATATTGCGATTCTCCTTACATCAAATAATTTTGCCACCCTACTAGTTTGTTAATAATATAGTACCTCGAAAAAAATTGAAAGGGAAAAATAAAGGATTGTTCATTCTAAATAAAGGGGCTATAATAAAAGATATACGAATGGGATTGAGATATTTTAATTCATGATGAATTTTAATGTTTGAGTGCTATTGTGAATTAACTGAACAGTAGATTGAGTTTTTAGCACGTTCTGCTAAGAGTTTTATCCACCTTGAATGACTAACATGCAAATAGCGTGTCATTTCTTGGTGGATTTTTTAGTTTCATGCGAAGATGCTAGCGCAAATGAGGGGGCGCACTTCTGAGCATTTTTAGTCGGAGAGAAAGAGGAGGAACTGACTTTGAACAATATTACAATTAACGGCGTAGCATATCCTATAACTGAAGGGGCAACAATTCTTGATACGATTAACCAAAATGGCATTGCGCATCCGCAAATTTGCCATGTACCAGCAGTCGATCCAATCGAAACATGCGATACGTGTATCGTTGAGGTTGATGGACAATTAGTGCGTTCATGTTCAACAAAGGCGCAACAAGGAATGAATGTCCAGCTAGCTTCTGCCAAAGCAAAGGCTGCCCAAACCGAAGCGATGGATCGTTTATTAGAAAATCACTTGCTGTACTGTACCGTTTGCGATAATAACAATGGCAATTGTACATTGCATAATACAGCTGAAATGATGGAAATAGAGCATCAAAAATATCCCTATAAACCGAAAGTAGAACCACATGAAGTCGATATGTCACATCCTTTTTACCGCTACGACCCAAATCAATGTATCGCTTGTGGTCAATGTGTAGAGGTTTGCCAAAACTTGCAGGTCAATGAAACATTATCGCTTGATTGGGAAGCCGATAGACCACGTGTTATTTGGGATATGGGCGTTGCGATTAACGACTCCTCCTGTGTAAGCTGTGGTCAATGTGTCACAGTATGTCCGTGTAATGCACTAATGGAAAAAACGATGCTTGGTGAGGCCGGCTTTATGACAGGGCTGAAGCAGGATATGTTAGACCCAATGATTCACTTAATTAAAGAGGTTGAGCCGGGCTATAGCGGTATTTTTGCGATTTCTGAAGTAGAGGCTGCAATGCGTAGCAAGCGCACGAAAAAAACGAAAACAGTTTGTACATTTTGCGGTGTAGGCTGTTCATTCGAAGTATGGACAAAGGGACGTAAAATTTTAAAGGTGCAGCCTTCTGAAGGGCCTGTTAATGCTATTTCCACTTGTGTGAAAGGGAAATTTGGCTGGGATTTCATTAACTCTGAAGAGCGCCTAACAAAGCCATTGATTCGTAAAAACGATGAATTTGTCGAATCCTCTTGGGACGAAGCGCTTGATTTAATTTCTAGAAAGTTAGGGAGCATTCATGAGCAATATGGTTCAGGCTCTATCGGCTTTATTTCTTCTTCAAAAATTACGAATGAGGAAAACTATTTAATTCAAAAAATGGCACGTCAATTGTTCCAAACGAATGATGTTGATAACTGCTCACGTTACTGCCAATCGCCTGCGACAGATGGCTTAATTCGTACAGTTGGCCTAGGTGGTGACGCTGGTACTATTAAGGATATTGCTAAAGCAGGTCTTGTCATCATTGTTGGTGCGAACCCGGCTGAAGGGCACCCTGTACTCGCTACACGTGTCAAACGTGCCCATAAGCTACACGGACAAAAATTAATCGTTGCAGATATTCGCAAGCATGAAATGGCAGAGCGCTCCGATATTTTCATGCGTCCAAAGCAAGGCACAGACCAAGTATGGTTAATGGCTGTGACAAAATATATGATTGACCAAGGCTGGCATGATGAAGCCTTTATCCAAGAAAATGTCAATCACTTCGGAGAATTTAAAGAGGTGCTTGAAAAATACACATTAGACTATGCAGAGCAACAAACAGGTATCAATAAAGAGACGTTAATTCAAGTAGCTGAAATGATTCGCGATGCAGATGGCACATGTATTCTTTGGGGAATGGGTGTTACACAAAATACAGGTGGTTCTTATACGTCTGCTGCCATCTCCAATTTGCTATTAGCGACAGGTAACTATCGCCGTCCAGGAGCAGGCGCATATCCACTACGCGGACACAACAATGTACAAGGCGCCTGTGATATGGGTACATTACCACATCTTTTACCAGGCTATCAAAAAGTAACAAATGATGAGGAACGTGCAAAATTTGAACAAGCATATGGTACAAAAATTCCTGCACAACCGGGGCGTACAAATATGGCGATGCTTGATGCTATCATGGAAGGTAAAATGAAGGCGATGTATTTAGTTGGAGAGGATATGGCACTTGTTGATTGCAATGCCAACCATGTTGATGAGGTGCTGTCACAATTGGATTTCTTTGTTGTACAAGATTGTTTCTTATCGCGTACCGCACAATATGCCGATGTTATTTTACCTGCTGCTCCATCGCTTGAAAAAGAAGGGACATTCACAAACACAGAGCGTCGTGTACAACGCTTATATCAAGCATTACCAACACTCGGTGAATCGAAAGCCGATTGGGAAATTTTACAGATGGTCGCACGTCGCCTAGGTGCAAATTGGACTTATAGTCATCCAAGTGAAATATTTGCTGAAATGGCTAGCTTGTCACCTTTATTTGCTGAAGCGAGCTATGATGTATTAGAGGGCTGGGGTAGCTTCTGTTGGGGTAGCTTAGATGGTAAAGATACACCTTTATTATATGAAGACGGCTTTAACTTCCCTGACAAAAAAGCACGCTTTTCTTTACAGGATTGGGTGCAGCCTGTGGAATATGAGGCACAATATGACTGCTTAATTAATAATGGACGTATGCTAGAGCATTTCCATGAAGGCAATTTAACAAATAAATCAAAAGGCATTCAAGCGAAAGTGCCTGAAATTTTCGTTGAAGTATCGCCTGAATTAGCGAAGGAACGTGGTATTGAAGATGGCGCTCTGCTACGCCTTGTCTCACCATACGGTGCATTGAAATTAAACGCGCTTGTTACAGATCGCGTTCAAGGTAATGAGCTATTTTTACCGATGAACTCTGTTAGCAAAGATTCGGCAATTAACTTTTTAACAGGTCCAGCTGCCGATATTAACACATCTACACCTGCCTATAAACAAACGAAGGTGCGCATTGAAGTGTTAAAGCCTAAAGGTAAAACGCCACTTCCTAGAACAAATCCGCGTTATAAGCAGCGCCATCCGCAAAATGGTGTTGAAGTACAGCGCAAATGGAATCGTCCAGGCTATGTGCATTTAACAACGAACGGGGGGAATTAAGCAAGTGGCAAAATTAATTTCTACTATTAAAAAAGAAGAGCTCACAACAGAGCAATTGCAGGCACAAAAATTAGAGGATTTAAAGCAGCTTGTTGCCAACAACGAGGATGCGGTGAAGCAAATTTTCACTATCTTAACGGAGTTAAACGACATTGGCGCACTAGAGGCAGCATCAAAGCTTATTGAAGCAAAGGAAGAGGTTGCCCATATCGCATTAGGGCAATTAACACGCAAGCCTATCACAAACATTATGAATAATTTAATGGGTGTGGCAGGAGCATTGTCGGATATGGACCCCTCCACAACAGCAAAGCTGATTGATGCTTTAAACAGTGGGCTAGATGAAGGAAATAAAGCTGTAGAAGCAGATGAAAAAATCGGGGTTTTACAATTAATGAAGCAACTAAAAGACCCTGATGTCAACCGCGCTGTCAATTTTGGCGTCCATTTTTTAAAAGGACTTGGCAAAGGATTGAAATAATATATAATCAAAAAGCGCAAGAAATCAATTGAAAAAATTTGATTTCTTGCGCCTTTTTTTTAAAGTTTTATTTTGCATCTTTCATTCCTATTTCTTAGAGAAAATCATTTACTGTCTGTAGCGTAAAAACATAATATCTTGCTCATTTTTAGCAACTTTCAATGTCACATAATCTAATCTTTCACTTATCGCTTCATTCTTCTCCATTAAAGAACATTTATTCTCATTATAATATAATACAAGCTTATTTGACTAGCTTAAATTAACATTTAATATTACCCATTATACAATTTTCTACGGCTAAATTTGAATGTTAATCATTAGAAAAAGGTGCTAGGAAAATTCATTTCCTAGCACCTTGTTTATCGATACCCTGCCTTCGCTAACACCTGCATAAAGTAAAAACGATACGTGTTTTGCACGAAGCTTTCTAAAGGTAAGCCAACATCTAGCTGATATTTTGTAAAAATAAAATGAAATCGTTTATCCCATTTTAAACGTAATAGCTCACCAGCTTCATTGCCATATTTCTCTGTAAATTCTATAATCAAAGGCTCAATCATATGGGCACATTCATTTTTCAAATGGGTTAATGCCTTGATATCCTTCTCTTGCTGAAAACGTCTTATCCACTCATTCAGCTGTTTATCCATTTAACAACCATCCTTTTTATGAGCGTTTTTTCATGCCTTTCAACAGCTGTGCAACATTTGTATCCTCGGCTTGTACCAGTGCTGATTCAACAGCTTTTGCTTCCTTTCTCGGCTTAACAAAGAAGCCCCAGCCAAAGCGGCGTATCGTAATATCGATAAAGAATAGCAGCATCCCTGCTAACATTAGCCAGGCAGCAATATTTTGGCGCTCAGCACCTTTCGTTGTAAAATCACGAAATACTTCAGTAGGCTCTTCCAAAATAGCGCCACCTGTTTGTGCTGTTAGCTCCTCAAGCATACTATTATTGACAGGCTTCAGCTCGTATTCCGTGCTATATGGAACCGTTAAGCCTGCTTGATAAATCGTTTGCTCCTCATCTGCAATACGGAAGAAAATTAGCCCTTGTTCAGTATCTACGGTCGCTCTTACTTGCGATGCAGAAATCATTTCGAGCTGTGTATCCAGCTCCTCTCCCACCTCATTGACAGCGACAATATCTAAAAAGGCTGCTTCATTTGTCGGATCTGTAATCATAAAGGAGCCATCTGCCTCTAAACGAACATCGTAGGCAATATCATTATAGCTTGGCAGCATTTGTGACAGCATCGTTTGCCAAAACATGCCCCAATCCTGCCATCTTGCCCAATCGCCTGTCCATTTACCTGTAGAATCAGATGTGAAGGCAAACGTTTTTCCTAGACCATATTGCCATTGTGCAAGCACTGGGTCCTCTTTTTCACTTTCCGCCACAACAATTGCACCTTGCTTCGCTGTTGTACCAATATAAGCATTCATTTGCGGAACGCCTTGTGCGAACAATGCATCCCAGCCTGCTGCACTATAAATTGTCGGATAAAATGGATTATCCTCAATATAAGTACGTGAAATCATTGCAGTTTCTCGTGATAAGATCGAAGGAATTGTTTGTTCATCAATAACATCATAAAAGCGTCCACTTCCCATTTCACTTAATTGCTGTAGTAATGCTCCATCTGCATCACTACCAATCGCTACTGTAGAAAGCGTAATATTGTTTCCTTTACCTTCCTCAATTAATTCTTCATAATTACCAGGCTGTGACTGACCATCTGTTAATAAAATAATATGCTTACGCTGTAATTGTAAGTCGGCTAAATTTTCATACGCTAATGCTAAGGAACGATAAATTTCTGTGCCGCCACCTGGCGTTACAGATAAAATTGTATCGACCGCCTCATCCTTACTTTGTAAAGGGCCTGTTTCAATAATTTCCCACGGACGATCATCAAAGGCGATAAAGCCTAATGTATCTTCATCACGTAGTAATTCTACTGAGCGTGCAGCTGCCTCTTTAGCAAGCTCTAGCTTGGAACCATACATACTGCCAGAGCGGTCAAGTACAATGACAAGGCCTAATGAAGGAAGCTGTTCTTTTCCCTTAATTTCCATTTCAACAGGTAGCAATGCTTCAATCGGTGTTTTAAAATAACCACCTAAACCAAAGCTATTTTCTCCACCAATCATCGCAAAGCCAACACCGAAATTTTTAACAGCTTGCTCAATAACGAGCATTTTTGCTTCACCGACTAAATGCCCTGGCACATTATCGAAAATAACCGCATTGTATTGCAAGTAGTTAGAAAGGTCATTCGGTAAACTTTCTGGTGCTATCACATCATGAGCAATTGCCTGTTGACCAAGTGCTGCTGCAATAGGAGATGCGATATCATGTCCGTTGACAATTAGTAAGCGTGGCTCACTTTGCACCATCGTAATACTTGTTAGCTTATTATTTTCATAAATCGCATCCTCTCCGACTTGTACGACCGCCTCATATTTCACAAGCCCTTCCGATTTCATGCTATGCTTGTACGTAAAAACATTGGAGCCCTCTGTTAATACAACTGCCTCACGATGAATTAATTGGTCATTTTCATAAAGTAAAAGCTCCCCTTGCCCTTCCTCTGTCGCATAAATTTCTGTAACAAGCTGCTGTTGCTCTCCTGCATAAGCCACTTGCGGCGAAACAAAGCTTTTCAATGATACATCATTTGACACTTTTTGCTGGAATGGTACGACATCAATACTCATCGTAGAGCCTTTAAGCTTTGTTGCAAATTCCAGCACATCACCCTTTGTCTCATTGCCATCTGTTAATAATACAAAGCGCGTTGCCTTTTTTGGATCAACAATGCCTGTTGCAATTTGCAAGCTTTGCTCGATATTCGTTTCACCATTATTTTGTAATGCTGAAAATTTCGGCACTTCTTTTAAATCTGTCGATAAAGTTGCCTCCGTTTGCACAGTGGAAGCAAAGGAATAAATACCTGCTGCTTGATTATCTTTTTTCGATTGCAGGCTTTCGATAATAAAATCAGTTAACTCCTGCTCTGTCGTATTCATTGACGCTGAGCGATCGGCTAAAAAAATCACTTGCTCTTCTTTAATTGGTAGCAAAATATAAGGAGCTGCTAGGGCAAATACAAGACAGCAAACTGCCGCAATGCGAATACATAATACGATAATATGACTCTTTTTTAGACGTTGTCGTTCACGCCAAAATGTCCATATAAAATAAATGAGCAATGGAAGTAATAGCAACAATGCAAGCGGTATATCAATTCGTAAATCCACGACGTCGTTGCACCTCCCATTCTACAACTAACAATAATAAAACAAGCAATACTATCCACGGTACGATGGATGATTTTGATAACTCCTCTTGCTCGTTGTCTGGCAATGCACCAATCGTATAGCTTGTTCCTTCTTCAATTATGCGCTCCTGTGCCTGCAGCTGCACAATAAAGTGCTTCTCCTCATCCGCAGAACGCACAATATAAATATCAGGCTTCATTGGAGCAGTTAAAATACCATTTGTCACAGTCGATAAAAATTCATCTGTCTGTGAATAAACAGACCAATCATTTTGTGCTAATGCGACAACGCGACTCTCATTCGGTGCGAAAATTCCTAATGAGCTTGTAGATTCTAGTAGCTGCTGCTCAGCACTCCACAAAAATAGCGGGAAAGATGGATGCAGAGGCCAATCTGTATCTTCAATATCAGCTAAAACAATAATATCCCCTTCAGGCGATAGCTGAATAAATGGCTCCTCACCAACCGTAGCAATCGTTTTATAATTGTCAAAGCTCTCATATAATGCACCAACATAAACATCCTTTAAATTGCTAAAGGCAAACAATGCATCATTTGTCGTATTTATATGGCCTGCTACTTCAAACTTTTCTACATCATCCCGCCCGAATAAAATGACAGGCTTTTTCATTTCTCCAAGCAATGCTGCTTGATTTGTAACAATAACTGCATCTTTATTATCAGCTAGCTGCGATGCAGGTACCATTTTGACATTTGGCTGTATCGCTTGAAAGCCTTTTTGAATCAATTGATGTAGGCTTTGATCAACAACTAATGCAGCGCTCGTTGTTTGCAGTAATGCGGTTTGTGTATTGTCCACAGTGTAATGATCTTGCGCATCAATTTTGGCAGTGATCGTTTGTGTCACAGGCAGCTCTTTAAAGGTTGTTGTGACGATTTCCTTGGCAGGTAAGGCTACTTTTTCGTTTACTAGCTCCTCATTTTCAGCATCATACAATGTTAATATTGTTTCCTGTGCCTCGTTCGTATCATTGCGAAGCTGCACGAGCGCCATCGCTGTTTGCCCATCTGTCGTTGCAGCAAAGCGTGTAATCGCAATATTTTTTAAATCCTTTGCTGCTCCTTTGACAATCCACTGTACTGTTTCCTTTTCAACTGGCAATTGCATTTTATCAAGTACATCAGTAAAAATGTAAACAGAGGTTGGGACATTTCCAATAAATGCTTGTGCTACATCAAGCGCTTTTGGCATTTGAGCTGTTTCATACGTGACTTGTAGTGCTTGAATTGACTGCTCAATCGCATTGATATTCGTCTCCTGCTGTAAAACTGCTGTTGGTGCATGCCCTGTTACAATCAACGTTATTGGTCTACCATTTAAATCATTGATAAGAGACAGCATTTCCTGTTTATGTAGCTCAAATGTCGCTTGCTCTTTCCCTGCAAGCATTGTTGCTGACGTATCCACGATAAATACAACTTGTGACCCTGCAATTTTAGATTGCTGAATAAATGGATTCATGAGTGCTAACATAAGAAGTAGTAATGCTAACAATTGCAAGTAGAGCAACGTATTTTTTTGCAAATGCTTTAAATAGGGTGATACGCGTGTTTCCTGCATAATTTCTGCCCAAAAGAGCGTTGAGGAAACGGGTTGATCCGTATATTTTTTACGAAAGAAATAATAAAGAAGGACAATAACTGGAAAGATGGCCGTCCAGCTATAAAGTATTTGACTAAAGCCCATACGGCTCACCTCACCTAATCCAATGTGCTTTTAATAATTGATGGAATATAGCATGCTGCAAGCCATCCTCCACCTTTAATTGCAATTTGCGAACGCCAAAGCGATGACAAATTGCATCAAATTGTTGTTCATGTAATAAACGTCTTTCTGTATATGTGTCTAACACTTTTGTTGACATCGTGACATTGACGTCGTTACCTGTCTCGCTATCAAGCAGACGCATATCTCCTGTATAGTTCGGTGCAAGCTCCTCCGCTGTGACAATTTGAATAATGCGGACATCTCCTGCAAAGCGTGGCAATCGCTTTAATAGCTGCTCCCACTCTTCAATAGGCTCTAAACCATCTGTCAATATAAATAGCACCGTGCTATCCTTCGGTAAGGCTCTTAAAGCACCTTGTGCAAAGCCTCCACTATAATTCGCTTGCTCAATCGCTGAAACAATTTGGAGAAAAGCCCGTCTATACGTTGCTCCTTTACGGCGAAACGGTGGCACTAGCTCCTCCTGTAAATAAGAAAATGATAGTCGATCATCACGCCCAAGCACCATTAAACCAAGCGCTGTCGCAATTTGCCTTGCAAAAAGCCATTTTGCCTCTTCTGTCATTGATTTGGTCGTATCAAGCAAAATATGCACACGCATTTCCTGCTCATCTAAAAAGCGTTTAATAAAATATTTATCTGTTCTTGCAAAGACATTCCAATCGACTTGTCGCACATCATCACCTAAATGATATTCACGAAAATCTGAGAAGTCTAGCGATGCTCCGAAGCGCTGTGAACGGTGCGAGCCCTTATGCTGCCCACGTAATTTGGAGGCCGTTGCTACTTGGAAGCGACTGATTTTGACGAGCCAATCCTCAGGCAAAACATATTTATTTGTCACTTGCTAGCACCTTGCTGCACTTTTTCTAAAATAATATCGATAATATCATCTGCTGTTTTACCAGAAGCCTCCCCTTCATAATTCAACAGCATACGATGACGCAGCACAGGCTTAGCAACTGTTTTAATGTCCGCTACGGAAACATGGAAACGCCCATTGATTAAGGCACGTGCCTTTGCGAGCTTAATCAAACTTTGCAAACCACGTGGTCCGCTACCATATAATGCGTATTGCTTTACTTCATCAATCGCATAGTCACCTTCAGGATGTGTTGCAACAATCAATTCTGTCGCATATTCAAGCATTTCATCAGCGACTAACACTTCTTTGACCATTTGCTGTGCTTCAATGAGTTCCCCAGCATTCATTATTTTTTGTAAATCAATCTCTATAGCACCTGTTGTGCGCTTCATAATTTCCATTAGCTCTTGCTTTGTTGGATATGGCACAAGTATTTTACAAAGGAAGCGGTCCATTTGCGCTTCAGGCAATGGATATGTTCCTTCCATTTCAATTGGGTTTTGCGTAGCTAATACGAAAAAGGGTTTCGCCATTTTTTTCGTGTCCCCTAAAATTGTTACGGTTTTCTCTCCCATTGCCTCTAATAAAGCACTTTGCGTTTTTGGTGTTGCACGGTTAATTTCATCGGCTAATACCATTTGGCTAAAAATGGGCCCGGGTTGGAATGTAAATTGCTGCTTGCCATCTGCTGTACGCTCAATCATGCTCGTTCCTGTAATATCTGCTGGCATTAAATCTGGCGTAAATTGAATACGCGAAAACGATAAATCCAACACCTCTGAAATAGTGCGAATTAGCATCGTTTTCCCTAAACCTGGAAGGCCCTCTAACAATGCATGCCCATCTGCTAAAACCGCATATAATGTGTAATCAATCGCTTCCTCCTGTCCAACAATAAAGCGATGAATTTCTTCCTTTACTTGCTGTAACTTTTTGCTCATTTCTGTATATTGCTGTTCCGTAAATGCCATCAAATTTCCTCCTAGCGCGACTCGATTGACGTAAAGTACGATTGTATAACCGATTGCAAATCCTTCGGTAATTGTAAACGCTCCGAGCTCTCTAAATAGCTATCTTTATATGTGCCAACTACTTCTTCATATGGGCGAATATTTCCTTTTAAAACCGGGCCATCCGCTTCTCGCTCCTCAACATGTGTTCCTTCTCCTAATGTCCCTCCATCAGTTGTCGTTTCACTGGAGCCACCGATGCGCTCAGGAACCGTTACTAAATCGCGACTTCCTTGCCCTGTTCCTGCACCTTTGCCGTGTCCTTGACCTGTTCCTTGTCCCTGACCTTGCCCATTACCATTTCCTTGACCCGAACCTTGACCTTGTCCTTGCCCATTGCCTTGTCCTTGTTGGTTTCCTTGACCTTGCTGACCACCCTGCCCTTGTTGACTACCTTGTCCTTGCTGACCTGACTGCCCCGCCTGTCCTTGCTGACCTGCTTGACCTTGTTGCCCCGTTTGCCCCTGTTGACCAGACTGTCCTTGTTGTCCTTGATTGCCGGACTGATTGTTTTGATTTGTACTATTCGCATTGTTGGCGCTAGCAATTGAATTTTGTAAAGATTTACTTAAAGGCTTTCCAAGCTTGCCCATTGTCGTTTGTGTAGCATTCGCATTTTGTGCTAGCTGCTGCTGAGTTTTAGCTAACTCTTTTAGTTGCTCCACTTCCTGCTCTGTTAAACCTTCACCTGTTTCGCTACCATTTTCCTTTGCCGTTTGCTTATCCTTTAGTTGCTGCTCTTTTAATGCGAGCTCCTTCTGCTTTTTCACCATTTCGCGCAATGCTTCCTCAGCTGTTTTCGAATCCTTTAATTTGCTTTGCAATTCCTTTAGCTGCTCTTTTACTTCCTTGGATTCAGCCTTTTTCTCTAGCTGCGCAACTTCCTTTTTTATATCTTGTATAACGGCACGCTCTTTTTCTGCTTCGATTGCCTCCATTTGTGGCTTAGCAGGAAACATATACATAACCGCTAACAAGCACGCAGTGAGTACTAATCCAATAAACGCTTTAGGTCGAAACAAATTTTTTTCGCGCTGTTTAAATGCTGTAAAGACCTGCTCCATATTATGCCATGCCTTTTGTAGCAACGATTGCACTAAAGGCTCCTCGTCATTTTTAAAAGACAGCGCTGTCACAAGCTCATTATGCGCAAAATAGCTATCGAGCTTAAATAAAGCCTCCTGCTCATGTACGCGCTTCCACCATATGACGGCAAGTGTCACAACAAGTCCGACCGCAAAAGCTGCAAGGGCAATTTGGCGATAATAAGGCCAAACGAATAATCTTGAAACAATCATGATGACAGCGCTCGCAAGTAAGCCATAAAAGAAGCCATATTGCGCAAGCGGTATGCTTTTTTCTAATAACAAACTTCTTTTTGCACGTTGAATATAGCTTCGTAATTGCTTACGCTGCTCCATATCCATCCCTCCTTATCGATTGCTCTTCATATTGGCACGTAATTTCTTAATAGCAAGCGTTAAGCAAAGTACAATAATAATGCTATAAAAAATTAAATAGGTTACCCAAACTGGTAGTTTAATTCCTGATAGCTCCGCTAGTCCTCTGCCCATTTCAGGCTCAATTAGCGTCAATATTAATGCACCTGGATTAATCGATGCCCAGAAATAAGCCATAAAGGATTGCGTAGAACCTGTTGCTGCCCCCATCTGGCTAAATGCTAGTGTAATGAAGAAGAAAAACGCCGTAATACCTCCTAAAAATATGATAGAGCCATATGTCGCAATCATTGCCACAATCGTTCTTTTCGTAATCGTTGAAAACATAACACCGATGCTTCCAATCGCTACAACCGTTAGTAAATAAAAGGAAAATATTGATGCAATCTGTGATGGCGATACACCGCCGAATAAAAATACTAAGCTATATAATGGCAAGCCTGCTACGAGCATTAACACAAGAAATGCTAATGATGATAGCAATTTACCAACAATAATTTGCATAGAGCTCTGTGTTGTTGTCAGCAAAATATTTAATGTTTGCTTTTCACGCTCGCTGCTAATTGCTCCAGCTGTTAAGCTTGGCGTAATAAACAGTACAAGTGCCATTTGAATAATTGTTAATACAGCAAACATCATAAAGCTTGTATCGGGTCTAAAAAACCCTTTACCTGTAAAGCCTGTTGTAATTAATAAAAAGCCTGCAATAAAAATCGTTAAAACCGCTAAGTAAAAGATTAAGCCTGAGAAGCTTTTAAAGGAACGGAAACGCAGCTTCAGCTCCTTCACAAATACTGGATTATATAAGCGTTCCATCATTCCGTATCCGCTCCTTTCGTAATTGCCATGAAGACATCCTCTAAATCTTTCTCTTCCTCAATTAAAGCATAGATTGGTAAATCTGCTAAAACAGCTCTTTTTAGCAATGCAACTTGCTCCTCATCTGTCCCACGATAATTAAACTCGATTTCTAGCTTGCTTTCGATTAAATCAATTGAAGATATTTTTGGGTCTTCCTCTAAAAAGGCACGCACTTCCTGCAAGCGCTCTGTCACTTTTATCACAATGCGCTTCTCACCTTGAAGCTGCGCTTGGATTGTCGCAACATTGCCATGTGCAATGAGCTTACCATTATCAATCACACCGATTTCATCACACATTTCCGCTAATTCAGGCAGTATATGTGAGGAAATTAAAATGGTTTTACCCATCGTTTTTAAATTGCGCAAAATATCGCGCATTTCCACTCGTGCACGTGGATCTAACCCTGATGCAGGCTCATCTAAAATCAGCACTTTCGGGTCATGAATCAGTGCCCTCGCTAAGCATAATCGTTGCTTCATCCCACGCGATAATAAATCCACATATTCATAACGCTTACTCATTAAGTTAACAAGCTCCAGTAGCTGTGGAATTAAAATAGCCCGCTCTGCTGCCGCAATACCATAGCTCGCTCCATAAAAATCTAAATATTCATCTACCTTTAATTGATCGTAAACACCGAAAAAATCAGGCATATAGCCAATTTGCTTGCGCACCTCTTTTGGCTCCTTAACAACGCTTTTTCCATTAATAAGCGCATCTCCAGAAGTAGGTGAAAGCAATGTTGCTAAAATCGAAAAGGTTGTAGATTTCCCGGCACCGTTCGCCCCAACAAAACCGAATACTGTTCCTTCAGCTAATGTTAAATTTAATTGATTTAATGCAATAAAGGAGCCATATTTTTTCGTTAAATTTTGAATTTCAATCATTATTTCGCCACTCCTTTCAGCTCAATATTCGGTAATGTTGTGTCAATTCCACCCTGATTTGTCGTAAAGATTGCCTCTAAACGAATTTCACCAAAGTCATTCATATAATCTTCAACATTGCTTGTTAACTGTACTTTATTTTGCTCTAAAGGCTCATAGCTTTCCATTTTATTATTCCAAACGGCTAACTTCATATTAATTGTATCTTTATTGGTAATCGTTATTTCATCAAGCTTCTCAATATGCTCGGTAAAATTAGATGGCAATGAAACGATGATTTCATATGATCCATCAGATAAATACCATTTGTTCATTTGTCGATCATACGGCTCAAAATAACCATTGACTGTTAAAGGGAGCACATCATAGTTTAAATTGCTTTGCTTCATTGTAAACGGTCCAGTTAATTCCACTTTCCCTTCAAATGGCTGTACAAAATAAGAAATCGCTGACATATTTGCTCCTGTTTCCATCTCTACACCTACTAATGCTTGTTCAGCCCATGCGCTAATAATCGGCTGATTATCTTGTGCTGAGACGGAGTCTGTCATTGCTTGTAAACGCTCAATTCGGATTGGATCGATATCTTCTTTTGTTGTTGGGTAAGTATAGTTTGATTGGTTATAATATATCGGCTGTTGCAATGTTGTTAGTTTCACATCTTTTTCAACTGTCATTGTGCCATTTGCTTCAATATCACCTAATTCAACTGTCTTTAAGCCTGATTGTAATGTGACATCCTTTAAATCAAATGGGAAATTATTTTTAATTGTACCTGTTAGCTTTTCATTTTTTAATGTTAAATCAATATCCATCTTGCCAACATCCTGCTTTGCTGTGGCACCCGCAAAAGATTGCACAGACCAGTAGCTTAAATTGCGCAATGTTAGTGTCGTACCATCTGCATGCTCCTTAATATAGGCATGTTCATATAAATTGCTCGCTGCTCCTGTAAATCTACCATAATTGCGTAAGGCCATCGCAGTTGTATTTTTATCTGTGTTAATAATGAAATCTCCACCGCGATTCGTTAAAATGGATTCAATATAATGACCATTTACACTACCATCTTCATTGACTTTATAAATAGCTGATTGCTGTGCCTGTGGCTGCATAATACGCCCTTGTGCCCCTATAATAAACAATGCTATGGAAACAACAATTGAGACGAAAGGAATAACCCACCAAGCATGCTCACGTTTGTCTAGTTTTTTCAACACAAAGTAAAGAATAGGTCCAATAAAAATAATGTAAATAATAATAACGATTAACGTAAAGCCCATCGATACTTCGAATGACGGGAATAATTCATTAAACGAGCGCATGTCGTACATCATTCGTTCCAATGGTGATTGATTGTACATTCCTATACTGTTAGAATTAGAAATTTTTTGGAGATTAAATAGCTTTGCTGTTAACGCTGCATAACCATCCATTGAGGCAAGCGGCTCATCCCCTAGTGAAAAGGCCGATTGAATAATCTCTCCACTACCTACTTTTTTGCTCGCTGCAAGCACATTGTCTCCATCAGCAAATATAGGCAAGCTGCCTTCACTCATCGTCGCTGCATATGCTTGGATAGAGGCTGAAAAATCCCCACCATTGGCTAAAGCTGATAACGCTTCTGCTGGCACCGTTACCATTTCATTTGATAACGTTAATGGCAAATAATCCTTAAAAATGCCAGCTGCTGTATTGATTTGCTCCATTGCACCAACCACAAGCGTACCACCATTTTGTACCCATTTTAGTAATGCATCTTGCTGCTTTTGCGACAAATCTGCAATGGACACTTCATCAAACACTATAATGTTCGCCATAGACAAGCCTAGTGGGTCCTCTGGCAATGTATATTCTTTAATTTGATTTAAGTGGAATACTTCCATTTGACTATTCATTGAATATTGCGATAGCTTGATATATTCACCAAGACGGTCACTGCTGTTTGTAACAGTAAAAATAAACGTCGACATTGGGTCTAAAAAATTTGTTTGTAGACGCTTCGTTCCTTTATATTTTACTTTCTTATCCTTTTCAATTCCGCCTTCAAAGAAGGTGAATATCTCCTCATCTGAGTAGCTGTAATCTGTTAATCCATTTAAATATAATTCAAATGTTTTTTCCTCACCACTCGCAATAGACACTGGAATAACAAGTGCTGTAGCTGCCTCATAGGAATAGGAGGCATTAATCACCATATCCCCGTTAAAATCATCTCCGCTATTTTTAATCGTCACATACAAAGGCGTCGGCTGCATGTGCTTTGCTTTGCCATTAATCCCTGCTTTCGCATTTACTTCTAATGCAGGTGCTGCACTCGCTTGTCCAGCTGGGAAAAACATGCTGACCATGAGCATCATGACTGCTATGTATGCTGCAATCTTTACCTGTTTCAAAAACTCAACCCCTTTTCATTAGTTACTATACATAATTATACGTTTTTTATTGCCGTTAGTTCCCATAATTATGAAATTTTCAGAAATTCTTAAGAAATGCTTCATATTATCTCCAAAAAACAGAATATTAAGATATTTATTTATTAGACGTAATATAAGGCACTTTGTTACATAAAGCACTTTCCGTTTTATGCTAAAAGGCTACCGAGAAAGTAGCACTTTTCGATAGCCTTTATCTATATTCATATAAACATCTCGCGCGGTCTTGAACTAATTCTACAAAGGCGGCTACTTGACGTAGCTCAAAGGAAGATTCATAGCCGATTAACCATGTATCACGTGTTAAGCCTAAGTCGTTTTCTGTGTTCGTTAGCGGGATTTTATTCATATGTTCCGCACCGTTCAATGTAATGGATGGTAAAATCGCATAGCCAATGCCATTCATCACCATTTGCTTACATGTTTCAATTTGGTCTACGACAATTTGATGGCGAGGATTGGAATGAAAATGACGCTGCCACCATTGCTGAATTTCTTGATAATAATTCGAGTCGCTTTTAAATTGAATAAACGGACGATCTGTCGTTTCGATTTCCTGTAAATTTGTAATTTCAGTATCGACAAAATACATCATATCACGGAATAAATGCAGCTTTTTGCCTTTCCAATCTACTTGTCCACGTACAATGCCAACATGGGCTTCTCCCTCATAAAGTGCCTTGACAATTTCAGAGCTCCAGCCTGTCATTAATGAGATTTTCGCATCTGGATATTGCGTCACAAAATCCTTTAGCACTTTCGGCAACCAATTTTGCCCTACAATGGAGGCGCAGGCGATTTTCAATGTACCATGTACCTTTGAGTTCAATGCTTGAATCGTTTCGAAAACTTCTTCACGTTTCGCTATCGAATCAATCGCATATTGAATGACAAGCTCGCCAGCAGGGGTTGGTGCTAAGCCTTTAGGGGAGCGCAAAAACAACTGTATTCCCCAATCTTTTTCGATTGATTGCAGTCGTTGAGATAATGCAGGCTGCGTTAGAAACAAACGCTCTGCTGCCTTGCGCATGTTGCGCTCCTCTGCCAGTATTTTAATAATTTCAGCCTCTGTCGCTGTCATTCACTTCACTCCATTCATCAAAAAGCTGCCAGAAAGTTTCACACTTCCTAACAGCCTCTCGTGTTTGTCTATAGTTCATTTGAATAAATATGTTTTTTCAGCTGCTTTAAAATAACTCGACGTGTCATAATCCCTGCAAACGTACCATCCTCCTCAATAACACAAAGAAATGCATGATTGATGACTAAATCTAACGCCCTACGGAAAGTGTCCGTTATTTTTAAATAGGCAATTTCCTGATCCATTACATCCTCTACCTTAATTGAAGCAAGCCGATCATATTCAATTCGCTCTAATCCTAAAATCTCCTCTGTAATCATCTTTGTACTCAACATGCCTTGTAGACGATACTTTACATCTAATACTGGTACGGACGAATAACCTGTTTTCGTCAAAACTAGCAAGCCATGTTCTGCGCTATTACCACTTTGGACATGTGCAACCTTCTCTGCTGGAATAACTAGCTCAGCTATTGGCATGTCAAGTATAGCTTTGTTGTTTATTGAAATCATGACATCATAACTCCTTTTTGCGTTCTTTCTCCAGAATCGCACCCTTACTACTATCATATCATACTTTATTTCATTATGACTATGCGAAGGGCGGAGAAGTTCCCATGAAAAAACTGTCTGAACGTGGAACATTGCATCCACATTCAGACAGCTCTTTTTCTAATAGCTTGTCGTTGCCCAGTAATAAAAAATAATAATTCCTAAAAACAGGTTCATAATAAAGTACATGACGATAATTGGATTTAACAAAAACGGATGGTCTTTAATTGCTTCATGAATTGGCGTATCTTCCGTAGTTGCTTGTTGCTCCGTTTCTTTTGCTACACGCATCGTCACATAATAGCTCCATGCAAGTAATAAAACGCCTGTAATAATAGCTGGATAAAGCCATATACCCAACAAAAACACCCCTTTCGTTTTTTGTTAGTATGCGCTACTCCAGCTAAAATCTATTCAGCTAAAATGGAAATTGATTTAACCATGCACCGCCATCTAGTGTTACACATTCACCGTTCATATACCCAGCTTTATCCGATAAAATAAACGTTGCTAAATTGGCAATTTCTTCTGGTGTGCCAAGACGTTTTAACGGAACGGATTCAATTGTACGACATGCTTGCTCCTCTGATTCCCATAGCTTATCTGCTCCGCCTGTTCGCTCAATCGGTCCTGGTGCAATGGCATTGACACGAATTCCGTACTGTCCACCCCATTCAACGGCTAATGAGCGTGTTAACGATAAGACGCCTGCTTTTGCTGCTGCTGAATGAACAACACCTGCACCTGCTCCCCAAGCATATGTCGCAACCATATTTAAAATGGAGCCTTTTATATTATTTTCAATCCAGTAGCGCCCTAGCTCTGACGAACAATAAAACGTACCGTTTAAGACGATATCGATAACCGCTTTCCAGCCGTTTGGTGATAATTGCTCTGCTCGAACTAAAAAATTACCTGCTGCATTGTTAACAAGTCCATCCACTTGTCCAAACTTCTCAACGGCAAAAGCAAGCATCGCTTTTACATGCTCAGGCTCACGTACATCCATTTGAAATGTTTCGATTGCCTCACCATATATGGCAATTTCCTCCTTTGCTTTTGCTAATCGCTCTACATCACGCCCTGTGATCACGACATTTGCCCCTTCTTGTACAAATTGCTTCGCCATTGCAAGCCCCATCCCACTAGAGCCACCTGTAATGATCATTGTTTTTTGCTGCAACATAGAAAATCCCCCTTATAATGAATAGTGATTCATTTTTAAAGCATAGTGAAACCTTTATCATCTATACTTACTTATTATATTACTATGAACCAAAATAAAAATACACAATAAAGAAGGTATATATAGGGATTAAGGCTGAGCGAAAAGAAAAATCTTTTCACACAGCCCTTTAATGAAAGTATTGCTCCACAATTTGCTTTGCAGGTAGCGGGCGATTATATAAATAGCCCTGTACCTTTTGACAGTTATTTTCCCTTAAAAATTGCTCTTGTCCACTTTCCTCAACACCTTCTGCAATCACTTCTAATCCTAGGTTTTGAGCAAGCAAAATAATCGTTTCAACAATCGCTTTGTTTTTCTGATCCTTTTCGATATCTACAATAAAGGATTGATCAATTTTAATAATATCAATCGGATATTCCTTTAAATAGCTAAGCGATGAATAGCCTGTACCAAAATCATCTACTGATACATAAACACCAATTTCCTTTAAGCGCTTTAAAATAGATGTCGTTTCATGCAAATCTGTCATAGAGCTCTCTGTAATTTCTAGCTCCAAATATTTTGGCTCAATAGCATATTCTTTCAATAAAGCTGAAATACGTTTTACAAAGCTCTTTTGCTTAAACTGCTTTGGTGATATATTGACTGCTACCCGTACAGGCTTGAATCCACATTCTCGCCACTCTTTTTGATATTGACAAACACGCTCTAGCACCCATTCACCGATGCTAATAATTAAGCCTGAGGATTCGGCAATCGGAATAAACTGTGCTGGTGACACCATGCCAAATTTACGATTTTCCCAGCGTATTAATGCCTCAAAGCTGTCTATTTTATTTGTTTCTAAATTAACCTGTGGCTGAAAATAAATCATTAGCTCATTTAACTCAATCGCTCTGTGTAAATGTGCCTCCATTAAGGCTTCATTCGGGAAATAATGATTAAGCTCCTCACGATAATAGCAATAATGTCCTCTGCCATTATTTTTCATATAAAATAACGCTTGATCTGCTTGATGGAGCAAGGTATCTAAATCTCTATCCACAGTTTTTGCTATAGCAATTCCAATGGAAGCCGTCACAAAATATTCTTGTTCATCGACGATAAATGGTTCTTGCAAGCTTTGCAAAATGTTATAGGCAATCGTTTCTACTTCACTCAGCTCTTCATAATTGAAAATAATGACGAACTCATCTCCATTATGTCGAAATACTTCACAATATTCGCTGCGCAAGCTTTTAAATCTTTCACTTACTTCAAATAATAGTTGATCAGAACGTTGCTTTCCTAAGGATTCGTTAAATTTTTTAAAGCGATCTAAATCCACGAGTAATAATGCAACATTGGATGTTTTTTCGAAACGTTCCTCATCTGTCCATTGCTTATTTAATGCTCTACGATTATAAAGCTCTGTTAATTCATCATAGTAGGCTGAGCCAATCATATGCAAGCCTTGCTCGTCCATCATTGGTGATGCAATTAAAGAACGTATAATGACAACTACATATTCCTCACCTTGCTCCACAATTGTTTGTAAAACGACAGCTATATCCACATCGTCCAATTTCATTCTTTTAATTTCTTGATCATTTTGTGAAATGAATTGCTGCATTTCAAACCAATTAATTTGATGAAAAAACTGTTCTGCATCCATTTCTTCTTCGAATAAGCAATTAAATAAACGCAGTGCCTTACAATTTGCATGTTGAACAATATATTTTTGTTCAACATGCTTTAAAACAACAACTGCATCAAATGGATTTAGCTGAATAACTTTTTCGAATAAATTGTTTACATTATGTTGTATCATGTTGTTATCGAATCCTCCAGACAACTATTATTGCGCGCTTGCCTATTCGTCAAGTTTCACTGTACCAATCGCCTCTTTTAAAAACGATTCCTGACTGTTAATACGTTCTACGCTCGTATGTCCCTCTTTATAATGATATTTCCCATTCGCATCTTGAATACGTGCCTTTTGATTATCGCTTAATTGTAAATCCATAATATCCATAATACGCTGTTTAATATCAAGCGAATAGATTGGGAATAAAATCTCTACACGATTAACCATATTGCGGGTCATCATGTCTGCCGATGATAAAAATAGCTTATTTGCTCCATTATGATGGAACCAGAAAATACGTGAATGCTCTAAAAAGCGTCCCACAATGCTCGTTACACAAATATTTTCACTCACACCTTTAATACCTGGTCGCAAGCAGCAAATACCTCGAATAATTAACTCTATTTTGACACCTGCTATTGAAGCTTCGTATAGCTTTAACATTAAATCCTTGTCTGTTAATGAGTTCATTTTTGCTTTTATAAAGCCATTCCCATGCTCTTTATGACAACGAATTTCTTCATCAATTAATTGAATAAATTCATCGCGAATATCGTAGGGTGATACGACTAGATGATTGAATTTTGGCTTCTCTGTATAACCGCTCAAATAATTGAAGAAGTTTGTTGCATCTATGCCAAAATCTTTATTCGATGTGATAATGGCCATATCGGTATATATTTTAGCTGTCGCATCATTATAGTTTCCTGTTCCTAAATGCACAAAGCGCTCAATTTTTCCAGCTCTTCTTCGAACAACTAGCGTAATTTTAGAATGTGTCTTCAAGTTGTTCATTCCATAAATCACTAAGCAGCCTGCTTGTTCAAGAAGCTTTGCCCAATGTACATTGTTTTCCTCATCAAAACGCGCTTTTAATTCCACTAAAACAGTCACCTGCTTGCCGTTTTCCGCCGCCTGCTTCAACGCTTGAATAATTGGCGAATTTCCACTTACCCGGTATAGCGTTTGCTTAATTGCTAGGACAGATGGGTCATTGGCTGCTTCCATAATAAAGTCCACAATCGGCACGAATGATTCGTATGGATGATGGAAAAATAAATCTTGCACTAATGCTTTTTCGAATAAATTTTCATCCGAGCTTAAATCTTGCGGCGGCTGTGGGATAAAGCTCTCATACATTAGATGCTCAAGCCCTGGAGAAATTGCCTTCACAAAGGGGAACATAAATGTTAAATCAAGCGGTCCATCAATTTTAAATACATCAGACTCTTCAATTTCGAATTCCTCTAATAAATATTCAAGCACATCGTCGTTCATTTCTCCATCACGTACTTCAAGACGGCTACCAACGCCCCATTTGCGCTTTTTCAGCTCTTTTTCAATTTCTACTAATAAGTCCTGTGCACCTTCCTCATGAATTGTTAAATCTGCATTGCGCGTTAGGCGAAAGGCTTGTGAAGATTTCACTTTATAGCCGAAAAATAGCTTATCAATGTGACTTGTAATGACATCTTCTAGCAACACATAAACCGTTTCATCATTATGACTAGGTACTTTAATAACGCGCTCTAACACTGATGGTACTTGTACTATCGCTACTTTATCTACATTTTCAAGCTCTACATCTGTATTGCTCTCTAGCATCACAAGCAAGTTTTGCGTCCCACCTAATAAAGTTGGAAATGGGCGATACGCATCTACAGCGATAGGTGTCAAAACAGGGAAAATCGTTTCTTCAAATAATTCATTAATATATTTCTTTTGCTCTGCTGTTAGTAGCTTTAAATCACGAATAAAGACATTTTCTTGTGATAGTAGGTCATCAATCAAGTAGCGATATATTTCCATTTGTCGACGCACCAATGCCTGTGTGCGCTCAGCAATTTTGGTTAGCTGTTCCTTAGGTGTTAAGCCCGATTTATTTTCTGCTTTATGGAAGCCTGCTCTTACTTGATCCTGTAATCCAGCTACACGCACCATAAAAAACTCATCTAAATTCGAGCTGAAAATAGCCAAAAATTTTAAGCGCTCTAATAATGGGTTATTCGTATCTTCCGCCTCTTCTAATACACGCTCATTAAAAGCTAGCCAGCTTAACTCTCTGTTATTATAATATTGAGGCTTGCTAATTTCCTCAAGCAAAGTTTCTTTCGATAATGTAGTATTGACATTTTCAAGATTATTATTCATTTCATTTGCGCTAATATTTGTTGACATTATTCATCCCGTCCTTCTACTTCAAATTTAATCATTAAATTACGTTTAAATAGGCGCTCAAGATGCTTTTTTTGTCTGTTTGCTTGATATTCCTCCGCAACAGCATTTCGCTCTGTTGTGACAATCGCTACAATTTCCTCTCCCATTCTTTCCAATGTTATTTTGCGCACGATATTTCTTTTTGAAATGTTTAATCCGTAAATGAATTTCAGCAATGCGCCAAAATCTCGTAAAGCCTTTTGCTCTTCCTTGGAAAACCATGCTGTAAATGGCTGTATAAAGCGTTCAAAATACTCCTTATTTTTATAGGAGGCTAAAAGCGCTATTTTAATACGTTCGATTTGTGTAATTCCTGGAATCGATTGATTTGAAATTAAGTAAAACGTATGCTGACTTGCTGAATCTAGCTCAATATACTCCCCAATCGCATAAAGCTTCGCTGCTCGTGTAATAAGCTCTAAATGCTCCTCATTGGAATGAAATAATTCTAAAAGACAGGCTTCTCGATATAATTGTTCTGCTAAGCTGCTGAGTGTTAAGGCCTCCTCTTCAGAGCGCCCATATTCAAAGGCGATACGTCGTGCGTTAATATTAAATACATTATATTTATCAAATGCAGTTGAATTGCTTCCCGCAATTCGATTAATAATTAAGCCTTCACGTAGTCCTTTTTTACTTAGCTGAAAATGCTTTGAGCTCACTACATCCATTAATGCCGCAAATGCTTCAAGCGCTAAGACAATAATATCTGCACGGTCCGCTGATAAACCGTTTAATTGTTTCAACTGTTCAAAGCTCATGCCGCCAAGCTCTAGCTTTAATGTGTCAATATTCTGTTTAGTTAGCTCGTAATGGTGTACGTCTGAGATTGGATAGCCAATTTGTTGCTGATGCACTTGCCCAATATTACGTGCACTTCCCCCAATACCAATAACAGGTAGATTCGTATCGACTATCCATGGTAGCGACATAAATTGCTCACGCAGAAAGCTGCGTAATTTATGTTTTTCGTCTTCTGTAATCGTTGTATTATTGACATAGTTTTGCTTAAGAGATACCGTTCCAAATGGAAAACTATGCGTTTTTAGTAGCTTTTTATTTTTAAACAACGTAATTTCTGTTGAACCGCCACCGATATCAATTGTAATAGCTGATGGCGTAACCATTGAATTTACTACAGCTACAAAGCCAAAGTATGCTTCCTCTTCCTCTGTTAAAATATCAAGGGTCATCCCAAGCTCTCGCTGCATACGTTCAACAATTTCAGCATTATTTGTTGCTTGGCGAACAGCTGCTGTTGCAGCAATTTTAATATCTGTCACCTCATAGTCCTCTAATATTTGCTTAAATGACGCTAATAAATCTTGCAATAGTTGAATGCCCTCTTCAGACATCTCACCGTTTGGTAAAAGATATGTACGTAGACGCGCCACTTTTTTCATATTTCCAAACTCTCGCAAGCCTTCATTTTTGCTGTAGCGATACATAACGAGACGGACAGTATTTGAGCCGATATCAATAATCGCTGTTTTCATATCTTTCATACTTTTTGCTCCTTTTCGTTCTCTTTATTCAGCCTAGCCAACGTATTTACTACTTATCCGTCACTTGCCTTTTACGTCTCGACATCATTACTAATCCAACTCAAAAAGTCGGAATACCTATTCGTAAGCATCCGACTTTTCATTTACATATGATTGGATAGGTGCTTACTACAAAATAAATTGATCTACGCGTAAAATAAGCTCTGCGATTTCTGGTTTTGAAATTTGATCCTCCGCACCAACTTGATCTCCTTTATGTCGCAAATCATCTGTAATTAAGCTTGAGAATATGATAACAGGTAATATTTTCAAATCAGGATTTGTTTTAATTCGCTTCGTTAAATGGTGACCATCCATCTGTGGCATTTCAATATCTGTAATAACAAGCTGAACATGCTCTTCGATATTTCCACCAGCTTTCGCTAATGCTTCTAAATAATTTAAAGCATCTTGACCATTTTCAAAGAAGTCAATATTATCATAGCCTGCTTCATGCATCGTATCATGTAACAGCTTGCGCAATAATGGCGAGTCTTCGGCAATGATAATTTTTTTCTCAGAGCGCTCACGCTTCCCTAATTTTTTGACAGATTCTACACTAATTCCTGAATCTGGGTTAATATCAACCATAATTTTTTCGAAGTCAAGCAAAAGTATCATTTCTTCGTTATGTTTAATAACACCGATAACCTGTGATACACCACCTTGATACATATCAGAAGGCTTTTCAATTTGATTCCATGAAATACGGTGAATTTGTGTAACATTGTCCACATGGAATACAACACGCTGCTTATTAAATTCTGCAACGATATACTTTTGCTGTGGACCATGCTGTAAATGATTAAGTCCTAATACTTTCAACATATCAACAACGGGCAAAACCTCTCCACGTAGCTGAATGATTCCTTCTACATGTGGATGCACATGTGGGATAAATGTCACAGGAATTGGCTGAATAATTTCTTTGACTTTAATTACGTTAATACCAAATTTATTATTAGCTACTTCAAATTCTACGATCTCTAATTCATTAGTACCACTTTCTAATAAAATACCTTTATGATCCAAGGTTACTCGCCCCTCTCTTAAAGCCCCATTTTTTATATACCAATTGTATCACAGCGCAACTATTTGGCATATCACCGTTTTAAAATTTTTACAATTGTCATACTTCTATCTACTAGATAAAATAAAGCCCGAACACTCGTAGCGAAATTTTATAAAAATCCGCTACAGGTGTTCGAGCTTTCAATATTGATAGAAATTTATTTCTCTACATAAATACATTAGCTACTAATAGGACAATTAGCCCTGTAAACCACATTAACGTCGTTGGCACTGACCATACTAAAATTTGCTCCTTAACATTGGTAATGCCTGACATACGATTTACTACCCAGAATAAGCTATCATTAAAGTATGAGAAGACAAGTGCTCCCATCGCAGCTGCTTGTGCAGCTAACGCCATATTGACATCCATTTGCGATAAAATTGGTGCTGAAATGGATGCAGCCGTAATCATCGCTACTGTACCACTACCTTGAACAAGTCGTACTAATGTCGCTACGAAGAATGGAATTAAAAATGCTGGTAACGGCAATTCAGCAATCATGTTTGCAATATAATCACCCGCACCATTTTCACGTAAGACGAAGCCTAATGCGCCACCAGCACCTGTTACAAGAAGAATAATCCCTGCTGACTGAATGCCTTCCTCCATGCGCTCAAGTGTTTCACCACGTGGCATTTTTCTTGCCAACCCGTAAATGGCAAACAATAAACCGATTGCTACCGCAATAATTGGTTTTCCTAAGAAAATTAAAATTCCATAAAAACCTTCCTGTAAATCTAAAGCAACTAAAGTCGTATTTAAGAAAATTAAAATAATTGGCACTAAAATTGGCAGTAAAGATAACATTAAAGAAGGTAATGCTTTGTCATTTTCTCGCTTATCCATCGCATCGCTTAAATCTGAATAACCTACTTTTTCTGTTGGACGAACAAAGCCAGTTTCTGAGTTTTCATCAGGCAATTGATAAATTTTATTGCCTAACCATTTCGCATATAAAATACCGACAATCATTAATGGAATACCGAATAATAAACCGAGACCAATCATAATCCCCATGTCAACGCCAAAAATACCTGCTACGCCTAAAGGACCTGGAGTTGGTGGTACAAGGGAATGCGTAATAACAAGCCCTGATGCTAATGCGACACCAATTGCTACAACGGATTTACCTGTTTTTTTCGATAATGATTTCACTAATGGATTTAAAATAACAAACGCAGAATCAACAAATATCGGAATTGATACAATAAAGCCTGCAATCCCCATTGCCCATTCTTCTTTTCTTTTCCCAACAAAGCGAATTAATGCATAGGCTAAGGTTTCTGCGGCACCTGATACTTCTAGTATTCTTCCCATCATAACGCCTAACCCAATAATAATACCGACAGAAGCTAATGTACTACCAAAGCCTGCTGAAATTGTATCGGCTACAGCGGCTGGCGCCATTCCTCCCACAATACCAGCTATTGATGCAGCAATAAGCAATGCTAAAAATGCGTGAACTTTTGTTTTCAAAACTAATAAAATTAAAACGATAACTCCTAGTATAAGCCCAGCCATTAATTGCGTACCTGATACTGTATCCATCTCTTTTCCCCCTTGAATGTAAGTGTTTTCATTTTAATGGTAAAACGGACTGCCGGGAGAAGTTCCCGACAGTAATTTTATAAGCTATTTTTTGTGAAATTCGGTGCATATTGTGCCGCAACTTTAATACATTCTTCCATGCTAACACTTTCTGCAATGTTTTTCCCTGCGATATCAAATGCTGTCCCGTGGTCAACAGATGTACGTAGGAATGGCAAGCCATTTGTAATCGAAATGGTACGATGGAAATCCGTCATTTTTGCTGCGATATGTCCTTGGTCATGGTAAAGCGATAATACCGCATCGTATTTGCCATTTAGCGCTTGGAAGAAGACAGAGTCTGCTGGTACAGGACCTACTGCATCAATTCCTTCTGCTACAGCTAATTCAATACCTGGTTTAATTTCTTTTACTTCTTCCCAGCCGAATAAGCCGTTTTCACCACTATGTGGGTTTAAGCCTGCTACCGCAAAATGACGACGTTCTACCCCAAGTCGTTGTAGCGCTTTATCACAACGTACTAAATAATCACGCACACGCTCTTTTGTCATCGCATCAATTGCATCCTTCAATGATAAGTGGCGCGTTAAGAAGAAAATGCGCATACCTCTTACTTCAAACATTGTTAATGGGTCTTCTGAGCCTGCTAAATCTTCCAGCATTTCTGTATGCCCAATATAGGGCACTTTTGCAGCCTTTAAAGATTCTTTATTAATCGGTGTTGTCGCAATTGCTTGTACGTCACCCGCCATTGCAAGCTCCACTGATTTTTTAATATATTCAAATGCACCTTGCCCACATTGTGCAGACACTTCACCATACTGTAATTCATTGATATTGATATTGTTTAAATTAATAACGTCCACTGTACCTAGCTCATATTTACCTTCAGCAGGTGTCGTTACTTCATTAATAGTTAAATTTGCACCTACGATTTCAATCGCTTTTTTTAGCACAGCTGCATCACCGATTACTAATGGTTTACATACATCATAAATTTCAGCCTTTGCTAAAGATTTCATCGTAATTTCTGGTCCAATCCCTGCTGGATCTCCCATCGGAATGCCAATAATTGCTCTTTCTTGTGTCATAATTTATTCCTCCTCAATCTTGTTTTGATGTCCATTTGCTGCCATCATCATTAAATGGCGAACACTTGTATAAATCGCTTTTTTATCACCAGCCATACCACCCTTTGTCACGAGTGGAATGCCATCAAAGTAACCACCAATAAATTCTCCATATGCAACGAGCGGTTGAATTTCATCATGTAGTTTAATTCCTTCTACATGACCTAACGAACAAATAGATGCCGTAACATCGCCACCGCTTGAGAAGCAGCCCCCAATTTCAAATTCGCTTTGTTCAATAACAAGTCTTGTAATTTTTCCGAGCCCATCTGCAATGCGCTTAGCTAAAAACTCCTGCTTCATATTTTGCTGCTCAGCGATTTCTTTTAAATCAAGAGGCTCAGAGCCAGGGATATATGTTGTAATAATCAATATTTCTTGCTGCTTCATTTCCTCTAATACTGCTTCAACAACTCGTTGTACTTCCTGCTCCCACATGTCTGTGCTTGCTGTTAGCTTAGCTGTTTCAACGTAAATTGGATGCGCATTCGTCTTTTCCATTAAATAATGTAGCTGATTGGCACTATTTGCCGTTACGCTACCGACCGTTACAAGTATTTTTTTATTGGATAATGCCTGGCTAAAATATGCTCTTGAAAAAGCTGCTGTTAGTGGCCCTGGGTCACATGGAATCATTTTCTGTTCCTTCAATGCTGCCATTGCATTGGCAATTACTTCAATATCTTCGTTTGTTACAGCATCTACAACGACAATGCGAGTACCTGCCTGTATTTGTTGCTTGAAAGCTCGTGCAACCTCTTGCTCGCCTGCTAGTACAACTTCCAAGCCGATATGTGCAACATGATATTCGCTTTGTCCTTGTACAATCGCAGGGACATAGGATTTTGTTAATGGAGCGACAGGGTCCCTTGCTACATCTGTCGATTGTAAAGGTACACCATTCACTAATAAATACCCACCTGAAACGACGCGATCTGAATCGGGAAATGATGGTACAACAACGGCTATTGCGGTTTCGCCCAGTTTATTTAATATTGTATCGATTTCGATGCCAATATTGCCACGCACTGTACTATCAATTCGTTTACAAACAACTTCCACTCCCCAAGCAGATAAATTATCTAGCACTTTAGCAACTCTCATTTGCGCAACATCGCTTTTCGCATAGCGACTATCTGTATCTACACATACCGAGGCTTGTGCAGCAGTTGGGGCTTGATTGTAATGCACCATTGTCGATGTTTGAAATCCCGATTTTGTCAATCTAACACCTGTTGCATTTGCACCCGTTAAATCATCTGCAATCACACCTATTTTCATAGCTCATCGCCTCCCTCCGCAATAATGACACGACATGTTTCTCTTAATTTTTCAATATAGTGTGTAGGCACACCATCATCCGTAATAATGCCATCTATTTGAGATAAATCGCATACTTTAGCAAGTGATTTTTGATCAAATTTGCTTGAATCTGCTACGAGCAATGTGGTTTCTGCACACTCAATCATCAATTGCTTCATGGAAGCCTTTTCAAATGTTGGCGCTGTGCTTCCTGCCTCCATGTGCACAGCATGAGAGCCAAGGAAAAATTGATCGACATGAATATTTTTTAATATTTGCTCTGTCAATGGTCCAAAAATTGCTCCTGTATTATTTTGTAATTCACCACCAGTGACAATCACTTTAATGTCTGAATCCATTAATTCAACAGCAATGCGAATATCATTTGTTAAAACAGTTAAATGCCGCTTGTCCTTTAATCGTTTAGCAATTTCTAAATTTGTTGTGCCTGAATCAAGTAAAATCGTCGAATGATCTTTTATATATTGCACAGCGGTTTGGGCAATTTTCCTTTTTTGATAGCTGTGCTTCGTTTCCTTAATTTGAAACGAAACTTCATTTACAAGCGGCTGATTTAATACCGCCCCACCATGTGTACGGATAATTTTTTCTTCCGCCTCTAAAATATTTAAATCTCTGCGAATCGTCATCGCTGAAACATTTAACGTTTCTACTAACTTCTCAATTTCTATTTTTTCATTTATCGTAAGCTGTTCTAAAATAAGCTCTCTTCGATCTTTTGGTTGCATAAAAGCACTCCTTCCGATAATTTCGAACAACTAATAATCATATTATGTTCGTTTTTAACATGAAAAGCAATCATTTTTTGTTCGTTTCAAACAAAAAATTCAATTATTAAAGAAAAAAGTGTAGGAGAAGTAGATGATTCCTACTTTCCTACACTGCTCTTTAACGCTCGTAATATTTAATTAAGGCTTGTGTGCCTTTTTCTCCATAGCCTTCTGTTAATAAAATATCATACATGCTTTTTGCTAGCTTTAAACCTGGCAATTGTAAATTCATTTGCTGCGCCTCATCTAAAGCAATTTTCATATCTTTAATAAAATGCTTAATATAAAACCCTGGCTCTAAATCTTGCTTTAATATACGCGGCGCTAAATTCGACAACGACCATGAACCTGCTGCGCCCGATGAAATAGATATCAATACATCCTCCATCGTTAGCCCTGCCTTTAAGCCGTAAATGATAGCCTCACATGTACCAATCATCCCACCTGCAATCGCAATTTGATTACACATTTTTGTATGCTGCCCTGCACCTGCCTGTCCTTGGTACACGATATTCGCTCCAAATAGCTCAAAAATTGGTCGAACGGATGCTACAATTGCCTCATCCCCACCAATCATAATTGATAACGTGCCATTTTGTGCCCCAATATCGCCACCTGATACTGGCGCATCAATGCTATGTACCCCTTTTTCCAAAGCTAATGTATAAAGCTTTTTTGCTAATGATGGTTCAGAAGTTGTCATATCGACTATAGTTGCGCCACTTTTGGCTGTGGATAAGATTCCATTTTCCCCACAATATACTTGTTCCACATCTTGTGGGTAGCCAACCATCGTAAAAATAAGCTCTTTATTTCTTGCTGCCTCTGCTGGAGAGTCGGCCCACTTTGCACCAAGCTCTAGTAAAGGTAATGCTTTTACTTTTGTTCTTGAATAAATTGTTACATCATGCTCCGCCTTTAATAAATGCTTTACAATACTTGCACCCATAACGCCTGTTCCAATAAATGCGATTGTCGTCATCGTCCATTCCTCCTCATTTTGTATAAAAGTTTTAAGCTACTTTATTGTAAGTAAAAAATAAGAATTATTATAGTAGCTAAACAAAAAAAGAGTAGAAGCTTTAGTTTGCTTCTACTCCAAAAGGGGGAAATGAGAATGTTGCTGTGTTCATTCATATTATTCCCACGATTTTATGAGCTTAAACATATTTTTTAAATATTTTTTTAATTCATAAATTGATCATTTATTTTATTCTGTTGCTTTTGTTCCTCATATTTGTTCATCAATCGATCTAGTTGTTTACTCAAGCGAATTGTCTTGGCATTTCGCAGTCCGTTTTCGATTCCTGAACGAATCATTAATTCTCTCGTACGTTCAAGCTGCTTCAAAATACCATCGTCCACTTTTGTCCCCCCTCGTCATCGATACAAATAATTTACTTATGTTCGAGCAATATCTAAATAGGTAAATACAATATTTCCACCTTGCTTTGCTTCTCCTCGGAAATGCTTAAAGTCAGGCTCATTTACTAAAATTTGACGAAATGCTAAAAATTCATCTTTTTCAATTTCTATTGATTGTACCTCTCTATTTCGCAAATCCTCTATCTTTTTTCTATATAATTCCATAAAAAAATCATATCTCCTTCTAAACACATACTTCTTTATTTAAAATGAATTACCTAAAATTTCATCATTCAAGTTTACTTCATCATTTTATTTTGAATTCAAAATGACTTTTTTGTTATTATACAATATTTGTCTTCAAAATACATCACTAATTAAACATTTTAGTAAAATAATCCAAAACCATATCCGTATAATTGATTTATACGCTATTAATATGTTATTCTTACAACAGTTATGGTAATGACATTAATTATGAAGTCATTAAAGGAGTTGACTGCCTGTGAAAATTGCCGAAGTTGGAAATATTATCGAGTTTAAAGATGGCTTACAAGGTGTTGTTGAAAAGGTAAATGAGAATTCGGTTATCGTTGACTTAACCATTATGGAGAATTTCACTGACCTAGAAATAGAAGAAAAAACAGTCGTTAACCATAAACGTTATAAAATTTTATCTTGATTTAGCTGCAATAACAATGCATAATTTTTACCACAATTTTAAAAATTGTGCTATTTTAAATGTCATAGGATTTGCTATAAGCTAGCTTTTCAAGCATTACTAACACTATAATATGGCATTACTTACAATTATTATACAATATAATTTAGAAAAATGTCCTTTCATTATAAAATTGATGATGAAAGGGCATTTTTTTGTTAGTATTACGTTAGGGGGTTGATACATTTTATGAAATTCGTTAAACAAGCTCCAATACTGTTGCTTTCTTTAATTTTCATGTATGCAATGCTATTTTATACATTTTCTGAAAAAGCGATTTTCTGGTACTTATACACATTTACTCTGCTAGTAGGCATTGCGATTTCACTCGTTACAGAAAAATTCGAAGATAGCTTACCGACATGGCAATATTTAATATTCGGTATTGGTTATGGAACCATCACATATGGAATTGTAAAAGTAGGCTATTTAATCCTTCCGTTTATAAGCCCAAATGCACCACAACAAATTGCGAACTTTTTAGCAAAATATGGCCCATCTACAGTTTGGCATTATTTACTGCTTATTTTTATTATCGTCGTAGGAGAAGAAATGTTTTGGCGTGGCTTCGTTCAACAGCAATTAAAACGCTTCGTTAAAAGCAGCTATGCAGTCCTTATTACAGCGCTTTTATTCTCCATTTCAGTTGCGATTAGCGGCTTTATACCAGGCGTAATAGCTGCCTTTGTTTCAGGTCTTTTATGGGGTGCTTTATATGAATGGAAAAAAAGCTTACCATTAATTATTGTCTCCCATGTAGTGTTTGTTTTATTATTATTTTTAGTTTTACCACTCACATAACTACTTTTTTGCAGGAAACTTATTTAAATTAGGTACGTCCTTATATTATAAGGAGGAATGTTAAATGAAAAAATATTTATTAATTCTCTCTATTTTAACTGCTCTATTATTAGCAGCATGTGGTACAGAATCACAAACTGAAGAACCATCTCCAACCGATGATTCCAATGGAGCTCCAGTAGAAAATCCTAGCGAGCAAGAGGAAACAGATGGAGATGATGCAGTAGAAGAAGAGGAAACAGAAGAAAATACAGAAGACCCAGCAACAGAGGAAAATCCAACAAACGATGTACAATCTATTACGTATAAATCAAATAATCAAGAAATAAAGGGTTCTACAACAAACACACAAAGCCCACAGCAAGATTATCATATCGATTTAATGGACGGGTTTACCATTACTGCTGAAGAGCCTGGTCGTGATGTTGTGATGGCTGACGTTGACCCAGATGTATCTATGCGTATTGAAGCATTCCCAAAAGCAGATATCGTATTTGAAGAGCTGTTAACAAATACAAGTGATATGGTCGAGGCCTCTCTCGCTGGGGAAGACTATAATGAATATGATTTATCATCTATTCAATTAGACGAGCAAATTACGAATATGCATACATTTTTTGTAGAATATGAAGGCGAAACGGTATTAACACTTTTATATGAAAGACCAGATAAATTTATTCGCTTAACTATTTTTGATAATGATGCTGATTTAAAAGATGCCCTTGTAAAAATGGGCCTAACAATTAAATAAAGAAAAGGGGCTGTCCAGAAAGTGAACTTTCTGAACAGCTCCGCTTTTTTACATAGTCAATTTTTGTTTAAAATTGTGCGCCTGTGGTGGTCACAATAGAGCTTTTCTTCGACGAGTATTGTCACATCCTCGTCGTAAAGGGGGCGTCCCAAAATGACTTTCGGACGCCCCCTTCTTTGTGCCTTAAACATACATATTCTCTTAATAGGATAGATCTTTCACAGATAAACCTAGCTTTTTTAACAGCTCAATTGCTTGTTCCTTTTCCTCAGAAGATAATGCACTAAGTAACTCATGTAAATGCTTTTCATGCTGTGGAAATATTTCTGCCATAAATTGTGCGCCTGCCTCAGTAATATCCGCATATGTCACACGGCGGTCTTCTGGACAAGATACACGCATTATGTAACCTCTTTTTTCAAGCTTATCAACTACATAGGTAATTGAGCCGCTTGCCAATAATATTTTATTGCCGATATGCTGTAAAGGCTGTCTTCCTTTGTGATAGAGAAGCTCTAATACTGCAAATTCAGTTGGATTTAATCCATTTTTTTGAAAAAACTGATTTGTTGTTTCATTAATTGCTTTATATGCACGTGACAGTACGATAAATAGCTTTAATGATTGTTTAATTTCTTCTGAAGCCATACAATCCATCCTTATCTAAAATCGATTACGCCTTGACTAATGTTCTACATTTTGGAGTTTATCCGTTAAAATGTGCGACATTACTAGATGCTTTAGTTTGATTTAGTGAATTACTCATCGCCTCGCCAAAACACAAATTCCGCTAAATCAAGATAACTTATATACAAAGCATTATAGCCATTCCTTAAAGTACTTGTCCAATATTTAAATTTCTTTTTCTATTTAAAAGGCTGCAATAGTGTTGTCTGAAAAGTACTATCTTGTCAGACAACTCTATCACAGCCTTGTTTTAGCAAAATCAAGTTAGACTCACCGATTCCTGCAACGGCATATTCATTACATACTTATATGAATCAACAGGGATTGTAAATGTAAACGCCGTTCCAATTCCTTCCTTACTCCAAACACGTACATTGCCATTATGCTCTTCAATTACTTTTTTAACAAGAGGTAAACCAAGACCAGAACCTTGCTTTTTCGTTGTAAAGAAAGGTGTAAATAATCCGTTCATCGTTTCCTCATTCATACCTTGTCCCTCATCTTTTACAATTAGCTCAATGTCGCCATCCATATTATAGCCTATTGTAATTGTAATCGTTCCACCTAACGGCATCACTTCAATGGCATTTTTTATAACGTTGATCAATAGTTGCTTCAATCGTACCTCATTGCCAATCATTTTATATTCATCTACAAGCGAATGTTCAAGCATTAACAAAATATTACTTTGAATTGCTTGTGGCTGCATAAGGTCAACAATTTGTTGAACAATTTTAACTAAAGAAATTTCCTCCATTACATATCTTGGTGGCTTTGATAAATATAAAAAATCCTCTAAAATAAGCTCTAATCGCTCAAATTCAGCATCAATAATAGAAAAATACTTCTCACCATCATCGCTCGTATTCAATCTTAATAAATCTAAAAATCCTTTTAGTGAAGTCATTGGATTTCTTATTTCATGTACAATTGACGCCACAAGCTCATTTAAATTAGACAGCACTTTTTCTTCTTTCTCATCCTCCATCTTTCTTTCTTCAGTTACATCTTTAATAATCGTCACAATGAAAGGATCCATGCTTCCCGCAACCGCTGTCATCTCATAAATTATTGTTTCACTATCGACTTCCTGCTCAAAATCTATTGCACCGACTGAGCACTCGTCCATTTTTTGAATATACGCTAAAAATTCCTCTTGTGAAAAACCTACATCATACAATAGTTGCTCATATGTTTTAGCTATTATTTGTTCATTGCTATATCCGAAAATATTTAAAGCACCCTGTGATGCATCTATAATATCTCCATGCTCGTCCGATAAAATCGCTCCTGAGTATGCGTAATCTATAATAGAGCATAAAATCTTTTTATTAACTACCTCTTCAATATTTAGCCAAATAATAAAGGATTGCTCCTGTTTACAATAACAGCCAAATATAGTTGTAGAAATTAAATTATTTTTTACAATAATGTTTACATTACAAAATGCTATTCCTAAATTCTTCATTTGTTCTACAAATGCATCCCATATTTTAATGGACATGTCATCAAGTAGCAGCTGCTCCACTACATAATTCTGACCTAATAACTGCGCTGCTTCTTGATTCATTTTTTGAATTTGACCTGATTCGTGCATGACAATAATTGACTCTTTACACTCGTCAAAGAGTCTATCAAGCTTGGAAATATCAATATAACTCAAGTAAAACGAACCTCCTGTTGTAAAGTAATCGCGCTATCAATTAGTATGCTATTTATATCCTATTAACTATATTACATTTTTATTACCTAATATTCTATATTTTCCGAAAAAATATTTAGTAATCAAGATATTTTATTTCAAAATGCGAATAAACGTTTCTTTTTTTCGGAATTTTATTGTAGAAAAAATAGATTTATCATCGAAAGATATAATTGACAAAATAAAGACAATTCTTTTGAAGAGATGAGTTTGCTTGTCTTTTTATAGAAAACTAAAAATATCGTTGATATCTATTTGTTACGATGGATTTGCTTTCTAATTAGTTGGGGCCAAATGGTGTTTCTAGCCTCCTCCAAAAATAGACAGCCACATCACACGCTATTTATCTTGTCATCCCTAGCTTATGACGCTGAACGAAAAATGATGTATTTTGTTATTAAACGTTAGTCGCAATTTTTAGTAAGTTGTCGCATTTACGCTACACTGCTACAATAATAACTAGAAAAAAGGAGAGAGTTTATGAAAATTGTATTAGCTACATTAAACGCCAAATATATTCATACAAATTTAGCCATCCGCTATTTAAAAGCAAGTGCCTATCCTGAATTCATCCCAGAGCTTGCTGAATATACAATTAAAGACCCAGCCTTCAACATCGTGTCAGATTTATTTCAAAAGCAGCCCGATGTTGTCGGCTTTAGCTGTTATATTTGGAACATCGAAGAAACTTTGCATGTGATTAAAATGTTAAAAACAGTTTTACCTAACACTAAAGTTATTTTAGGTGGCCCTGAAGTATCCTATGATGTGCACCATTGGCTAAAAAATCATGCGGAAATTGATTTTATCGTCATGGGTGAAGGTGAAACCTCCTTTAAGGAGCTGCTGCACTATTTAGATGGTGATATATCGTTAGAGGATGTGCGTGGTATTTGCTATTTAGAAGATGGCAAAGTGAAAATCCATGCACAGCCACCGAAAATTGATTTGCGTGAGCTTGCTACACCGTTTCGCTTTGAGGAGGATTTGCCACATCTCGGCAAGCGCATCCAATATATCGAAACGAGCCGTGGCTGCCCTTTCCAATGTCAATTTTGCTTATCAAGCATCGAGGTAGGCGTACGCTATTTTAATCGTGAAAAAATTAAAGAGGACATTCGCTTTTTAATGGATAATGGAGCAAGAACGATTAAATTCGTTGACCGTACTTTCAATATTAGCCGCAGCTATGCGATGGAAATGTTCCAATTTTTAATTGATGAGCATAAGCCAGGTGTTGTGTTCCAATTTGAAATTACAGCAGATATTATGCGTCCTGAAGTTATCCAATTTTTAAACGACAATGCACCGAAAGGCTTGTTCCGTTTTGAAATTGGTGTACAATCGACAAATGATTTAACAAATGAGCTTGTGAAACGCCGTCAAAACTTCGAGAAATTAAAACGCACGGTGACAATGGTTAAAGAAGGTGGTAAAATCGACCAGCATTTAGATTTAATTGCTGGCTTACCAGAGGAGGACTACGCTTCCTTCCGTGATACATTTAACGATGTCTTTGCAATGCGCCCAGAGGAATTACAGCTAGGCTTCTTAAAGCTACTGCGCGGGACAGGCCTACGTCTAGAAGCTAAAAAATACGGCTACACATATGTCGATATTGCACCATACGAAATCTTCTCAAATAATGTGCTAACCTTTGATGATATCGTTCGCATTAAGCATGCAGAGGATGTACTTGAAAAGTATTGGAATGCCCATCGCATGGATTACACAATTGAATATTTAGTAACAGAGGTATTCGAAACACCATTCGACTTTTTCCAAAGCTTCGGCACTTACTGGGAAATGCGTGGTTGGTCACGTATCGGACATCAGCTAGAAGATTTATTCCAGCGTTTACTCGAATTTTTACAAACAGTGCCAAACGTCGATTTAGCGATTGTACAAAATATTATGCAGCTTGATTATTTACAGGAACAGCAATTCCAGCCACGTAAAATTTGGTGGAAAGAACGTACAGATAAAGAGCAGCAAAAAAATATTTATACACTATTGCGCCAAAACCCTACAATTGCTGGTGAGGAATTTGCGGCAATGAGCATAACAGAGCGTGATTTATTCAAACACTCGCTCATTATCCCAACAACAATTTCTTATCAAGATTTCCTCAATGGGCGAATTAAAAAACATAAAGGTTATTTATTTACTTATTTCCGCCAAGGACAGCAGCCTTACTTTGCGGATATTCAGGAAAATTTAAAACAGTAATATGGTTCGTCCAGCCAACTAAAAAGGCGTGTCTGAAATATTTTTCGGACACGCTCTTTATTTTGTAACGAATTGCTACGCCATGGTACTAATTAGTTGAACGAAAGTTAGAAAACTATTTGCAGGTGCATTATCCAGAGGAAAATTATTCATTACAGACGAGAGGCTATACTTTTAAAGATGCCTCTTATGTATTTGATTTTATTTATCAGAGTGATATAGCTCAAAAATCGTAGACATATACGGTGTCTGTAGGCACAGGGCTCATGCCAAAGAACATTGTCGATTTCACATTGCATTATGATTCGACAGATGGAGACATATCTCAACAATGGAGCGAAGAAAGTTCAAAATATGTACAGGATTTATTACAAGAGCTACCAATCAGAGTTTCTGTTACATATAGCATTCAAGTGCCTATTGATCTGATCAAATCACAACCTTATTGGAAGCCAAATATTTCCCTTCCAGTGAAGCCTTCTATTTACATTGAATCGAGCTTCTATGATGGCGAGACAAAGGAAGATTTTCTCCAGCTAGCAAATGAAGTACAACAACGTTTAAATAACAGTGATATGCTTTATGACAGTGTTTTGATTATGACGGATGAGGAATTTGATAACTCTGATGGCTCAAAGAAAGGCTACGCATCAACTTATTATGAAAGTCGTTATCGCGTTTTATTTAAAGCAACTGACAAAATTACAGCGCGAATGCTGTATTAAAAAGCTTACGACATTCCATCAGCAACTTTCTTTGTTCTATCAGCAACTTCACATAAAAGGCTAGCCAGAAAATTCGGCTAGCCTTTTATGATTTACCCAATAATTACCCGTTTTAATGGCGGCTATTTTTATGTTTTTTTATTTGTTTTTCTTCTATTAATATATGATTACTTTAATAGGTGTTGTTTTTTAATATGTTTTAATGTGTTTAGTTCAGGGGTCATATTGGGGGACAAAAAAACACAAAAGTTATCAAGCGTAAAAACCTCAAGTGAATTTACTTGAGGTTTTAATATATCTTCATTAAGCTAAGTGTCCTCCGATTTTATTATTCCTTTGGATTGCTGTACCACTCGGCGTATATGATGCAGCACGTAAAATGGATGATGGACCAAAGCGCTCACGAATTTCATCTATAGTATGAGCTAGCACTTGCCGCTGCGCTTTTCGCTCATCAAACAAATCTAGTTGTATACCCTGGACTTTTTCGAGATTGGAAATCCGCACAGCAAGTTGTCTCGCTGGTTCACCCGCAAAATGCTCATCTAACAAATCCACACACGTTTGATACATCGTCATCGTTTCACATGTTGGCTCTTTTAAAGTTGTTGATCTGTAAAAGCCCTTTTCTTGCGCTCTCCTACTATAAGACACACCTAAACTTATCGTACGCCCGACGAATCCAGCACGTCTCATCCGCATCATTACATCCTCGCACATCTCCAGCAACACAATAGATATTTCCTTACGTGTTGGATAGTCTCGCATGAGCATTTGCCCTTGCCCAAAACTTTTGGTTTTTTTAATATCGATATTCGGCTCACCGAATGTTGATAAATCTACGCCCCATGCATGGTAGTACAACTGATTGCCCATCACACCAAACTTTTTCTCCAGCTCTTTTAAATCGGCTCTAGCTAAATCGCCAATGCTGTATATACCCATAGCATTTAAGCTTGCCTCTGTCTGCCTACCAATCCCCCACATTTCGGATAGTGGTCTGATTGGCCATAACTTTTTAGGTATATCCTCAAACGTCCATTTCGCAAAACCTGTACGCTTAGCCTCCAAGTCTAACGCTAATTTCGACATTAACATATTTGGTCCCATGCCTACAGAGGACGGAATACCAAATTGATTATATATTGATTGTTGTATTGTTTTTGCTGTTTCTTCTGGTAATCCCCACAGCCTTGTAGTGCCTGTTAAATCCACAAAACTTTCATCAATACTGTACACATGAATGGCTTCACGTGGCACATACTGCATGATTAATTTTGTGATTTCTACCGACATCCGTAAAAAGAAATTCATACGTGGCTCATATAAGCGAATATCAGGATGTTTCGGTATCTCATAGCGTCTATTGCCTGTTTTTATTTTAAAGCGTTGTTTCATCGCTGGCGAAGCTGCTAACACTACAGCCCCTGGTTGCGTAAGACTACCAACCACAGCAATTGCGTCATTAATTGGGTCTAGTCCCTCTTGCATCGCGATACAACTACTGTAAAAAGACTTCATATCAATACAAAAAATATCACGATTTGGCATTTGGTCGTAGTTCATATGACTTCACGCTCTCTTCTACTAACAGGCATAATCGCAAGTGTATTATCTACTATAAAAGTACGTTTAGCGCATTTATTGAAACAATAAACCTGCATTGTATCGCCAGCTATTTTAATGATTTTCACACGTCTCTTTGAGATTTTACCATCCTTCGCCATATATATAATATCCAAAAGCCATTGACGTTGCATTGCTTTTATAAGTTGATTTCGCACTTTGCCCACCCCTTACAGAACGTTTGTTTGTAATTATTATAGAACAAACATTCGTTTTCGAATACAGGTAATTTATGTATTCACAAGTTGCTCAATGAGTGGCTTTTTTATTTTGAAAAATAATTTAAAAATATTTTATATTCCACTTGCATTATATATCAGTTGTGTTATAATAAAAGTAACAAAAGGAAACAGGGAGGAATTAAAAATGAAAAACGTTATGATTCGCGCATGGGAAATCGCTAAAGAAGGTGCTGCTAAATTCGGTGGCAAGGTTAGAGAATACTTTTCAGAATCTTTAAAACAAGCTTGGTCTGAATTTAAAACTAGACCTGTTTCTAATTCGATGTTTAATCACAATAATATTGAATACAAATTCCCGTTCCCGATTGGCGAAGAACTGCCAGCTCTTGAAGGTTCTGAAAAACAAATTAAGTGGGCAGTTCAACTGCGCAATGAATTTAATATAACTTTTGTGAATTTTGTCAATGCATTACTTGACAAGAGATTGAAAGAATCGGAAGTCTTAAAAATAATTAATCTTGCTCGCTTCTTAATCGAAAATCGCACAAGTGCAAGTTTTTGGATTGAAAATCGCGAAAACATCAATGGAAATAAGCTACAAATGCTACAATCCGTATACACAGAATTTAAAGCAGTCATATAAATGGGATTTTTTTCGTAAATAGGAGCTGTGTCAGCAAACCTACTTGGGAGGGGAGGGAAAATAAAATGGAATTAAAGGCTAAAGTTGCGATGGTTATTAAAGCGGCGCAAGAATCAAAAAACGGCGCTGGAGAACATACAGCTTATAGAATTGTTAAAGAATGTGAATTTTCTCAAGGAACAATACAACGTTATGTCGATGGAAAAAGTGATATAGGTCGTATGGGGTTAGATGTTGCTGAAAAACTAGGTGAATACTTTGATAAACATTTTGAAAATAAATAATTATTACAAGAACCCAATAAAGGAGAGAAAATTAATGTTAGTAGAATTTAATGAAGATTTTTATAAAAAATTGATAAGTTATGAGAGAATTCATGAAAAAATCGTCGCAAAAAAGTATGAAATCGACGAAATTCGTCTATTAAACCCTAGTGATGTATATTCTGGCGAAGACATACATTTTGAATTTTTACATGAATTAGGTGAAATAGTTACAAACGCAACTGCAAGAGAAGCATTTGAAGAAGAACTCAATGAATTAGAATCAGCAGCTTTCGAGAAACAAGTAAAATCTAAAGTTGATTTAAGATATTTCATCGAACTAAAGAGCCCTGTATATAGGTATTTTTTTTACAACTATTATATTTATGCTAAAAAAATAAAAAACGGTGCTGTTAAGTACATTGCAGAAAATAGTGAAACCGATGCGAAAAATGAGTGGGACAAGAAACACGAAATGATAAAACACTTTGCGGAAATATATCATTATTTACACAAAGGACTTACCGAAGATGAAATGTACAACTATGTAGAAGAACAATTTAAATACATCTAATTCACATAAACAAATAAAAACCCGCCCTCCACAACGGAAAGGCGGGGTAATTTTATTTTGCAGCTCGTCGTTGGTCAATTGTGATGTATAAGCCAAGCAAACGGTCAGTAGTCATTTGCTTGTTTTGCAGGTCTTTTAAATGAGACTCTTGGATAATACCATCCTTGACTGCCTGCGCTAAAAAAGCCTCTGCTGCCGTTTGCATTGCAGGGCTTGCTGGATTCCATGTATTCATTGTTATTTCCTCCTTGTCTTTGACAATTAATTGTACTTGCATCTTGCTATTACTTGGTACGATTACCTCACCTTCAAGCTGGTATCCTGTTGGTATCCTCCATGTTGCTTTAACTTCAAAATGTGGGCGGTCGATATTGCCTGTCCAATCACCACCCCACGTGATACCTAGCTTACGAGCAATTGCCCCTACCTTATTTAACGTTGCGATATCATATAACGACTGCGGTGGTGCTACAGCAATATCCCACGCAAGACGTGACTTATGATTACTGTTTAACGTCCAAGTCACTATCGCACCTGGTCTTGTACGTCCCTGTGCATACAAGTAATTTTGGCGCTCTTGACTGCGATAAGTCTCGGTAATAAAAATATTGCGAATGCCTGTCTTATAACATTCTTGGAACAGCAATCTACATGCAATTTGCGCAGCTGGTAATAGCTCAGATAAGTCGCGACAAGTAGTTGTGACGCTCATTTTGTGTCACCGTCTTTCAATTTTTTATCAACACCCTTTCCGGCCAACTCTTGAGCAATCTCACTCACTGGATGCTCTTTTTCATGCTTAGTTGATTCGATGACTTTCAATTTTTCAGCTAAATTTTGTGGAACCAATACACCAAGCTGCGCCATATTTTCCGTAATACTCAAAGCCTCATTTGCAACATAAAAAAGTACTGTCGCAAATGTGAGTGTGCCATTTAGCGACAATACCTGGTCGATAATGTTTGCTGTGATGATTACAATTAATACAAGCAACTTACGAGCATACCCAAACAAGCTTTTGCGGCTCCACAAGTTACCATTTTTCCAAGCTTTAAATAACCCTGTGACGATATCCAAAGTCATTAAAAGCAATAATAAATCAATAAATTTTACCCCTCCAAATAAATATAAATGTGCCACGTCTAGATATTCCAAATTAATTCCCTCCATAAGCTTCACGCTCCTATTTTTAATATAAAAAGCCTCCCACAATAAATGTGGAAGGCTGATAACTATTTGATATTAACTTTTTATTGATTTACTACACATTGTGGGACTATTATCTAGGATACATTTCCCTTCGCCTTTCAGATGAAATGTCTAAACCATCGAAAGAATAATATACGGTATGCGTTCCAATGTAGTCAACCGAATGTATAGCATTTCGAATTTCGCCTACTTCGGTAAAAAATAATTTTCCATCAATGACGGATGTGAAGTAAGGAATATCTTGCAAATCTAACTCGGTATAAACGCTAGTAAAATTGACTAAATCGGTGCTTTTGTTAATATCGGTATAGTTTGTAACATAAAAATGTCCATTGTAATAATCGACATCTACTAAGAAAGTTATATTTGATGGTAATTGATATGACTCAACAAGATTAAATGAATCATCTAAATAATTAACTTTGTAAATGACGTTCGGCGTATCTGTCGCAAAATACATGTGTCCATCAATGATTTTCACTGAGCGACAATACGCGTATCCCATAAAATCCATCCTTCTAGAAAATTCTAAGACCAACCTATTATCCACAACTTTATAACAATATACGGTTTGTGTTCCACTTGACAATACATAGAACCTATTGTTTTTGAATATTACTTTATGTGGTCTATGTCCAACATTTGGTATTGTTTGTACTCTTTTAAAAGTTGAATCAAACACTAATACTTCATTACGTCCTGTGTTATCAACCACAAAAATATTTCCATCACTCGCAATTGAGTGACAACCTGCAAATTCGTAGTCGATTGTAGTCCACTCAACTATATCATCAGTCAAATTATCATTATATAAAATACGGTGGTGGAAACAGTCCACGATAAAGTACATATTATTTAATTTTGTAATTTGAGTAGGCACATAAAGCCTACCAGTAGGGTAGTTATAAGATTAAGAAAATCCGGCGATTTTAGTAATAGAGAATGAACTTTCTACTCCTATCGAAAGTTCTATCCCACTATCTTGATATGCACGGATTTCAATAATATCACCTACTTCCAAATGTTCTACTACTGTACATACTGTTCTTATGGTCGGAATTCCAATATCAGTAGTTGAGTTGTTTTGATAAGCAAGATAATTACCGTTTTTTGTAATCATAACATTACGGTATCCCTTGTTCGCTGTGCCAGTTATAATTACATTTGTAGTAATTAAATATTCACCAGATTTATTAATAACTATTTCGGTGTTATTTGATTGGGATACAAAATTTTCTGTGTCAATACCCATCACATCCCAACCGACGTTAGTCCACGTTGTGGATGGCAAATTTTTCGAAATTGCTGTTTTATATCTTGCACGAGGTATGTTTGCAACATTGTCCAAGTGTGTAGTAAGTTGCTCTTGTACATCTGCAAGATTTGTATCAATAGTATCCATATTTTCATTGTGCACTTCGATATCATAAAATTCTGCTGGTGTCGGTTTAATTAAATTATAATTTGTTGTATGATTAGGCATTTGGTAAAACCTCCTCTCTTAACTGTAAATGAGTGTATGTCGCTAATTGAGCATGCGTAAACCGCGCTAATGTGCTGTGTTGGTTGTATCGTAGTTCAACAGTTAAAACCATATTTTGCGGCACCATACGCTCGAGTGTGTCCTCAACAGCTTCAAATTGTCGCTTTACAGTAAGTTCAATTTTGACAACTAACCATTTCTCTTCGACATTACGCTCCATTGTGTAATTCCCAGCGCCTAACAAGCTATCTAATATCAATCTAAGCGTCCGGTAAGTGTATGGGGCCTGCTCTTGGTAGCGTGCTAATACACGAAAAATACGAGTTTCTAGGGTGTCCGAATCTGACACTTGAAGCCCTAGCATTTTTTCATAGCGACCTATACCATTTTCGTCTGCTGTAATAATAAATTGATTATTAAGTGTCGCATCAATCATACGCCACAGCTTTTCTAAAATTGGATTTTCTACGCCAGCAATTGCTTTCAGTTCTTTAATTTCAAGCAAAATAGGTGGTAAATAATCAAGAATATTTACTTGTCTAGCCACTTACAGCACCTCTTTTCGGTATTTCTTCGCTGCCTAATTCGATGTTTGTCGTATTCCCGTTCAGTGTCGTGTCTGCGATATCCAAAATGCCATCAACACCTAACAAGCGTGTCTCAATTTGGCTAACACGGATAACAACGCCTTGTTCATCCTCCTCTTTAGACACAGCTTGCGCCCACTGTTCGGCTAATTCTGAAAAGTATTCATCGATTACCAATTGCACGCTCGCTTCGACATCGGACCATGTCCAGCCTGTTTGATAAGTGATATTAAGACCGATATTAACAATTGCTTCCTCTACACTAAATACTGTGACAATGTGGTCAATTGGGGCAGTTCCAACTCCTTCGCCATTTTCTCCCACTGGATCAACAGCCGCTTGCACTTGGTCAATTAAGGTTTGTGATGGCTTTTGGAATTGCGAATCGATGATAACAAGTTTTACGGTGCCCCCACCATTCCAAGCGCGGTATACACGCACGCCGCCTACCCCAGACATAGCACCTACCTTTTCCTTATAGTCCGCCCTATTCCCACCAAATGCAGTCGATTGAAAGCTATTAAAATAGCGAGTGCGAAACGCCTCTGTTTCTTCCTCATCTTCGCCTGGCACTAACACATCTGTTAGCATAGCTGTTTCAAGTCCTGCTACGAAATCAATAGGAATAAGTTGTCCTGAAAAGATATTACCGACATTGCCTGCCGTTTCACATTGTAAAATGAACTCTCCAAATGCGATACGCTCTATAACGGTGTAATTTAGCTCATCTAAGCTGTATCGTGAGCCGATGGGCACATCAATGTTAAACAAACCTTTACGTAGTGCATAGGTAGCTGGTTGGGGTTGTAAACCACGCTCAGCTGCGCGTCTAATTAAATATTCACGGGGGGCTGTATCAGCAAATACCATATCAACAAAGTTTTTAAGCGTGACTAGCATTTGCACAGTTTCTGCGCTGTTAGCAGCGGTTGCGTTATAAATCATCGATGTACCTTCCCGCTTGTCTAACGAGTTATCAATGCCTGCCATCTTTTGGGCCATTAAATCTTCGTAAGTCGTATCTAAATTAAGTTCGGCCATTAATATTCCACCTCTCTTTCACCTGTGACATCACCAAAAATGGTGTGAGCTGTGTATTGCACATGGACTTTACCTTTTTTGGTTGTAACAACAAATGAATCTACCTCATTAATTCGGTCATCCTGCAACAAAGCCTCTCGTATACGACGCTTTGCCTCGCTTGCTACGTAATATGTGGGCTTGCCAAATAAGTCGTTAAACTCCACACCAAAATTCCACGAATAAATAATGTGATCGTAACGCTCAACTGAGAGCATTAAAAAAATCGCTTGTTTCATGGCTTCTAAGTCATCGACATAGCCAACACAGCGATCTTTGTCATATAGTAATTTGTAATTTTTCGATGGCTCAATAGCTTCCTCAAAATCTAGCTCAAGTCCATCATTTTCGTAATAAGCATTCGGTAGCATCAAACCACCTCTTTATCAATGATAATGTACTGTTGTCCACCATTTGCACGAATCATTGTCACCCTATCACCCACTACCAAGCCATTATGAATAAGGAACTTTTTGCGACCTTTATAATCGTGATTGTGCGATGCAAATGCGGCTTCACCACTTCCACCAGCTCTATTTTCAGTTGAATGGTCAACAGTCATATCTACTTCATAGTCCATGACAGCTCGTGTCAGCTTTAAGTTTTCACGTTCTAGTATAAGCTTTTGATCCACCTGCACTTTTAGCGGCGCTGTACTAATCACAGTGCCATATACAACAGATGTTGGCTTTTGTGCATTAACAGCCTCTAATACCACTTGCCTTAAAACCTTCACAATATCAGACATATCACGCAACGAAATCACCCCCGATTAAGCTTAAGTCCATACGATGGTCGCTTTCAGAAAATGTATGCTTCACTTTTTCAACCATCATAAAATTGGCAACAGTTAAGTCACCTAAATACATTTGCACACCTAACGTTGAGCCACCACGCACCCTCGTATCACCAAACACTTTATTAATGTGCAGTTTGCGTGATTTTCGATTATACAAGGCTAACAAGGCGTTTGCTTTGACCTGTCCATTCTCACCTTCCTCAAGACTTTCAGTAAGCTGTATAATGCCCCACTGATTCATGTTTTCGCCGTGTTGAGCATAGTAATTTTCGCGCTTACCCGTTTTCTTGTCTTCACGGTATACACGTATCTTATTGTACGTGTTATCAGCGATGGATGTTGTGTATTCAAACGTTTCGCCGCTCTCCTCATCGATTAAAATATCAAGCTTGAGCATTTTAACATCGCGTAAATTGAGCTTGCCGTAATCATCGTATAAGACATATATAGAGCCTGTGTTTTTGGTTGTAATACTTAATGCATTATCTAATACAGTAAACAACTCCGACGTATCCTCGACACGGGTAGCAATGACATGTTTTGTATCTGCCACGATACCAAGCTGCAGCCTAAAGTCTTTTGCAAGCATTTGTAGCACTTGTGCTGCCGTTTTACCCTTGTATGTGACTACATCTTTGTTTTTTAAATACCACAGTTGATCAAATGCTGTAACTGATATAATCCGATTATTCGAGCGCTTTTTCGTGAAGACAAAGCCGTTAAAAATGGGCTTTCCATCATAAATAAATCGCACTTGATCTCCTTCATAGAAGCCCAAAATATCATCTTTAATCACATTGAAATTAAGCTGTCCTGGTGCACCTTTTCGCTGTGTTTCCCACGTAATACCTTCTTCCACCGCGCACTCAAACACTCGTCCCCGTGACGTAATTAACAACTGACATTTAGCCAAGCTTTATCACCTGCCCTACTTTGATAATGTTGGGATTACTTATATTGTTGATTTTGGCAAGCTGCGTGTATTTCGAGCCATCGCCTAAATATTTTTTTGCAATGGACCATAACGTATCACCGCTTTTTACTGTATGTGTTTTAGGCGTTTGCTTGCTCGTTGTTGGTCGCTGCTGCTCAACTTTTGCTGCCGATTTTTTGTTTGCTCCAGAAGCATTTGCACTTGAAGCTTTATTAAGCACAAGCTTTTTCGTGCCATATGGGCGCCACTGCTTAAGATTGATTGTGACACTCACGTCAAAGCCATTTTCCGCATCTTCTTCGATCGTATAATCTTCCAACGATACCCTCATATTCGTGTCAAATAATAATGAGCCATCTGGCATCGCACGATTAACAATGAAAGAAAAATCTTTTTGCGAGACTTTTAACTTTTCTAGCTTTTCAAGGTAGTGTGTTGCAGGCTGGAAACCGTTCGGATAAACAGCAAACGGATATTGCGTATTGGGTAGTAACACCTCAAACTCAATATCCGTTAAACCCGGCATTTTTAAAATATTCACTTCACCCTCGTTCATGAGGACGATAGTGTCATTCTTATTATTAAATTTTGTGCTCATGGACGATGGCGCAACAGGAAACTGCAAGTCATCAAGTAAAAAGTTATACATCGTATACAGTCCCCTCCGCTAGTTTCTCGGCAACCTCTTCAACTTTTTCACCGAAACGATCAACGATACCGTCGATGTCTAGCTCGCTGTTAATGTGATTTTCGCTGCGATTGTCGATGTGAATTTCGGCTGTTGTATAGCGGTTTATAGCCTCACGCTCGGCTAAGTCACGCAAATATTTCAGCTCGTCATTTAAAAATTTAACTCCATCTGCCATCTTGCCTGTGTTTTTAGCTGTTTTCTTTGCTGCGTCGTTGCCTTCCTTCACTTTGTCGCCAAGAGCTAGGGCATCGTTGATGGCGTCTTCAACAGGACTTCCATTCTCTTTTTCCTTTTCAGGTTTTAGAAGGTTTTTGCCCCAGTCATAGGCTGATTTAGCTGCATCTGCCAAAGCAATAGGCTCCATTTTTGGCGCTTCCCAATAATCATCTGGCGGATCTCCTACGCCTTTCCCTAGTAAATCCTTAACATTTAATAAGTCGCTAGTGATAGACTCTCGGTAATCAAATGTTCCTCCTTTACCTAAGCCAACTTCTGCCGCAAAACCTTCAGGCAATAGGTCAATAAACCAATTCCACGCTTCTATAGCTAGGTTGACGGCTTTTATAATCGCATTGACAAAGCTTGTTGCAAATCCGTCCCAACCTTTGGTCATAGCAATCACTTGATTTAGTACATTTTCCGCAAGATTATAAAATAATTTTTTTACTGAGTACATTGGATGTTTCCACACATTAACAAAGAACTCGACTAATGCAGCTATGATATTCCAAATAAATGCGATTTGGTTGTAAATATAAGCTCCTAATACTGCAAACGCTGCGGCTATTAATCCTGTTGCACTTATTGATGTACCTGCAAATTTATTGACTGCGGCTACAGCAAGGTAAAATAACATAATTAATACTACTATAGCTCCAATTAGCCACCCAATAGGATTCGCTGAAATTGCGATGCTGAGAGCTGCCATTGCAGCTGTGAACCCGTATGTAGCCCATGTAGATAAAACTGTCGTTGCCACATACCACAGATTGCGTAATGACGCTGTCATCATCATGAAAATATTAATTACTATTTCGCGATTCGCCCACGCCCACGCAGCTGCATTGATTATTAATGCTGCTGTAACAGCTCCAATGACAGGAGCTATAAATGACCAATTATCGTATACAAGTGAGCCAATAAACACTATTGAGTTAAAAACTGCTTCCACAGCCCCCGCTACGATGTGCAAAGCTTGCGTTGCACTTGCACTAAATCGTTTAAACCTTTCACTATTAGCAATATCATTTATTATTTGTAAAATTGGAGCAAACGCCCATAAAGCTTCATTTTTAAATGTTTTCCATGTTTGCGCCCACGTTATAGGCATACTTTCAAATTTTTGATTTATATCATTAGCAGCTGTAAACATTGCATTCTTCACAATATCAGCAGTAATTTCGCCATCTGATGCCATTTTTCTTATCTTTCCAATACCTACACCTAAATAATCTGCAATACTTTGAATGATGGTTGGAGCCGCTTCGAATACTGCATTTAATTCCTCTCCTCGGAGTACACCCGAACCCAGAGCTTGCGTTAACTGTAAGGTAGCTGATGAAATACCTTCTGTATTTGTTCCTGCAATTACAAACTGCTTGTTCAGTAGTTCACCAAATGCTACTGCTTCCATTGTTGTTCCAAATGCATCGCCAGCATTCATCGCCAATTTTGCTATAGTATCTGCGGTTTCTGAGTAGGATGCTCGAGAGCGTTGAGCACTATCCAAAATCACTTGTTGTAATTCTGCTGTTGTTTGCATTCCATCGTTTATTAAGTCCAATCTAGCTGTAGTATTAGCCATCTGGTCAGAAATAGCAAGTACGTTACCTAATCCTTGTAATGACAAATAAGCACCTATTAAGGCACCTACTTTATTTACTAACCCATCTACAGCAGTTGTACCATCTCTAATTTTATTGTTAAATTTTCCTTGTGCATTCTCAGCATCACGAATTTCGTTTTCGATTTGATTAAACATTTTATCTACTCGTGCTAGTTCACGCTGCGCTTGTTGTAAGCGCGAAACGTCTACAGCATTTCCCGAAGCACCTTCAAGATTTTGAAATCCACTAACCGTAAGTTGCAATGCACTATTTATCGAGCGAAAAACAGGACTTAAATTATCTGTCATATTAATTGCTGTACGTATCGTTGCCATGTTCCCTCTCCTTTTTGCCATAACAAAAAGCTACCCATAAGAGTAGCTTTTGAAAATCTATCTAAAATATTTTGAATCATACGTAAATTTCGCCATACCAAATTCCCCATTTTCAATGTCAAATATCCGCACGCTTTCTACAGTGTCAGAAACATTTTCATAACGTAATGCGTAGTTCGTATCAGCTTCTTTTTTCATTTTTGAAGAAGGTGTAATACCAAATAGTTTGAAAATATCATCCTTATTCTCAAAACTACCTATAATATCAGTTGTATCTCCTTTAGATTGCCCAGAATACATATCTAATTGCATAACAATATCATCGAATAAAATGAATTCGTATTTACTGTCTTCATATACATATAACTTCCCAACTATTTCTTGATTAGTTTTAGGTACTCGCCATTCATAATCTTCGATTCTTTGTGGTTCTCCCATGATTTCAATTAATTTTGCGCTATTTATTTTACTAAATTGAGTAACATCAATAATTGTTTCTACTGAGCTTTTTTCAGTGTTTTGCAAGTTCCCTATTACAATAGCAAAAATGACAGCGAATGCTATAATTGCTAAGCAACCAATAGGTAAACAACCTTTCTTTTTTTGTTGTGTATTATAATTGTTGTTATTAATACCACTATTACTTGTATTGTTGTCTACCGGTGGATTGTTATCAAAGATAGAGGCATTGGATGCATTAAACATTTTTTGGATTAATATTTTATATATTTTATCATCTATCTCCACTAAACTCTTTTTACCATCCCTAAATTCAATAGCAACATGATGTGTTCCTTTATTTTTGGCACTTAGCCCAGCGAGTAACCCTACTGGTCCCAATAAAACTCCTCCAACTAAACCTCGTGAAACGCCAGAAACAGCACTTTTTCTATGCTCTTCTGTAATCAATTCATAATTTGCTATAGTTGATTGATCTAATTGCAAAATTTGTTTAAATCCTGAGTTTAAACTAATAAGCCCTAATGTTCTCACCACAGAGCAATTAAGATAATCGCCAGCAACCACCTTATTTTTTGCCATATAGCACCTCCTATGTATATCTATAACTAATATACATGGAAGATAAGGTGATTTCTATGCCTATTTTCATATTTGGATAAATTAACGCTTCCGCCCCTTCTTAGACCCACGCTTAGCCTCACGCTCCTGCTTCTTATCCTCGTCAATCTTAACCTGTAAAGACGCTATTAGACACGCTTTATCTACTAAAGACAGCGCTAAATACTCGGACGGCAGGCGACGCATTTTGTGCACCCACCAGTGCATGACGTTTGCGTCACCATCACCGTCCTCGATTAGTTTTTTACTTCTTCTACGAGTTCGTCAAGCTCAACCTCATAGCCATTTGCCGCTTGTGCTGCCGCTGCCGCTTCTGCAATTTCACCGATTGTTAGCATTTTACCAAGCAATTCATCAGCTCCTAAAACGCCATACGAATCTTGCAGCTCTTTGTCATTTAGGTTAGGGAATACAATAGATTCAACTGTTAAAAGACGCTGGTATTTAAAGTGGTCAAAATCAGTGTTGTACTGCCCTTTGCGCTTACCTTGTGTAATCAAAGAGCGCTTTGTAGATTCCGATTTAAGCTCAGCATCACGTTCTGGTGAGATTGGCGCAAACTCCCATTCAACGGCATTTCCGTTTTCGTCAACGAAACTTTTTGAAATCGCTCGCTTAATATTGTCCTGTTTCTTTTTGTTATGCGCGAAAAACGCTTGTAAGTTACTCATTTGTCATTTCCTCCAATATAATTAATAGGTATTTTCTCCTCCATGTCGAATATTGAAATGGAGGAGGTGAATATTATGTCCAAAATCAAAGTTAAAGGCCTTAATAAGTTACAAAAACAATTAAAAAGCATGGAAAGAGCTTCAAAAAAAGCTAAAAGGGAAAACAGGATTTCCTTTGACGATTTATTCGTTCCATCATTCATGAAACGTCACACAAACTTTAGTTCTTTTAATGATTTTTTAATTGCTGGTAACTTTAAGGTTGAATCTCAAGAAGATTTTGAAGCCATCCCCGATGTTGATATGGACCATCATGTGAGCCAAAATACGAAATTTAAAAATTGGCAAACAATGCTTGATACAGCAACTAACGAATATATTAAAAATAAAATGAAATTCTAATTCATTTCGGTTTCAAATTCTAATTCTAGTTCTTTTATTTGCTGAAGGCTTTCTTCAAGTTCTTTTGCTAGAGTGATGGTCTTTTGTAATAAAACTTGAAGTTCTTCAGCATTCTTAAATGTAATGTTTACGCGCATTATTCCCACTCCTTTTCAAAATAAAAGAGCCTGCCGTAGCAAGCTCTTATTGCATTTCAGGTAAGGTAGCGAACTCAATCGGCATATCCCAATCCTCGAAAGTAAAGTCGATTGTGTCCTCTAAATAATCTGCATCTGCATCGAGTGACGCAATAATACCACCATCAAGATTACAGTCAATTAAAATTGTTGTTTGGCTGCCTACAGTAGAAGATTTATCTTCATTCGTCACTTGAATATCAAAATAAATATCTTGTCCTGTATCTTTATAGCGCTTTAACAGCTGGCGGAAAATTGATGTATTGAAGTGGAATGTAGCTGAGCCTGTACCTTCCCAACCTGTAGCCTTGTTCCCCTTACCTGTACGGCCCATAATCGGCACCTGCGTTTTTGTTTTCTCCATGTTGGCTTCTAAATTGATTAGCTGCGCAAATAAATAGCGATTGCCCTCGATTGTGACGAATGCACGTCCTTGAGCACCGCTGACAGCATCACGCGCATGCATTGTTGTTTCAGCGAAGTATTGTAAATCTAACGGCAACAATAATCCGATTTTATCCATATACTATTTCCCTCCTTAAGCTACCACAGTAGTAATGTATAGTTGCGACATGGCAACAGTCGGAATGACAACCTCATTTACTACAACAGATTTTTTAGAGTTCCCTTGTTCTACAGTAAGCTCATCCTTATTGTAATTTTGAACAGCTCGAATACGCTGTAGCTCCATGCGATGAGCGCCAATATCATTCCAAAGTGAAATACGGCCATCTTGGTCGTTCGGTACTTTGCCGAGATAGCGATTGTTAAATAAAGCTGCCGTGTCAATGGCAATTTGATCAAGCACACGAATGACTTGATTCATGCTGAAATTCTCATTTTTATCTACTGTGAAGGATGTGAATGTATTGATATCCTCAAGTACACGCACTTCATCACCAACGCGATGGAACACATATTTACCATTTTTGATTAATGCGATAAGTTGTTGCTGTGTCTTTGTTTCGGACATATCTAGCTCAAATTCGCCGTCATAGCGTTTGTTTGTATTTGAACGATTTACCGGCACGCCTGCTTGTGCTCCTGTTGCCCAATAGACAGCAGCAAATACTTCATCACCCATCGCGTCGTTTTGTACATCGATAACACCCTCGTGGTCTGTCGTGCCGAGTTTGTGACCTACAAGTTGGAATTTACCTCCCACTTGGTCACGAATACGCTTCGTATACTCTACGTACAGCGATTTAATTGTTGGCTCTGAAGATAAGCAACCTAGTGTATTAAAGCCGTAAGCCTCTAGTGCATCTAATGCCTCTTGATGGGCACCACCTGTAATAGCTGTGCCATTTGAGCCATCGGCTAATGGTGTACCTGCTGTAACCGCAAGTGTTGCACCACTTTTAAACGTTACATAATCATTTGCTACTAAATCAGCAGCAGTTGTTACTGCCACCTGTTCATCAACCGTAACGCCATCTAATAGCGTTTTTACATCAAACTTCGTTGGCTCGTCTACATTTGCTTGAATCACAATGGTAATATCATTACCTCGCACACCTTTGTATTTAGCTGTAGCAAAATCATTTTGAGCTGCTACTGCATCTACAGCAAGCTTATAAAAGTACACCGTAATCGCATTTTTGAATACATCACGAATACCCTTTAGCTTATCGTGCGTGTAATCGTAGCCAAATATTTTACGACTGTCCTTTTGTAAATCCTCTTGTGTTACAGCGAATACTTCGCTATCTACGCCCCAATCAAGAACGATTGGTAGCCCAACATATCCGCGATCGGATAAGTTCACGAATGCACGTGCTGCACTAATAAAATTATGATACGTGCCTGGTAACACTTTATTTTGTGTTAAGAAGAAACCTCCACCTAATGCCACTCTACCTCACTCCTTTATCGAATTTATTAAGAATTTCATCGACCTGAGCATAAGAATACGCCTTGCCATCTTGTAGCAAAGCGTTCAATGCATCTCGTCGATGTTCGTATTTTTTACTTTTAACCAGTTGCTCTTTTGTAAATGTCGGCATGGCTGATTTAATCATTTCTCCAACCATTTCGCCTGTCACATTCGCTTTTTCTTTAATAGCTTCATTCTTCGCCAACTATACCCCACCTCTCTCCGTTTTCGTAGTGTCTTAGCGATTCCATAAATGTTTTTTGTTCCACAACTTGCAAGAAAAAATCAAACCGCATGAAGTTATGACCAATACCGTCCACAACCTCGCTGTTAGCCCCTCTAGCAAGCATTATAGAGCCGTTTAATAGCTCAATATCCTTTAGGGCTTGTTGCACCTTTAAGCTCATATTAGCGCTCTCTGACGCTCCCTTAAGCGGGAAATACTGCACATTAAACAACGGTGTAATCTTCCATCGCTTACCTATCTGCTGAACGTGCTCCAAGTTTAAAAACTGAATAAAAAATGAAGGTGTTTCAAAGTTTTGGGGCACTTGGTCAATGTACTTTTTGCAATCCTCACCAAATTCCGCATCTAATTTGCGAGAAATGGCGATGATAATATCCATAATTTCCACTATTTGAACACCTCCATGAGTTTTGCCTTTAGCTTTCGTTCGATAATTGCTGGGGCTTGTTGCTCTAGTTCATCCGCCGAAATAGTCATCATGAATCTCCCTGGTACCCAGCCCTTTAAGTTTCGTGTGCGGTGCCCATATTCAACGTAACTCGCGTAACTTACAGGATTTGTAATTTCGATTTCGTAATTATTACCTGATTTCTTCACAGTCAAGGACTGAGCAAATTTGCTAGCTCCTGTACCTCCGCCAAAAGTAGCTGAGAGTTCAGCCTCTCTCTCGCTACTAGCAGTCCATCCTCGTCTTAAATTTCCACCAACACGCCCATCCGTATACTCACCAACAGGAGTACGCTTGATTACTTTTGCAAGCATTCGAGCTGCTAACTCCTTCGCCATAGCCTCACAAAAGGCGTCTAAATCCACTTGGGCAAACTTACTAATGCGCCGTTGCAATCGCTCCAACTGTTTGTAATTTACCTTTACTTTTGCCATTATGCGTACCTCTGAAAATCCTCTAACATAATGTGTTGATGGTCCATGTGTACATCAGGCTTGCCGCTGCGGGTGTACTCATTAGTTACTCCATCTTGAGTAACAATGATTTTGCTACCTGCAGGTACATCAAGTTCAGGAGCTAATGACAATTTGGTGGTCTTAGTGATAATGGCAGGACCACCAGTATCGGAAGTGGTAGTTTGCTTTTCTTGAGATAATTTACATGGCTCATTTACGAATTTTATTACTTCTTGCTGGGTAGTTATTTTGGTAACAGGGTTTGTTATGCTTTCCCATGCTATTACTGTACATACCCCTCTATACAAGCTTTGGATTGCTTTCCTACGAGCATTTACCATATAAGCACCCTGTACTTGGACCAATTAAGTTCACCATGCCTTAAATACGCAAGAAAGGCATTAAATTGACCCTCAGGCGTATTAGTAGCATCTGAATTAACTGCAAACTCCACATTCGTATCGCCATCTTGGACCTTTTTAGCGACCATCGTAAAATCAATCGTTTCCACGTCTAACTGCCCCATCGCTTTTTTGGTAGCAAGGTACTCACCTACAACCATATCGACAGCATGATTATATGATTCTCTCGGTATGCTTGATAGGTTGGTTTGATTGTTGATATAGTTCATTACCTTATCAATTGCAAAACCGATTAAATAATCGTCCGAGCTTGCAGGGGCACTCGATAAAGTAACCCCTAAAGCTTCAATCCGATTTTTTACATCAATAACTTTTATCTTGACTGACATGGCTATCACTCACTTTCAGTCGTTTTCTTTGTCCGTGCAGCAGGCTTTTTTGGTTCTTCCGTTACCGCCAACCGCTCCATGATTGCACCGTTAAAATGTGGTTCATCAACCGTCAATTCTTGACCAACTAAAAAGCGCTCTCCTTTGTATCTCACAGGAAAAGCGCCTTCTTTAATTTTTACTTTAATGTTTGCCAATGTAATCACCAGCCTATTTAGTTTACTTGCGCGATGAAAATGTTATCGATTGTTTCAAAGCTTGGCATTACGATTTCAGACACAATCGTTTCAACGTTTACTGGATGTGGCTCCTTAACTGTTGTAATTGCAACACCTGTGTTAACAATGGAAACCTCGGCATTTGACTGACCTGTTAGTAAATCTGATTCCTCTGGCGTTGTACCGTAGTAAGTATTGCCTAACGTACCATCCGGAATAAGCGTAAAGAAGTCATCTGGATAGAAGTTGTTTGAAGTGCCATCCTCAGCAAGATACTTTTTGTTATATACTGCAACTGAAATACCTAGTTTGTCTTGTAGGTACTGCTTCAAAATTGCATCGGTTAAGATGATATTTTGCCCACCTAACGGGTTCATATCCAAACGAATGCTCGGGTGCTTTAATAAATAACCAAACGTTTTACGCGTTAAAATAGCTTTTGTTGGGCGAACACCTGTATTATCCTCTACAGTGTCCTGCCAACGGATAATGTCCTCAATTGGTGTAGCATCAGCATTGCTCCATACAGCATTTCCTGCAAGGGCCTCTTTATGATCAGTTTTCATTTTATAGTCATAATCAAAATCTTGGCGATTTGCTGTGATTTTAATTTTACCTGTGGAAAGTAGCTGCATAATCATTCGCTCAGGCTGTACATTGGCACCGTTCACTAGATTCGTAATGTCATCATAAATATTAGCGATTAAAGTTCGTGTCATGCTATCTAAATTAGATGATAACAAACGATTCAACTCTTGACGGTCTTTCTCTCCTACTCGCATCGCTTCACGGAAGAATGGCATTTCTGTTTCTACTTTTTTAAAGCCAATACGGTCACGTAGCGTTGCTTTCGCATCGAATTCAGACGGCATCAAGGCTACAGGTAAACCCTTCGAGCCTTTAATCCAACTCAAATCTAAACCTAATTGTTTTTTAGGTGGGAACAGTGTCGCTCCTAAATACGGAATATTATTCGATGGGTTGTTTTCATAATAATCCGCAATTTCTTTCGCTTTTACTAAATCAAAAATTGTTGGCATTAACTTTCATCCTCTCTTATTTTAAAAATGTAATTTGTTTTAATGCTGCTTTTTCTTCATTTGTTGGTGCTGTAGGCAACTTATCTAAAGCAACAAAACCATGAATCAGTAACGCACCGGAAGCAGGGCCATGTGTTACATCGGTATCATTAAACAGAATCCCTTCAGCATTTGACACGCCTTCGTCAGTCGTTGCTTTTACCGCCTCGATAGTATCATCCTCTAACACGCCACCACCCAAAATAGTCCCAGCTGGTACGATTTTTTTACCTTCACTATTGGCAGTAACCCCTACATCAGAAACAGTAATTGCTAAATTTACATAGTGGTCTGGAAACTTTAAAATTTCCTTTTTGTTTGTATAAGTTGTTTCTACAAATTTACTCATTTATTTTCATCTCCCTTATTTATTCGAAATATTTTTCGCGAGCAGTATCTAATTGCTCGGTGCCTTTTGAACGTTCTTCCGCTATTAGTTTGCCTAAGCTAAACTCTGCACCACCGCCACCTCCTGTACGAGCTTCTGCAGGGGTGAAACCTTTAAACTGCGTTGTTTCGGCCTTTTCAGGCACAAACAAAAAGGACTTTGATTCTTGCAGTGTTTTAAGCTGCTCATCTAGTCCTTTAGTGACGTTTCCGTCCTTATCCAATTCAATTGCATTTCGGTCAATCAAGGCCGCTACTAAGTCTACGTCATGCACTTTACCGTTTAGCGATAGTTTTAAAGCGGCGCTCATGCGTTCGTTAGTAAGTTGCTGCTCGTACTCTGTTTTGGCTGTTTCGTTAGCCTGTTGTAGTTCTGTGATTGTCGCTAGGAGTTGCTCATTGCCTTTAGCCTTTTCCTGCAAATCCTTCAACTGTGTTTCATGCGTTTTCACCTGTTCTTCAAGTGCCTTTTTTGCATTATTCACTTCGTCAAAACGCTCTTTTGGAATCATGTTTCCGTATTTCTCAACAATGGCAGTTGCCTGTTCCTCGCTCAATCCCATTGCTAGTAAATCTTCTTTTTTCATTTGTATTGCCTCCTAATTCGTTTTTTACAGGTAACGGCCTGTTAGGTTAAACACTTTCAGTTTAACGTCATAAAGCGCTAAAAAGACGAATAATTATTCGTTGCGTGCAATAGCTGCGTTTGCCCACATCACAGCAGTTTCAAGGTTTGTCATAGCTACTGACTTTTCACGTGAATTAGGACATGTTTCATCAATTAAATAAGCAAGCTCTTTTGCCTTTTCGCGAATAGCTTCATATTTTTCCTGTTGCCCTTCTTTCGGACTGTGATACATAAAATTATTTTCAATTTGTTGGTTTAACGGCATTTTCATGTCCTCCTAAAATTATAATTTGCTATTTAACGCATAGTTGCGAGATTCATAGACCACCAAACCTCTCCGCTATATCAGCAGTTTGACGCTACTTTACGCCATAATAAAAACCATTCTGCCGATACTAGCAAAATGGTTTTTACTCATACATATCTTCAACGATATCGAATTTCGCCACTTCCAACATTCCTAAAGCTTCCAAAGCACTACCATCAGAAGCAGATACCTTAATGGTGCCATCTTTTAATTTTACTACACTAAACACACGTTCTATTTGTTCGACATTTTGAAGTAGGTGCTCTAACGTTGCTTTTACGGTGATAATTCCGTCACGTTCAGCCCTTTTTTCATTAAAATCAATCATTCAATCACCAACTTTTTCATAAATAACCTTGAAAGTATCGGGCTTGCATAGATGCAATTCGCCTTTTTCGTTCTTAATGATGTAGTCCCCAAACTGCGCTTTCTGAGTACCATCCCATGCGTGGATATAAAGCTCTCCATAATCTCCTATACTCCAACCTGTGTTTCCTCCCACAAAGTTTTGGAATTCACTTACCGTGCTTCCAACTACATAATGAAAGACTTCATTCACTACCGACGGAAACGACTTTGCGCGATATTTCACAGGAGCAACCACTTGTTCTTTTTCATTGGAAATGGAATAGAAAAGAAGATTATCATACGGAATGAATAACTCTCCTTCACTCGCATGAACTCGTACTCCTTTTTCTTCTTCTATTACAGATTTTATTTCTTCAATTTTATAGTCTTCGTGGCTCTTTAAATGTATTTTTATGAATTTCGTCATTTTACAAACCTCTCTTTCCATTGTGGGTATTTAATATCGCTCGGAATGTAATACACCTTACCGTCTCTATCTCTAGCTACTCTTTGACTGTAATCATCAGGAAACCATGGTGCTGTAGTAGTACGACAAAAAGGGTGAAATGGATTGGCTGTGACACCAGGCTCATAATCACTCATCTTGAATACTTTCCCGTCCATCGACTGGCAAATATCACTTGTTTTACCGTCAAGTGTTGCTACAATCTCGTATTTATCTACATCTAATTCGTTAAACACCTCTTTTTGTGCTGCCGCATTAAAAAAAGCCGATTCGGTCATGACTAAGCGGCTGATTTGATACCTAGAATTAGTTGAGTTGAATTTTTGATGCAAAACTTTAATAATTGATTCTGGATGTTTACCTGTCGAAATATTGTGTACAAGTTGCGTATACAGCGTATCAATCAACACATTTTTATCACGCCATAAGCGCCTGCTAAACGTCATACCATCGGCTGTCCATGGCTTGCTGATAACCTTATCTAACAATCTGTCATTAAGTACTTGCATGGTAAAACCAACGTTAAAACCTTTTTGCACCTCGTAAGCTGTATGGTAATACTGCGATTGGTACTGCTCTTTAATAAAGCGCTCAAAGCCCTCTATTTGACCGTCATACAGCTTTTCGATATGCTGTTGCATTTGTATTCGTAAACTCTCTAATCGGCTTATATGGACACGAGAGGACGCATTTTCGAGTTCTTTCATCCACTTTTGATTGACGGCATTCTTTTTTCCATATTTGATATATTCCTCAACCGTCCAACGGAACTCTTTTAATTCATCGCTTTTTAGCAGCATTTTAGCTTCATCTAGTGTGATTTCGTTGTTTTCGGCGAATCTGCTGTACCATTTGAGGATGTCTTTTTCCAAGTCGTCCATCGTGTGAATATACGCCTTAACTAAGTCGTCGTAGTAAAAAAGAGAACGCCTGTGTTGCGCGTCCTCTAATAACTCAAAACGTTTACGCCAATACTCTCTACTCTTGGTCAATATACCTCACCTCAATCGCCACGTGAGCATAGCCCATAGTAATATCAACGGTGACATCAATAGAACTACTGGGAGCAACACTATAAGTAATAAGGAACTAGTGATATTTCTAATCACTGTTATCACCTCGCCTTTGTTGGAAGGTCGTTTCGTAGTTGTCCATTTCGTTGAAATACTGCTGTCGTTCCTTTTCTAATCGCTTCAATTCAAGTTCCACATCTTTGGTGTACGGATGTTGCGCTATTTTCGTTTCTATGGATAGATACGGCGATTTCTCTAATATCTCAACAACCTCTTTTTCGTTTATTAGCATGTCACGGTTGAAAATGATATTAACATGCTCGTCCTCGAAATCGCCTTGTTTGGTGTTGGCTAAATGCATATCAATAAACCAAAGTAATTCTTCAAATGACGCTTGTAGCTCCACCTCGAAGCCGTTTGCGTCCAATTCGATGTCAGCGTACATGCTTTGGATATTCATTTGATTCGGGTTGTTGCTCATGCGTTCGTCTTTCGCATCATATCCACGTCCGTTTTCGATGAGAGCCTTTTTAAATAAGGCTAGGATTGACTTATAGTTTTCGGCGTTTACTTCGATGTATAAGCTTTCCACGCCTCCGTTGGCTCCATCACCCGAACGTACTTTAACAACGCCGAACTGCGCTAAATTGCGTCTGAACTCTCCTAAGTCTTGGCCGTCATAATTATGCAATATCAGGATTGTATTGCGTGAATCTTCCTCCATGTTGTTTTCAAACGTGCTAAGCATTTTGTTGATGCCGTCCTGTAGTGATTTCACACGCTTAATTAACGGTATCTCGACACTATTAAATTTAACAGGAATAAGGGGCACTCTCCGCCAGTTAGCACCTTTCATTTCCTCTCCATCACTAATAATGATATATGGAGATACATCAGGCTTAGTCACGTCTTTATACAGCTTGCCGTTAATAAACTCATAATGTTCAACACCGTGTGTGGTGAATACGTCTACCTTTTCCTGCACTTCTTCTTTATCACCTGTATAAACTAATTCCTCATACAATCTGATAGCAAAGTTTAAAACAGTGCGGTCACTATCATGCCAGTACGGTATGATTTCCCACGGCCTGAAACGTTTGATGTTAAAATTGCCATATTCATCATAATGGGGGTATAGCCAGCCAATGCCACCGTTAAACACATCGAGCCCCACGTTACGTAAAGTACGGTGAAAACGCTTGTTGAGTATCGTTTGTAGCTTTTTAACATAATCATCTTTTTCACTTTCAATCGTTAGCGGCTTGCCGAGTTGGAAGTTAACCTTTTGGTCTACTAACTTAGCGTATTGATTGTCGATGCGCTTATTGTTCGGTAAATTTTCATTTACGATTAAACGTCCACCCTCACCGATAACCTTGCGTTTATGGTGCAAGATGTCGTGTTCGCCCTCATAGTATGCCTCACCTGTCAGCATCCACTTTCGTCTTTCTGATTTCTTAAATTTGTTGATTTCATTTTCAAGCCATTTAACATCGCTTATCTGCTTATTTGCATTCGCAACGATGTTGGCGTTGATAATTTCGGTGTCTGTCACGACACCTTGAAACGGAAAATATGTCACTTTATCACCTCTTGTCTATTCAAAACTGTATAGGCTACCAGCGCCGATTTTTTCAGCGATACCTGTTGTAGCGTCCGGTGCATCATCATGCTTGTTCTTACCTTCTTTTTGGTATTCCGTCATTGCTTTATAATATTCTGGCCATCTATAACGCCAGTCGCTCGGGAAATAAATATGGTCCATTACCCAAGTAGCATTGGATAAAATACGCGCTTTTTTGTTTTTCGATTGGTGAAACGGATTAATGCGCGTTTTATTCGAATTATGATTCGATTTAAGCAAACGTTCAACTGACCTCGCAAAACCTCGACCGCCACCGTTAGATTCAATATCAGCAACATTAACTTTATCCTCATAGAGCATTTTTGCTGTTGCTGGTTCCGTTACCTCCATACCGTCTTTCGTATAAAGCACATCTAGTACATATGCTTCATCGTTAAACGTCACACCATAATTAATGGTACATAAGTAGTCGCTACCTTCGTCTGCTGTATCAGTATAATTCTTGATTTGTTTAAACTGAGGCAGTTCGCCGTCATACGTTTTAAAGGATGTGTACAAACGGCCTTTTTGGTCAATAGGCTCTTGCTGATAGTTAGCTGCTGCTATTTCAGGGCGCATTGCTCTAGTTTTGCTCTCATATGACTTGTGGCTTAATACCTCGTCACAAAGCATTGTTCCATCGTCTTGTAGAGCTTTCATGTTTACATGACGGACTTTCTTACCTTCTTCTTTAAAGTGAATAAGCGCTCGCCCTGCTAAATCTTTTGAGGACCAACGCGTCATAATGATGATGATTTTCCCACCTTCTTCAAGTCGGGAGAGCATGGTATTCGTGAACCATTCCCAATGCTTATCCAAGGTATTTTCATTAAAAGCTTCTTCGGCATTTTTTATTAAATCGTCAATGATAAGTAAAGAAGCCCCAAACCCTGTCGCTGTACCTGTTGGAGAAGTAGCGAGATAGTTGTTGTAACCACCTTCAAGGCTCCATAAATTCATAGCAGCATCACCTTGTTTAATCGTTGTGCTAGGGAATATATCACTATACACAACTGCGTCGGCATCAGCCTTAACTTCCGATATGCCATTTCGAACAGCTTTTGAAAATGTCGTTGAAAGCATTTCGTTGTATGAACCTGTCATTATCTTTTCTTCTTGATTTTGACCAAATACCCATTGAGCAAACATGGAAGCGGAACGTGATTTACCATGACGAGGAGGAACATTAATAATTAATACCTCATCGTCAGATTCATAAAAATCTTGCATTTCGTTACACAGTTCAACTAAGTATTTTCGATTTTCTTTGTAAAACTTAGGTGCTAACAAATGGCAAAAATAAAAGAACTCACGTCTTGCGAGTTCTAATTGGGCTTGTTTTTTCAGCTCTTTTAATTGTTCATCTGTCATTTGTTAATCAACTTCCTTAGTTCCTCTGTTGTGAGGTCTTTCATAGGATTGTTAATATTCATAATGCCACTATGTTCAACCTGTTGCTTATCGCGCCATTCCACAGGTTTACGGTTCTTTAACCAAAAGATTTGAGCAGTTACATCTGGTTGCACCTCTTTTGTGACAACCTTAGTAACTTCTAATCGACCAGAACCATCTTCGACCATCTCTTTTGTTACTTCATCATATTTGTAGCCTAGCGCACGTTTTAATAAGGCATTTTCGACTTGACGGTCAATAACCTCTTTCCCTCTTTTTAAGGCATCACAAATCTCACTATACTTATTTTGCCACTCGTACAAGGTCTTAGCTGTCACGCCTATATTTTGTGCTATTTGCTCATTCGTAAGTCCATCCCTAGCCCATCCTTCAATCTTTATTAATCCTTCTTCTGCGAGCCATTCAGCATATTTACCTTTAGCTCCACCTTTATTTACTTTCCCAATGGCATCACCTCATTGTGCTAATTGCTTGTTTTAGTCATAAGAAAAAGCATCTACAAAGAGATGCTTATAAAAATTAATCAAATTCAGTTAAAACTATATAATTACCACAACCTCTACAGTCTATTCGTAAACTTTCCAGTTTTGAATCGATATTTACATTGTCTTCGATTTCACGATTCAACAAATCTTCAACTTGCTTTTTGTTATCTGCTACTACTAATTTCTCGATGAAATCATCATACAGGCTGGAACTAACATCATGAGATATTTCATTTTCGAACATCCGGAAGTTCCCATCTCTTAATTTTCGTTGTACATAACTTAATTTACCAACTGTTTCTGGTATTAATTCTGTTTCACTATTACAATTCTCACAAATTATTTTAATTTTCATCTTCATTCCTCCTTTAATGACTCTATTCGCCATAGAAGATGAAAATCCTTCATACTTTCAAAACCACACCAAAATTCCGCCCCTAGCCCTCAGCTACTCCATGGCTGTTTGATGCAGTTTTCAAAGCAAAAAGACGCCACCGAAGGTGACGCCTCACGAATTATGTTGTAACAGTATTTTTTGTGGTAAAAATACATTACTTATTATGAAGGACGAAGTTCTTCACAAAAGATAAAGCCGCTCCGTCCTCCCTCCCATTTTAACCTGCGTTTTTTGAGTAAGTCAAAATCGTACGTATTTGTCCGTTTTGTCCGATTTGTCGCAAGATTTCTTTTTTTGATTGGCATACATAATCTTTGGAAGTGGCTAGATGCTCCGCTATCTGTCGATATGTCATGCCATCCAATAAGCAATCATATATCGTTTTTAATCGCTCGTCCTTTAACAGGTCGTAAGCAACCTCTAACGCATATACATAAGATTCTAAGCGCTCTAGCCGCTTTAATTGGCTACGTTCCCTTACATCCATTCGTTCCATTTCTGCCGCTGAACGAATACTGCTGCCCTTTGGCATCGTAGCCTCTAATCCATATTGAGCCACGCCCCATGAACTCATATTACGACTACCACCATACAAAGCTCGCTCTAATCTAGCAATCTCTTTTTTCCACAGCCGATAGTTGTTAATCATATACCCAATATCCATTTGAGTTGTTTGCCCTTTGCCCATGCGCTAGCCCCCATTTATATGTTATAATAGAGTGTGTATAATTTTGCTGAGGTGGCTGGGCGTGTGCTTGGCTGCTTTTTTTATTTACAAAACCGCTTTAATTAGTGCTCCTTCCTTTGGTCATTGTGTTTATTAAGTAAGACTTCCATCTATCAAAACGACGCCTTTCTTGATACCTTCAAATTCCTCAATCAGCTCGCCTACTATGTCATTTTTAGTATCATTTGCAAGCAAGAATTTAAGTAAAGCCTCTGATTTCGAAATTTCGTTAGGCTCACCCTCATTTGTGACACTTTCTATCGAATCGCCTGCAACAGCTTCATAATAGATTTCAAACGCTTGGTCTCTATGACTTTTAGCACTAACTTTTATTTCGCTTGTTTCTCGATGTGTCGCCACCAAACCGTAGTATTCTTGCTTATTAAATTCGAAATATCTTACTGGGCATCCAGCTTCAATGTAATCTTTATTAAAAGTAAACTTAGGTACTTCAAAATTAACTTCTTTTATTTTCATTTTACCTAGCTCCTTCCTTTGGTCATTGTGCTCACTCGTTCAACATTTTTTCGACACGTTTAGCTGCATTTTCCGATATACCAAGTACAGTTGCTCCGAAATTTTTGTTATCATATTTCACTGTTAATTCATGTAAAAAATCACCTAATTCCTCTTCCAATTCTTCTTGCGTTAATCCATTTACAGAAAAATAAAAGTACTGTCTTTTCAATGTTTTCACTCCTTCATAATTGTCATTGTGCTTAATATCTACTGATTCGATTCCCTCGAAAAATTCTTTCTTTTGAATCTATTATTAATTCATAATTTTTGTCACACACTCTACACCACAAACGAACACCATCATCGGTTGGTGATATATAAGGATCGTATCTACTTATTCGACCATCTCTTTTTACGTCCAATATTACGTATGCTTTACCAGCATATTGCAAGTCCTTACCACAAGTGCATTTCGGTTTCATGTAAGCCATAACATACCTATTGCCTCCTTCTCAAAATTGTCATTATACTTAGGCACGATTTCTCGCTCGTATTTCCGCCCTACGTTCCATATTTTTCTTCCAATAATCATTTCTATAGGATTCTTTCATTCTATAGACAAGCTTTCCGCCTTCATCTACAATCTCTATCCATTCCTTATTCCAATCCGCCCTCAAAGTAGCCATTGTAGACGGTTTGGGGTTGGAATAATGTGTTTGTACCTTTTCCAACAATTCATCAATCGTTAAGCCTTTGCTATTAAAATATAAACATTCTTTGATTTTTTCAATTGTGAGCTTATACTCCGTAATAGTTTCCCCACCTTTAGAACCACCAACATTCACAAAATGAATTTCCTTATTTACCCTGTCTAGGATGTTAATATATTCTGAACGACGATGGCGTTTCCCCCATTGGTGAATTGTTGTAACATTTCTTTTCTCGTCATGATACATCAATCCAATTCCTAATTCTTTTAACCAATCTAAGATGAAGAAACGATGATAATGTTTAGGTTGTGGTACTAAAATGAAAATATAATCAACTAATCCTATACGACTAATGGCTTGTTCAATCACTTTAAAATTTAGCGCCGTTTTCATTTCTACTCCGATATAAACATTGCCATGTTTAGCTACAGCATCTATATCATGTAACTCTGCATATACTTGTTCGCATCCCATTTCTTCGAGTAGGAATTGTTTAAGTGGCTCAAATAATTCAGATTCTTTCACAGGTGTACCCCCTTCATATTTTTGACAATTTATCTAGTAACCTTCATTTTTCATTATGATATGCAGCGTGTTTTCTGGTATTGGAAAAATGCCTTTTTCTACTGATTCAAAAAACACAAACCCTCCATCATAACCTTTGAGTCTATACCCTTTATATTCAGCCCATTTTTTTACCCTTTGTTCAAAAGTCATTTCTCACCTCAAAATGGTCATTGTGTTCGGTTATTCTTCATCAAATAGTCGGAAATTTAGGACTGTAACGGAGCCTTTTTCGTGACTGAAATAACCTTCAATATCCCTTGCAATTGCTCGAATATCATCTATACCACGAACCTTCAATCCTCTACTTATTTCTGTATGTCCAAAGCCCAGAGAACTGCCATGGGCATAATTATATGAGACAAAATATTTATACAAATAATCACCTACTTATTCAAAATTGTCATTGTGCTTAGTCATTCCAGACATCCAATTCGCCTGTCATGTATTTACGCGTTGTCTTTAAACGCTCTATTAACACGTCTAAACTTTCTGTATTTTTAAAGACTAGATATATAGGGAAATTGGTTAAATCAACCTCTTTTTCTTCATGCTTGACATAGTGTCCGATTGGTTTTGGCTCTTGTCCAACAAAGGTGATTAACCCCCTCTCTTCATCGCCCATCATTCCTGAACCTATATTGACATCACCTGTGCCAAATTCAATTGATACTGTTCCATCTTCATTTTTTACAATTGGCATGTGTATACTCCTCCTTTAATAAAGCTCTTTGGCAATGGCTGCTATCACATTGACAGTCACCGAATTGCCAGCTTGCTTGTACAACTGACTATCACTATTAACCTCTCTCGCTCGGTCAAACGCCCAATCGGGGAAACCTTGTAGTCGCCAGCACTCTCTAGGCGTTAATTTGCGTATGCGCATGTCGCCTGTTAGAGTTGTTTTTGGTGCTTTATAGTCAGATGCTAACAAGCAAGGTGCTATATCCCCTTTGTATCCATCAAACTCAAATTTTTTACCGATAGGATGATGCCCTATAGTACCTGGTATTTTTTTATCTGCTGGCAAAGTATCTAAAACACCTTGATTGCATGATGTATCAAGTGTATTGGCAATACCTTTACCCACTCGCCCTCTACGAGTTTGTGAGCTTGGCACAGCGAGATTAATAGAATCGCCCTCATGCGCGACATCATAACCCTGTTTGGTTGCTTCTTTTATCATTACACCACGCCCAGGAATAACTACAGCCGCCATATCTTGATTACCTATGCCTTTATAATCCCTAGCCATTAAGCTATGACTTGTGTCAGTAATACCTTTTATTTCATTGCGATTCATTGTGACAGTGTAATGACCGCCACCGCCACCAGTGTCTAGTGTTTCTGTTATGCCACTATGATGCGCTAGGATTTCGATATTGTTAGTCGTTGTACTTGTTCCTCCGACAGGAAATATTTTTCGGGTACTTGCGTTTCGAGAATGTCCGATAATGAACACCCGTTCTCTATTTTGTGGGACCCCGAAATTCTTAGAGTTAAGCACTTGCCATTCCGCATCATACCCAAGTTCATCCAACGTTCGGAGGATAACCTCGAACGTATCCCCCCCGTTATGGTTGAGCAATCCAACGACGTTTTCAAGGAATAAATAGCGTGGTCTGAGGATATTTGCGAAGCGAGCGATATCAAAGAATAAAGTTCCTCGTGTGTCCTCGAATCCTTTGCGTTTCCCAGCAATTGAAAAAGCTTGACATGGGAATCCTCCACAAATAATTTCGATTGATCCTCTATCCCGAAGTTTTCGAATATCGTCATCTGTAACGGTTGTAATGTCATGGGCTGTCCACTCTCCTTTCGTATCATGTATTGCCTCGTATGATTTACGAGCGAATTTATCTATTTCTACATAGCCTACGCATTCATGACCGGCCGCTTCTAATCCAAGTCGAAAGCCACCGATTCCTGCGAATAAATCGAGAAATTTCACTTTTATCACCTACTTCATGAACACGAGCCAATGCGTTTTAGCTCGTTTATTTCCAAACAAAGGTTTTATATCAAAGCATTTTAAAACTTCGCGTAAAGGCACCTGGTCCTCATTCCATTTGAAAATCAATGTGCCATTTGTTTTCAACACTCTCCAGCACTCTTGGAAACCTTGAGCTATATCTTGTTGCCACATTGATTCATTTAGTCGGCCATACTTTTTTGCAAGCCATGAATTTTCGCCAACCTTTACTAAGTGCGGTGGGTCAAAAACGACCAAATAAAATGATTCATCTTCAAATGGCATATTTTTGAAGTCTCCAATTATGTCTGGCTTGACGATTAACTTACGGCCATCGCACAATTCTGTTTCCAACTCTCGTTCATCCATAAAAATCGTGTCGCCATTTTCTTTGTCAAACCAAAACATTTTACTGCCACAACAGGCGTCTAATACACGTTGCATCTTATCGCTCCTTTACTGCACATAATGGTTCAATTGTTGATTATTCAACTCGAATAAATTCGATTTTACTTACCTTTAAGTCGTCGTATCGCATTGAGTTATAAATACGTTGCCAGTGACTATTAAGATTGGTTAGACTTTCAATTACTTTCGCATCTTCTATATTGTTCAAAAAGATTAATACACTTGATTCTGAGCGATTACAGTACCATCCGTCTTTAGGTCTTGGCGTAGGCACTGTATCTTCTGATTCTCCAGCATAATAACTATCGTTTACTTTGATGATGAAATTCGCTGTTAGCATAAATTTTTTACCTCCCTTATTTATCGTTACTTAATTTCCATGCAAATGCTTATTTGCTGCACCTTAATCTCCGCCCTCGGTTCCATCGAATACCACTTGCGGGCTACCAGCTCTACGATTTGGGCATCATCGCCCCATATAATGCCGTTCATGCCATCTTTTATTCCCTTAACTAGGTTGTCAGTATCGGGCTTAGTCACAGGACGTAATTCCCCACAATCAATAAGCCGTAATTTTGGCTTTGTGTGGTACTTTTTCGGTGGCATGACATAGATATCAACCTCTAACCTTAAAGCTCCATGTAGCGGCTCCTGCGGCTTATTTTGCATAGCTATGAGCTTGACAAATTCTTTATAGTTTTTGGATTTTGGGGCGTCGTGAGTTTTGACGCCCTTTCCCGCCCTTGAAAATCTCGGTCGCTCCTGTGCTTGCACCTTGCCAGGAATGATAAATTGAATCATGCGATATCCACTTCCTCAACTTCCACCTGTACCCATTCAAAATGCTTCATCATGTGTGTATAACCAGCATTGCAAATTGCACCTTCACCAAACTTCGCAAAAATTGCCTCTTCCCATTTTTTCATCCAAGTTTCAGCAACATCCTTGTCATTTATGATATTTGCCTCTCTTAAATCATCCGAAAGCCCCTCATCTTCATCGTTACCTGTATAGTATTGAGGTACACCACTATCGTTAAATTCATCCTTCAAACGCAAAACCCATGCATCTTTTTTCATTCAGAAGCCTCCTCGATAACCTCATCCATATTCACTTGATTCCGCTCGAATTCAGCGTCTGCCAGTTCTTTTTCATGCTTTCGTTTGCATACTGGCCCCATGCCATAGTCCATTGACTTCTGCGTCTTTAGTGGTCTATTACAGCGGTCGCATAGTTTCATAGATTCACCCCCAAAAATCCATTTAATTGCACTTGCTTTACCTCGGTTGGAATCACTGTTTTAATCGCAGTTTTTATAAGAACTTGAACAGCTTCATACTGCTCTTTATCAAATCCTGTCAAGTACATTTGACCGTCAATATTGATTAGTATTGTTAGCTGTGCGTTTTGTACGTCAACCTGTTGCACGATACCCCTCCACTCTGATTCCGTTTTTGTTAACAGGCACTTTCCTGTAGCCCTCGTGCTTTAAATACTTAATTTCCTCGGCTGTAAACATTCCCACGGCTAGTAACTTGTCCTTGTCCACACGTTTGTACAGCTCTGTATATGTCAATTATTGTCACTCCTTTAGGTCACTAGATTTTACAAATACACCATCAACTATTTTTCCTGTACGTCCTTTAATTTCGTCATAAGCTGTATTTAAACACTCATGTAAGTCCATATCGTTTTGCTGAGCTAGAATAATCATCGTTACGATTACATCGCCGATACCATCACGTAACGCGTCTTTATCATTACGAGCTAATGCCGCCGCAACTTCACCAACTTCCTCTACCACTTTCAAAAATTGCTTACTAGATTCCGCATTGTCCAATCCTTTATTGATAGACCATTGTTCTACTTGTGCAATTAATTGATTCATTTCTTTTTCTCCTTTTTATAAAACTTAGATTTTTTGTACGTTACAGATAATGCGTAACGTGTGTCATCCCAGTAATCTGCGTTAACATCTCTAAACTTAACTCCCAATGTAGAACTACTACGCTCCATCCAAACTCCAACTATCAAAAATGGATAAGCAGGAACACATAACAGCAAGATTAGCAATTTAACTAGATAAAATTTCAGTCGTCCCATAAATCCTCCTTTAGCAGCACTCTATATACTTTGCTAATAATTAACACGTTAGAGAGTGCGCGATTTATTATTTATCCCCGAATATGCCGCTTGTTCTATTATCAATAGCACCTGCAACGCTCTGGTCGATTATCAGTAAAGCTAATGTTGTTTTTATTGATTTTTAACTCTTCGCAAATTTTGCTATGTCCTGCTCCGTCCTTCCACAGCTTACGAAATAATTCTAATTGCTTTGGTGTAAAGTCAAATTTGATAGATTCGTGTTTAGCGCTAGTGAACAAAATATAATTCATAACACCACCTCTTTATTCCTATCTAGGAAGCTCGTACAGCCGTTTTAATTTTAGGGGCATTATTGTACTCGACAAGTCGTTCAGCGTGTTCTATCGTTTCGCTGTGCGTTTTATAGCCCCAATTCTTACGTAGTGCCTCGATGTGTTGGATAAAACCGATTTCATTTTCCTTGTAGCCATATTTATCAAACAGGTTGGCATGAAGTATCATCTGGTCGATGTGGTATTGTTCAGTCATTCGATTCACCTTCTAACCCCAATGCTTCGCGTGCTATATCCCCACCATCTTTCAAAATGACAACCTCATCCCCTTGTTTTAGGCGATACCAGTCAGCATCTGCATAAAATTCAAGGGCTTCACGCAATTTCTTGTTTTCAGCCTTCTCACGCTCAAGCTCCATAAAATGTGCAGCTTGTAATGTTTCGATAGTTCTTTGTAAGCGGATGTTTTCTGTAACAAGATTTTCATTCATCTGATTCACCTACCCCTGAAATGATTTCTAAAATGCTGTCAATTACACTCTCTTCTACATAATTGTCCTTCGCTTCTAAACATTCTTTGTGAATCTTTTCGAGCACTTCATGTAATCGTTCGTTTTCAAATGCTGTTTCAGCAATGAGATTATGCTGATTGCAATGTTGTTCATCATACCAATCAACAGATTCCTTCAATCGCTCCACTGCCATTCGAGCCTTGGCTTCTGCAAGCTCCGTCACATCTAGCAATCTTTTAGTTTTAGATAGCTCGTTTTGTAGTCGCTCTACCTCAACTATTAGTTTAGGAGCCTGAAATGCCATATCTGTATGTGTTTCGATGTCCATAAAATCAGTGTTGTTAAACTCATTTAGATATTCTTCCCAATGCTTTTTAATCGCCTCTAAATTCATGCCTGCACCTCCAGTAAATGACTGTGTTCGTGGATGTTTCCGATAATTTCTATCATTTCGCTCGTACCAAGAGAAACAACACTATTTTTCTTAGGAATATGTGGAGGATAAGAACCCTCAAATTTAACTGCTTTATAACCGAATTTCGCATTTTCGAATACTACATCGCCTATGAAATACGATTCAAATGTAGTTGCTCCATTACGAACTTTTACAATATCCCCCTCATAAATCTCCTTGCCGTTCTTGTCCTTTAAGCCTGAGCATTCCCCGACACTCTCTGGATGCACTTCGTGATAGGTCATCGTAGATATTAATGTTGTAGAACTAGCGTTAAATGTAGACACCGATACCACAATAAAGTATGAAAAATTACTAACTATTAAGCTGCCAGATACCCATTTGCCATTATCAATACGCTTTCCTCTGAACTTAGTTGTCCTATAATTACCTTGCATTCCTTATCGCCCTCCTTGTCTCTTTAATACTCGATAAGCTCCCCCAAAGAGCTTTTCTACCTCATCTCGCTCCAAATTATGAGCAATCCGACAATGCGCCTTAGTAATCATCGCTCCCATATGTCCACATCCAGTCACTGGACACATGACATACTCACCTTGTATGGACGTCCACCCCTTCGCACGTCTAACCTCCGCCTTCGCCATACCATCACCCCTTAATTGTTTAAAATCGAATCAAATTTGCTCATTCTCCCTTTCGCAATCTCACGACGATAACTGGTTGCTTCATTTTTTATTGGTTGAGACATTTCAATTAATCTATCAGGAATACGTTTTCCGATTTGATCTGGCAAGTCTTTAGGATTTAAATTACTTGTTGCCATAAGAGGCTTTTGTCTGCGGCTACGACCATCAAAAATCTGAAAGACTGTTTCTAATACCCAATCACTAGGCTTTTCAGCTCCTAAATCATCGATGATAAGTAAGTCACAAATCATTAAGGCTTTCATGATTTGATGTTCACTTTCGTTGTTATTTTTGTTGAACGTAGCCCGTATTTTACCGAGTAATTCGGGCATTGAGATAAACACCACTGTTTTACCTTGAGCTATTAAATAATTGTGGACAGCTGCAGCTAAGTGTGTTTTGCCATTTCCAACATCACCCCACAGGAGCAATGATTCAGCTCCAAACTCTTCAAAATGCTCTGCATAATACTTGGCTGCCTTGAACGCTTTTTCTGCTCCCTGTCGCATTGAGAAATTATCAAAACTAGCACTCAGGTATTTGTCCCCAACATTGCTAATAGCAAATAATGACCGTATTTCATTATCCTCTTTTGCTTTGATCAAACGTTCTACCTCAGCTTTCTTTACATCTTTTTCGCATTGACAAACAGGTTGAACCCAATATTTTTTGTTGAACACCTCAACTTGAATCGCCTTCACCTCTTGTCCACAGTATGGGCAAATTACGCTAGAGTGAGAGTCCGTCATATTCGTCGTTATTAGATTGTTTACCACGTTCCCGAATGCCTGCATTTAATTGGCTCTCCTTTCGTATGAAGTCTTCATAAGTGTTAATTCCATGTTCAATCGACCAACGCTTTAAAATGCCATCAATGTAGTTTATAAATGGCTTGCCCCTATCAAGTGCTATTTTGAAAGCTTCGATAATCAAATCAGCATCCTTGTAATACTCCAGTAGTTTATTAATGTCCTGCGCATCCCTGTAAGTGGTTGGCCGCATATGCTGCTCAAAGTATGTTTTGATTTTCAAAAATGATTCGTCGATTTGAGATGAGGGAGGAGGAGAGGGAGGCACAGCCTCCTCTTTCTCTTCTTTTTCTTCTTTTTCTTCTTCTTCTTTTTCTTCTTCTTCTTCTTGTCCACGTGTCGTTGACGTATCGTGTAACGACTCGTACCACGAATCGTAAATCGCTTTTACAGGTTCATTGAAAATGTTATCTCCCACATAAGGAATTAAGTCTGTATCTTTCACATGCTGCAACTCTGATTTCACACAATCCAGTACAGGTTTTCCGCCTTTATTGAAGTTGTATTTGCCCCAGTTCTTTACTGCAATTTCACGTGTTTCGGGGTTATAGCGAATTAATTTATGATGATCCATAAACCTTTGCATCAACGCATTAATACTCTCGATTGAATAGCCTGTATCGAATGCCATTTGTTTTTTTGATATACCATAAATCCCGATTTGTGTTGTGTGCTCATTTGTGAGCAAGTACAGGAAGAAATATTTATCTTCGGGTGTCATTTCTTCAGATACTGTTGGATCATTCCAAAATGCTGTGTGTACCATTCTGAATTTTGCTTTAGCCATTGCCCTAGCCCTCCTTACTCAACTACTATGTCTATATCAGCTTTCCATGCCCCTAATTTTTTCTGTTCAAATGCCTTCAATGCTGAACTGTACCTCAAATAATCTCGCACAATTGGAATCTCTTTAAACTCATCTGTGGTAGCGCGTAATAAGTCATATTCTGTGATGTTAAAGAGTTCAGTAATCCCCAGTAATGACTGAATACTTAAAGAAGTACTTTTTACGAATTTTTTGTGATAATACTGTCGTGTAAATCCTAATGTGTCAAAAATTTCACATTGCTTAAGACCATGAATTCTACGCAATATTTCAATGCGCTTTTTAGCCCTTAAAATTTGTTGGTCTGTTGTTAGTTGCATTCCGTCCCCTCCCCTCCTTACTTTTAAGCCCTATATCGCTTCTACCTTCTGTAATTGGTTTTTTCCAACAAACACAAAGCCACTATAGCCTTCAATTGACACTGCATACTTCAAATCAGGCTCCCGAAATTCATTGATATTTGCAACAGTCCCGATTGCAATTTCTTGACCATCCGAATTTAATATCTTCACTGTATCTCTTGTTTTAATTTCCATATAACTACTCCTTCTATGTTTTGATTATTAATAAATCATTAGGCGTACATTCCAAGTGAATACACAGCTTATCAAGTGTTTCAAACGTAATTCCCTTCGCTCTTTCATAATAAATATTTGTGAGTGTTGTTCTTGAAATATCAGCTTCACTAGCTAATTTCGTAATGCTGATACGGCGTTCTGCCATCAATATGCGTAGTCGGTTTTCGTGCATACCTAAACCTCCTAATCTAGTAAATACTCAATTTCGAATGAGCTTTCTAATTGCTTCGTCGCTCGACAATAAGCACACTTCTCGCAACGATGTCCATTTTTCGTGCCAGCCTTTGCTTCTAACATGCTCGGAAGGAGCAACTGGATATATTCACTCTCAAAGCTAAAACGCTCGCTATCGAAGTGCAAAACGGCTTTGTCGGGTGGTGATTCTTTTGTAACGGCCACAATGTAAGGGTTGTAATATCGCCCTGTATTTCGGTAGATGATTTCGCGATATACGTACATTTGCAGCACGTAGTCGTAAGCTTGTACAAATGACACATAGTTGCTGTACTTCTCGCTCCAATAGCGCTTAGCTAGCTCCTGCGTGCTTTTAAGGTCCGTAAAAAACCCTCGCTGGTGATTGATGTTATCGACTTTAATTTTCCATTGTGCGCCAAATAACTCACCTGTCATAATGACCTCTTTTTCACCTTCAAGTGCAAACATGCAAAATCGGTCATTTTTGATGGTTTCTATCATCTCGTCAGCTTTTTCGTAATCAGCATATTTGCCACCACGCGCTTTAAAAATACTGTCGTGATTTTCTTCGGCATATTGAGCGAAAGCTTCGTCACTCTCAAATGCGGCATGTAAATATGAACCTACCGATAAAGCTGTAGAGTGAGGACGAGTAAACTCGCCCTTTAACTCCGCAATCATGGCTGCCTCACATGTCATAGCCTGCTTAAATTGCGACACGCTCATGTAATGTTGGTTTGCTTCTCGCGAATGGTAGTTATCCTTCGTTAGCTGGAACGTTGGCGTTGGCTGCTGCATCGTCCTTCACCTCTTTTTTAAACTCTGCTCCTAAGCCGCCATCGGCTTTTTTGGCATCTTCTTTGTTAAACCAGTCCTCTACCTTGCTCATGCCATCTTTTAAGCTGTTGGCAATGTTTACAAGCTCTACATAATCAAATTCAGTGAATGAATTGGCGCTATATCCAAATTTTTCTTCAACCATTTCTTGTGTTACACGATAATGATTTTTAAAACCTTCTAGCATTTTAGCAACACGGTCTTTTAATGGACCTTGGCTATTGCCCGCTAATGTATCAGTGCATTGTTGAACAGCTTTATCAATAACGTCACCTGGAATAACACCAAGAATACAGGCACGTAAGCGCCGAGCGCCATCATTAGCTACCTTTTCATATACGTCCCTAGGGTCAGTGAGTTGCTTAAGTTTTCCACCCTTTAAACCAATAGCATGCTTTACAGTAAATACTTTTTCCTGACGTACATTCGTTTCAAGGTCCCAACAAAACGCCTTCGCAACAGATTCGCCATTTCGTTGTTCTAGTTCCTGTATACCGTATGATAAGTTGCCCCAATTTTGAGCAATTGCCTCAGCTAAGCGAATAGATGGACCAGTAACATTCGTTCCGCCTTTCGGATAGCGATACATCGCAACTGCCGCAAGCGCTGGGCGTTTACAAGTATCTAAAATGCGTTGCTCAGCAGCGAAAATGTTCCTAGGAAACTGTTTCGCCATGAAAATCTGCCCTTTGACCTCTTCCATTTCGCGTGAAGCACTAGCCATAGCTAATGCGCCACCTTGGAATTGTTGAGTTGCTTGTGGGTTGTTAAATTGTTCCGTTAAGTTGTTCATTGAAATTTCCTCCTGTATGCGCTACAATGGCGCTAGAATTTGTTTTACTTGTCCACTGTTCCAGCAGTGGGCTTTTTCATTTGCTGACATTTGCATAACCTTGTTCCACCATGTACTCTCCTAAACACTTAACGTTGCAAAATTTCACATCATCAAATTCAATATGCTTGTCTACTCCATCACCACAATTTTCACAAGTTTCCTCAACTGGATATTTCCCGTCTGGAAAGCCTGTCCGCATCATGTTTTGTACTTCATAACATTCCATACTATTAACCTCCTAACTAAGCGATTTTAGGCTCAACAAACGCCCATGTAGCATTTAAATCAACCTTGTCCATACCTTTGATATGATAGCCATCGAAATAGATTTCTTGCTTCATCTCATTAACAAATGTGTCGCCTGCGATATATGCACCATGAGCGCACGCTTCGATAATTTCCCATAGTTTCATAAGCCAAGCCCCTCCCTTGCTACTTTTTAACAATGCGTTGCTTCCAATCCAAGTATTCGGCTGACACTTTTTCATTAAGCTGAGCCTTGCAATAACTGCAAAACGTGTCGTTTTCGTACCACGTGTAATAAACTATCTCGCCAGCCGAAAATCGCTTACGACACTCTCCACAATGCGTGTGTGCTGCTACTTTCAAATTAACCTACCCCTTTCATCTTCCATCTCTTCCAATACACCATTGCGCCAACAAGGCTCGCAAAGCACATCGACCTTATACATTTCGGGATAAGGAAAAACCTGTCCACGTCGCTTAAAATCTCTGCTGACATCACCACAGTTTTTGCATTCTGCATATACGATTTTGCTAGCGCTCCAAGATGGCTCAAACTCCGCTTGCAATTCAAACTCACCTTCGCAGTTCTCGCATTCCCAATCCGTCGTGTTGTCACTGTTTAAATCTGACAATGCGCCAGTCACAATGTTTTCGTACTCACAATATGGGCACTTGACTTTATTACCCTGCATTCATTTCACCACCTTCCCGATGGTCTTCCCATCAAGCAGCCTACAAACAGGTAACCAACCTGCGAGGAGGTCTTTATAGACTGCTTGACGAGAGCGAAATTGCTTTCGCAAACGCCATGCGTATTAAAGTACATCTTCCAATGTAAGTTTTTGATTGCTAATAAAAACATGCACATACGCTTCAACGCGCTCTAATTTTGTTTGATTATCAAGTGTTGTGTCCTCCAATACTTGATTGATAGCTACAATAGTTGATTCACACTCAGTCATAAAAATCTCTCCTTTTTCCCACCCTGTGTGTTATAATGAGACTTACATATTAATATCAACTTTCCTTTGTACTGGCTGTTTAATCGTTGGAGCGATTAAGCAGCTTTTTTAATGCACTCTGACATGCACACAATGCACTGTTCTGTTGTTAAGCTTGTCCACTTCCATGACCTAAACCACTTCATCTGCTTCACCTACTATCTCCAGTTTCCTTAAATCAATACGTGCTATTCGTATCCCCTTCATCGTCCCTTTAACCCCGGTATGACCATAAGCCGCCCTATTTCGCACCGTTGGTGTAGCAAGATTTAAATACGATGTCACTTCTTTAGCTGATCCTTCAAACACTAGTTGACCGTCACGATAGACTGTATACCTATACATGTCCTTTCTAGGAGCAAAATCGTGTTTGCCATAGCCAATCAACTCACGTAACTTTTTGACCTCTGCAACCAATGCAGGATTGCTCTGCCAGTTTGGTGTGTCCAACTCTATTTGTGCTAAACGTACAGCTGGTTTCATAGTTTCATCACCTACCAAAAATTAATTGCGAAAATAATAGTTAATATAATTGCCCCACCTAATAGTGCAAGATAAGTCAAATCGCTATCACTAAGCTCTCGCCAGTCATCAATCATAAAAAAGTAATCTAGTAACCATTTCATTGTTTCACCACCAAATTATCATCGCTGGAACTAGTGTCAGCATGTGCGCTGCTTGTGCGATTACATCTGCACCAAACATGATGATTGCTGCCTGTGCCTCACAACCAGTTACTTGCGTCCAACGGACCAACGAAAATGGATCAATTACCTGTTCATCATTCTCAATTTTAGAAATAGCCGAGCGACTTTTATGTATTGCCTCAGCCATTTCAGATTGAGTCATTTTTGCTTTTACTCTAAATTTTTTCAAATGTACACCTTGCATATTTTTCTTCCTTCCAATTTCCTTAGTGTTCGAAATTAGAACATGTTCCCACATCGAACACATGTATATTAAATTTTGTTGTATTATTTAGTTAGCAAGTTAACTTGCATTGAGCTATTGCCCTAGCTCTTCTTAAAACCGATAGCCCTCGGTTATGGCTGCTTATCAAGCCAAGTTTCAAGATAAGCAGCAACCTTTTTTGGCGACATTAACCACTTTCCACCAACTTTCTTTTTTGGGAAGTCAGGTAGCCAAAAAAATGTATTAAACACAAAACTACGTGACATACAAGTTTTTTCGCAAAGCTTGTTTACATCCCAAAAGACAAATTCGTTTTCTACTTGATCTAACCTTGCTTTAGCCTCCTTGCGCATTTCTTCTTGAGCCATGTCAAGAAATTGTGCTTCATCAAATTGAATTAGCCCCATACTTTCCCTCCTTACATATGGCGCTTTTGCGCCTTCCTCATTCATTTAAACTTTCAGCGAATTTAATAGAATCTTGAAGCACTTCGATAATTTGTTTTGCCTCGTCAACTCCGATATAAACTTCTGCAACATCTCTTTTACCATCTTCATAAAATGAAGATAATGAAAACAAAAATCCACAATCCTCACCGATTTGTGTTTTTACCTCAAAATTAGCGTCGCCCATCGAAATATTCTTAATAGTCATTTTTATGCTCCTTCGTTTTTAAATTCTTTGTATAAAATCTCCAATAGAGCAACTTGCCCTTTACCCGTAATGAGAGGCGTTCCTTTTTGGACATCTCCATCTGTTCTAGCGATGATAGCGGGGCGAACTCTGAACCAACCATTTTCAATATAACGCTGTTTAGGTAGATTCTTTTCAGCGCCTTCTTGACGTATTAAGTAGCCGTTGTCACGAAGCCATGCCATTAACTTATTACGACCGATGTTTATTCCGTGTTTTTCGTATATCATTTTTGCGAATGTACCTATATTTACTGCTCCATCTGAAATCGCCACAACTCGTCCGAATTTTGTATATGGCTTGTCTTCTTGAATTTGAGTTTCGAGTTGAATGATTTTCTGTTGTTGAAAGTCCATAGCACGTTTGATAACCATTTCCGGACTATTCCAAAGACGTTCAAGGTGCAAGAAATACTGTCGCGCTTGTTTACCCTTTTCATTACGTTGAATCATAGAAATTTCTTTCGCCATATCTAATTTCAATGCGTGGTCAGTGATTTTTCGTATACCGCCGAAAGCCGTTACGTCAGGCTCATTTTTGAGAAACACGGTGAAATCAACATTTTCAGTGAATCCGTAGTCAAACATCCTTTTAATCCAGTCCATATACTTAGTGCTAATACCTAAAAACTCATGAAGCTCACGACCACTTACAATGATTTCCCCTTGCTCATTAGTTGCTGTTTGGATTAGTTGATCCATATAAACCCTCCTATGCTAATTTCTTAAGAAACATATCGTGTCTATTTTCCGCAAAAAAAATTGAATCTACAGTCGTTTGGTAATAATCCGCGATTTTTTTTGCGAGAGGTAAAGACGGTGTTCTATCCCCACGTTCAATAGCTCCTAACATCTGTGGTGTTATACCTAAGTCTGCCGCCACATCAGTTCGCCCTTTATTTCCACGTAATTCAATTAAACGAGCGCGAATGTTATTGGGGTTTTTCATGATATCACCTCCTTTAAGAAACGTTTTGTTTCTGAATTAATCCCATCTTATCAGAAACGTTTTGTTTCTGTCAATACTTTTAAGAAACTTTTTGTTTCTTTTTTTACTTTTTAGTAGAAACGTAGAGTTTCTGCTTATATAATCAATTTCGAAGAGGTGAAAAGTATGTTTTCTGAACGGTTGAAAAAACTAAGGAAGTCAAAAAATCTAAGTCAATATGAATTGGCAGATAGATTAGGTTTTTCAAGAGGGAAATTAGCAAATTATGAGCAAGGAACACGTGAACCAGATTTCTCTACATTAGAGTTAATCGCTAAATTCTTTGATGTATCAACTGATTATTTGTTAGGTGTAGGAAGCAGTAAGACCGAATATGACAATAAAGCAGAAAAAGACATCGCCAAACGTTTGAAACAGTTCGAAGCAGACCTCGAAAATTCGGACGGTCTAGCCTTTGACGGCGAACCTTTAAGCGATGAAGCAAAAGAATCGTTACTGGAATCAATGGAATTACTACTTAGACAAACCCAGCGAATCAATAAAAAATATACGCCAAAGAAATACAGAAACGATGAATAAAAAGTATAAACTATAGTGTAAAGCGAAGTGATTGCGATTGTGGATAAAAAACATAGTTAAACAATTACAAGAGAAATATAATACTGGATGCCCTTACTCTCTAGCTACACACTTGAATATTCACGTACTACAACACGACTTACATCACGAAATTAACGGATATTACAAATATGACAGGCGCAATCGGTATATTGTGATAAATAACAATTTAGATAAACAGATGCAACGCGTTGTCTGTGCTCATGAATTAGGACACGCAGTATTGCACAAAAGAGTTAACACACCGTTCATGCGAAATAATACACTTTTATCTGTTGATAAAATCGAGCGTGAAGCTAATAAATTTGCAGCAGAATTGTTAATAACGGATAGTGATTTATTTGATTTTCATGAACAAAAAACAATATATGATGTAGCTACCTTACATAATGTTCCTATTCAACTTGCGGAACTGAAATATAAGGGGCTATTTTTATAAATATCAAAAGAACAAATGTTCTAAAAAGTATGAGGTGATAATATGGCGTACTATCGCAAACGCGGTAACTCTTGGGAATATAGAATAAAATACAATGAAAGTGGACAACAAAAAACATTATCTAAAAGTGGATTCTCTTCTAAATCCGCTGCACGTGCTGCTGCAATATTAGTTGAAGAAAAATTGTTTAAAGGTGGCATTGATGAAGTACGTAAGGGAGAAATGTTGTTTGAGGACTGGGTACAACGCTACAAAAAAATCCATGATTCCCAGCGCCGTGAATCCAGTAATGTTTCAGCTGAAAATGGACAAAAAAAGTTATTAGCACGATTTAGTGGCTATAAATTAAAGAACATAAATCGTGAAGAATACCAAATCTTTATAAATGAATTATTATTTGAACATGATTATAGTAAGAACACCGTTGACAGAATACATGGTGAAATGATGTCTATTATCAATACTGCTGTGGAACACGAACGACTTGAGAAAAATAAATTACGTTCTATTTCTATCAAAAAAGATGAAGACAACAATAAAATAATATTTTTGACTTTAGAGGAATCACAAAAGTTGCTAGAAGTTATGGAAACACAAGAAATGTTTAAAAAAGTGATGGTGCATATTTTACTCAAAACAGGTATTCGTAGCGGCGAACTTTTGGGTTTAATGTGGAAAGATATAAGCTTTGAAAATCAAACTATGACAATTGATCGTCAACGCACTCGAGACGGCTTAGGACCGTTAAAAACTGATGCATCATATCGAACAATAGTTATTGACGACGAGTTAAATGACTTATTAAAAGAATTTCAAGCATGGCAAGAAGAAAATAAATCTAATGATGATACTTATATAGAATCAGAGTATGTCATGGTAGATGAAACAGGCAAGTTATTTTATCATACAAAACCACAAGATATGATGAAAAACTTTTTACGTTATGCTAAAATACCTGAAAGAAAATCAACACATTTACTACGACACACACATGCTGTTTTATTGTTAGAGGCAGGGGTCGATATTAAAACAGTATCCACTAGGTTGGGGCATAAAAATATAAATATTACAGCAAACACATATTTGCATGTCACTCAAAATCATGAACAAAAATCCATCGAAAAATTTATAAACTACCTCAATTTTTGAGCTTCAGGGGTCAAAAAGGGGACAAATGCTATTATCCCCTTCAATAATCCCTTATAAACCCTGATATAAAGCCACCTATTTTATTTACCCAATAATTACCCGTTCCTTTGGATAATGGTATTTCAATTTTTTCGTATTGCCACCTAGCGTATATAAAAACGAAATAATGCCGACACGCCCGATAAACATTAGCACCATGATGACTAGCTTACCAAATGTCGATAAATCGTTTGTAATGCCAAGAGACATACCACATGTTCCGAATGCGGAGGTAATTTCAAAGATTAGCTGTGTCGCTGTTGCATGTGGCTCTGAAATTAACAGCATAATCGTTGCTAAAAATACCATAAATAATGCTAATGTAATGACAACAAATGAGCGGAACACATCAATCATATGCACTTCACGTCCGAATATTTGAATCTCCTCACGACCATTTGCATATGAAATTAAAAATAAAATGGCAATTGCAAACGTCGTTGTGCGAATCCCCCCACCAACTGAGCTAGGCGATGATCCGATAAACATTAAAAAGCTCATAAAGACATCTGTCGCCTCACCGAATGTTTGCACATCATAAGTTGTTAAACCTGCTGAGCGTGTCGAAACGGAATGGTACATCGCTGAAAAAAATGCCTCATGCCATGACATTCCTTTAAATGAATGAAAGCTTTCGAGTGCTAAAATGCCGAATGTACCAATAATAAACAAGATGCCATATGTTGCTGTCGTAATTTTCGTAAATAGACTAAAGCGGAATGTTGGATCTTTTTTCATTAAAAACAGCTTCAATTCAATTAATACAGGGAAGCCGATTGCGCCAAGCACAATTAATAGCATCGTGACAAATTGCACGAAATAATCCAAATGGAATGGCTGTAAGCTCATGCCTGTAATATCAAAGCCGCCGTTTGTCGTTGCCGAAATGGATGTGAAAATACCATGTGTTAATGCTTCTTGCCATGTATCAAAATAACGCTTAAAATGCAAGGTTAGCACAATTGCTCCAGCAGCCTCGATGAAAAATAATATTTTCACGATTTCGCGAATTAATTGGACAACGCCTGATAATTTATATTGATTATGGTCAATCATAATTAATTGTCTTTCACGCATGCCAATTCGCTTACCTACAAGTAACCAAATAAATGTACCAAGCGACATAATGCCGATTGCCCCTAATTGCAAAACAATTAGCAGCATAACAAGTCCAAATGTCGTATACGTTTCCGAAATATCAAAAACAGTTAAGCCTGTTACACTGACTGCACTTACTGCTGTAAATAATGTATCTAAATAAGCGACTTCAATGCCCTCCTGATGCACCCATGGCAATCGAAGTAAAAAAAATGATGTTGCAATCGCTATAAAATAATAAGATACAAGTAGCTGGAATGGCGTAACTAATCTTAGTTGCTTCTTTTTCTTTTTCATCAAAATGCCCTTTCCTTCTCTAAGTAGTCATTAGTATAGACAATGTTAGGAAAAAAGAAAAGGGGTATAACTCACTAAAAAAGCAACTATCGAAAAGTTATCCGATAGTTGCCTTCAATTAAGCCTCTTGTTTTTTATTTTTCGCTACGCTGAAGAAGTAACCACCTGCTGCGATTGCTACTAACACAACCCAGAATGTCACTTTCCATAATGTTGAATGTGGAAAATCGTGTGGAATTAACGCTACTTTTTCATGTGCTAATGTTAAAATAACTAATTTAACCCCTACCCAGCCAACAATTAAAAATGCCGCTGTTTCAAGAGATGGTAGCTTGTTCAATATTTTTACAAACCATTGCGCTGCAAAACGCATAATGATTAAGCCAATTAAACCACCTAGGAACATTACTGAGAATTGCCCTGCGTTAATGCCGCCAACATGATATTCTGTCAAATGTGGTAATGTCACTGCAATCGCTACTGCTGCAAGCATTGAGTCGATTGCGAACGCAATATCAGCTAACTCTACCTTCACAACCGTCATCCAGAAGCCAGAGCCTTTCTTTTCCTTCACTTGCTCTTCACCATCGTCTTTTTTGAACTTTGCATCATAAATATGTTTAGCTGAAATAAATAATAAATAGGCTGCACCTAAAGCTTGAATTTGCCAATAGTTAACAAGTATCGTGATTAAAAATAAAGCAGCAAATCTAAATATAAATGCCCCGAATAATCCATAAAATAAAGCCTTCTTTTGTTGTTCCTGCGGTAAATGCTTTACCATAACTGCCATAACGACTGCATTGTCGGCTGCAAGCAAGCCTTCCAATACAACAAGTACAACAAGTACCCATGCGTATTCTAATAATATTGCTTCCATTATCAATTCCTCCTCTATCTTTTGTATACCCATTTCCTATACTTTTAAGGCAACAAAAAAGACCTATGCCTAAAAAACAGGCAAAGGTCTTGCTAAGCAAATTCATTGCTATCACACCCGATGGCAATCACCATGTAATGACGAATGTGAAATAAGTTCATTAAGGCTGCAAGGTGCAGTCCCTCAGTTCTTATAGCTACTCCCCTTTGACATAATGTCAATGGATATTCAACTGTAGGAATAGTATACTTGAAACTTTATGATTTCGCAACCCATTTCTTTAGATGGCGTGTTTCCTTATCCATCAAGCTATAAATAATTGGCACAATGAATAACGTAAGCACTGTTGAAGCGAAAAGCCCTCCTATGACAACAATTGCCATTGGCTGATTGAGTTCAGTTCCTTCACCAATGCCAAGCGCCAATGGAATTAATCCAAGCATCGTTGTTAAGGCGGTCATCAAAATCGGTCGCAAACGATCCTGGCAGGCAATTAAAATCGCTTCAGCAGATGACTTGCCTTGCTCTTTTTGCTGATTCATATAATCAACGAGTACAATACCATTGTTTACAACAATACCTACTAACACCAATATCCCGATGATTGCTGTGATGCTAAGCAATGTATTCGTTATAAACAAAGCAAGTGCCACACCTATAACCATTAAAGGTACACTAAATAACATAATGAACGGATATTTAAATGACTCAAACTGTGCTGCCATTACAATATAAACTAAAACAAGTGCCAAGCATATTGCGAGTATCATATCATTTTTCGCACTATCAAATAGCTCGCGATCTCCACTAAATATCACGCGTGTCGTGTCCTTTAACTGCACTTCCGCAATCGCTTTGTCCACCTTTGCTGAAATGCCGCTTAACGATTCCTTTGTCGCATATTGAACGAAAAAGGCGACTGCTGAAGCTTGATCTGAGCGTCGAATCGCTGTTGGTCTTTGGGCTAATTCGATTGTAGCCACATCTTCTAGTGCAACAAAAAGACCTGCTGGTGTGCGCAATTTCATGCTTTTTAGCGCCTCAATGCTCTTATTAAAAGTATCGCCAAAGCTCGTCATAACAGGTAAAACAACGCCATCTTCTGCGATAATTTGCGTTGTATAAAGACTACGTGTCATGCTTCCTACCGTTTGTGCAATTTGCGCAGGCAACATGCCGTAATCCTTCGCTGCTTGTTGCTTGACCTCGATATGAATTTCTTCAACTGTGCTATCTAAATCGGTCGTTACCTCACTTACTGTATCAATTTCCTCTACTGCTTGTTGAATGGCAAACACCGCTTCTTGCAATTGCGTTTCATTTGAATCGGTTACACGAAATGTCAATGTATTTGGTGTCGAGCCAGATGATGAAGTTAAAGAAAATTCGATTTCTGCACGCTCTTCAACGATTTCGGCTAAATCCTGTTCCATCGTCTCTACAAGCTCAAAAATTGATTTGTTGCGCTCTGCAACTGGTACAAGCTTAATATAAAGCTCCGCTTCATTTGTTCGACTCGTACCACGTGACATCGATTGTTGGTTTCCGCCAATTACACTGACAACAACATCTACCTCTTGAAATGGCTGTATGTAATCCTCAATATCTGCTACAACCTGTTCTGTTGCGTCGATAGATGAGCCAGCCTTCAATTGTACTTGCAATGATACATAGCCCTCATCTGTTGATGGAATAAATTCAGTGCCTGTACGGTAAAGCATAAAGCCTGTTACCGCAAATAAAATAGCTGTCGTAATTAAAACAAGGGCGCGATGATGCAATCCCCAGCGAATCATTTTGTCATATGCTTGATAAAATTTTGACTCTTTGCGTCGTTGTGCTAAATTGGTCATTTTTGGCTTTAATAAATAGCTTGCAAGCATTGGAACAACCGTTAATGCAACAACAAGTGAGGCGAATAAACTAAATGCAATCGTTAAGGCGAACTCCGTAAAAATTCGTCCGATTAAGCCTGTAATAAAAACAACTGGTAAAAATACAGCAACTGTCGTTAATGTAGATGCAATAATGGCAAGGCTGACTTCCTTTGTACCATTTAAGGCTGCCTCTTTTGGTGATTTACCAAGCGCCATATGACGCTCAATATTTTCGATAACAACAATGGCATTATCGACGAGCATCCCAATACCTAATGCAAGCGCACCAAGCGTCATAATATTTAAGGAAAAATCGGCAAAATAAATAAGCACAAATGTCACAATCACCGAGTAAGGAATCGCAATCCCAACAATTAAAGGACTAATAAAGCTACGTAAAAAAACAAAGAGGACAAGCATTGCAAAAAGACCACCAAATAGCAAAGAAGAAGTAATATTATCAATGGCTAAGCGCACATAATCGCCTTGGTCAAACAATACATGTGCTGTCACATCTACGTACTGTGGCTGAGCTAACAGTTTTGCTAATGCTTCTTGAAAAGCATCTGATACTTGTGCGGTATTAGCATCCGATTGTTGTAAAACTGAGATTAATAGTGCAGGATAATCATTTGCCCGTGTAATCGTTGCTTGTGGCTGCTCGGCACGCTCTACAGCAGCAATATCTCGCAACAGCAGCGATTCTCCCGTCAATGGATTAACCGAAATAATCAGCTCTGCAATTTGTTCAGGAGATGTAAAGAGACTCACAATGCGTGTCGTTAATTGCTGCCCTTCTATTGACACCGTCTCCCCTGGCAAGGAAATATTATTTGCCTGTACAAGCTGCATAATATCTGTTTGCGTTAAACCTTTCTCTTGTAATTTGTCCGCATCTAACACTATGCGAATTTCCTCAACAATTTTCCCAGAAACGTTCACGCTTGCGACTCCCTCTGTTCGCTTTAGCTCCTGCTCTAACGATTCAGCCAACTGTCGTATGTCTACATTAGCGCTTTCCGCCTGTAAGCCTAGTTGAATAATTGGAAATTGCGATGGATCAAATTTCATAAATGATGGCTTCCCTACTCCCTCAGGTAACGAAACCATATCTAAACGCTGCATAATCTCTGTTTGCATCACATTCATATCTGTCGTCCAGCTAAATTCTACAATCGTTAAATTAGCACCTTCCTGTGCGGTAGACTGCAATCGTTTAATGCCAGGCAATGTAGCCAAGCTACTTTCCAAAGGCTTCGTCACTTTTTCATTGACTTCAAGCGGGCTTGCCCCTGGATAGCTCGTCACCACAACGCCAATCGGTGGATTTAAATTCGGAATAAGTGTCACCGGTATTTTAAAAAGTGAGACTGCCCCTAAAATAAGGACGAGTGCCATCGTCACAATTGTAAAAACAGGGCGCCTCACAAAAAATTCAGTTACTTTCATTTTATATACTCCTTCATCTTCATTACTCTAGCTTCACCTTCTTTATTCGACATTATGCACATCATTACCTGTTGAAGAGCCAAAGAAAGAGGCTGGGACAAAACCCATCCCCAAATTCAAAAGCCGGTGAAATTTTACAATCAGTAAAATTTCACCGGCTTTCATTTTTGGATTAAAAATAAGGATCTCTTCTGATAAAATTAAGTTACCACACAAAATCAATCTAGAAAGAAGGATCCTTATGTTTAAAGATTATAACATGAATCAATTAGTTTTACCGCTGGATGTTGAAATAAAATTACAAGAACACGATATCGCCTTCTCTATTCATCAATTAGTGGAAAGTATCCCCACAGAAGCTTTCGCTCCTTTTCTGCAACAAACCGGCTGTCCAGCCTATCACCCACGTATGATGCTCAAGCTCATTTTATGTGGCTATACCCAATCAGCGTTCTCTGGTCGCCGAATTGAAGACCTGACGAAAGATAGCCTTCGTATGATGTGGCTTGCGCAAGGCTATCAACCAAGTTACCGTACCATCAATCGTTTCCGTGTTCACCCATTGACAAAGGAATTGCTTCGTCAATGTTTCGTGCAATTCCGTTGTCAACTGGTGAAGGAGGACCTGATTGCGCAAGAAGCCATTTTTATTGACGGCACGAAAATCGAAGCAAATGCGAACAAATTCACCTTTGTGTGGAAACGTTCGATTGAAAAATATGAAGCGAGTTTGGTGGAAAAATCAAACCAGCTGTATGAGGAATTACTGCACCAACAAATTATACCAGCCATCGAACAAGAAGTGGAAACGCAGCTGTCCATCACTGAATTAAAGCAGGTGGCAGAAAAATTAGAAGAAGTCGTAGCCGACTATACAGAAAGAATCGAGCAATCCGAAAAGGCACAAGAGCGAAAGCAGCTACGAAGTGAACGAAAAACACCGAAACAACAATGGAAGCAAGTAAACGAGTGGATCACCCGCAAACAGAAATATGAACGAGATTTTGCGATTTTCGGCAAACGGAATAGCTATGCCAAAACAGACCCTGATGCAACTTTTATGCGCATGAAGGATGACTACATGCAAAATGGCCAATTAAAAGCGGGCTACAATTTACAAATTGCGACAGAGGGACAGTACACATTGGCTTATGGCATTTATGCGAATCCAACGGATACGAAAACGTTGATTCCCTTCTTGGATGAAATCGAGAGACGCTATTTTCAATTGCCACAACATATCGTAGCCGATGCCGGCTATGGTAGTGAGCCAAACTATGAAGATGTACGAAACAACCGAAAGTGTGAACCTGTGATTCCCTATACGCATTATCGAAAAGAGCAAAGCAAAAAATACCAACAAGACCCCTTCCGAACAAGTAACTGGATGTATGATGAAGAGTTGGATACCTATATCTGTCCATACCAGCAAAAAGTAACGTTCCGCTATGAGTCAACACAAGAAGACAAAGAAGGATTCCAACGAACGTTTCGTATCTATGAATGCGAAGACTGTACCGGTTGTCCATTTCGAGAGAAATGTACGAAAGCCCAAGAAGGCAAGTCACGGAAAATCAAGGTAAATGAAAACTGGGAACAACAAAAAGCATATGTACGTACAAAGCTTTCAGAAGCCAAAGCAGGAACTCTCTACCGTCAACGAAAAGTAGATGTAGAACCAGTTTTTGGCTGTCTGAAGGCTAATTTAGGTTTTACTCGCTTTTCGGTTCGTGGTCAATCGAAGGTGGAAAACGAAATCGGCTTCGCTTTGATGGCCGTGAATCTACGAAAGTATAGGTGGAAGAGGAAATCTTCTTCCAGTTCTTCCTTTCACACATCAAAAAATCGAAATCACCTGATGCGATTTCGATTTTTTGTATGGACTAGAACTATTTATGTCCCAGCCTCTACAGTATTATAATAAGCTATATAATTTAATATTTTCGTTCTTCTCTGAGAACCAGCGCATTGCGAATTCATTTTCGAATAAAAACACTAAGTTATCGAAGCGATCCTTCACTAGCATTGAACGTGCAGAGGACATCGATTCCTTCACATCGTCCTCATTTTCAATCCAACGGGCGATTTTGCTGCCAACTGGCTCCATTTTGACTTCCACATTGTATTCATTTTTCATGCGATGCTCGAATACTTCAAATTGTAATTGACCTACAGCACCTAGCAATACTTCTTCAGTGTGTAGCGTTTTATAATATTGAATTGCGCCTTCCTGTACAAGCTGTAAAATCCCTTTATGGAATTGCTTGGATTTCATAACATTTTTGGCGCTAACACGCATAAATAACTCCGGTGTAAATTGCGGTAATTTTTCAAATTGGAATGTTTTTTTACCACCAACAACCGTATCACCAATTTGATACGTGCCTGTATCATATAAACCGATAATATCACCTGCAACAGCTTCCTCCACCGTTTCACGGTCATCAGCTAAAAACTGCGTTGACTGCGACACTTTAAATGACTTGCCTGTACGCGATAAAGTCATATTCATCCCGCGCTCAAATTTACCAGATACGATACGCACAAAGGCAATACGGTCACGGTGCGCAGGGTTCATATTTGCTTGGATTTTGAAAATAAAGCCTGAAAATTCCTCATACTCAATTGGGTCAATAAACTGCTCATCCTCTGTTAAGCGAGGCTGTGGTGTTGGAGCAAATTGTAAATATGTTTCTAAAAATGTTTGCACACCAAAGTTTGTTAGAGCCGAGCCAAAAAATACAGGCGTTAACTCACCACGGCGAATTTTCTCCTCTGAATACTCATTGCCAGCCTCATCCAATAGTAAAATATCGTCCATTGCCTGTGAATAATAAGAAGTCACTTTCATTGGGTGGTCAACTGCTAATCCACCTTCCTCATCAAGCGGTAAAAAGCGCTCTGCTTCCTCTGTACGGAACTGCTCAATACGTTTATTGTAGCGATCATAAATACCTAAAAACTCTTTTCCCATACCGATTGGCCAGTTCATAGGATATGCGTTAATGCCTAGCACTTCCTCTAGCTCCTCGATTAATTCTAGAGGCTCTTTCCCTTGACGATCCAGTTTATTAATAAATGTAAAAATCGGAATACCGCGCATTTTACAAACTTTAAATAGCTTTAATGTTTGTGCCTCAATCCCTTTTGCCGCATCGACAACCATGACTGCGCTATCTACTGCCATTAATGTACGATACGTATCCTCAGAGAAATCTTGGTGTCCTGGTGTATCTAAAATGTTGACACGATGTCCATTGTAATCAAACTGCATAACAGAAGATGTCACTGAAATACCACGCTGCTTCTCAATTTCCATCCAGTCAGACGTTGCAAACTTGCCTGATTTTTTTCCTTTTACTGTACCCGCATCACGAATCGCGCCACCGAATAATAAAAGCTTTTCGGTAATTGTCGTTTTCCCAGCATCCGGGTGACTAATAATCGCAAATGTGCGACGTGCTAATATATCTTGCTCTAAAGTCATAATTTTTTCCGTCTCCTTTTTCTATCCTAACTTATTTTAAAAGAGTTGCCCCTGATGTTACAACCTTTTTTCTTAGAAATTGCGCAATCTGATACAAAATATAGCCCATCACAATGGCAATCGCATTTAATAAAATATCATCCACATCTGTACTGCGACCGATAAAAAGCTGGGTGCCCTCTATAAACAGTGGAATTGCTAACGAAACGAACAGCATTTTCCACATGCTACGCATATTTGTCCATAATAAAGGGATAAAAAAGCCAAATGGAATAAATAAAATAATATTGCCTGCTAAATTATAAAAGGCAATCTCGGCTATCGGTCCATGCAGTTGGGTCATATACAAAGAGATTGTTTGAAAAGGGGTGAAATTATGCCGTAAGAAAGCTGGCTCCAATTGCAAAACGATGCGCCCATTTTCAAACCAATACTCTGGCAAAATCGTTTGCGAAAAAATGCTAATGCAGAAGCAGAAAAATAATAGCATCACGGTTTCACGTTGCTTATGCACAATGCGCCGCCTCATCCAAAGAAAGCGCAATAATCCGTAAATCGGAAGTGTCAGCACACAATATAAAAGCATGCTAACTAAAAAAGACTGAATCATATATGTTACTCCTTTAAAAGAAGGTGCACTGCTTTCCTGAAAAAACCCCTTGGATACAATGCTTTCACCCTTCGTTCTCAATCAATTACGCCTCAGTTAACTCTTGTCCAGTTTTGTTCTAACCTAAAAGCGTCAAAGCCTTTGCGACAACAGGATGTTGGTCACTCAGTGAGTGTTTGAACACCCCCTGAGGAAAAAGCAATTGAAGCATTCATTATGCTTGACGCTATGCCTTTAGTATAGAAAACATTTTGCTCCTGCGGTTACTCGTCGCAGATTTCTTTTGCTGAATCATAATAAATCTATTTTGAATTTTTATCGTTAGTTATTTCATTTGCGATAGTTCGTCCATAATCACTTTCTGTATTTCATCATTTCCAACTGCGCCATTATGGAATACATTTGATTCACTCCAATATAGCTGTCTAAACGATACACCATTCTGTAGCTCAATTTCTAAAAATATGCGTAATCCTTCTTGCTCGATTAGTTCTACATCCTCTAGTTTCAATGAATAAAATGCGTTTAAAAATCGCTCTTTTGCAGACTGTGTGAATGTATGTAATCTCCTGCCATCCTCTGTGCTTTCAATATATATATTTTTCACAAGCTGCCGCATCGGATAAAGCTCCTCTACTGTTTTGGCACTTTCATTTAAGCGCGCCACATAAACAGCATCATTTGCAGCGACAAGTAAGGTAGTTGGATAGCCTTTTATTTCATAAATTGCTGTATCTTTTTCTAAATAGGTGGCATGCCCATTTTGCATTTGATGATGAATCCCTGCGCGGTCCTCCATTTTATACATTACCTGACCAATTTCCTGTCCTCGTTCAATTATGACTGGAGAATCTTCATCCATTGGCTTAGGATAGTGACGTTCATATTGTATATCATTAAGCATTAGTATATCTATCCATTCGATTGTTGAATGACTAAGAGGTTCTTGAATATGCTGACAACCAACTATTAGCAAAATAAGTAATGGCATAATGATAATCTTTTTCATACTCAACCTCCTGTAACCATGCTATAGTTTCAATTATAAAACGGATAAGGGTAGGTGTATAGATGAGGCAGCAGATTAAATTGGCCGTACGTGAAGCCTATACAACGATGTATGAAGCACTAAAGAACGAACAAATATATGCAGTCGTGTTAGTAACAGACGGTGATTGTGGCAGCCTTTATTTAACGCTAGGCACAGAAAAATCACTTCTTCAAATTGGTGAAAATTATGGAGACAATCCAGAAGATTATCGCTTTTTAAAAGACGAATTTTTGCATGAGGATGATACGGAATTATTACAAAAATTAAGTCTTGAGCTTTTAAATAGAGCATTAAATGCGGGTGAACAATTTGCCTCGCATAAAGCAGAAATCCATACAATGATGAGCGATACGCTATATGAATTAAAGCAAGAGGGCATTATTGACAAAAATATTTTTGCATTTATTTCTGCAACAGACGATACTGACGATGAAGGGTTAGAAATATCATCAGCCAAACGCTGTAATCCAAATCATCCATTACTCCCCGTTTTTTTACACAATTGGCAACAATAATCGAAAAGAGTATATAGAAATAAATTTCCATATACTCTTTAAATTGTGTGTAAATTGTGTGTGTGCCTGGCACCTAAACAAACTTCACTTTTCCCTCTGCAATTGCAATGTCTGCGTCGCTATGTGGATATTTTGTATTCTCGATAATTTGGTAATCCTCATGCCCTTTACCCGCAAAAATGATAATATCCCCTGCTTCTGCAATTTTGATAGCATGGCGTACTGCCTCTGCGCGGTCACCAATACATGCATATTGCTCATGCAACATACCTTTTGCTAAATCGCTTGTGATGCTCTCATATTCCTCATAGCGTGGGTCATCTGTCGTTAAAATGACATAATCCGCAACAGAAGCTTTTTCTGCCATCGCAGGGCGCTTCGATTTGTCGCGGTTGCCGCCCGTGCCGATAAGAAAAATTAATTTGCTCGTTTCACCTTTATACGGCAGTGCTGCATTAATCGCTTTTTCAATTGCATCTGGTGTATGTGCGTAATCAATAAAAATTTGGATAGGCAAATCAGTTTGTACTTTTTCCATGCGCCCTTTTACCGGTGGGAGCTGCTCAATTTGCTCAATAATTTCATGCAATGAAAACTGGCGTGCATACAAGGCTGCAGTCGCTGCCAATACATTGTAGACATTGAACTCTCCAAGTAAATGCATCGCCACATCGTAGGTACCTTCAGGTGTTTGCATCGTAAAATACGTCATGCCATCCTCATAACGGCAATTGGAAGCATAGAAGTCAGCAGCGCTATGTAGCCCATATGTCCACACTGGAAATGGTGTTAACGTTTGATAATGTGCTGACCATTGATCATCTGCGTTTAACACAACATGCTTATCTTTACGCAAATCTTGACCTAACTGTGAAAACAGCAGCCCCTTTGTATTGCCATATGCCTCCATCGTGCCATGAAAATCTAAATGATCATGTGTTAAATTCGTAAAAATCGCTACATCATAATCAACGCCTGCTAAACGACCTAAAGCTAAGCCATGTGATGACACTTCCATTACCATTGCATCACAGCCCTCTTCTTTGGCACGATAAATCATTTGCTGGGTACTCAAGGCATCGCTTGTCGTATTTGCTGATTCATACAGCGTACCATTCAAATTAAAGCCGATGGTTCCTGCCAGTGCTGATTTTTTGCCTAAGCCCATTAAAATATTATGGATAATGCCTGTAACGCTCGTTTTGCCATTCGTTCCCGTTACCCCAATCATCATTAATCCTTCAGATGGATAACCGAAAAATCGTGCAGATAATAAGCCAAGCGCTCGCTCTGAACTTGGAACGATGAGCTGTGCAACATTGCCTGTTAGGGTCAATTCTTTCTCCGCTACAATCAAAGTCGCACCTGCATCAACTGCCCTTTGCGCATAATCGTGCCCATCCACCGTGTAGCCTTTGATACAAATAAATGCACTTTGCGGCTGTACACTTCTTGAATCAACTGCAATGTCCCCAATATAGCTAGGCAATACGCCGAGTATCTTCTTTTGTGGAATGGCACTTATTAATTCCTCTACGCGCATTCACTATTCCCCCATTTCAACCATTGGCGATGTTACATATGCATATAATAATTCAGCTGTCGCCTGTAATGAATCAACATGTGTGCGCTCATAGGCATGCGATGCTTCGATGCCTGGTCCGAACAAAGCATGACGAATATCAAAGCCTGCTCGAATTGCTGCTGAGGCATCTGAGCCGTAATATGGATAAATATCGAGCTTATAAGGAATATTACCTTTCTTCGCCAGCTGTACTAGATGCTGTGTTAACTCATAATGATATGGCCCTGTTGCATCCTTTGCACAAATTGACACTGTATATTCATCAGATGTTTGACCATCGCCAATTGCCCCCATATCTACTGCAATATATTCAACTACCTGTGCTGGAATATTGGAATTACCGCCATAGCCGATTTCTTCATTGTTAGAAATATAAAAATGTGTCGTATATGGTAGCTTCACATCGTTTGCTTTTACATATTTCATTAATTGTAACAGCAATGTTGTACTTGCTTTATCATCCAAATGACGCGATTTCACAAAGCCCGATGCTGTTTCCTCATAACGCACATCAAATGACACAAAATCACCTACTTCAATACCTAGAGCACGCGTATCATCTGCATTTAATACCTTTTCATCAATGCGTACTTCAATATGGTTTTCATCACGCTTTAAGCTATCTGCTCCACGGTACACGTGCACCGTCGTTTCATGCATTAAAATCGTACCACGTACCGTCTTACCATCTGCTGTATGAATCGTACAGTATTCGCCCTCTACTGCATTCCAATTAAAGCCACCGATCATTGCTAGCTTTAAACGACCGCTTGACTTCACTTCCTTCACCATCGCACCCAGCGTATCGGTATGTGCTGTTAATAAACGGTGCTGTTCATTATTTTCCCCTTCAAATGTAACGATAATTGCTCCTTTATTCGTTTTTGTATAAGAAATATTATGCTCCTTCAAAAACTCTCCCATAAAGCGCATAATATTTGTCGTATAACCAGATGGGCTTGCAATTTTTACTAATTTCTCTAATAATGATAATGTTTCTTGTTGATTAAATAGACTCGTCATAAAAACCCTCCTAATATCTTTTATCGCACATTTCCAAAATGCGCGATACAATCAGCTGAGGAATACTCCCTCAGATACAAAGCTTCACTTTATCATATCAAAATTTTACGTCTATCAACAATGAGGAGAAACAAATTTTAGGCAATTTGCTAGGAGAACACGATGCGACCACTGACAATCATACATAAACGCAATTTATTCATTTATTATTCACTTTTCATTTGTTCTATATTTTTTATTTTGCTCAATTTATTTGATATTGTGCACTATTCCCATAGTTATACACTATTTATCATTATGACAATAACAGCTATTGGTCTGTTACTTTATAAAAAAGTGCATGCGCGATTAATTCAAGCTCTATTAATTGTAGCTTGGAATACAGTACTCATCCTTTTAACAATTGATAGCGGACAACTATTATTTTTGCTTGGCTTTTTATATTTGCTACTTATCGTCAACGCTTATCAGTCATATATGTTAAATACGATTTTAGCTATTATATTTGTGCTAGAAATTGCTTGGATAGTTGTTTTCAAGCATCCCAATATTCAGCTTCATCATTCTGTACAAATCTTTATTTTTTTCACATTATTTTTATGTATTGTCGGTCTATTGCAAACGTTATATGTCAAAAGGCTTTGGCTTTATGAGGAAAAAAGAAATATGGATAAGCAGCTAGAGCTTTCTTCAACTGAAGCTTATTTAAAGCTATTTTTTAACTACGCTGAAGATGCCATGGCCGTATTCGATTTAAATAATAAAATTATTGAAGTCAATGCTGCATTTGAAAAAATGTACGGCTGGACGAGAGAGGAATGCATCGGCAAGTCTATTCAGCTTGTGGCACCTGAAAATATTGAAGCTGCTAATGAACGATTTTCGAAGCTGCTACAGGGCGAACGCTACCGTTTGCTTGAAACAAAGGATATGCGCAAAGATGGGACTGTTTTCGATGCGCAAATTTCGCTAGCACCTATTTATAATTCCTATGGAGATATGCTAGCTGTTTCAGTTATTTCAAGGGATATTTCCTATTTGAAGGAAAATGAAAGGCTCACTTTGCAATCAGAAAAATTAAAATTAGCTGGAGAAATCGCTGCAGGTGTAGCACATGAAATTCGCAATCCGATGACGGTAATCTCTGGTTTTATTCAAATGATGAATGAAGACCTACAATCGCCATATAGAGCATACACTGGTCTTATTCAATCCGAAATTGAGCGCATTGATTTAATTATCTCTGAATTTTTAGTGCTCTCCAAACCATTAGCTGAACAAAAGAACAGATTGAATTTATCAGAAATTATAGAGGATGTTTTTCACTTTTTTGAATTTCAACTGGAGCAGCGCCAAATTCAATTAATTCAGCAGCTTAGCAAAGAAGCACTCTTTGTCTATGGCAACGCCAATCAAATTAAGCAAGTGTTTATTAATATCGTTAAAAATGCGATTGAAGCCATTGATAACGATGGCACTGTTACATTAATTAGCTGTCATGATGAAGGCTTTGCTTTTATTGAAATTGCTGATACTGGTGAAGGTATTCCACAGCATTTACTCGACTATGTTTTCGAGCCATTTTATACAACAAAGGCTACTGGCACAGGGTTGGGTATGATGATTTCCAATAAAATTATTCGTGAGCATGGTGGCATCATTCATATTCACAGTGAGGAGAAAGTCGGCACAAAAATTACGCTGAAAATCCCGCTACATCAACAAATAAAAGAAGGGGCTTAAATACTGCCCCTTCTACATAAATTACTTCATCACTCTACGAATCAGCTTCACCTTTTGCTTATAAGGTGGGAACAGTAAGTTTGTTGCAAGCTTTGTTGAACGCTGTAAAATCGATTTCGGATGCGTGAAGCATTCAAAGCTTGCTTCCCCATGATAAGCACCCATTCCAGATGGTCCCACACCCCCAAATGGTAAATGTGTATTGCCTACATGTGCCATAATATCATTGATACAGCCTCCTCCAAATGGTAGCTCTTGAAGGAAATATTCACGTGCATTATCGTTTTCTGTAAATAAATAAGCTGCTAAAGGTTTTGGCAAGCGGCGAATCGCATGAATCGCATTCGCTAAATCGTTATATGCCATAATCGGTAAAATTGGTCCGAAAATTTCATCCTCCATTACCTTGCTATCCCAGCCAGCACCTTCGACAATTGTTGGTGCAATATATAAATCTTCACGATCCGCCGTGCCACCAAACGTAATACGTTCAGCCTCCGCCTCCAATATCGTATTAAGCTTATCGAAATGACGTACATGAACAATACGACCATAATCATCGCTTTGCTGCGGATTTTCTCCATAAAATGCAGTAATCGTTTGCTTTAAAATTTTCATAAATTTTTTATACACTGAGCTATGCACTAAAACATAGTCAGGTGCTACACATGTTTGCCCGTTATTTGTGAATTTACCCCATACAATGCGTTTTGCTGCAACTTGTAAATTGGCTGTTTGATCGACAATTGCAGGGCTTTTTCCACCTAGCTCTAAGACGATAGGCGTCAACCTATCAGCAGCAGCACGCATAATTACTTTGCCCGTTGCCACACTACCTGTAAAGAAAATAAAGTCAAAGGATGCATGAATTAATGCTTCCACTTCGTCCTTTTCGCCTTCTACAACATGTATATAATTCTCTTCAAAAGTTTCAGCAATAATTTGCTTAATTATTTTTGTCGTATGCACAGTCGCTTCAGATGGCTTAATAATTGCCGTATTCCCACCGATAATTGCACCAAGCAATGGCTCCATCACAAGCTGGAATGGATAATTAAACGGCCCAATAATTAACACGGTACCGTATGGATCACGTACAATATAGCTTTTGCCTGGCTGAAAGTGAACAGGTGTTTTTACAGCAATAGGCATCGCCCATTCATCAATATTTTTCACCATATGTGTAATGCTATCTAGAACAATGCCAATTTCTGTTGCGTACGCTTCAAATTCGCTTTTATTTAAATCAAGCTTCAATGCGGCAGTAATATCTTTTTCATATTTTTGAATCGTTGCTTTTAATTTAAGCAATTGTGCTTTGCGAAATTCTATATTTTTTGTAGCACCTGAAAAATAGAAGCTACGTTGCGCCGCTATCATATTTTCTACATCTTGAGCCGTAAAATTCATAAAAATCTTCCTCTCCATTTTTAATTTTTATGCATAATTTCATCATTCCCACACATATTAACTACTATAACGATTGCTCAATATCCTTTCAAATGAGGATAAGCTTTCTCTTATTTATTTTTACATCGACAAGGAGGCAATTTCAATGATTATGACTGAAACATGGTGGGAAACAATTTTTTCGGGACCTTTATCAATCGGTATTAATGAACAAAAGCTGCTAGAACTTGAAGATGAATCATTTTTATATTTCACTATGCCCCCTTTACAAGAAGACCTTCAAACATTATAAAATTTCCCCTCAACATACGAAGGGCTGTTTATTTTTTGGACAGCCCTCACTTCATTTTTAAGGCAGTTTCTTTCATTGATTTTTTCTACAAAATCCCTTATAATTTGTCATTAGGTGCCAAACCTAATGTATTAGTCGGAACAACTAATACATACAAAAGACCCTTTAAACGGCACGGATTGCTGCGGGGTCTTTTTTCATATTGCTTTTGAATTAAAGGATGATGACAATGAAAAAATTCGTTAACTTTTACTTACTATTATTAGTAGTATTTATTATAGTCGGTATTTCAGGATTTTCTTTCTCAAAAAATGAAAACCCTGAGCAAGCCGTTGAAGAGCTCGCCTTAGAAAATACCCCAGGCTACGCAACGATGCGTACGATTGAAGAAATGACAAAAGAACAGCAGCTTGAAGATGCTATTCTTGATATTCAAGTAACGCCCAAATTAGACGCTGAAACGGTTGTAATGGAAATGCAAAGCTCTGAGTTTATGTCACAGGACACATTGCTAAAGGACAGCTATAATATGCTCGTCAAAATAGCAGATGAACCACAGATTACAGAATTCACTTTTATTTGGCATCAGCCTGTAAAAAATAAAAATCAAGTTGTGCTATCAATGTCATTTGACCGTGCTGCACTGAATCAATTGCCAACAATCACGTACAGCGACTTAGCTTCAATTGCCAAAACGTTTGAACAATATTAAAAAAAGCAAGGAATCGCCTGTTGGATTCCTTGCTTTTCTATATTTAATGAACGAATCATTAATTACGCTGGGTTTACTTCTAACTCAACTGAAATTTTAATATCTTTCCCTACAAGTACACCACCTGTTTCAAGTGCTGCGTTCCATGTTAGACCAAATTCTTCACGATTAATTTTTGCTTCTGCTTCAAAGCCGTATACTTCTTGACCCCATGGGTTTGTGCCTTTACCGTTAAATTCTACATCAAATGTAATAGGCTTTGTTACATCTTTAATCGTTAAATCGCCTGTTAATTTATAATCATCGCCTGATTTTTCGATTGCAGTTGATTTGAATGTAATTGTTGGGAATTGCTCTGCATCAAAGAAATCTGCTGATTTTAAATGGTTATCGCGATCTTCATTACGTGTATTGATGCTTGCTGTATCAATAGTAAATGAAATATTAGCAGTTGATAAATCTGCTAAATCAGTTGCTTCAATTTGCGCTGAATAAGCTTCAAAAGCCCCTTTTACCTTTGATACCATCATGTGTTTTACGCTAAATCCAATGCTTGAGTGTGATTGATCTACTGTCCAGTTTGCCATAAATAAAACCCTCCTGTTTTTTATCTCGAATTCAAGATATGTTGTCAAAATAAAGCAGCCTACAACTTGCATATTCCCATATCGTTGCAATGTTAAACATCGCACAATAAGTTATATATGTAAAATGGCTGAACTTTATGACTTCCTTATTTATAAATTTAGTATAGTAGATAATTTTCTTTGCGTCAACAAAAATATTTCGAATTCGAGATTTATTTTTCTACTGTTATTTTGGCATGTACAACAAAGCGCTCATCATCATTTGGAGATGTCGTACATGTAGACAATGTAATAATGCTGTCATTTGCTGTCACAGTAACAGGCATCATAATTTGCGATTTTTGTTGAATCGTCTGTAAAAATTCCGCATAGGATGTATCGGTAAATTCTGTTTCAATATAATAAAAATCAGTCGTTGTTTCATAGGCAGCAAATACTTCAAGGCGATAGCGCTCACTTGGTGTTTCGTAAATAAAATATGGATGTGCCTCCACATAATTTTGTTCTGCAAATTTCGCGAGCTCTCCAAACATCGTGCCATTGCGCATCACATGTCCATATAAAATTGTATGGCGTGCATTTATCTCATTGCGGTAATCCATAAAAATACTACCTGCACGACTTTTTTCACCTGCATAATTATGATGCAAATAAAAATCATTATTATTTGTTTGTAGTACAGGATTATCGAGCTGTGTGCATTCTAAACGAAGCCACCCAACAATCTCTTGGTTAATTTTTTGCAGCTCAATAAACTTCATGTCAACCCCAGTTTTCTCAATAGAAGCCTCCTCATACACTTCCTGTACTTGCTCTAGCTCCTGCTCAATTTGCTTATAGCTATAAAAATACCGCACAATGCCTGCAGCTGAAATGAAAAAGACAATTATACAAATGGCTTGAATTAGTTTCACCTTCATATAATCGCCTCCTTAAATACCGATTGGTACCATATACAAGCCAAGCACTACATCTTCATGAAAAATCGCTTCAACTCCGTATACGTCTTTCACCGTTTCTTTTGTAATAACATCGCGAGGTGCTCCTTCTGCAACGATACGCCCTGCACTCATTAAAATAATATGATCGCTATAGCGGATCGCTTGGTTAATATCGTGCAGCACCATGACAATCGTTAAGCCGTGCTTTTCATTCAGTTCCTTCACTAGCTCCAGTAGCTCTAGCTGATAATAAATATCTAAATAGGTTGTCGGCTCATCTAAACATAGTAGCTCGCTTTGCTGGGCTAATGCCATCGCAATCCATACGCGCTGCCTTTCCCCTCCAGACAATGCTGATAAATCATAATGGCGCTTTTCACTTAAACTTGTACATGCTAACGCCCAATCAACTGCTTGCTGGTCCTTTACCTCATTTTTTTTCAATAAAGAATGATATGGCATACGGCCATATCCGACGAGCCTTTCTACTGATAAATCTTGTGGAATATCATTTTGCTGATACACAATCGCAAATTTTTGTGCAAATTCCTTTGGCTTATAGTCCACTAAATCTTTATTGTCTAGCGTTGCTTTACCTTGTACCGGAGAATTGTTGCGTGCCATTACATTCAATAATGTCGATTTACCACAGCCATTTGGTCCAATAATTGTTGTAATTTTGCCGTGCTGAATGGCTGTCGATATATTTTGTAAATGCTGCTTTTTACCGTCATGTGAGACAATAATTTTTTGTAATTCCACAACATCACCCTCTTCTCAATAAAAATATTAAAAATGGTCCGCCGATAATTGCCATAATGGTCGAGGCAGGTATTTCTAACGGCGCGATTAGCGTACGACCAATCGTATCTGCTAATAGAATAATAAACGCACCTAACAGCGCTGTAAAAGGTAATAGCACTTTATGGTCATGCCCGACAATGCGGCGTGCAATATGTGGGACAAGCAAACCGACAAAGGCTATAACACCGGCGACAACGACTGAAATCGCTGATAATAATACAGCTACTGCTGCAATGGCTAAACGCGCAACCGTCACATTAAAGCCGATACTTTGTGCCGTTTTGTCAGATAGTGCAAGCACATTGCACCATGAATAGGTGATGAAGGCAAGCACTAAACCAACCGAGCCGTAAATCGCCATCATTGTGACATCATCCCATGTTTTAAATGCAAGGCTTGAGCCAAGTACACTGCTCGCAGAAGCGTTCAAAGAGCCACCAAAGCTAATAAATGCTTCCGTTAGCCCTGTAAACATCGCATTGATCGCAATGCCGACTAAAATTAAACGCAATGGATTTAAACCTGATTTCCAAGCTAACGTAAATACTAAAAAGCACGCAAAAGCCCCACCAATAAATGCAAAAATCGGTGTCATGAAAAACAAAGTAGGCACAATTGACACGATAAATAGCTTTGTAAATGCCGCACCTGATGAAATACCAATCACACCTGCATCAGCAAGTGGGTTGCGCATAATTGCCTGTAGCAGAACACCTGCCACAGATAGTGCAGCTCCCGCAAAAATCGCGATAATAATACGTGGGAAACGCAAATCACGAATCGCTGCCATTGTTTCGTTGTTTGCATCAAACAATGCACCTATAAATTCCAAAAACCCCATTTGAATACTGCCTGTTGTCGCAGCAAAAATTGCTGTCACTACTAACAATAGCGCAATGACAACAGTGCTTATTAGTTTTTTCATCCCTTCACAACACCCTACTGTTCATAGAAAATTTCAATTAAATGTTGCAATGCCTCTGACACATTTAACGCGGCTGTTGTGCCAAATAGCTCTTCCTGTAAATCATAGACATGTCCATTTTTCACCGCATTAAAATGCTTCCATACATCATTTGTTTTAAATTCCTCGTCAAACATTTTGATAACCTCATCTGGCATGCCATGTGCCATACGTAAAATAATATCAGGATTGCTATTGTATAAATGCTCTGTATTCGATGCTAAATATTCCGCTTCTTGACCAGCCATTACATTAATGCCGCCAGCCCTTTTTACTAAATCCCCCGCATAAGAGTGCTCCGTTGCAACTAAATAGCTGCCTGGTACGCCTAATAATATCAAGACGCTCGGCTGTTCATGCTCACTTGCCACATTTTCCACTTGTGCAATATCATTTTTTAGCTTGTCCATCAACGCATTCGCTTGCTCTACACGATTATAACGCTTGCCTAGCTCCTCAATTTCTGCAAGCATCGTGTCGATACTTGTTAAATCAACAAAATCAACAGGTACTTTCAATTGCTCAAATGTTGGTGCTAAATCGTATTCCAATGTCGAAACAGATAATACTTCCGTTGGGTTTAATGATTTAATAATTTCCATATCTGGCTGCATCGCATTGCCGATAGACGGTAAACCGTTGAAGCGTTCAGGTAATTGCTTCACCGTATCAGGTACAGCAATTGCGTCAAGCTCTAGCTGGTCCATAATATCAGCTACAACAACTGTTCCAGCTACAATGCGATAATCCTCCTGCGGCTTTTCCTCCGCAACGGTATCTTTTGGTTGCTCTGGTGCTGCTGTGTTACTTCCACAGGCTGCAAGTAACAAAACTGACGCAAGCACTAAAAATTGCATATATTTTTTCATGTTTGGCTTCCTTTCCTTTGTTTTACTTTGAGTCAATGGGCAGATTTTGACATACACCCGCTGAATCAAAATAACAACAGCGGCTCCCCCTCATAAATTGAGAGGAAGCCAGCTCTTTACAGGATTCTCTTAAGATTCTAACACATAAAGTGTATTTAAAATAACTTTTGCCATTTGGCTGCGTGTTAAAGTATTTGTTGGGTTGAATTTACCTTCATTACCAGTCATAATGCCTAATGCATTTAACTCAGCGATTGCTGTTGCCACTTCTTTATTTGATGTTTTCACATCGCTAAATGGTACTTTTGCGCCAGTTGCTTTATAGCCTGCGCCCTCTAATACACGGTAAATAATAACCGCTGCTTGTTGACGTGTAATTTCTTGTGTTGGTGCAAATGTTGTAGCAGATGTGCCGTTCATAATGCCAGAAGCGCTTAGTGCAGTTACTGCTTTTTGTGTTTCTGCATCAAAGCTTGTTACATCTTTAAATGGATTTTTCGCTGTTGTGTCTAGCCCTAAATAACGGTTTAGCATTAAAGCAAATTGAGAACGTTTTACTTTGCCGTTTGGATTAAATTTATCTGCTTCTTTGAAAAGTCCAATAGAGTACAATGTTACGATATTACCATAGTCGCCTAATTTTGTAATATCTTTGAATGGATTCTGTTTACCGCCAAATTGCAATTGCACAGGGTAAGTAGAATCATATTTTACAGGACCAGCATCTACTGATACATCAACTGTTGCTGTGTAAACCGCATCTAAGTTTGTTGTTTCAATTGTGTAGATTTTTGTTGTGTTTTCGCCTGCTTCCACTGTTTTTTCATTGGCGATTGTTGCACCTTTAATATCAAATTTGTTTAAGTATTGACCTTGTACAAATGTTAAATCAACAAGGAAGCTTTCTTCTGTTTCCGTTACAGTAACAGTCGGTTTTACGTAAGTTGCCATAACAGAAATTTCATTTGTTTTATCTTTGTAAATGTATAATGGGTACTCTTCTGCCGCTGGCTGTTCAACCTCTGTTACTTCTGGCAAAGTAAGGTCTGCTGTATTGATAGCAAAGCCAAATGGATACCATTTATCCATATTCGCTGTTGGTACAACAACATGAATTTCTGCTGCTGCTAAATCGCTAATTGAGTTGATTGAGAAATTGTAAACCTTTTTACCTTCTGCAGATACTAATGTCGCCTCTGCACCTGCTACTTTTAAGCCCGCAATCATTGGTGCACTTTTTTCAGTGATTGTTAATTGTACTGAATACTTACCATCTTTAACAATCAACTTTGCATCTTTTTCAAGATGGCTTGAAATGGATGTATAGCCACCTTTATTTGTTTTTGGATCATATGCATCAAATGTAATTGCATATTCGCCATCTTTTACTTGCTTAAATGTTTTACCTGGTACAAATTCTACTTTTTCTTCTGGTGCTGCTTCAGGTGATTTAATTGTTGTTGGGTCTAATGTGATTTCAAATGATGTTGGAATCTCTTTATCTCCAACTTTCACTGCGCCTTCACCTTTGACAGTGCCACCTGGACGTTCTACAGGAATGTAGATTACCTTTTGTCCATTTACTTCTTGAATAACGCTCACGCCATTCACTTCTACTTTTGTTAGCATATTCATAACAGTAGGCTCAGCTGATAATTGAATCGCATATTTACCGCCTTCAATAATTAATGTAGCTGGTCCTTTTACGTATTTCGCCAATTGCTGTGTCGTATCTGTAATTGTAAAATCAATTGTGTATTTACCATCTGGCATAGAGCGTGATGGAGTTGTTTCAGCTGCTGAAGCTGCTACTGCTGGTACGATAGCAGATGTTGCTAATACTGAAGCTAAAGCGATTTTTGACGTACGAGATTGAAATTTTGACATGTCATATTTCCCCCAATAGATTAGTTTGTTGGTCTTACTTTATAAAATACAAGCACTGAAGCAATAAGCATAAAGATGAAAACGTATGGTAGTGAATCACTTGTTTGTGGGTTCTCTACTTGTTCATTCGCACCTACCACTTCATCAGCCTTATTTCCGCTAACAACAGCATTTGAAGAATTTGGCGTCTTACTCACATTGTTATTTGATGAGTTGGCATTCGTTTGTGTATTTTTTTCTGTTGTTGCTTGTGGAATGCTAGATGCATCAAATATAAAATCAACACTATAACTATGATGATAATTAATATCATCAATATCGATTTTCATTGCTACTGTTACAGGTTTTGATAAATCTGCTATAGAAAATTGCACAACACGCGTATCAGCACCTGCATTTTGATTAATAACAGATGCCCCACCTGGCGGGTTAAACTCCGTTACCCATGCACTATTTTTAATTGTTAACTGCACAGTTGCTTTGCCATTTTTCATCGTTACTTTGGCAGGCTTTAAAAAATAGTCATTCGCCATAGAAGCTGAAATACTACTTGGCTTATTTACCTGATATGGAATATTGTAAGTTCCATCAGCTAATTGTGCATGAGAATAGTTAGGTGTAACGATAAATACTCCTAATATAAGCACAAAAAGACTTAGAAAAAGCTTTTTCACAGCTCTAGTCCTCCTATAGATAATTATTTCCTCCACAATTATGACACAAATGAGGATTATTCTCAATTAGATTTTACAATGTCAACGAATTGTCATAATATATTTTACCTTAATTGTAGCTTTTTAAGACATAAATAGATAAAAAGACTATTTAGAAATGACCTGTGTCACCTCTAAATAGCCTTTACTACTTTACTGCATCCTCATGAAATTGCTTGCCGTCAAAATAGCCTTCATATGCCCAAATATTCAGCTTTTCTTCTTTTGCCGCTGCTTCAATTTCTTTCAATTCTGCTTCTAGCGTGTTATTTGGCTTATTTATATAACGCATTACTGCAAGTCCATTTTTCAATAAAGATTCTTGCAGTAAAACATCGTCTACATAAATGTATGCAAGAAGTCGATCATACTTATCAGTTTCTGGTCCAACATCAAATAGAAGCTCAATTTTTGCAGCATTTTTCAATAAATTTTCGGTGAATGCTTTTGCATCTTCTGCATAAGGCATTGGCTGTCCTTTATCATAGTTCATTTCAGGTGTATCCACCATTAATAAGCGAACTTTATGCTTTTCGCCATCCATTTCTATGCTAAATGTATCGCCATCGTTAATCGATAAAAATTTTACTTGCTGTAGCTCATTTTCTGTCACTTCCTGCGCATATTGTGCGGAAATAACAGTAGATTGTAAAGAATTTTCCTCTTGCTGTGTTTGTGGCGTATTGCTGTCTTCTACTTTTTCTTTAGGGTCTGGACTAAAAATTAAATATAGCACAACCGCTATAATAATTGTTCCACTTGTAATAAGGGTTTTAATATCTGATGGTTTCATGATAGTATCCTCTCTTTAATAAGCATTGCTACTATTTTATCAAAATTTCAATACAATAAAAATAGAGACTCCTATTTGGCTTTTAGGAGTCTCTGTTTAAAATTAATCAATTAAATTTCCGTCTTATCTTTCTGTTGTGGACCTAATACTTTTGGAGGGATCGCTGCAAATGTTTCTCCCTCTTCCTCTAAGTCGCGCATGCGATGTGCAATGCGGGATGCCGCACTTGCTGCAACGCTCGCCACTAAATCATCTAAAAACGTATTGACTGTTTTTCCTGCCTTTGTATCAAGCTTATTAATTATGCCGATTTTCTTTTTATCTAAGTGACCGAATGTTGTCACAGCGATACTTCCATAAGTAAACACTGAGCCAAGCGCGATTGTTTCATCAACGCCAAATAAGCCTTCATCTGAATCAACAATTGATTGTAGTGGCTCTGATAGCATTTTCTTTTCTGCTAATTCATCTAGTTCCACGCCGACTAGTATTGCATGCTGTACTTCACGTTTATGTAGCACTCGCTCAACAGATTTCACGCAATGCTCCATTAATAAGCCTTCATTATAAGGGTTTTGCATTTCATAAACGATTTCCGCAATATCCTCCACCGTTACCCCTCTACGTTCTAAAGCAGCGAGAGTGGCTGCTGTTACTTGATCAGAATGAACACGAACTGCTCGATTATGCATAATTTACACCTCTATTAATGTTTTTTTCTTCCTACATCATATTACACCTTTCGAAACGATTATGATACAATTTCGTTACATCTAACTTGAGAAGGAATGAGTGTTTTGGATAAAGGAACTGTAAATGATTTGAAATTTTATAGCGAAGCACTGCAAGAGGAGCTTCAGCTACTTGTTTATATTCCAGCAAATTATTCACCTCTTTATAAATATAATTTGCTGATTGCAACAGATGGTAAGGACTATTTCCAACTAGGCGGTATTACACGTCTTGCTGATGAATTAATCGACAACTATGAAATGGAAAATACAATTATTGTAGGTGTGCCATACAAAAATGTGGAAGATCGTCGAAAAAAGTATATCCCTTCTGGTGCACAACATGAAGCCTTTTTGCGCTTTTTAGCACATGAGCTTGTACCTTATTTGGACGAAAATTATGCAACATTTCAGCTTGGTCAAACACGTGGCATGATTGGTGATTCAATGGCTGCAACTGCCGCTTTAATGGCTGCTTTAAAATACCCAAATGTTTTTGGCAAAGCTATTTTACAGTCACCTTATGTGGATGAGCTCGTACTTGAAGCTGTCGCAAATGCTGCAAATAATAGTACTATATCTATTTACCATATTATTGGTAGAGAAGAGACAGAAGTCGTTACAACAAATAAAGAAATAAAAGATTTCCTTACACCGAACCGGGCGCTTCATCAATTATTCATTGAAAAAAGCTTCAATACGTTTTACGAGGAATTTGATGGTAACCATACTTGGAAGTATTGGAAACCTGATTTAAGACGAGCACTTATAGAAAATTTCGGATAAAAACGGCGTAATAAATGTAGTAAGGCATGAAATTCTGTTATACTTATATGGATAATAAAATTTAATTGTTTCGGGAGGTTTTGAACTTGAAGTATGGTATTGTTGCTTTTCCTTCTAAAAATTTACAAGATTTAGCGAATAACTATCGTAAACGTTATGACCCACATTATGCACAAATCGCACCACATATTACATTAAAGGATGCGTTTGAAGCAGATGAAAGTGCGGTACAAAACATCATTGCACAATTAACAGAAACAGCTGCTAATTTTGCACCGCTAAATATTCATGCATCACGTATTAGCTCGTTTTACCCTACGACGAATGCAATTTATTTCCGCATTGAGCCTACGGAGCAACTTGCTAATATTCAAAAAGCGATTCAAGACAGCATTGCTTTTGGTGAGCAAAAACACGTATTTGTACCACATATTACAATTGCGCAAAAGCTAACAGCTTCTGAGCATGACGATATTTTAGGTCAATTGCGTATGGAAGGCATTGATGTGCAGGAAGAAATTCAGCAAATCCATTTAGTCAAAGAACAAGACGGAAAATGGGAAGTTGTCGAATCATTTAGACTTAATGGAGCTGAATAAAAATGTTTCAAGTACACTCTGCTTTAACAAAAGAACAATTACAGCGTGCGTTTGATATCCGCACAAAAGTATTTGTAGAAGAACAAGGCGTGCCAGTCCATCTTGAACTAGACGAATTCGATCAAACAGCAGATCATTTTATCGTGATGGATGGTGAACAAACAATCGCTGCTGCACGTTTAAGAGAATATGAACCACTCGTTGGTAAAGTTGAACGCGTTTGCGTATTAAATGAATACCGCGGACAACGACTCGGTTTTTTACTAATGGAGCATATTGAACAGGTAGCTAAAGAAAAGAGCTGGAAAAAACTAAAGCTCAACGCGCAAAGCTATGCAGTTCCATTTTATGAAAAACTACACTATACAGTAACATCTCCAGAGTTTTTAGATGCAGGTATCCCACATCGTGCAATGGAGAAATCAATCTAAAATCAAAAGCGGCTTGGAAATTCCAAGCCGCTTTTGTGCGTTTATTCTACGTTTTTTGGGATTTATTCTACGTTTTTTCAAGTTTATTCTACGTTCCTACTAATTTAAAGAGCTATCTGAAAAATTGCAGATAGCTCTTTGCTGATTAACGCATCATTCGTTCAATTTTGCTTAAATCAAGTGACTTGCCATCTTTTAAAATTGATTGTACAATTTGTTCTTCTAACTGTGGAGAGACTTTACGTTTTGCTACTTTACTCACCTTTTGCACAATTTTTCGTACTTGTTTTTCATTGGAGAAATCTGCATATTGTATAGCGCGAGCTAGTGCGAATACTTCATCCATTTCCACACCGGTTTTCCGTTCAAACTGTTTAAAAAAACCTTTATCCATTGCTCGCCCTCCTTAGCAGAATGCCGTACCAACAATAATTAGTAAAATGAATAGTACAACGATTAATACAAATGTTGAGCCGTAGCCACTACCCCCACCACCACAGTAATCTGGTTGTACATTACCGCATTGATTCCACATGAGTACCCCTCCTTTCTACAGTGTAGTTTATGCTAAGCCAACTGTCATAGGAGGGGTAAATGCCCTAATTCATTTTTCCTTTTGAATGAAAAATCAATGCTGCGATAAAGCCGAAAATAATGGCGGCGCTAATACCCGAACTTGTTACCTCAAACATCCCTGTCACGACTCCAACTAAGCCATGTTTTTCAGCCTCTGCTAACGCACCATGTGTTAACGAATTCCCGAATGAAGTAATGGGAATCGTTGCACCTGCACCTGCAAAATCAATCAACGGCTCGTATAAGCCGAAGCCATCTAAAATTGCGCCTGCTACGACTAATATTGATAGTGTATGCGCTGGTGTCAGCTTAGCAACATCCATTAGCAGCTGACCAATTGCACAAATAATACCTCCAACTACAAAAGCTAAAATAAAAGTATACATCGCTCTCCCTCAGTTCATCGCAATTTCAATCGCATGGGCGGTACATGGAATCGTATCTCCTTGCTGGTAAGACAATGGAGATAATAACGCACCTGTTGCGACAAGCAAAACACGTTTAAAGCGTCCTGTCATGAATTGACTTAACACATAGCTATAATAAACCGTTGCGGAACAGCCTGCTCCACTCGCTCCAGCCTGAAACGACTCATCTTCCCCATAAAACTCAGCACCAGCATCCCGAATTAACTGAAGTTCATCATTTTTAATACCATCTTCAGCCAACATCGCCTTTACAAGTTTCAACCCTATTTTCCCTAAATCACCTGTCATCACCATATCGTAATCGCTTAATTTTTGATGTCGTTGCTGCAAATGCTTTTTAATCGTATCGTATGCAGCAGGAGCCATTGCCCCACCCATATGAAAGGGATCTGTCTCTTGATAATCTGTTACTTTACCAACGGTCGCTGCGACTAAGTACGGATACTCTGGCTGATGTGGACCAACTAAAGTATAGCCAGCTCCTGTTACTGTCCACTGTGCGGTGGCAGGCTTCTGTGCGCCATAATCGACCGGATAACGAAATTGACGTTCCGTCGCATTATGCTGGCTCGAAGCACCTGCAATTGCTAGCTTTGACGCACCTAGTTCCGTTAATAAACCTGCAATAATGACCGATGAAACAGATGTTGCACATGCTGAAAACATACCGATAAAGGAAACGGCTAACTCCCGTGCCGCAAAATTTGTTGGGGTCATTTGGTTAATTAAATCACCGCTTAAAAAATAATCGATATCCAAATTTTTTATTCTAGCCTTGTCCATCACAAACTGACAAGTATTTGTGATAAGGCGCTTTTGTCCTTGCTCATTTGTTTTTTCTTGAAAACGTTCATCATCTGCTACTAAATCAAAATAAGAGCGGAAAACACTGCGAGCTTCTAATGGACCGACAACCGCAGCACCAGCTAACAGCGCTGGCTTCGTTTGGAACAAAATTACCATGTAACAACCCCCAGCATAACAAGCACTGTTTTCACTAACGCAACAACGAAGGCAGATACTGTGCCGAAAACAATTACCGAACCAGCTAACTTAAACATATTGCTACCTACACCGAGCACATAGCCCTCTGTACGATGCTCAATCGCAGCAGAAACGACTGCATTGCCAAAGCCGGTCACTGGAACTGCGCTACCAGCACCTGCAAATTGCCCAAGCTTGCGATATAGCCCTAAGCCTGTCAAAAGCATCGAAATAAAAATCATCGTTGCAACAGTTGGATTGCCAACTGTTTTTTCAGTAAAGTCGAAAAAAATCATATAAAAGAAGGAAATCGCCTGTCCAATAACACAAATGAACCCCCCAATTAAAAATGCCTTTAATACATTCATCGCATAAGGTGGCGTTGGTGTCATTTGCTCTTCAATCGTTTTATATTGAGATTCCTTCATTATGTTTCCTCCTTCGCTAGCTTTTTTAAGTGCTCTATTTTTTCCGTCACCTTCTGCTCACTTTGCTCCGTCATCAATTTATCCGCTTCCCAAAGCAGCTTGAAATCTGAAGAAACGAGGATATCATAATGCTCCCACTTCTTCTCCAATTCCTTTTGTAAATTTTGCGCAATTTTTTGCTCTTTAAATGATTGCAATGGCTTTACTTCAATTGCCACAATAATGTCGCTATCAGCAACAATTATTTTCGCCTTACGAATCGACGTCATTTTCTCAATTTCTTGCTTAATCTCTATCGTTTTTGCATCTTGCTCATCATATGCGACAATCCGTTCTTTTTCGCCACAGGCAGATAGTAAGAGCACACATATTGCTACAACTAAAAAACGCCCTACCATTTCATGCCTCCCTCTTTTATTTTCTATATATCCATCATTTCAACTAGTATGAGCATTTTTTTTTGCTTTATTCAAAAAGTAGATGCTTATTTCTATGCGAACGCCCTGTTCATTTTTAAAATGGCTCATATTGTAGAGAGAACTTATATTAGGAGGTGAAAGAGTATGGGTTGTGGTAAACCAGTTAGCCCAAGCTCGAGTAAAGGTTGCGTTTGTGAAGTAGTTCGTGCAATTTTAGACATTCAAAATCAGTCTGTACGTGATGAATGTTCTCGCTGTACAACAAATTGCTTTTTAGAGCCTTTAGGTGGCATCGTTAGCCCTGGTAGATCAAATGTAGATACACGTGTATTTATGCTGTTAACAAAAAACGGCACACCATTCGTTGCTACATTTAGCGCAGAAGATTCTATGGATTGTGCATCTGTCTTTTTCCGTGTAGAGGATGTATTCGATGATTGCTGTGCAACATTACGTGTATTATTACCGTTAGACCGTGGCGGTGATACAGTTGATTTATTAAATAGCGATGGTACTGCTGTGTCATTGCGCGCGATTTGTGATGTATCAAACTTCGCCGTAACAGACAGTTGTATTACAGTTGACTTAAACTGCTTCTGTGCTGTACAGTGTGTTGCTGATGTGAACTTAGGAATTTGTAACTAATCCCCGCATAATTTCACAAAAATGGCGCGCAAACTCTATAGTATTTAGGGTTTGCGCATATCTTTTATAATGCTGCTCTCCTTCTTGAAGGAATTTTTCTGTTTGTACTTTGTTACCTTGACACATATAGAGAATTGCTTGTCTGAGCTAGAACGACACAGGCTCTATTTTTTCAAATATTGTTGTAAAGCGTCGATTTTTTGTAAATCACCATTTTGCTTAAAAAATTGGTCAAGCTGTTTACAGTGTATGTTGTACAGAAGCAAGCTGTGCTTTAGCTATTTACACATAACGTCGGTTCCATGCAAGTGGGGATTTTTTGCTTAAACGTTCATTGTTCAATACAATCCTTCAGGTTGTTGTCCACTTCGTAGCATTTGTAAAACAGCTCATCTAGCCATTGCTAGGGGAAATACAACCAAAAGTCATTCCTTGCTAAAACATTCACCATCAAGGAAAACAACGCTAAGCTAAAGAAAAAACGCATGAAATCAAATTAAAAAATTCGATTCCATACGTTTTCTCCCTTATTTAGATGCATGAATTGTTGCAATATCGTTCACAGGAATAATTGTTTTTTGCTCAAATATCTTCATTATAACATCTGTCCCATTCAAATGTTCAATTGTGCCAACAAGCCGCTCTCCATTTTTCAACACAACAAGCAATATGCGATTTTTTGTCACAGGACGTGTAAAATAGCGCAATTGATGTGCAATTAATGAATTTGTTATTTGTTGCGTTTGTGGCATCTCATAAATTGAGGTACTCTCATCTAGCTCCTGCTGCTCTATCTCCGTCAATTCAACTGCATAAGACGGCGTTCTAATGAAAAGCAGTGGTTGATATTTCATCGACAATCGCCCACCTTTTTTTCATACGATATGCAGAATTGTGATGCTTTGTTACATAATTTGATTAATAAATGTTGTTGCTAAGCCTAAATAAATTAAAATACTTGTAACATCATTTAATGTTGTAATAAACGGCCCTGATGCTACCGCTGGGTCAATGCCTAGCTTATCCATTAATAGTGGAATAAATGAGCCCGCAATTGTCGCCACTAAAATGGAACAGCAAATTGCCGCACCAACTAATAAGCCAATCGTTATTTGGTGTTTCCAGAAGAAAATAATTGCGACAACGGTTACACCACAAGCAAGACCTGTAAATAACCCTGTTAAACATTCCTTCATCAGCAGCTTAAACTTACTTTGCTCATTAATCTCCCCTGTCGCAATCCCACGAATCGCAACCGCTAATGCCTGTGTACCACTATTACCAGATGTTCCTGAAATAAGTGGAATAAACACTGCGAGCAATGCAACCTTCTCTAATGTCGCCTCAAATTGCCCCATTAAATTTGCCGTAATCATGCCTAAAAACAGTAAAATAATAAGCCATGGTAAACGCGTCATTGCTGCCTTCAATGGGCCTGCATCAATATCGTCCGCATCGGAAATACCGGCAAGCTTCGAATAGTCATCAGATGCCTCTTCATCAATAACATCAATAATATCATCGACAGTAATAATCCCTTGTAGCTCATTATTGTCATCGATAACTGGAATCGCTAAGAAATTATAATCACGCATAATTTGCGCAACATCCTCCTGATCATCCCCCACTTTTACAGCAACGACACGCTCACTCATAATATCGTGAATTAATGTATCTTCATCCGCAATAATTAGGTCACGCAATGACATAACACCGACTAATTGTCGCTGATCATTGACAACGAAAATATAGTAAATTGTTTCGGCATTTGGCGCTTCATTGCGCAATACAGCCATCGCAGAACGCACTGTAGAGTTTTCCAAAATTGTGACATACTCAGTCGTCATAATTGCGCCAGCTGTATACTCTGCATAGCCTAATAATTCATTAATTTCCTCGACGGTTTCGCTGTCCATCATTTCCATTAAGCTTTCACGTTGATCATTATCTAGCTCATTTAATACGTCAACTGCATCATCCGTATACATATGGGACAGCATTGCCGCACCGTATGCTGGGTCCATCTCATTTAAAAATTGCTCATACTCATCATCTTCTAAATCGATGACTTCAAAGATTAACGCCATTTCTTCAGGAGACAAGTATATATAGATGGTTTGACGTATGTCTGGTCCCACCTTTTCATAAAATTGGGCCTGATCATACGGGTGAAGTGCTAAAAAATGCTCACGAAACGCATCGATTTCTTGTTCCATCAACAGCATTTGCAAAAATTCTTCATTGTAGCGCACTTCATTATTTTCACGTTTTGGTTCCACCATTCTTGTCCCCTCCTCTCAAAGTTCATCATACAAGCAATGTAGTAAGTTCGTAAATCATTATTTTAAAAAGACAAATAAAATTTACAATCACCGCAAAGTAGCTAGATTTTTCAAATCATTACTATCCATTATACCTTGATATAATTGCGTTCTTTCACGCTTATTTGAAAAAACTTCTTTGCAAAACTCGTATGACTCGCTAAATCATCATAAAATAATAAAAATCCACTTCGAACTTTTCATGTCTACGTGGATTTTTAGCAATCAATATAATCGTCAATCCTTACTTTAATCAATTCCGCCTCGACGGATGTCCAAACACCTGCTAAATCATAATAAGCTAGCCAATTCCTCTGGTAATTCGCTACTGAAAGATAATATTTCCTTCGTTAAAGGGTGCCGAAGCGTTAAGGAAACACAATGCAATGCTTGACGATTGATTATCTCCTTATCGCCGCCATAAAGCTCATCGCCTACAAGTGGATGACCTACATATGCCATATGTACTCGTATTTGATGTGTACGACCTGTGTGCAATGTTAAGCGAATATGTGACATGATGCAATCATTTAACCTACCGTATTTTATCACTTCAACATCTGTATGTGCAAATTGTCCGTCCTGTCGCACTTGTCGTTCAATAATGCTCGTCTCTTTTCGCCCAATCGGCTCAATAATCGACTGATTTGTTGCTTGCCCATAAACGATTGCCTCATATTGCCGATGTACATCACCTTGCTGCTGTGCCGCACTCATTAAATGATGGATATGTCGATTTTTAGCGATACAAAGCAAGCCAGATGTATCACGATCAAGTCGTGTCACAATATGGACAGTTGAAGCAAGCCCTTGCGCTTGAAAATAACCGAGAACAAAATTCGCTACACTATTATCTGGATGCTCGCGTGAAGGAATTGTACTCATATAAGCTGGCTTATCAATGACCAGAAGTGCCTCGTCCTCGTACACAATTGTTAAATGTCCTTGTTGTGGAATGAGTCCCTCACTTGCTTCCTCTTGCGGGAAGACAATTGTTACAATATCTCCCCTGACAACTCGATGACGTACATTACGCTCTATACTATTAACAAAAATTTTGCCACCATCAAATTTAATCGCTGTTAACGCCCGCTTCGAAATTCCACATAATGCAACCGCCTCACGTAACAGCATGTCCTGCTGTACTTCAAACTGTAATGTAAATGGATTATTCATTTGAAATAAACGAGTCATGCACACGCTCCCAAAATGGGAATGGACGGAATCTTGCAAAACGCACACGTTCTTGCGCAACATTAAATGCAATTGATTTAACATCGGCTTCTGTCAATTGAATATGATCAACAGTAATCGTAAAACGCTGATCATTCACTGGCTTTAACACGCATGTATGATGCGCTGGAAACACAAGTGAGGAGCCTACTGTACGAAACACCCTATTGTTAATAGATGCCATTTCTGTCAATTGAAAGGCTGGTAATGTTGGATGGATAATAGCTCCGCCCAATGCTTTATTGTATGCTGTACTACCAGATGGTGTAGATACGCATAAACCGTCACCGCGGAAGCGTTCAAATTGAGTACCATTTAATTCAACATCCATAACGAGCGTAACGTCTGGTGATTTAATTGTTGCTTCATTCAAAGCTAAATAATGGCTCGTCTCTGAATGATGGCGGTGAACATTCACTTTCAACAACGGGTATTCAACAACATTAAATTCCTTTTTCGCTATCGATAGTACAAGCTTCTCTAGTTCAGATGGTTTCCAATCGGCATAAAAGCCTAGATGACCTGTATGAATACCAACAAATGCTACCTTATCTAATCGATGTGTATAGCGATGGAATGCATGTAGAAGTGTTCCATCTCCACCGATAGACAATACAATATCTGGTTCTTCCTCATCTAGCGTTAACCCAAAGTCTTGTAAATATGATGTTGCGAGCTCCATCAATTCATTAGATTGTGCGTCACGGCGTGATTGAATTGCAAATGATGTCATGAGCTTACCCCCTTATCTTTTTCAGCATGTAATTTGACGCTTGGTGCTTCCTTTACTTCGTTGAAGTATACTTGTGCTTCTTGAATTTCATTGCGTATTTGCGACATTTCCTCATCTAAGCGAAACGCTGCTTCAGCTGCACTTTGCAAACGAGCCTGAATTTCTTCTGGAAAGGCACCTTTATATTTATAGTTTAATGAGTGCTCAATAGAGGCCCAAAAGTTCATTGCTAGCGTTCGAATTTGAATTTCCGCTAGCACCACCTTTTGACCATGAATTGTTTCTACAGGGTATTCGACAATCATATGATGCGAGCGATAGCCACTCGGTTTACTATGCGTAATATAGTCCTTTTCCTCGACAATCGTAAAATCCTCACGCTGCCGAATCAGTTCGGTTACTGTCGCAATATCATCGACAAATTGACACATAATTCGCAGTCCTGCGATATCTTGTAGCTCGTTGGCTAATTGTTGAGAAGGTTCAAATGTAATCCCTTTTTCTAAAGATTTATCATAAATACTCGCTAAAGGCTTCACTCTGCCTGTGACAAATTCAATTGGTGAATTCGCTCCAACAATATTAAACTGTGAGCGCATGCCTTTTAATTTTATTTTTAGCTCCTCTACTGCTTGCTTATAAGGGCTCAAAAAAACATCCCACTGACCCATTACAAAACCCCCTCATATGAAATAGCATCCCTATTTCAGCAATATATTACGCATTTTCATTTACTCCACAAATCGTAATATATGCAATCGAATTTATTGATTATGAGTAATTTTAATGATTATCTTAAATGTGCTTCATTACTTAATCAAGGTAAATTGCTGCAAATTGCTCACCTACAGCTTCAACAAATTCTTTACCGTAGTTTTCATTATCTTGAATATTCCACAATAAATACTCAAGTTCCTCTGCAAAGTTAGGGAGTGCTATATCAGGTGATAAAAATGGATCACATTTTTTCTCCACAACTTGCAATAATGCTGCCCATACCGTTTGAGGGAAACTCAAATAACTATACGCACCATCTTCCTCCACGATATAAATGAATGCCATATTATCTGAATCCACGATAACTTGTCCTATCGGTTGAATTTGAACCACCTGCTCACTATCGTGTAAACTAAAATAAATATCATTATGTATTTGTTCAAAGTTTTGAATTGTATATACTTTACGCACGTTCATGTACTTCCCTTCCAATCGTTCTCCCCCTATTTTACCATACGATGAAAAGGGATGCAGTGAGGTTTTTTTGAAAATAGTTAGCATGCAAAAAATAACGAAAAAAGGATGAAAATAAAATGAGTCATGGAATTGAAATCGAATTTAAAAATATGCTGTCGAAAACAAAATACGACGAATTGCTAACAGCATTCGACATTCAAGAGGAAGAAGTCGTTCGGCAGGAAAATCATTATTTCGACACAGCCGATTTTCAATTAAAGGCAATCGAAAGTGGATTGAGGATCCGTATATTACCAAATAAAATCGAATGTACATTGAAGGAAAAATCAAGCGACCATACACATATTGAAACAACGGACCTTTTAACAGAGGAACAGGTGCAACATATTTTGCAAGGAGGGCAATGGACAGCGCCAACTGTTGTTGCAAGATTACAAGAACGAGGCATTGCTACAGAGCAGCTTGCGCTATTCGGTACACTTGCTACAGAGCGTGCAGAAATTCCTTATGAGGGAGGATTGCTTGTGCTCGATCATTCTTTTTATTTGCAGCAAGATGATTATGAGGTAGAATATGAAGCAACAGATGAAATAGTTGGACGTACTATTTTCCAACAATTTTTGACTCATTACAATATTCCAATTGCACATGCAGATAAAAAAATTGCCCGTTTTGCGGCAGCACTACAGAGGGAGGAGCGTAACGATGGATATTAAAGCAATGAAAATATTAATGGAAATCCAAGCAATGCAATCCGTTGGAAATACAACATTGAATAACTCAAATAACACGTTGTTTAATGAAATGCTTGGCGATATTTTGCAAGCACAGCAACCAACGGGGTTAACAGCGGAGCTAGGTAGCGAGTTTTCATTAAGTCAAACTAGTGGACTAATAGGACCACAGACAAAGTATTTGGATGCTTTTTTATATGAAGGGGCCATTGCAAGCTCACCACTGGAGCAATACGTTAAAGATTATACAGGACAAGAGGCTTACAATGAGCTATTAGCAGGTGCTAGTCGTTATAAAGAGACAATCGCTAAAGCAGCTGCAACGTATAATTTACCTGAAAAATTAATTGCTGCAGTAATGAAACAAGAATCGAATTTCAATCCAGAGGTAGTTAGCACAGCGGGTGCAGTCGGCTTAATGCAGTTAATGCCCGGTACATCCAAATACTTAGGTGTACAAAACCCGACTGATGCTGAGCAAAATATAATGGGCGGTGCAAAATATTTACGCCAAATGTTAAACCAATTCGGTCAAAACCTTGAAACAGCATTAGCAGCCTATAATGCTGGGCCAGGCAACGTCAAAAAGTATGATGGCATTCCACCATTTAAAGAAACACAAAACTATGTACAAAAAGTTTTAAATTATTACAATGCTTAACGCTTCCTAAATTTGTTAACGAGCGCTTTGTTTGAGAAAAAGGATAGACGTTGTTAGAATAAATATAATGTCATAATCAATTACGCCTCAGTGTAATCGCGTCCAGATTTTTTCAGGCACGCTTGAAAAAAATCTGTGACATCCGCCGGAGGCTTTTATCTTGGTTCAGTGGGTGTTTGGACACCCGCTGAACCAAGGGGCATTCATTCCCTCGCTACTAGAGGAAGGGGTTTTCTCCTGAACCAAGATAAACACACACTTTAATATAGAAAATGTAATTGTAAGTACAAAGGAGTATCACTATGAATCGAAAATACACGATTCCTTACGAGGAACTTGGTGCTGAAAAGCTAGCTGAGCTAATTCATGCTTTTTATGCTCGCGTAGCAAAACATCCAAAGCTTATCCCGATTTTTCCAGAGGATTTAACTGAAACAGCTCGCAAACAAATCCAATTTCAAACACAGTACTTAGGTGGACCTAATTTATATACCGAGGAACATGGTCATCCAATGATGCGTGCTAGACATATGCCTTTTAAAATCACACCAGATCGGGCACAGGCATGGCTTGAATGTATGGCAGAGGCAATGGATGAAGTAGGCTTGGACGGAAAATTCCGTGAAGTTTATTATCAACGTCTTGTGCTCACTGCTCATCATATGGTCAATTCACCAAACGAAGAGGAGGAAACGGAGTGAATAATATTCAGATGATACCACAGTCTACTGCCTCCTTACCGACAATTAAACCAGTAGAGCTGTACATTTTCATCGACCCATTATGTCCAAACTCCTTTGCTATGCAGTCCATGCTACGTAAGCTGCAATTGGAATACGAGCATTATTTTTCTTGGCGCTATGTTTTAAGCACTGAACTAACATCATTAAATTGCTTAAGCAATCGCATTAAAGGTTGTTTGTCCGGTGACGAGCTAGATATTACCCATCCAGCATTGCCCTCTATCGCTATCAAAGCGGCTGAATTACAGGGCAAGCGCGCTGGCTCACGTTATTTATCAAAGCTGCAGGAGCATGCAGCACTACAAACTAAAAATATACTTTCACATGTCGCATTGACAGAAATTGCAGCTGAAGTGCAATTGGACATGAATGAATTTACAATTGATTTCGGCTCAAAGGAAGCAGCACATGCCTTCCAATGCGATTTATACATTACGCGTGAAATGGAAGTTCACGAAGTACCTAGCATTGTCTTTTTTAATGAACATGTTGAAGACGAAGGGTTAAAAGTAAGTGGTTTATATGACTATGAGGTGTATGAACATATTTTAGGAGAAATGATTCAAGGTCAGTTAGTACGTCAACCTCTTCCAACATTAGATGAATTATTTATTCGTTTCCAAACGCTCACGACAACTGAAGTTGCATCAATATATCAAATTGCTGAGCCAGTGGCCGAACGAGAATTAAAAAAGCGAATGCTCCAACAAAAAGTGGAACGACTAATGACAGACGACATCGCATTATGGCGTCTTAAAGGAAATATCGTTTAATCAAAAGCGCACTTTTATTTCATTTTATACAGAAAATGCCCGAAAAGATGATCTCTTCTCGGGCATTCTTTATGTTGAATGCATGTTATTTCACTTTTGATACAGACTTCTCTATCATTCTGTTTCTTTCAATTTCTCATAAATTCTTCTTTTTCTATATAGCATACTTCCCGTTTCTGCAATGTCTTGAATCATCCCTTTATTGGCATATGCCCCAAAGACAATCCCGACAATCGGTATCATTTGGAATAGCTTTTTCCAGCCAAATTGATCGCGATATGTGCTGAATACTTCCTGCCAGCCTTGCAGCTGTGCAATCATCGTATCAGATGTATGCTCGCTATCATGCATTGAGGAAATATCTTGTAAAATAGCTTGTTTCCCAACAATATCAGAGCTTGCAAACTGTAAGCATTTAATAATAAAGATACGCTCCATTTTATCGTTTGGATTATAGCCATGAATGATGGCAATTTCCTGCAACGTTTTCAATGCCGTACCTAAAATAAGTGGGATATCAATCGCTAATGTAAAAATACCTCCAACACCTGTAGAAGCCCCTTGCAGAGTAGCGAATTTTACACGCTCTTGTTGCAATTGCTCACTTAGTTCTATCATATACTGTACGGAAATCTGTCCAATATCCTGTACATCATGAATCTCCCAATGAGAGGAATAATGTCTGACTTTTGCCACCATAGCTTGTTCATTAATCAAATATTTACCACCAGATTGAATATAGCTCCCTAATTCATCCATTAATAAAGCAATCTTCTTCTGCATAAAGGAAGGGGTTAGCTTATCAAGCAATACAAAAGGCAATCTCCCTAGCTTTTCCCAAAACCACAGCCCTTGCTGATCCTTCTCCCACTTTCCAATATCCTGTAAATATTGCTGTAATTGCGCTTTATTTTCCATCTTCTCTACATCCTTTATATGGTTTAGATTACTATACGGAAAAATTGAAGAAAAGTTTCAAAAAACAAAAGAGGCGCCCTACTCTCGACAATAGGGCGCCTCTTACACAAAAGGGGATGGGAGAAATGTTCACGTTCAAACAAAGGGGTGTATGTTTGTTATGTGATGTATTTCACATGTATTACTTTATCACGGAACAACACCCGTTGCAACGCTTTACAGCTTGTTTCACAAAATCGTCATATAGTAAGCGGTTGCAAACAATCATATCTGAAAGGAACTTTCAAATATGATTGTTTGCGACGAGGATGACGCAGTCACCGCAGGAGCACTTTCCCCTTAAATAAAGTAAAAGGCTGTCGGAAAATGATTTTCCAACAGCCATTTTTCAAATTACTTCTCTAAAAGCAATTTCTCTAACTCATTTAATTTTTCTTCAAACACTTTACATGCTTCTGCAATTGGAGATGGTGATTCCATATCAACGCCCGCTGCTTTTAGTACTTCGATTGGGAAATTTGAGCAGCCTGCTTTTAAGAAGTTATTGATATAGCGCTCAACTGCTGGCTGACCTTCCTCTAAAATTTGCTTGCTTAACGCTGTTGCTGCACTTTGGCCTGTTGCATATTGATATACATAGTAGTTATAGTAGAAATGTGGAATACGTGCCCACTCTAAGCCGATTTCCTCGTCTACTACCATCGCATCACCAAAGTATTGTTTATTTAAGTTATAATAAACCTCTGTTAACTTTTCTGCTGTTAAAGCTTCACCATTGCGGTCCATTTCGTGAATAATATGCTCAAACTCAGCAAACATTGTTTGACGGAATACTGTACCGCGGAATCCATCTAACCAGTGATTTAATAAATAAATTTTTTGCTGTGGATCTTCTAGCGTGTTTAATAAATAATCGAATAATAGTTCCTCGTTACATGTTGATGCAACCTCAGCTACGAAAATTGAATAGCTTGAATATGGATATGGCTGATTTGCACGTGAATAATAGCTATGTAAGCTATGACCAAATTCATGTGCTAATGTAAATAAATTATCCACATTGTTTTGCCAGTTCATTAAAACGTAAGGGTTTGTGCCATATGTGCCTGATGAATAGGCACCACTACGTTTGCCTTTGTTTTCAAGAACATCTACCCAACGACTATCTAAACCTTTTTGTACGATTTCTTGATATTCTGTACCAAGCGGCGCAAAGCTTTTCACCATAAGCTCTTTTGCTTTATCGTATGGCATTTCTATTTTGGCTTCTTTAACAAGCGGTGTGAATAAGTCATACATATGCAATTCATCTAAACCTAGCACTTTTTTGCGCAGTTCCACATAACGATGCAGCACTGGTAAATGCTCATGAATTGTTGAAATTAATTGGTCATATACTTTTTCCGGAATGAAGTTATTGCTCATTGCAGCATGGCGTGCTGATTCATAATTACGCACTTTGGCATTGGCATTTTGTGACTTCACATTACCAGCCAATGTCGATGCAAATGTGTTGCGGAATTTGCCGTATGTGCCATACATTGCTTTAAATGCACCTTCACGTACTTCTCGATTATCACTCTCTAAAAATGAAATATACGAGCCGTGCGTTAATGGCACTTCTTCCCCATCATCATTTTTCACTTTAGGGAATTCAATATCTGCGTTATTTAATGCGCCGAATGTTTCACCAGACGCGTTTGAAACTTCAGACAATTGTGCAAGTAGCTCTTCCTTTTCAGCAGATAAAATATGTGGGCGACCTAAATTTAATTCTTTTAAGCTTTGCTCATATAATTTTAAGCCATCATGCTCTGCTACATATGCAGCAATTGTCGCTTCATCCAATGCTAAAATTTCCGGTGTAATGAATGATAATGCCGCACTCAATTTTGCACCAAGTGATTTCACTCGGCTATCCATCGCTTGATACGTGCCATTCGCCGTGTCTTGATCATGCTTTAAGTGACTGTATACGTATAGCTTGCTAAAACGCTCACTTACTAAATCGCTATATTGTAGCGTATCAAATAGCCCTTGAGCACCTGTTGCCACTTTTCCTTTATATTCTCCAGCTTGCTCTAATAAGCTTTGAATCGCTGTAAATTCCTGTTCCCATGCTTCGTCTGTTGGGTAAATAGATGTTAAATCCCAAGTTAACTCTACAGGAACCTCTTCACGTGTTAACACTTGTTTTGCCATTATAAATGCCTCCAAAAATTATATTACGAAATACCCTTTTATTTTCTCAATTCTTTTCTGAAAATGCAATCAATTCGCTAACTAAATGATGAAATATCGTCGTATCTTCAATTTTATTAGCAATCGTTTCAACACCTATCATACACAAAAAAGCGATATAACGCTCAACAACAAAAAATGCCTTCCTCGTCTGTGGCAGCCTAGCCCATCTTAAAAAAGCCCATATTTTCGCTTCGTCCAACTGCGAAATTTTGCTACCAAAAATGCAGAGAAAATAAAATAAATGGCTTTGCCATTCTGCGCTAAATAGAGAGATTGCCTCTCCTCCGCGAATCGGTATACCAATATAATTTGGCAGCTGCTCATAAGTAAGACGCTGTTCATAAAGTCCACGCAAAAATAAATCGTTCAAGCCCTTTCGATTAAAGAAAACTTTTGTTCGAAAAAAGCGGCTGCGTTGCACATTGTATAAATTTAATAACTCTTTGAATTGCACCTCCGTTAATGATCTTGGTACAAAAAATGGAAAGCATTGCTTCTCTAACAGCAAAGGCTGAACATTGGCAAGCCATGTGCGCCCATGCACATATTGCAAATTGCTAAAATAAATAAAGCGGCTAGATGCTATGTCATATGTGATTAAATAAAGCTCATTTTTATATCGTTTAAAAAAATGTTGGTAAAATTGGCTTACTGTTATTTTTCTTATGCCAAATGTGGGAATTTTATTCGGAGTTTTCACAATCCAAAGTGGAATAATGCCTTGCTTTTCATAGCCTGCGGTTCGTTCGCTAAATTGCTCAAACGGTATTACGCTACACTGAAATTCAATCGCATAACGCTGCTGTTGATGTATGACAAATAAATCGGGTCTTTGCTGTAGCTCAGATAAATAGCTTTCTAAAACTACATGTTCTACTCGCTTTTGAAAAAAGGAATATAGCTGCTGCTTTCCTAATAAATGCATAGGTGACTCACCCTCAGAGAATAATGCATCACAAGCACTTAATTTGTAGTGGGCAAAATGGGGAATTTTAACTCGTCCAATTTTTAATTGTACGGGCTGTTTACATTGTGGACAATAAAACGTAGTTGTTTGACGTAATTGCTGTAGTCTGTTTAAACATGTTTCTAGAGTAATAGTAATGAGTTTTCCATGTTCAGTGTGAGCAACTAACACTTTTTAACCTCCTTTCCTCCTTCCATTATAAATAAATTATCTGATTTTTCAAAACAAAAATGCAAAAAGCTGTCAGGAGAGTGATATGTTAACACACTTTCCTGACAGCTTTTCCTTATGCGAAATATTGAATGACTGTTTCGAAACAATCCTCTGGCATAATCGGCTGACCGTACTCCTCAATGCGATGAATTGTTAATTTTGTTGGCTGTAAATACTCCCTCAAAATTGCAATCGCATTGCGACGCTCATAAGTATCTGCCATTTCTGAAAAATCGACTGATAAATAATATTCATTATCTAATTTATATAGTGATGATGCCGCTCCATATGTCACTAGACGCTTAGCGACTGGTATTAATTCATCAATATCTTTAAATTTATAGCGAGCACTTACTAAATTTGTGCTTTCCTCATTATCTTCGTTTTCCATTGTTTCTAAAAGAGTTTCTTCCATTTCGCGTAACTGTGCTGCGATATCTTGATTGTCCTCAAAGCTATTTGTTAAGCTTTCACCATCATTGCTCATGTTTGCACGTGTAACAATGACTTCAAGCCCTTGCTCCGATGCATTCACATGGATCCAAATCGGCCCTTCTAAATCAAAATAATCGTCTGTATTGACTTCAGCCATGACATCCCAAAATAGCTCTTCACCTTTGGAACGGTTATACCAAATTTCTTCTCGGCTATAACCTCTGTCCTCAATATCTCTATACGTAATGAACAGCTTTAATGTATTGTCATTGATGCGTTCGATGTCCATTCGACCTCAACTCCCTTCACAGTCATTTGCTAAAAAGAACATGTATTGCTTATCATTTAACTTTTAAAGCTTTTTCATACATATTCATAACAGTGGAACATGCCACAATCATTTATAGAAAGTGCTAATACTTTTCTATAATTCTATTGTATGATGTTCCCGCAAAAAATGAAAAGGAAAAACACCAAAAACGCTAAAATTACCGAAAATTAGCCCTTAATTATTAGAATATTGAAACTACATTGTACTATGTTATAAATCGTAAAGCAAGTCCCACAAAAAAAGATGAGATTACCTGAAAAAATCATGTGCTAGCATGCTTTTCAGACAACCTCATCATCTTATTAATCAACCATTCGTTGTGCTTCCTGCAATTGGAATGCACGGACACCACGTGGTAAAAAACGTCGAATTTCATCTTCATTATACCCAACTTGTAAACGTTTCTCGTCTAAAATAATTGGGCGACGCAATAAGCCTGGATATTCTTGAATAAGCTCGTACAAACGTTGTAAAGGCAAGTTTTCCACATCTACATTCAACTTTTGGAATATTTTCGATCTAGTTGAAATAATTTCATCTGTTCCATCTTCTGTCATACGTAAAATTTCTTTAATTTCACTTATTGTTAATGGCTCTGAAAAGATATTGCGCTCTGTATAAGGTATATCATGTTCTTCAAGCCATGCCTTTGCTTTACGACAAGATGTACAGCTTGGTGATGTAAATAAAGTAACTTTCATTTCGTAACACATCCTTCCCTGTTGGAATCGATTATATTATTGAATTCTTAATTTAGAATTAATTTAATTTAACTACTATGGCTATTATACACTATAACACATACTTTGAATATAGGATGTCAACAAAAAACCCTTTAATTTAAAAAAATAATGAAATGTGACTAATTCTAAACTATTACTTGTATATGCAACAAAGTTTATAACAGTATAGTTATACCCAAACTGTCATACAACAAAACATGCGTTTGATTTTTTTCTCAATTAGTTATAAATAATCGAGAAAAACTATTCCTTCTATAACAAATACGTTTCTTGTGCTAAAAGGTTCCTTGCTATTACAACAAGATTAACCTTTTTGAATTTACTTTATACAAAGGTATTGCATTTTTTTACCTACATATACTATAATGTCAGTCATAATCAATTATATTTAAAAAACAATGAAGAAGAAGAGTATGCTTGAGTGTGGTGTTTAGAGAGTCTGTGGTTGGTGTAAACAGACCATCATACAAGCAGAATGGGCTTCCGAGTTAGCTTTGTGAACATATATTTAAGTAGCAAAGCTCGTCATACTTCACGTTACGAAGGTTAAGTGGCTCAACTTATGAGCAAGCTGGGTGGTACCGCGGATTCCAAACATCATTCGTCCCTACTATTTTTAAGTAGGACGCGTGATGTTTTTTTATTTAATTTGTAAGGAGGAATTCAAATGACAACAATTTTTTCAGGCGTTCAGCCAACAGGTACCATTACGCTCGGTAACTATATCGGGGCAATGAGGCAATTTCCAGCGTTACAAAATCAAGGTCAAGCGATTTATTGCATCGTTGACCAGCACGCAATCACCGTACCACAGGATCGCTTAGAGCTACGTAAAAGCATTCGAAGCCTTGCTGCGATGTATATTGCAGTCGGTATTGACCCGCAAAAATCAATTTTATTTATTCAATCAGAGGTTCCTGCACATGCACAAGCTGCATGGATGCTACAATGTGTCGCCTCTATCGGCGAATTAGAGCGCATGACGCAATTTAAAGATAAATCACACGGTAAAGAGTCAGTATCTGCCGCATTACTAACATATCCACCATTAATGGCAGCAGATATTTTGCTATATAATACAAATATCGTTCCTGTTGGTGAGGATCAAAAGCAGCATATTGAATTAACACGTGATTTAGCAGAGCGCTTCAACAAACGTTACAATGAGATTTTGACAATTCCAGATATTCAATTGCCAAAGGAAGGCGCACGCATTAAATCATTGCAAGAACCAACGAAAAAAATGAGCAAGTCCGATCCAAATACAAAAGCGACAATTCGCGTTTTAGATACACCAAAGGAAATTGAAAAGAAAATTAAATCGGCCGTAACAGATTCAGAAGGCATCGTGAAGTTCGATGTAGAAAATAAACCAGGTGTATCGAACTTATTAACAATTGAATCTGCATTATCTGGCGTTTCCATTGCAGATTTAGAAAAGAAATATGATGGTAAAGGCTACGGCGATTTTAAAGCAGGTGTAGCAGCTGCTGTTATCGAGCATTTAGCACCAATTCAAGAGCGCTATTATGCATTAATTGATTCCCCTGAATTAGATGATATTTTAGATACAGGTGCTGAAAAAGCGAATGCAATCGCAACGAAAACGCTTAAGAAGATGGAGAACGCCATGGGTTTAGGTCGAAAACGACGATAAATAGCACACATAGTGCAGCGACGGCTATGTATGGCTCGTACGTATTAAGTAAAAAAAGCCCGACCGCTGACCAAGAATATCCAAGCGTACGATAGTTTAAATACAAAATACAATTACTTATGGACACAACGCTCACTCCATAACAAAATAAAAATAAAACAAACCGTACGATAACACCATCCTTTTTATACAGAGATATTCGGTGAAGGTGAAAAAAATACATCATTGAAAAGGGGGCGTTCGAAAAGGCATTTTGGGACGCCCCCTTTGCGACGAGGATGGTGACAATTTGCTCCTGCGATTACTCGTCGCAGTTAAAACCATTTGCTCCTGCGGTTACTCGTCGCAGTTAAAACCATTTGCTCCTGCGATTACTCGTCGCAGAAAAGCTCTATTGTGACCACCGCAGGAGCACAATTTTAATCAAAAATTTATTATGTAAAAAAGCGGAGTTGTTCAGAAAGTTCACTTTCTGGACGGCTCCTTTTATATAATATGATTCGCCTGTTAAAAGGGCTTATCCGAATTTTTCCGGATAAGCCCCACATTTATTAGCTATATTTCTTAAATAATAAGCAAGCGTTATGTCCACCGAAGCCTAGTGAGTTACTTAATGCATACTCGATTGCTGCTTCGCGTGCTTCATTTGCAACATAATCCAAATCACATTCTGGATCTGGTGTGTGTAAATTGATTGTTGGTGGTAAAATGCCCTCTTGCAATGCAAGCACAGTAAAGATTGCTTCAACGCCTCCAGCAGCGCCTAGTAAATGACCTGTCATCGATTTTGTTGAGCTCATTGCTAGCTTATATGCATGCTCACCGAACACGGTTTTAACTGCTTGCGTTTCAAACAAATCATTGTATGGTGTACTTGTACCATGTGCATTAATATAGCCTACCACACTTGGTTCAACGCCCGCATCATTCAATGCTTGCTGCATTGCGCGTGCAGCGCCCTCACCCTCTGGTGCTGGTGCTGTAATATGATGCGCATCACCTGTTGCACCATAACCAACGACTTCACCATAAATTTTTGCCCCACGTGCTAAAGCATGCTCTAGCTCCTCTAAGATGACAATACCTGCCCCTTCACCAATAACGAAGCCATCGCGCTCTTTATCGAATGGACGACTCGCTGTTGCTGGATCAGCGTTATTTGTCAAAGCTGTATTTGCCGTAAAGCCTGCAATTGCTAAATTCACGATTGGTGCCTCTGCGCCACCTGAAATCATCACATCGGCATCACCACGTTCAATCACTTTGAATGCATCTCCAATTGAGTTCGTACCAGATGCACATGCTGTTACAGAGCATGAGTTTGGTCCTTTTGCCCCTAAATAGATGGATACTTGACCCGAAGCCATATCTGGAATAAGCATTGGGATAAAGAACGGACTCACACGACGAGCCCCACGTTCTTGGAATGTTAAAAATTGCTGCTCATATGTTTCCATACCGCCGATTCCTGAACCAATCCAAACACCTACACGTGGTGCCATTTCTTCTGTAATTGTTAAATCGGCATCCTTCGCAGCCATCATTGATGCCGCTACTGCATATTGTGTAAAGCGATCCATTTTACGTGCTTCTTTACGCTCTACAAATTGCTCAATGTCAAAATCATTAATTTCAGCTGCTACTTTCGCTGTAAATTTCTCTGCATCTACACGTGTTAACGGGCCAATTCCCGATTTACCTGCTTTAATTGCATCCCATGTTAATTGTGCAGTAGTTCCAAGTGGTGTTACTGCTCCGATTCCTGTTACAACAACTCTACGTTTTGTCATGTCTGTCTCTTCCCCCTCAAGTATTATTTACCCCAACGTAGTGCGACAGCTCCCCATGTTAAGCCGCCACCAAATCCAACGAGTACGATTAAATCATCCTCTTTAATTTTACCATCTTCTAAGTCATCTACTAAAGAAATACCAATAGAGGCTGCCGATGTATTGCCATATTTATGAATCGTTTTCGACATTTTTTCCTCTGGTAAGCCTAAGCGCTCACGAGCCGCTTCCATAATGCGAATATTCGCCTGATGTGGAATTAAATAATCTACATCTTCTTTATTATAACCAGCTTTTTCAACAACGTTCATCGCAGATTCGCCCATTTGACGCACAGCGAACTTAAATACTTCTCTACCATTCATCGCAATCGCATTGCGTTCATCTAAGCATAAATATTTCCCACCTGTGCCATCTGCGCCAAGCTCAAATGATAAAATACCGCGTCCCTCAGACACTTTCGATACGATAGCTGCACTTGCACCATCACCGAATAACACAGCTGTATTACGATCTTCCCAGTCAACAATTTTTGAAAGCTTCTCAACACCTACTACAAGTATATAATCATAGCTGCCGCCTTCAACAAATTGCTTCGCTGTAATTAATCCATACATAAAGCCCGCGCAAGCTGCAGATATATCCATAGCTGCTGCATTTTTTGCACCTAATGCCTCCTGTATTTGACATGCTACAGTTGGAAATGCTTGATCAGGTGTAACTGTCGCTACTAAAATTAAGCCGATTTGCTCAGCGCTAATGCCTGCATTATCAATTGCTGCTACAGCTGCTTTATATGCTAAATCCGATGTATCTTCATTGTCAGCTGCAATTCTGCGCGCTTCAATGCCTGTACGTGTACGAATCCATTCATCACTTGTATCTAAAATTTTCTCTAAATCCTCATTTGTCACTATTTTTTCCGGTACGTATTTGCCAATACCGATAATCCCTGCATTCATACAGCGTCCCCTCTCTTGGTTAACACTAATTATTAATACTTGGTACTAATTATAGCCAACATTTTTTTGAATCGCAAGAAATTCTTTTTCAAACAACCTTCACAATTGTTTAAAAAACAGTAATTTTATTTTTGCATGACGTGTGGTATTATATTAAAGATGTGATTGAATGAAAACGATATACAAAGTCTAAATAGAGGTGAAACAAATGCAATACATTATGACATTTTTCTGGTCATTCCTACTTGTATCAATGTTAACTTATGTAGTAAGTTCGATTTTAGGTGTAGACCCTAACTTCGGCTTAGCAGCTATTCTTTCTGTAGCAGTCAGCATTTTAGTATTTATCATTGCTGCAGTTCTTCCAAGCGCTCCAGTGGCGGATACGGATAGTCATCATTAATAACAAAAGGCTGTAAGGAAGTAGATTCCTTACAGCCTTTTGTATTTTACAACTGCATTTCAACAAATTCATTATGATATGCAATAGCAAATATGTTCTTAAATAAATCCACACAACAACTATTTACGGCTTTAAATCTAATATTTTATTTGAAACTATGCCTGTTTCCCCCCAATCATCCCTACTATCATTTTTATAGTTATTATAAACCTGCAATATAAATTCTTGGTCATCAGTGACATTTTCAACATCCTTAAGAATTTCATCAATATCATCTTTTGTAGTAAAATAGCATAAATTTTCATTTGAAATCGAATATCTGAGTTCACTGCCTTGAGAAACCCCAATGATATCATACAGTAACCTAAAGATATTATCCTTATTAATAACATCTTTTATATAATTTTTGATAATAGATAAATCTTCTTCATAACACCTAACCAATCCCCATATATTACCTTTATTGTAATATTCATCATCATACAGATCAATTGAATCTTCTATAATGCTAGCACACATTTCTTTATAGAGTTTTTCCATTTCTTCCATTCTACCAGTTATATTTTTACCTTCCTTATCATGTTTAAACCAGTATAATAAACTGGATATATTTTGCACTTTATCATAATCACTTTTTATCTTTTCTAAAAATTCCTTATATTGCTCCTCATTTATCATTTGCAATAATCCCCAAATTATAATTTCTACTCTACTACGGGCACTCAGAGAAAAGAAACCTCTAGTATTATCAATATCATTTATACTTTTAAATAAAGCAATTGTTAATTCATAAATAGATTCATTTTGTAAATCATCTATGTATAATTGTAATCTTTCGAAGAATTCTTTTTGGTAATAATCAGGCATACTCGCTAATAAATCCTTTAGAATTTGTGCTGGAGCTTCTGAGTCTTGTATATTATTTATTCTTTTCACAAATTGTCCAACTCTATTTCCAACTTCCAAATATTCATTTCCTGTTTTCGTAAAATATAAATCGAAATATTTACCACTGCATATTCTATTATTTTTCGATATTTCTTGATACGAATCATCTCTCAAAATAACATTCCCATCGTATTCTAATTGTTGATTAGTATGATATCTTTTCACATATGGAAAAATCTCTTGTAATAAATCAAGGTATTTGGCATTATTTTGGTCTTCAAATAGAGTTTCAAAAAATTGGTTTCCTGATATATTAAAAGTAGCTCTATCAATAACTGACCTATAAACTTCTTTATCTACCATTTGATCATGAGAAATAAAATATTTTCGGTTTTTATATATTGTATTGTATAATTGTATATTATTTAAACGAATGTATTCAATTGATAAAAAATCTCTAGTATCCAAATAATTCATGTTATTAACATGGGTATTTAATACCGAATTTATATATCTTTTAAAATCCCTAAAATCCTCTGTTAATTTACAAATAGCGCGAATAAAAGAATGATAATTACTTAATTTACTTAAATCCTCACCATAGGCAATTAATATATTATTCAAACATCTACTCATTGTGTCTTCTAGTACACTTCTATCTACTTCTGGTACAAAAATTTGCATTTGAATTATTTTTTTTAAATATTGATAATCAATACTTAAATTATTTTCAAAAGCGTTCTTTACTTGTTTATTATCAAATGAAAGAATATAGATTACCCGCTCAAAATCAAATACGTTTCCAATAAGTTTGAATAACAAAACGATATTCTCACTCTCTGCTCTATCAATATTATCAATAAAGAAGATTACCTTCTTACCAGAGAACTTCAAATAGTCATTTATTCTATTTTTCAATACATCTATTGTATCAATTGGTTTCAGAAAACTTTTAATCATATTTGTCTTCTTACTTCCAAAAAGGCTACTATAAATAGAATCAGCCATTTGCTTAGTTAATAATGAATTAAATTTTATTCCTGATTTCTGAATAATTGTATCAAACATGCTGTAAAATAGGCTTTCTTGGTTAGCATATGACCATGGATCTAATTCATCAATTATAATTATCCCTTCGTTTGTTTTTAACATCCTTTTTACATTACTTATTATAGTTGTTTTACCACTGCCCCAACTCCCCTCCAAGCTAATAACAAAACCTTCATTAGGATTACAGTTTTGAATTGTATCGTATAATAAATTAATAACGCTACTTCTGTTAAGTAAGTCATAATCAACTTCTTTTTCACCTAACATAATAGGCTGCCCCTCTATCATTGAAAATTTACCATTATAAATATCTTTTAAATCAATGACATTCGATTTGTATTCCCCTACTGTTTCAATTGCCTTTTTTATCCCGCCTGATCTTATTCTAATAAGTTCTATTACTATAATTAGCATAAGTATTAGCGATACTATTTTATACGGGGAAAGAGATGCATATATTAACGATATACTACTATATAAAATTGATGATAGTAAAATCACTAAGTATATTGCATCGATTATGTTTATCGAAACAATTTTGAACGCGTCAAAAAAATGAAATTCTACTGCTGTTAATATAAAGAATAAAAACACTAACATTATCAAAATTACTGTGATTTTCATATCATATGCCAATAAAAACTTAGTAGGAAAATTTAAAATATCAATGATAAAAAGTGCTGATGTTAATAACATTGCATATTTAAAAATGAAAACCCAACTATAATATTTTTTTACCTCATCAAGATAAATTCTCATATCCTAATCTCCTTTCAAACAAATATAATTAATATTTTATCTACATCTTCAATTGATTTCCAATTTAAAATATTAACAACTATAAGCCAAAAACATTCCCTCTTCATAAGTATATTGTATAATTACGGAAAATCAAAAAAACAAGAATTGGAGTACAATTCTTGTCTCTTCAATCCTATTATTTAATTAATTGTACAGTTAGTTATGAAACTTCTCAATATGCACCGCTCCATCAAGCAATGTTACTTCTAATGTATCCCCTGGCAATACATTACCTTGTAACAACGCCTTTGCCACGGCCGTTTCAATATGACGTTGTACGAAGCGTTTCAACGGACGTGCGCCAAATTGTACGTCGACGCCTTGTTCTACAACCCACCGAACAACTGCATCATCCACATTCACAGTAATTTCCTGCTCTGCAATGCGTGCCTGTAGCTGGTGAACATATTTCCAAGCGATTGCATAAAAATGTTCATTCGTTAAAGCATGGAATGTAATAATATCATCAACACGATTCAATAGCTCTGGCTTGAAATGCTGACGAAGAGCTGTCATGACAAGTTCCTCAGCCTGTTCATTTGCTTCCAGTAAATAGCTTGAGCCAATATTTGATGTCATAATAATAACCGTATTGCTAAAGTTGACATTACGCCCTTGGCTATCTGTAATGCGTCCATCATCTAGCACTTGTAACAAAATATTCGCGACATCTGGATGAGCTTTCTCAATTTCATCCAATAACACAACTGCATATGGATTACGGCGTACTGCCTCTGTTAACTGCCCACCCTCCTCATAGCCAATATAGCCTGGAGGTGCACCAACAAGTCTTGAAACACTATGCTTTTCCATATACTCACTCATATCAATGCGAATAAAGTGATCCTCTGAGTCGAATAATTGTGCAGCTAACGCTTTGGCTAGCTCTGTTTTCCCAACACCTGTAGGTCCTAAAAATAAAAATGAACCTATAGGCTTTGTTGGATCTTTAATACCTGCACGTGCACGCCATACCGCTTCCGTAACGAGTGTTACCGCATTGTCCTGTCCTACGACACGCTCATGTAAAACATCCTTTAAGCGCAGTAGCTTTTCACGTTCTCCCTCTACCAGCTTCATGACAGGAATGCCTGTCCAACGCGCAACGATAGAAGCAATTTCATCAGCGGTTACTTCCTCACGTAATAGACGTGCTTCCTCATCATTTAAAGATGCTTCAAGCTCTGCTAACTCTTTTTCCAATGTTGGAATTTTACCATGTCGTAGCTCTGCTGCTTTGTTTAAATCATATTTGCTCTCCGCCTCTTCTAAATCACGACGATGTTTATCGAGCTGCTCACGTTTCTTTTGAATGGATTGCAAGCTCGCCTTTTCAGCTTCCCATTGTGTCATCATATCATTTGATGATGCTTTCAATTCAGCAATTTCATTCCTTAATGTTTCGAGGCGTTTTTTACTTGCCTCATCTTTTTCCTTCTGTAATGCTTGTTCCTCGATTTCAAGCTGCATCAAACGACGCTTTATCATATCGAGCTCCTGTGGCATTGAATCAATTTCTGTACGAATCATCGCACATGCCTCATCAATTAAATCAATCGCTTTATCTGGTAAAAAGCGTTCCGTAATATAACGATTTGATAATTCTGCCGCCGCAATAATCGCACGGTCATGAATGCGCACAGCATGGTGTAGCTCAAAGCGCTCCTTCAAGCCACGTAAAATTGATACGGTATCCTCGATAGAAGGCTCACGCACTAATACTTGCTGGAAGCGACGCTCTAATGCAGGGTCCTTCTCAATATACATACGGTACTCATCTAAAGTTGTTGCCCCAATGCAATGCAATTCACCGCGCGCTAGCATTGGTTTCAGCATATTTCCTGCATCCATTGCACCATCTGTTTTACCTGCGCCAACAATTGTATGAATTTCATCAATAAATAAAATGATGCGCCCTTCTGAATCCTTCACTTGCTTCAATACAGCCTTTAAGCGCTCCTCAAATTGCCCACGATAGCTCGCACCTGCAATTAATGCACTCATATCTAATTCGTACAGCTCTGCATCCTTTAATCCTTCTGGCACATCTTTGCGTACAATACGCTGTGCTAACCCTTCAACGATAGCTGTCTTCCCGACACCTGGCTCACCAATTAGTACAGGATTGTTTTTTGTTTTTCTTGTTAAGATGCGAATGACATTGCGAATTTCTTCATCTCGCCCAATAACAGGGTCCATTTTCCCCTTCTTCACTTCTTCGATTAAATTCCGCCCAAATTGTTCTAAAGGGGGACGATTATCTTCTGTTTGTTTAAATTGCATCAAATATCCCTCCAAAAAGTTTGACCTTTACTGACTAATTAAATTATAAGTCTTCAGAGAAAGCTTTGCAAAAAAATACTCCACAACTGATGGAGCATAGTCTTCCTTCAATAAGAAAGTCATATTTTAATACAGAAGCTATATTTTCCTTATACATATTATGCTATTATAGCCTTAAACAATTTTTGAAAATGTCAGTCACAATTCCTACATCTATGTAAGAAAGGAGTGCATGTACATGTCTTTTCAAACAATCCCTACAGAGATTTTTCAGCTATTTGAAGAACATGGTTCATTAATAAAAATTGATAAAGGTCATCAGCTCTTTCAAGAAGGTGAAAAAGCACATCACATATTTTTAATTAAAAGCGGAATTATCCAGCTTAGTAAGGAAACCGAGCAAGGTAAGGAATTAACTTTACGTATTTGTGGTGATGGTGTCATTATTGGGGAAAGCTCGCCATTTTGTCAGCTTAACTATCATATGGTTAACGCTAGAGCATTAGAGACAGCCACATTATTATCACTTTCACATAACACGTTCGAATTGTTAGTAACAGAACATCCCAAATTAATGATGGAATATTTACAATGGGTGCAAATCGAGGCGATGAAACATCAAAGTCGCTTGCGCGATTTAATGCTTCATGGAAAAAAGGGAGCGCTTTATTCAACATTAATTCGCCTAACTAATACGTATGGAGAAGTGCAAGAGGATGGTTCTATCTTTATCAATTTCACTTTAACGAATACCGAGTTAGCAAACCTGTGTGCTACAAGTCGTGAATTGATTAATCGTATGCTCAATGATTTGAAAAAGCGCAACATCATTTCCTTTAACAAAAGCTACATTACGATACATGATTTACAGTTTTTAAAGAATGAAATTAATTGTGAAAATTGTCCTTTAACGATTTGCCGAATTGATTAAAAAAGTCGATTTCACACCAATGTTTTTGGTATGAAATCGACTTTTACATTTAGCGCACACCTAGCGCCATTTTTGCATAGCGTGTCATCATATCTTTTGACCACGCTGGTGTCCACACAATATTAACTTCTGTATCCTTTACTTCTGGTAGTTCACCTAAAGCTGTTTTAACTTGGTCTACAATAACAGGGCCAAGTGGGCATCCCATAGAAGTTAATGTCATCGTTACCGTCGCTAAGCCTTCTTCATTTAAATCCACATCATATACTAAGCCTAAGTTAATAATATCAATACCTAACTCAGGGTCAATTACATTTTCTAAAGCGCTATACATGCTATCTTTCATATCTTGATCAATCGCCATTTCTCAACACTCCTTTCTTGTTACATTTTATGATAGCAGAACTCTAAGCTTATGCCAAATGCTGTGCAAGCCAGTCCGTTACAGCAAGCATCCCTGCTCTTGATACAGCATGCCCGGCTTTTTCATCTACCATGTATGCAGAGCGCGAGTTTTCTCCATGCTTTTCGAAGTACGGATAGCTCATCTCAAATGGGACAACTTGATCTTGTTTGCCATGCCAAAAAATTGTCGGTACTCGCTGTAAAATATCCTCTTTATTTTCTAAATCATATGCTGCCAATGCCGTCATTGTATGGGCAAGCTCTTGCTCAGTAAAGGGCAGCTGCACACCAGCTTTTGCAAATTGAGCAAGCTGGTGCTCAGCAAATTTCTTATAGCTTGTTGCCCCCATACAAACACCAGCAGCCTGTATCCAATCATATTGACTTAAACAGCCTACTGTCACAATACCGCCCATTGAAGTGCCTGCAATGCCAATGGTATTATTTGCCAATAAACCTTTATTTTGAAGAGCTTCTTCAATCGTTTCAACCTCTCCCACTGTACGTGTAACAATATCCCAAAATACAGGCTCTAGCTGCTGTGTGCTTGTATTTGGCTTTGCACGCTCCCCATGTAGATGGGCATCAGGTAAAATGACACGTACCCCTTTCTCTACTAACTGATAAGCAAAATGTAAATTATGCTCCTTCGCACTGCCAAAGCCATGAATAAAGATGACGCTAGGACTTTCTATGGTCATTTCTTTCGTATGCACATGCAATAATGGTATGTGCTCCCACACCTCACGTTGGACAATCACTTAACTTCACTCCTACAAACAATATTATATTTAGAGTAACAAAAATTGAATGATATGACAAAACTTTGACGTATAATAGCGAGACACAGTAAAATAGAATGAAACTTCAATCAGTGACATATACTGCTTGCTTGTTTTTAGCGTTTAGCTTTGTTGACGCTAATGAAAGGGGACTATCTTATATGAAGCAACATTTAATCGTCTTAGATCTAGACGGTACATTACTAACAGATCAACAACAAATCTCCACACATACAAAGGATATTTTAATGAAAGCCCAGCAAGAGGGACATGCAGTCATGATTGCAACGGGTCGTCCTTATCGTGCGAGTGAAATTTATTACCGCGAGCTTGATTTAAAAACACCAATCGTTAATTTTAATGGTGCATTAGTACATCACCCAACGAATAGTGCTTGGCAGCAGCTTCATTCACCGCTTGCAATGAGCGTTGTACACGATGTTGTCGATTCAGTTGATAAATTTGATTATGAAAATTTAATCGCAGAAATAATGGATGATGTTTATTTGCATAATGAAGATGAAAAAATGATGCATATTTTAACGATGGGCAATCCACAAATTACAACAGGTAATTTAAAAACTCATTTATTGGAGGACCCTACTAGCTTACTTATTCAAGCGACAGATCAGCATATTACAACAATTCGTCAGCATTTAGAGGATGTCCACGCTGAATTAATTGAGCACCGCCGCTGGGGGGCACCATTCAATATTATTGAAGTTGTACGCAAAGGGTTAAGTAAAGCGGTTGGCATTTCTCGTATTGCCCATGAAATGCAAATTCCACGCGAGCGCATTATTGCTTTCGGTGATGAGGATAACGATTTAGAAATGATTGATTATGCAGGAATAGGTGTTGCAATGAACAATGGCATTGAACCATTAAAGAACATTGCTAATGAAATTACGCTATCCAATAATGAAGATGGCATCGGGAAGTTTTTAGCACAGCGTTTGAAGCTGTAACTGATGGAACGATGTTAACAACTTCCCTTGGGCTCATTCGTTTAACTATTAATGATGTGGAAGTATAAAGCAAAGCTAGAGAAATCAAAAATTCAATATTCTATTCCTAATTTGAGGGTATTAGATGAAGCTGAAAGGTATGAAGCCATTTCTTTTTATAAAAATAATATAAAGCTGACTATTGATGTTAAAGTTGCATTTCACGAACGAGTTAGGTATCCATTAAAAATGGTATTGAAATTTATGCACGCTTTGCGCTACACATTGGAGTACGTTGGATACATCCTTGTACAGAACAAAATGATATTCAAACATATTTAGTGCTGACCTTTTCACAAACAAAATATTACTTATAATATATTTTTATGTAGTTAAATCAAAACCCCCTCTCTCGCAAATGCAAGAGAGGGGGTTTTAGCCTTACACTAATTATTATTTAATTGGTGCATCAGCAGTTAATTCGATATCTTGAAGTTCCGTTGGGTTAGAATAGTCAATGCTATAATTTTTCACACGTTTATTAACAGGTGAAAGTTCTAAACGGTACATCATTGGAACGATTGGAGCTAATTCAGCAATTTCTTTTTCGAATGCCGCAAACTGTGCCGCACGGTAAGATGCATCGAATGCCTCTGGAGAATCCATGTTCAATAAAGTTTGTTGTAAGCTCTCAGATGTGTAGCGAGAGAAGTTATATTGAGCATTAAGTCCATATGTGCTAATTTGAGATGGGTTAGTACCTACACCCCATGCAGCCATAAAGATATCAATGTTCGGATCATCCGCTTGAACTCGGTCATAGAATGAGTTGAATTCAAGTGTACGGCCATCTGTGAATACTACATTTAAGCCAACTTCTTTCCAGTTTTGTAACCAGAATGCTGCAATTTGCTCAGCTACATCGTCACCTGACATTGTAGCAAATTTAATTTCAAGTGGTTTACCATCTTTATCTTCACGGAAGCCGTCGCCGTCAACATCTTTGAAGCCAGCGTCGTCTAATAATTGGTTTGCTTTTTCAGGATCGTATTTATATCCTTCTAATTCAGGATTGTAATATGATTTAAATACTGGTGGCATGATAGCATTTGCACGCTCACGTAAACCATCATAGAACACTTCTGTTACTTCTTCAACGTTTAATGCATAAGCCATAGCTTGACGTAAGTTTACGTCACCCATTTTAGAGTTTTCTAAATCTGTTACTACAGCTTTAGTTTCTGAATCCCATTTACCTACTTTAAAGCCTAGGTATGAGTAGTAAAGCTCAGGGCGAGCTAAAATATCAATGTTTGTTAAGTTTTCGATTTCTGGATATTGCGCAGAACCGAATGATAATGCTAAGTCATATTCGCCAGCCTCTAAAGCTTTTGCGATAGAAGCAGGTGGTACTACTTTTACGATAACGCCATCTAATTTCGGCTTACCTTTCCAGTAGTGCTCATTTGCTTTGTATTGTACAGACTCACCAGGAACAATGCGATCAATTACGAAAGCACCAAGTGTAACTGGATTTTTACGAACTGCATCATGCTCTACTAAGTCCGCTACAGGAACATCACCAAGGATGTGGCTTGGCTCAGCATATGTCCAAAGACCATCACCACCAGAAGCTAATGCTGGAGAAATCTGTTTCATATGAATTTCTAAAGTTGTTTCATCAATCTTTTTCAGACCAGAAATTGTGTCTGCTGTACCATTATGATACTCTTCAACACCGATAATATTTTTTAGCTCTTCGCCATAACGAACACCTGTATAATCAGCGTGTGCGATAATTTCATATGGTAAAATTAAATCTTCGATTTTTAATGGCTCGCCATCAGACCATTTAACACCTTCACGAATTTTAATCGTTACGATACTTGGCTCACCCTCTTTTTCTGCTGGCTTTGATTCCATGCTAGCAATACCTTCATCAGTAATTAAAAAGTCACCGTCAGTTTTGAAAAGAGAATTAGATGCGAATGATAATAAATCACCATCGTATGCATCTTCATATAATGCATATGAGAAGATACCTTGGAAAGGTGAATCCTTCTGCATTGCTACCATTAATGTACCGCCCTCAATAGCAGTACCGTCATTTTCAACAGCTAATTGGAAACCATCTTCTTGCTCAGTATTTGTTTCTTCATTAGTCGTTGTGCCACCGTCAGTTTTATTTGTGTCAGTGCCTTTGCTTGCGTCTTCGTTCTTATCTCCGCCACATGCAGCTAATACAAACATTAGTGCAAATAACATCGCTAGAAGAGCCCAACGTTGTTTCTTCATTTTATTTCCTCCCTTTTTTGCCTCAGCTAGAAATTGTACCTATAAACACTAGCCATATTTATCAAAACACATTTATCAAATTGATAAACGCGATGGTACCAATCTTTTCTGTACCAAATGTATTAGCGCTAAAATGAAAGCGCTAGCAACAAGTACAAAACCATAAATACATTCTAGTAAATCTTTCAAAAAAAATCAATTTTCAGTTTTTTCTGAATATAATAAATTAATAGTTTATTCAAGAAGCACCTATTTAAAGTTACTACTTTCATATCTTAACTATTTTATATGCAAAAAGTCTAGTATAATTTCATGAATTTTGAGAGAAATTTAGAAAATATTTTCTAAATTTCCCTCTTCATGCTATTAACCTAGGCGCTGCTTAGCATCTGCTGCACGACGTAAAGCTTGTCCAACATAGTTGATTGAAAGCATTAAAATTAAAATAAATAATGCTGCTGGTAGCCATACCCACCAATATGTTGACATAACTAACGGGTTATTTGCATATGCTACAAGTGTTCCTAATGAAGGCGTTGACGGTGGTAAACCGAAGCCTAAAAAAGTCAAACCTGTTTCAATCCCAATATTCCCTGCAAAGTTTAATGTTGCTTCAACAATTAAAATAGAACTAATATTTGGCATTACTTCCTTGAAAATAATAACAAAATCATTTGTACCAAGCGTTTTCGAAGCATTTACATAATCACGACGGCTTTCTGATAATGCTTTTGAACGTACGAGACGTGCAATACCAGTCCAACCGAATATACTCACAATGATAATAAACGTAAAAACTGTATACTTCGGTACAATTGTAATAAATACAATGATAATCATTAAAGATGGCAATGTGATGAAGAAGTCGATAATACGCATAAACATATTATCAATCCAGCCACCAAAATAACCACAGGCTAAACCGATAAAAATACCTGCTATACCTGTAATTAATGTAATCGCAATCGCAATTAATAACGAGTTTTTAGCCCCGATAATCAACTGTCCAAAAATATCACTACCACCAATATCTGCTCCAAGCCAATGAGCGGTACTCGGTGGTGCATATTTATCACGTAACGATACTTTCATGACCTCTGCTGGGTCGAAAAATAATGATGCGATAAAAACACCTGAAATCGTTAAAACCATCAAAACTAATGAAAACATCGCCACTTTATCTTTTAGAAACTCGCGCCATATTACTTGAAAGCCTGTTGGCGGAGCGCTGACGATTTCTTGTTCTTTTTTATTGTCTTTCTCTTTAACCACTTTTTTCACCTCTCCTTAACTTATTATTTTGTCTATTCAATCCTAATTCGTGGGTCAACAATACTCATAATAATATCGGATAATAGACTACCTAATAACGCTAAGAAGCCGTATAACATAACGAGTGCCGTGATAACACTATAGTCACGTGATGCAATAGACGAAATAAATAGTTGCCCCATACCTGGATATGCGAAAATTGTTTCAATGAAAATAGAACCGCCTAATAAGCCCGTAATTGTAAAACCAATAAATGCTGCAACTGGTAATAACGAGTTACGGAAAATATGTCGAGAATACACTTTACGTGCTGGCACACCTTTTGCTCGTGCTGTACGTACATAGTCCATGCCTTTTGCATCAACTACTTCTGTACGTAAATATTGGATAATTCCAACCGTTCCTAAAATCGCTGCTGTAAATGCAGGTAAAATCATATGATAGATTTTACTCATATAATAGCCAGCCGAGCCTGGCACTTCACGCACATCTACTGAGCCTGTTGTTGGGAACCAGTGTAATTGATAACCGAAGAAGTATAGCAAAATTAATGCTAATACGAATGTCGGTATGGCAAAGCTTACAAAACTATATAAAACTACCCCTCTGTCAAACCAGCTGTTATGGAAACGCCCTGCCAATACCCCTAATGGCACTGCGATTGCATAAAGCATTACAGCTGTTAATAACGATAACCAGAACGTATTTAACGCACGTTCACCGATTAATGTTGATACTTTTACTTTGTACGTATAACTGTTTCCAAACTCCCCTTGGAAAGCATTACCAACCCAACGCGCATATTGTTGATACCATGGATCATTCAAACCATTTATTTCACGCAATTCTTCAATACGTGCAGGATCTGTTTCAGGCGTAATTTTACCTGTAAATGGATCACCAGGCATGTTTTTCGCCATAATGAAAATTAATAAACTCAGCACAAATAATTGTGGAATCATAATTAAGAAACGTCTAATAATCGTTTTCCACATATTAATTGCCTCCCTTCAAAGCTGAAGAAGTTGCAGCGACAAAATGCGTGTCTGAAATTGGTGTTAAATCATACACTCGACCATTTTCATCGAAATACTGCTTATGCTCTACTTGATAGTTACGTTCTACTTCAATACGCTCACGTTTGCGTTCTTCACGTCCCATTGGTGAAACATCTGGAATTGCAGATAATAAGCGCTTTGTATAAATATGCTGTGGATTTTCATAAATATCATGCTTTGTACCAGACTCTACGAAACGTCCTTTATACATAATAGAAATATAGTCACACATATGCTTCACAACACCTAAGTCATGTGAAATAAATAAATAGCTTAAGCCATACTCTTCTTGAATATCTTTCATAAAGTTTAATACTTGTGCTTGTACAGATAAATCAAGTGCCGAAACTGGCTCATCCGCAATGATTAATTTAGGATTTGTCGCAATCGCACGTGCAATACCAAGACGTTGCTTTTGACCACCTGAAAATTCATGTGGATATTTTAATTTCGCATCTTCTGGCATACCAACAATCGCTAAAAGCTCATTGATTCTGCGACTTTCCTCCTGAGGCGTTAGCTTCAAAAAGTTGCGAATTGGCTCTGCTAAAATATCTTGTACACGCTTTCTTGGATTCATACTTGAATGAGAATCTTGGAAAATCATTTGAATATCACGATTATAAGCCGACGTACGATCACGACGCTTATTCGTTACATTTTCACCCTCATAAATAATAGATCCTGAAGAAATTTTTTCTAAGCCAATAATAGACTTACCTGTTGTTGACTTACCACAGCCTGATTCGCCAACTAAGCCATAAGCTTTTCCTTTTTCGAATTCCATTGAAATGCCATCAACAGCATATACGTTATCAATTACTGTATTAAAAAATCCACCGCGAATTGGGTAATGGACTTTTAAATCTTTTATTTGCATAAAGCTCATTATGCACGTCCTCCTTCTTCGCCTTTAAAGTAGAATTCCTTATAGCACGTACATCTTACAAAATGATTTGGTGCTACTTCGTGCAACACAGGGTCTTTCTCATGCGCACTTTCCGGAATCCAAGAAATACGTGGTGAGAAACGACATCCTTGACGTGGCAATTTCATTAAAGAAGGCACGATACCTTCGATAACATTTAGTTTTTTCCCATCCGAGTTCATTTGTGGAATTGAATTAAATAATGAACGCGTGTATGGATGTTTCGGATTATTAAATAATTCCTCTACTGGTGCCTCTTCGATAATTTGACCGGCATACATAACAGCTACACGATCAGCTACTTCAGCTACAACACCTAAATCGTGTGTAATTAAGATAATACCTGAGCCTGTCTCTGCCTGTAAGTCTTTTAGTAAGTCCAAAATTTGAGCCTGGATTGTTACATCCAAAGCCGTTGTCGGTTCATCCGCAATAATAATTTGCGGCTTACAAGAAATCGCAATCGCAATAATAACACGCTGACGCATACCACCAGATAATTGGTGTGGGAATTGTCTTGCAACACGTTGTGGGTTTGGAATTCCAACTTGCGTTAATAGTTCGAAAACTCGAGCTACACGTTGTTCCTTTGTTAACTTAGTATGATAAATTAAACTTTCCTCAATCTGCTCCCCAATACGCATTAATGGATTTAATGCAGAAAGCGGATCCTGGAAAATCATTCCTATATCCATACCACGAACATCGTTGAACTCATCCTCGCTTAATTTTGCAAGATTTTTATTTTTAAATAAAATCTCACCTTGCACTCGCGTTTTATTATGGTCATGAAGTCCAATAATTGATGTGGCTAATGTACTTTTACCACAGCCTGATTCGCCAACAATCGCCAGGATTTCGTTTTTTCTTAACGTTAATGATACACCATCTACTGCATCGAAGTATGTATCCTTAATTCGAAAACCTGTATGTAAATCTTTAATTACTAAAAGCTCTTCTGACGTTTTCAAATTCTTTCTCCTTTCAAGCAACCAGTTGAGAATATTATGACAATTTATTATTCAGAAAAAATCAATTATTCAAAACTGTTCCCTCATTCTTGATAGTATAATATAAAAGCTGACTATACCGCTTCACATTATACTCTTTGTAAATCTTCAAAGTCAATATGTCCATCTTTAGCTATTCTGACATAACATGATTCTAAATTTAAATAATATTTTTGACAAGTCCTTTTTATTTTTTTCTTACTTTATCACTTTAAAGTGCTAGTTAATGCTTTTTATTCTGCATTATGCGCTATTTTTCTATCAATTTAGAGCGAAGAATAAATTATATCAAAATAATTATAATGTCCCTTCTTAGATATAAGAATATTCAAACAATTACTTTCTGAATTGACAATATCTGCGTTACATTGAATTTACATTCATTATGAATAACATACATATATGTAATATATGTAACATTAAGACTAGTTAAATAGTTATGAAGAAATAATATTTTCTTTTGTTAATTCGAAAGTCGAATTTTTATGTCTCTTTTACTTATTTACTTTTATTTTATATAGAACAACAGTAGAAAATATGCCATATTTCGCATGTCGAACCAATAATTTAATATATTTTCGCTATTTTTTTAAAAAATTTCATAAAAAAATTTTTTTCTTTTTCATAAAAAAACACCTTATCTATTCCTAAAAAAGGAATGATAAGGTATTTTTAACTATTGAATGGCATCCTTTGTGCTACGTTTTTGGCGACCGCGCTTGATAATGACGATAACAAAAGTAACAAATAACAGATAAACAATTCCTAATGCTACTAAATAAGGAATATTCCAGCCACGTTCATCAATAATTTGGTAAACGTCGGAAACTTCTCGGTCTAGCACAACAACGTACTCATTATTTTTATTTTGCTTAACGATTTCATTGCTCAATACACCGCGTAGCTCTTTTCCTTCACCAATATCTTCTGCCTTCAAAATAATTTGCTTCGTTTTACTTGTATTGTTTGCAATAACTAGCCATTGCTCGTCTTCCAGCTTGCGTGTATAAGCAATTAAGCCATTATCATTTTCTACTAGTGCGAAATCACCTTGACGCATCGCAGCAGATTTATTTCGAATGCTTTGCAAATTACCGATGAAGTCAACGAGCTCTTCCTCTGTTTTAAAATTATAGATTTGATGTGCTTGCTCTCCTGCCTCACCATTCATCGCAATTTCTGTGCCATATTGCATTACTGGCACACCAGGCATAAACATCAATGGCAATATCGCCATCTTTAAGCGTGTAGGTGGGAACATTTTTTGCTCTGTTGCATCCAACACAAAGCGATCTGTTTGTAATGAATCAATCATTAATTGTGGTGCTGCCTCTTGATTTTCTAAGTAAGGTTCAACATCTTTCAGCAAATCAGCTGTTGATAAATCTACATTTTTAAACATATTTCGATATACAGTTGCCGCATCTGCTGCAAATGCGGCATCAAAATTGGCTTCACTCGCTTCGTTTGAAATGACATATAGTGCGCTGTTTTGTGCTTTCAAGGAATCAATTAAACGATTTAAAAAAGCTGTGTCCGCATCTGTAATATTCGTTAAACGGATACCTCCAAAATCATAGCTGTTGACAAATTGCATCAATGCTTCTTGTAAAGCAGCCTGCACTTCAGCATTTGCTAAATCCCATTGCACAAGCCCATTGTGCTCTGACTTAATCCATGCTTGTTTTGCTGAATCTTTCACCCATTCATGATTCACACTAACATTGGATAATGGGAAGTCCACCATGATTTCAATGCCTTCTTTATTGTAAGCTGAAATTAAATCTTTTAGCTCCTGCTCTGTACCAAAATGAGGCTCTAATTGCTCATAGCTTGTTGGTGTCCAACCATCATATGTTTCTGTCGTGAATACAGATCCAATCGAAGTAATTGTAAAGCCCATTTTTTTTATTGTTGCAAGTCGATCCACTAAGCCATTGAAATCACCGCCAGCAAATTGAGCAGCATCTTGTCGATCTACATTGATATCATTGCCTGCGTTTTTATTAAAATAACGGTCAACTAATACATCATATATACTTTCATCTGTAATCGTTCGTGTCTCCTTAGCATAGCTGACAGCTGATAATGGAGATATTATTAAAAATGCAGCGATTACTGCAGAAACCCATTTCATTATTTTCATTTGAAGTTCTCTCCTAGCTCACAATAGTTCATCGTCATTTTACCAAACTTCAGCACCCTTTATCTATGACAATCCTGTAAATTAAAACGAAATACGGCAAATACGTGAACAAAATAAAGGTGCAGAGACATATTGCTCTGCACCTTTTATTTTAGAAATTCATACCGATTCCCATTGATAGCCCTAAATAAAGTGTTACTAATAACACGATAGCAAACAATCCCCAGAACATCGTTGTAGATTTCCCTTTTGTTTTACGTACTAAAATCATCTCCATGAAGCCGATGACAAGTATGCCAAACAATACTTTCATATCATAAAACATATTGCTCTCCGCAACATTACCGCGCCATTCCATAAATAATGCGCCACCAGAAATAATAATTAAAATGTACATAACACGCAATGTCATATGTACGCCTTTGTTTGGCTTACTTGCTAATGCAGCAATGAAAAATAGTACAAGTGCAATCACCCATGTCGTAACATGAAGATGCGTTGTGCTTGTTAAAAAACTCATTCGTATCCCACCTCATTTTTTCTCTTCATGACCTATCCTATCATGTGAGATAAGTAGTTTCAATGAATATGGTGCCAGGCACCCACACAATTCTCACACAATTTCAAAGAAAAACCCGAATGATGCTATTCACATACATTCGGGTTCTACTTCAATTATTTATGCAAAGCGATTTGCAAGTGTGCCAATTCCTTCAATGGAAACTTTCACTTCGTCACCTGCTTTTAAATATGCTGGTGGATTCATGCCCTTACCTACTCCTGCAGGCGTGCCTGTTAAAATAATATCGCCAGGCTCTAATGTCACATATTTTGATAAAATTGAGATAATGTCTGCTACGTTAAATAGCATATCTTTCGTGGAGCCGTTTTGACGTACTTCACCATTTACTTTTGTGACAATTGATAACACTTGTGGATCTGGAATTTCATCCTTTGATACTAAATATGGTCCCATTGGGCAAGATTCATCTAAGCTTTTTCCTAAGAAATATTGCTTATGCTTTTCTTGTAAATCACGTGCTGTTAAATCGTTGGCGATTGTATAACCAAATATATAGTCATAAGCAAGCCCTTTTGGAATATCTTTACCACGTTTACCGATGACAATAGCTAGTTCACCCTCGTAATCTAGCATTGCTGTCTTTTCTGCATGAACGGGTATTGTCGTTTCATCTGCTGCAATTGCTGTCGGTGCTTTTGTAAAGACAACAATATCTTCCGGTGCTGTATCTCCACCCATTTCTTGTACATGGTCCCTGTAGTTTTTGCCTACGCATAAAATATTTTTCGGTGTACGTGGAATTGGTGCTAACCATTCAATTTCATTAAATGTATATTTAAATTGCTCCGCATTTTCACTTTTTTGTGCGGCATCTACTAATTTTCTTGTTTTTTCTACAAAGTCAAAGCCTAATGCAATACCCTCAATAATCGTTGACGGAAAAGAAGGAAAAACTTGTAACGCATCTTGGATTGCTAACACATCCCAAACCGCTTCTTCTTTTTTTACTTTCGGTCCAAATTTTACTTGTCCATTTAATTTAAATGATAATAGTTTCATAATCGTGTTTGCACTCCTTCTTTTTTATCTCGCATGTACAGACAGCTATCAATCTACCCGTAAATGTCTGACTAAATGAAAGTTTCTTCTTAATAGTGAACGAATAACTACTAATCGAAGTTTCATTTTCTACATCATACATCATTATGCAACAAAAAGCCTTATTTTTCTGATAATTTTTTACCGTAAGTAAATCTTTTTATAATAGCTTCCAGCGGCCCTTGCGAAAACTTCGACAACCATAGCTCTGCAATGACTAGCTGTGCAGCAAAAATGCCAAGTGCCATATACGTTCCCATTTGAACTGACATTTTTCCATACAAGCCGAAGCCGAAATTGTAGAAAATAAATGTACAAACAATTGACTGCATAATATACATCGTCATTGACATACGCCCAAGCTTAGCAAATGGTGATAATAGCTTTAAAGCAAAGGGCAATAAACAAATAACAACAATCGCAGCCATATAGCCAACCGCTAAAATTGGACCACCGACAAACACCTTTACATAGTCTAACATGTTTGTATATGTAAGCATATATGGTGCACTTTTAATGAAAAGCCCTAACCCTATCCCAACGATAGCTAACATAAGCCACATCACTTTTAGCTCTTTTGCCCGTTCAATTAAGCGCCATTTCGCAGCTGCTGCCCCAATTAACATATATGGCAAAATCGTAAATAATGAGGCAAACCATGCGCCAAGGCTCATCTGTACTGACAAATCGGCTAAGCGCTGTGTAAAAGCATCGCTCCATGTACCTGTCCCATATGCGACGATGGCATTTTGCACCATCGTAATATCAACAAATTGCGCTGTCTTTTCCACGTTTGCTATACCTTGAATCGACAAAGCAAATAATATAAAGCCATGCAGTAAAGCATTAAGCATGATGGCTAGTGCGACCATCCATGAGCTTTTCAAACGCATTAAGGCAATTAAAAAGAAGCCACAAAATGCATATGTTACTAAAATATCGCCCCACCAAATAAGAAAGGCATGTGCCAAGCCGATTCCAAATAAAATAAAGAGGCGCTTCGGTGCAAATTTATAAAAATTGCTGCCCGTTCTTTGTGATTTCGTATATTGCATCGCTAATCCATAGCCAAACAACATAGAAAAGAGCGGATAGAAGCTACTTTGCACATAAATATCTAGCGTTTGTTGCCACATAATATCCTTTGCCTCAGTAAACCAATAAGCAATATCGATATGTGGCTGTGGTAAATAAAAGCCAAACATATTGACAAGCAATATACCGAATAAACTCACACCGCGTAAAATATCAATCGTATGTACCCGTTCATGCATTAATGTAGGTTGAAAATTCACAGTTATGACTCCTTTTTGATAAGAGCGCTACCTGAAAAATTTCAGGCAGCTAAAATTTATTGTTAAACTATTCAAGCACAACAGTTTGTCCAATATCATATAAATACAATATTTTTTCTTTTACTTTTGTTCTATTTATTATTTCAATTGCCTCGCCATAAATTTGAAGCTGCAATTGATAACGCTTCGCCATTTCCTCTGTTAGAGCAGGCTCCATATCAAATGGTGGGCGAATTTTGTCCGTTTTATAATCTAACAGTACCCACTGTCCGTCTTCCTCAAACAAGCAGTCAATAATCCCTTGGACGATTTGGCTGTCTCCTTCACGATCCATTCGGCTCATTGTAAACGGCACTTCTCGCAGCAGTCGCGTTGCATTTTTAAAGCGTAGACCGATTGGTGAGTTGAAAAATGTGAGTACTTTCTCCATGTTTACAATCGCCGCTTCTTCCTTCGTTATTAATTGACGTACAACTAAATTTGCAACAAATTCATTGGCCTCATCAAGCGTTGCAAAGCCTTGCTGTGGTACATGCTGCATAATAGCATGTATAATCGTTCCCATTTCTGCTGCTGACAAAGCCTTTGCTTGTATAAAACTTGGCCGTTTAGCAATGGATGCTTGCTTCATTGCTTGCGGATTGTAGACGATATCCTCCTCCTGCTGCAATGCCTCAAAGCGTTTAATTTCAGAAACGGACGTTTTCGATTTTTTTGCTATCGATTGCCTGTATGGATATGTTGCTGTGAAACGCTCTGTTAACTGCTCAACAAGCTGCTCATCGACATCTTCCTCCACTAACAATTGCACAAATGTCTCTTGCTCCTCTGTGTTTTGCAATTGTTCGGCAGCCAATACTGTAATTGACCATAGCGAATCCTTTTGTACGATTGCCTCATGCTCGCTGAATGCCTCATCCTGTATTGCTCTCGTTAAAAAGTCTGGATGGCTTACAAGAGCAGGTGCTAGCCAATCTAAAAATGAATTGGCACTCGCTCGTAAATAATTTGGCAATAACTCTTTAGGTGGCAAATCTTGATGATTTCCCCATTTTGCAAGCTTCTTGTCCCAATTTTTCACCGTGCCTAGTAAAATTAGACGCTCTTTTGCACGGGTCATCGCTACATAAAGTATACGCATTTCCTCAGCCTTAAGTTTCGCTATTTTCTTTTCCTTCATAGCTAAGTATGGCAATGATGTGAACATCGTACGTTCCTCGGTATTAATCGCCTTTACAGCAAGCCCAAAATCTTGGTCAAATAAATACGAGCCTTTGAAATCCTGCTGATTAAAAGACTTGGCAATGCCTGCAACAAAAACAACAGGAAACTCTAGTCCCTTAGAGGAATGAATCGTCATTAAACGAACAACATCATCACCTTCACCAATCGATTTAGCAATACCTAAATCATCACCTCGTGACTTCATACGATCCACAAAGCGTAAAAATCGGAACAGACCTCGGAACGATGTTTTCTCATATGCCAATGCTCTATCATGTAGTGCTCTTAAATTTGCTTGTCGCTGCTTGCCGTTCGCCATCGCCCCAACTAGCTCATAATAATTTGTATCTAAATAAATGGTCCATATTAAATCAGCGAGCGAGCCTCGCCGTGCAAGCTGGCGCCATTTTTCCAATAGCGTTAAGAAGTAATGAAGCTTTTCCTCAACTTTTGCATTCGTTGGCTCCTTCATAAATGCAGTGACAGCTTCGAAAAACGGTACATTACGCTTTGCTAAACGCACCTCTGCAAGCTCATTTTCTGTTAAACCGAAAAATGGAGCACGCAATACGGATGCAAGTGGAATATCTTGAAATGGATTATCTACAATTTTTAAGACATTCAACATAATCATTACTTCCAACGCATCGAAATAGCCTTTTGATGTTTCTGCATATAACGGAATTCCCGCTGCTTTAAATTCCTCTGCAAAATCGGCTGACCATGTCATCGAGCGCATTAAAATAACAATATCGCTATAGCGAATCGGTCGTGTTGTACCATCTTTCGGATTATAAATTGGCATTTCTTTTTCCATCATATGTTGAATTTTACGAATCATGTAGCGCGCTTCCTGTTGTGATGTTTTTAATTCCTCCAGCTCCTCATCAAGCGCTTCTTCCTCCTGCTCAGTACACTGGTCAATTACAACAAATTCAACAGGAATATTCGTTTTATTATAATGTGCTTGAAACTTTAGCGCCGCTTGGTCATCATAATTAATTTCGCCAACTACCTCATCCATGACGCGCTCAAACACATAGTTCGTTGCCTGCAACACTTCTGAGCGACTACGGAAATTGGCATTTAAGTCAATTCTTAAGCCTGTATCGATTGGATTTTCGGTAAAATTTTTATATTTGCGTAAAAATAGGCGCGGCTCTGCTAATCGAAACTGATAGATTGACTGCTTAACATCGCCAACCATAAATAAATTTCCTTTGGCTTCATCGCCTGATTTGACAAGCTGTAAAATCGTTTCCTGCAATAAATTGACATCCTGATACTCATCAACGAGCACTTCTTTAAAGCGCTTTTGGAAATCCTTCGCTACAGCTGATGGCTCAATTCCTTTGTCCGTTTCCACTGTCAATATTTCTAATGCATAATGCTCTAAATCAGAAAAATCGACAAATGCACGCTCTAGTTTTGCAGCTTTAAATGCCTCGCTAAATATTTTCACAAGCTGAACGAGCGTTTCAATAATTGGTTTCATTCGTCTCATTTCATCAAGTAAAATTTGAGGCTTACGTATAAAAAATGTATCTTTTATCGCTTTGACAATATCCTTTGCCTCATCACGATGCGCTTTCGCTATATCCTTTATTTGCGGATCTGCCTCATCTGACTTTTTAATCGTCGGTAGCCTGCCCCATTGTACTTTTTGCATATGCTCATAAATATCTTGCCATGTGCTATTTTTGAGCTTATCAATCGCCACCTGTACAAAGGCAAGCTCCTCTGTCGCTAGCGTATGATACGTCCCGATGCCAAAATTACCTTCAGCATAGCGCTTCATTGTCAGTAAATTATGCTCAGCTGCATATAAAGAATTTAAAATGGAGCTCTTTAATTGTGCAACAAATGTTAAATCATCCACTGTTGCATTTGGTGCAATATCGTATTCCTGTGTGAGCGTATCTAGCCATGTATACGGCGCAGGCTGTACACGCGACATGTTATAAAGCTGTAATAGCAACACTTCAATTTCCTGATCGTGTCGATCAGAGGAAAAGCTATCAACAAGCTCATACACAGCCTGCTGTGATAGCTCTCCGTCCTCGCTATATGCCTGCTCTAAAATCGTTGATAACACATCATCCTGCAATAAGGCAACTTCATCTTGACTAGCGATGCGGAATCCTGGGTCAAGGTCAATCATATAGGCATATTGACGACAAATGGCTAAACAAAATGAGTGTAGTGTTGAAATTTGTGCTTTATTAATTAAGCTTAATTGACGTCGCAAAAAGCGGTTATTTGGATCTTTCTCAATTTCCTTTTCTAATGCGCCTGCTAAACGACTTCGCATTTCAGCTGCTGAGGCATTCGTAAAAGTAACAACGAGCAATTCATCGACATCGAGTGGCTCATTTTCGGCAATAATTTTTTGAATCAAACGCTCAATTAATACTGCTGTTTTCCCTGACCCTGCCGCTGCTGATACAAGCGTATCCTGTCCCGTTGCCCAAATAGCCTTCCACTGCTCATCCGTCCATTGCGCATCAGTCGGTTTCTTCGGTATCAGTAATGTCACTATAGCCACACTCCTTTCTTACCCGCGCAATAAGGTCATCTGTCTTTTTCACTGATAAATTATGATATTGTTGATGCCCGTCTGATGGGTCAAATTGACAGATTGCTTTAAACGCACAATAATCACAGGCTGTACGATTTTTTAACTTATACGGATAAATATCTGTCACTCCTGTGAATATTTTATTACCTGCCTCTCTATGCTTTTCAATCACAAAATCCTGCAAAACTGGCATCGTTTCTACATCTACCGTTTTAGAGTACGCACCAATTGCTCCTTTTGTTGTCATGCTTACTGGAATAACAGGTGATTTTTTTTGTTCTAATAAATTCCCATCCATTGCCTCTAATACAGGAATTTCATTCGTTAAAAGCCCTTGCATACGATATTTCTCAAGACGCTGTAATTCACGCATTTGCTCATCAACATATTCCTCTAAACGAATTAAAGGATCATGCACATGAACATACAATACCCCCGCTGGAGTTACAGCAATATTTTGGTGTTCAGGCAATGCCAGTAGCTCCTTGGCATTTTTCACTGCCACATCTAAATAGGTTAAAAGCTGTAATGAAATACCGTGATACACTTCATTTAAATCTAAGTCTCGACTCGATGATTTATAATCTACTACACGCAAATGCAATTGCCCGTTTTCCTCATACGCATCGATGCGATCAATTTGCCCTCGCAAGTACATTTTCCGTTTATTTTCTAGTGGAATTTCTAATGCAGGTAATGGCTTTATCCCTTTTTTCATCGTCTTATCATCCACTTTACCGAATGGCTTTTCGTGGACAAGTGGCTTAAATTTTGCTACCTTTGCATGCTCTGTTAACGCAAATAATGTGCGTGCTACAACGCGAATTAGCTTTTCCTTAATATATAAATAGCGTGAATTACTTTCTAATATACGATAAGAAAAAATATGGACAAGTGGCTCGACAACCTCTCGCGCTCTTTGTAGACATTGACGGTAATTTTCTGGTGGCATATCCCCATTCGTTAAAATCGTGCGTAGTGCTTCATGGAATAAATCACCCATTGCAAACGTTTCTAAGCGATATTCTGCCCGTTCCTCTAAGCGCAGACCATATGTGGCGAAATGTGAATATGGACAACGATAAAACTTCTCAATACGTGAAACGCTTGCCTGTAGTTCCTCACCGTATAGCCTCTCTGTTATGGTTGGTTGCAATGGCTCCGCTTTATTAATTGTATATAATGGTCTTGTCACAAATTGGAGCATTCGCTCCCATTCAGGGTAACGACGATAAAATGCTCGTAGCGCCCGCCATTCTGCTGCAAGTAACTTCGTTTGCTCTGTCTCTTTTAGCTGTGTCGCTAAATAAGCAATCGCTGGCTTTGGATGACGCAAATAAGATAATATTTTATGCTGATCCAATTCTTCAACAGGATCAATGAAAATGCGTATATGCGGTAATGTACGCTTATTTTGAACGGTAAATAGTTTATGCAGTCGAGTGATATAAAGCGATGGCAGCAAGCTTTTACCTTCCTCATCCACACTTGCAAACGTAATATACAGCTTGTCTGTCGGTGAAGCAAAAGCTTGGTAAATTAAAAATGCCTCCTGAAGTAATCGATTTTTAGCATTTGGTGCTAATTCATAATCTAACTTGTCAAAATAAGTACGGTCGGCATCGGATAACAGCCCCTCCTTATCAATACGCATCGGATAAACACCATCATTTACCCCGACAATAAACACGGCCTTTATATTGTTGAAGCGTGAATATTCTACTGTCGCAATCGTTACTACATCAATTGTTGGTGGGATGCTAGAAAACCTTAGTGAATCATATCCCTCATCTAGCATTTCTGCTGCTTGCTGCAATGTTACTTCTTGTTCACCAAACATAAGCACAAATTGGTCAAGTATATTTACCCAGCCATTCCATACTTGATCATGCTCATTTGCTAATTCAGACGCCGTTTCAAGCTCCTGCTCCTTCATTTTTTGTAGCTTATCATATAGCTGTAAATGCTCTGCATAATCATATAAAGCTCGTCCTATCTCTAAACCCGTTTTCGCTTTCTTTAAAGTTTGCTCCAACTGTAGCAATGGTTCTCGGACAATTTGGCGTGCCTCTTCTAGCATCCGCTGTATTTCAAGCTCTTTATCTGTTTGTACAGCACCCATTTTTTCTAAAACACGAAATCTACGATATTGCCAAACGTCATTGTCATGCCAACGCTTTCCGATAATGCCCTTTGCTATCACAAAATTTTCAAGCTTATCGAGCTGCTCTCGATAATTTTTCGCCTCGTCAGCTAATGGTAAAAATAAATCAGTTTTCACTGCACGAAAGACAGGCTCATATTGCCAATTTGAAATGACTGCCTCTAATGAGGAGCGCATAAATTCAATAAAAGGATGATGCAACATTGGGCGCTTTTCATTCATAAAGAACGGAATATCATGCTGCTGAAAAATCGTTGCAATTAGTGGATCATATATATCTGCTTGGCGATACATAATACCGATATCTTTGTAGCGCATTTGTTCCTCTGTCACAAGACGGATTATTTCCCGTGCAATACCTTGCACTTCAGCACGGCGATTCGTTCCTTCAATAATTTGTACTGCTCCTGATGCAGTCTGTGCTGTAGGAACTGATTCATGAAAATTTTCTTCAATATGTGCTAAATCGGATTGCTGTGTACGATAATTTGTTGTTAAATGTATCCGATCCTCCACATCAATTTGATGTTGCATAGCAAAATCCATTAATTTATCGTATGTAAAGGCAGCACGATGAAATAATGCTTGTGGATCTGCTGCATCATATTCACTATCAAAAGGCAGGACAATCGTGACACGTTTCGCTAACAATAGTAATTGCTCGATAATAGCAAATTCCCTTATTGTAAATGAGGTAAAGCCATCAATATATATTTCTGAGTGCTTGATTTTTTCAGAGTTTTGTAATTGCTCAACTAAAATTGGATAAAAGCCTTCCCCATCCACATAACCTTCTCCAATATTTTCCTCAAGTTGTTGTAAAATAATTTGAAAATCCTTCATTTTCGCTACTAATGTATTGGCTGCACCGTATGTCTCAAGCTCCTTTATTAGTTCTATAATGGAGGTGCTTGTTATATCATATTGGCTAAACTCTCGCAGCAGCTGCTCTATTTCCTGTGTAAATCCTCGCTTGCCTGCAGCCTGCGTAAAAATTGAAAATTGCTCCTTATTATCCTGTAAAATACGACGAATCAACATGCGGTAGCCAAAGCTATCGATTTTATCGCGTGCAATGCCACCTGTTTCCTGCAAAATAAACCAAGCTAAACGCTTGAATGTCAACGCTTGTGCACGTATCATTCCACGCACATCATAGCGATTCGTTAAATCATACTCTGTTTTAAATGAAATTTGATCAGGCACAATAATAAATAATGGGGGACCTAAAGGATCTTCCTTCAAATACTGTACGACTTCTTGCTGAAGCATCGTCGTTTTCCCCGTACCAGCTCGTCCTGAAATGATGCGTAAAGCCATGCGACCCCTCCTCTTTTTTCTATTATATAACAGAACACATGTTTACAAAAATAAAAACAGAGCTGCTTAAAAAGATAACATCCTTTCAAACAGCTCTATTTCTTATGAATGGCTTTCCTTACTTACTGCTCGCAAATCGCGCTCCACTCGTTTATTTAATTTGTTTTCAACCCATTTGCCAATAATCCATAGTAGGATAATACCACATATGACTAAAATTAATTTTTTCGGATCTGTTAAAATCGCACGTAAATCATATCCTAGTCCTCCTGTAACAGCAATCATCACAAATTTCCCAATAATAAGTGCTACTAAATAATAGTACTTGCGAATATGGGATAACCCTGCCACGATATTAATAATGACCGCCGGTGAAAACGGGAAGCATAATAGCACTAAGATCGGCGCCAACCCCTTCATATCAACCCATTTAATTAATGTTTGTACACGTTTATTTTGCACAAGTCTTTGTAACCTCGGATGTTTACCAAATCGTCTCGCTACTAAAAATAATCCATATGCACCGACAACAGAACCAACCCATGAAATAACAATTCCTAAAATGATGCCGTATGCATTAACATTCGCTACCACAATGACAACGAGCGGAAGCACGGGGATAAATGCTTCAAGAGCTGTTAAAAAGATTCCAAAAATCGGTCCTAATAAATGATACTGCTCTATTATGTTTTCTAAATTTGCTATTGTAAACCAATCTCTCATTGGCTATCACCTCTACATCAAAAGCACTATGTTTTATACTCATTTTAACATACTCAGCACGATATAATTGCTAACATTATTCGTCATTTTTCGCGAATATATCGAAGTTATTGTACACAATGTAGACGCAAAGCATACGTTGGAAGTTGCAATTGGCAAAGTTTAACCTCTATTCATCTAAAAGGAATATTACTAAAAACTGTAGTTGGCAAAATAAACACAATTCCTTCAAAGAGATAGATGAGCTTATTTGCTTGTTTTTTGGGAAGGCTAAACATGCTGTTAATTTCTGTTACGATTAGCTCGCTTTATGACAAGTAACCGCAGGAGTACTCAAGCCATCCTCATGTCAATCAATTGAAAAAGTCTTTGTCACAAGAAAGTATATTACCTTTCTTTAAAAAGGTAGACATTGCATGTCAGTGACTTTTTATCAAGTTCAATAGTATGTTTTTAGCTATTTTATTAGATAAAAGCTTTTTCTAGTTGATTGAAGTGGAGGGGGCGACTCTCACAGGAACAGCGTAGGCGGAAAATCCATTTTTTTCAGCCCTAGCTGAAAAAAATTAGTTGGAGCCTGTGCCCGTAGAAAGCGTCCCCCGTAATGGAAATTAACTGTGTTTCTAGCCTTCTCTAAAGATAGTCAGCAACAATAAATACAAAAGCCGTTTGGAAAGCACCTTCTTTCCAAACAGCCTCTCTAATTAACTAATAGCAATCCAATTTTATAGTGATCGTTGCTATGCACAACATGCTGTGCTAAGCGCACTTCGTTTTGATGGTTTAATATTTCTAAACGACAATGTGCTGCATTTACTTGAAGTGCCTCGTACAGCTCACTTTCAGTTAATACGTTTTTGCCATTCACTTTACGAATGACTTCACCTGCTACTAAGCCCATTTTTTCAGCAGGTGAATTGGGCAATACACCTGCGATAATAACACCGCTCGAGAGTGGAGCAACCGCATATGCATCTGTGCGTTCTTGGATTTTGAAGTAAAGGCTAATAAGCAAGCGAACGATTGCTGCGCTTATTAATGTCATAACACCAATCAATGGTATGAAATAGGAAGCTAATCCACCAATTAATACGAGCTGTGCCAAAATAAAAATGGAACGACTATACTTTGGGTAAAAATAAGTGGGTAATGTGCGCTTCGTTATTTGCTGGAAGCCAAAAACAACTGGGAATAACACAAGCGAAAACTCGCTAGCACCTAAACTAAATTGTGGCCACCATGGCAAATAAGCTGCAATAGCATCGCCTGGAACAATGAAAAATAACGGCACGAGTTGGATACCTTTGCTAAAATATGCAACAGCATTCCTACCACGCTTCGTCTGCTCTATAATTGGTGAAGCAAATTGAGGTCCTACTTTACGAATAAAACGAGCTTCTATAATCAATAGCATCCCAGCAATTAGTGAAACAGTCATTGCCGCACCATGCTCATAAGCAAAGCCTTCAAATGTAAAGCCCAACACAGTAAATGTTTTTCCGAAATACGCTAGCCCAACAAGTACACTAAAGCTAACCGCTATCGTCACAATCGGCGATAATAAATGGAATATAAAAGCAAGCACTGTAACAATGCTAACAGCTGTTAATAGCAATAAAAATTCACTTGGCACAACAAAGCCAGCTGCTAATATAATGATAGATATGAGAATGCTAGCAGCCCAACTGACCTTTGCGAAATTCGCAAACTCTGACCAACCATTTAAAATTCGAATTTTAAAAAACCGACGCTCACGTTTCACACGTCTATAGCCAAGATAAACTGCAAAGAAAGCAGCTATATATAATAATGGATTCATAATAAAACGCAAAATGGCCATTAGTACTTCTACAATAATATCTATATACACAACTTCACCTACCAAGCTTCTTGTTTTACAATTCCTAGTCTATATTGTAGCAAAACCTTATTATAATGCGTAGCGCAAATTGTCCTGACTATATAAAATTACTTTTGACTCTCTAGCTCATGCAATAAAAAGCTAATTGCCATTTCAAGCTGCAAATCATGCTCTGGTTTTTCTTTATAGGAAAGCACCTCTTCCTGTAGTGCAGTAAAGAAGCTTTCATCTAGCTCTTCTCCCTGAACTAAATCGTGCTTTTTACGGAACTGTTGGACAACTTCAACTGTTTCTTCATCAAAAAAGCCATCTGTTCGTCCAATAGAATAGCCGAGCTCATTCAATATATTTTGCACATAAGCAATTTCTTCACTAAAGTCCCCTTGCTGGAAAGTGCCTAATAAAGGCATCATTTCGATTGTAAAGAGCGGATGCTGCTTTACCTCTATATCTGGTAAAACACCTTTGCCATGAATCCATTCCTTTGTTGGTGTAAGCCATTTATTTGTAGATAGCTTTACCTCACCACCATTTTGCAGCTCCCAAGACTTCTGTACTGTCCCTTTGCCAAAGCTTGTATCGCCGATAATTGTTGCACGCTCCCACGCCTGCATGGCAGCTGAGAATACCTCACTCGCTGAAGCACTCCCTTCGTTCTGCAAAATAACAATTGGCTTTGTCAATGCGTCGATTAACTCTGGTTGTGTTGCTAATGGCTCCAATGCTCCTACATTATTTTGCATGTAGGCGAAAATGCGCTCGCGGTTTTCCAATGTACTAATAATTTCTGCTACACTATGCAAATATCCCCCTGGATTACCTCGTACATCGACAATCCAACCTTCTACATCTTTCTTACTTATTTCTGCAATAGCATTTTTCCACTCTTCTGCCGTTTTTTCACCAAACATGCTCAACGATACGTAACCAAATGCTTCTTCAGCCCGTTCAATAACAGCAGCTTCTACCGTTTCATTTTTTAATGCTGCTCGTTCAATTGTTAGCTTAATATGACGCTCTGCCTGTGGTCTATATAAGACAAGCGTTACTTTTTCTCCGCTTTTCCCTTGCATTAAACGCATAACGTCACCCATTGTTTTACCTTCAAGTCGCTCATTATTAATTTGGACAATTTCATCCAATGGGCGCACACCTGCTTTTTCCGCCGGTGAATCTTTAACAGGTGAAATAATGACAAACTTCCCATGTGTCTCTGCTAGCTCCACACCAATCCCTACTCGTTCGCTTGCAAGTGACTGTCTATGTATGGCAGCCTCCTGTTCGCTATAATATGTGCTATACGGGTCTTTAATTGCCGATGCCATACCACGTAATGCTCCTTCTACTAACACATTCGACGATGTGTCATACACAGATTGCTGTGAAATTAATGTATACAATTCATCAACAACTGATAATTCCTCTGTAGGTACCTTTTTTGCAGAAAAAAAGTCACTGTTCCATAAAAATAAACTACCTCCAACAATCGCAACGACACAAAACAATAAAACAATTCGGCTTTTGCGCATCTACTAACCTCCTACTAAACAAATTATGAATAATAGAAGAAAATGATACGTCTATTGTTTTATTTTAATTTCGCTACATATTGTTGCAATGTCTCTAGGCTAAGTGGTCCAGTAATTTTATGCTGCACACGCCCTTCTGAATCAATCATAAAGGTTGTCGGAATCACTAATATTTTATAGGTTTCAGCAATATCCTTTGTCTCAGCAAGTAAAACTGGAAACTGTACATTAAGTCCATTAACGAATTGCTGAATTTGCTTATGTGAGCCGTCCTGATATGTTAGGTTTACTGCTAAAATTTCTACATTATCATCTGCTGCATGCTTTTTATAATAATTTTGCATATGTGGCATTTCCACTTTACAAGGTGGACACCATGTTGCCCAAAAGTTAATCACCACTTTTTTGCCACGGTAATCTTCTAATGACACGGTTTGTCCATCCAATGTTTGTAAAGTAAAATTAGGTGCCAGCTCTCCCTTTTTCAAGCCAACTAGCTCAACCTCTTGTCCAATCGTCGCCTCTGCAAGTCGTTGGCTATCCTCAATTTGCCCTTTTATATATGTTACAACTGCAATAATTATTAAAAGGAGAATAAGCAGTAAGCTGATATTTTTCTTCATCCACTATCACCTCATTTGTTGTTGCGTATTTTATAGTGTAGTTATTTGCAAACTCTGCTTGTTTATTTGCGGGTTTCTTATTTTATTTGCGGCTTTTCCCAAGATATTTGCGCCTTCCTCAGTTTATCAGCAAATGCAATTCTTTAAATACAAAGGGCTGTCAGGAAGCGCCTGCTTCTGACAGCCTATTGCTTATAGCGGGATATAGCGTAGTGGGTTTACTGAGCCTACACTTTGTCCACGCCATGGTCCAATATGGATTTCAAAATGTAAGTGTGGTCCTGTCGAACGACCTGTACTACCCATCGAGGCAATTCTTTGCCCCTTAGCTACCGTCTCGCCTACTCCTACATTAAATCCACTTAAATGCGCATATACCGTTGTGAAAATTTGCCCATCAATTGAATGTGTTAAAATCACAACATTTCCATATGAAGATAATGGTCCTGCATATGACACAACACCATCTGTTGCTGCCACAATTGGCGTTCCTGTCGCATTCGCTAAATCGACACCGTAGTGGAATTCTGTACCGAATCCAATATTACGCCATCCATAGCCAGATGTTAAACGACCACTTGTCGGCTTCGTCCAAGTTCCAGATGAGACAACTGGAATATTGTTGCTAGCCATTTCACGTCGACGCTGTAATTCCTGTTGACGTGCAATTTCTGCAAGGCGATTTTGCTCTGCAATAATTTGCTTTTGTAGCTCTTCATCTACTACTAATGCCTCTGAATACTCAGCCTCAAGCAATTTCTTCTCTTTTTTCAGCTTTTCTTGCTCGCGCTCTAGCTCATCGATTAAGGTATTTTTATCCTTTTTCTGTGCATCTAAAGAAGCGCGCAAACGCTCAAGCTCAGCTTGATTTTCTTCTAATTCCTTTTTCTTATTTTCCAACAATTGCTTCTGCTCTTCTAAGCTTTCAATATCTCGCTGCTGATCACGCATAATTTGACGGTCTGCATCCATCAATGTACTAACTGCCGAAAATCGGTCAATAAAATCTACAAAGCTATTTGCCCCCAGTAGCACATCCAAATAAGAAACTGTGCCATTCGACTGAATTGCACGTAGTCGCTCACGTAGCAATTCATCTCGCTTCTCAATTTTCCCTTCGAGCTCAGCAATTGCCTTTTCGAGATCAGCAATTTCTTTATTCGCCACTTTAATTTCTTCAACAACAGCATCTATTTTCTCGTTCGTTTGCACAATTTTTTGATCAAGCTCTTCAATTTGTGCTAATATTTTTTGCTGTCTATTTTCATTCGTTTTAATTTCATTTTTCGTTTCATCAATTGAGTTTTTTAAATTTGATTTTTGTTGTTCGATTTCATTTTTTTTGCCCTTTAAGTCATTTAACGTATTTGCTGAAACTGCTGGCATTTGCACAATAAGCAAAAATGCTAAAATGACCATTAGCCATTTAAATGGTGCTGACTTCAATCCAATAAGCTCCCTTCAATTAAACTCGTAAAAACTTACGCACAGACATAAAGCTACCCCATACGCCAATGAGTATACCAATTCCGATAATTAAAATGTTTACTTGATAAAGCAACGGAGTAGTAGGTAAAATTTGCAGCATTTGCCCTTTTAAACGAGGCAATAACAGTTGATAAATATTGTAATAGCCAATTGATACGACAATCATCGGAATCAATGAGCCTAATATACCGAGCCACATGCCTTCTAAAACAAATGGAATACGCACAAATGAATTTGTCGCACCAACAAGCTTCATAATTTCAATCTCATCTCTTCGTGCAACAATCGTAATACGAATTGTATTTGAAATTAAAAACATAGCTGTGAATAGCAGACCTAAAATCAATACAAGACCTACATTTCGCCCCATTTTAATTGCATTGAAAAGCTTCTCTACTTTTCCTTCACCGTATTTGACTTCATATGTATTATCGAACTTATCAATCGCCTTTGCTACATTTGCCGTTTCGTGTGGATTGACCGCCTTTACATATAAAACATTATGCAACGGGTTATTTTGCTCATATAAACTAAGCTCGTCCCCAAAATCTTTAATTAGCTTATCAAGCTCCTGCTCCTTTGAAGAATAAACAACTTCCGCTACATCTGGTAAGTTGTGAATTTCATCAATTAGCTGATCCTCAGCGAGCTTTGCCTCTTCGGTATCTGCAATAATATCGATATAGACGCGAATTTCAACATCATTTTCTAAATCAGTTGCCACTTTATTTAAGTTCATCATAATAATCGAAAATACACCAACAAGTAACAATGTAACAGTGACTGCACTAATTGAGGCAAAAGTCATCCAGCCGTTACGCCCTAATGATTTAAAGCTTTCTCGGAAATGTCGGCGAATTGTTCTACCCTTCATAGCCGTAGTCACCTCCATACTCATCACGGGCAATCATACCGCCTTCAATTGCAATTACCCGTCGGCGAATTGTGTTCACAATTTCACGGTTATGTGTTGCCATGACAATCGTTGTGCCACGTGCATTAATTTCTTCAAAAATGCTCATAATTTCCCACGATGTTTCAGGATCCAAATTCCCTGTAGGCTCGTCCGCAATAACTACTTTTGGCATGTTGACGATGGAACGAGCAATAGCAATACGCTGCTGTTCCCCACCAGATAATTCGCTTGGCAGCATACGCGCCTTATGCTTTAAGCCAACAAGATCTAGAACTTCCAGCACACGTTGACGAATTTTTTTAGGCTGCTCTTCGATTACTTCCATGGCAAAAGCCACATTTTCATAGACAGTTAAGCGTGGCAATAGCTTGAAATCTTGAAAGACAACACCAAGCTGCCTGCGCATTCTTGGAATGCGACTTTGCTTTAACGTTGTTAAATTTATACCATTGACAATGACATCACCAGACGTCGCTTTTTCTTCTCGATACATTAATTTTATAAATGTAGACTTACCTGCACCACTCGGACCGACAACATAAACGAACTCACCTTGTCGTATATCAACAGTGATACCGTTAGAAGCGACAACACCATTCGGATATTTTTTTACAACATTGTTCATTTGAATCATTTTTTTACCACCTAAATTTTGTTATATCACAAGTTGACATTTTTTTTACTCTTCCTCATTATAACATTGTCTACGCATCATGCTATTACATTTTCATGTCAATCTCACTTGAAATTCACAGTTCTAAGGAAGGCTTTTATTAACGCCGTTTCACCTTTGTTACAAAGTTTTTCTAATGTAAAATAGCTGCGACAAAATATTACACAAAAAAAGCTGTCTGAAAAGAAATTATCTTTTCAGACAGCTTGCACATAGCTTATTAATTATTATGGTAACGTACAATTACTGAGCCTGTACGTGTTTCCCCAATTAATTTTAAAACAGGTGCACCTTCAACAGCTTTGCTAAAATGTGCTGTTTTCAGTAAAAATTGATCTTCACTTGTGCTAACAGCTACGTCTTGCAAACCAACATCCGTTTTGCCGAAGTTTGTTGTCACACGACCATCTAATGCCACGTTTTTCGGTACATATAGCTCGACCGTTCCAGCAACAGTAGAGCCTTTTAATTTACGCGCATGTTCAGAGGCTGTTGTTAAAGTAACCGCTCCATTGACAGATTCTGCTTCAATTTCTTGAATGTCTCCATCAATATAAATACGCCCATTAACAGATTCAGCCTCTAAATCTTCACCTTTCACTAAACGTGCTTCAATCATACCGTTACCAGAATTTAAATCCGCACGTTGGAATTGTACGTTTTCGATGCGTAGTGCTCCATTATACGTTTTTAATTTCAATAAAGTTGATTGAATATTGCTCGCTGTAACGCCACCATTTAATAAACGTACGATGAAAATATCATAATTTTTTTCTGGTACATATACACGTAAATCAACAGAAGACATTTTGACAGCTGTTGCAATCGTGAGCTTACCGTCTCGCAATGTCACAAAGTCATTAGTAAATTTAGCAATTGTTTGCTCTTCATCATTATCTGATTTCACTACTTTGACATTTGCTTCTACTAAAATTTTATCATCTGCTGCTTTTTCAATCGTCAGCTTACCGCTCGGTAAATCTACTTCGAAGCCCTTCACTTCTTCAGCATCGTATACATAAGTTTTGTTGAACTCTACTTTTTCACCAAAAGGAAACTCGAAATCGAATTCCTTCACTTTAGAAAAAGCACCGTTCATTAAGCCCATCATACGATTGCTAAATTGAGATAAATCCTCTTTTAAATCATTCATAAATTCGTTCATTTTTTTATTCGCTTCTTTATCGTTGAACGCTTTATTAAATAGATCCTCGAAGCCTGTTGATTTATTCTTTGCTGAATCAGTAGTTTTATTATAATCGTCACTTTTCTCTTGCTGTTCTTCCACTTTAGGTGCAACAGGCATTGTAGCTTGTACAGGCTCGTCTTTCCCTAATCCTTCTAGTAATACAATGGCCTCTTCTGCTGAAATTGTTCCGTTCTCAACTAATTTTAAAATACGTTGGCGTTCATTTTGCATATTAAAAAGCCTCCTCTAATTTGTATACTAAGTTATACGATGCAAGTGGAAAAAGGTTTCAAATTTTAGCGAAAACCTTTACTATTAGGCTTGCGTTAATGCCTCAATTTGTTGTGCCATACGTTTACGGTCACGCTCTAAAATCGGCTGTAAATAGTGCCCTGTATGACTTTTTTTATTTGCGCAAATTTCCTCTGGCGTACCTGTTGCAACAATTGTCCCACCTTTGTCGCCACCCTCTGGGCCTAAATCAATCATATAATCTGCCGTTTTAATGACATCTAAATTATGCTCAATCACTAGCACTGTATCGCCATTTTCCACGAGACGCTGTAGCACCACTAATAAACGTGCGATATCATCTGCATGTAAGCCTGTTGTTGGCTCATCTAAAATGTAAAATGACTTGCCAGTTGAACGGCGGTGCAATTCAGATGCAAGCTTGACGCGCTGTGCCTCTCCACCTGATAGTGTTGTCGCAGGCTGTCCAAGTTTCATATAGCCCAAACCAACATCAACAATCGTTTGTAGCTTGCGATGGATTTTTGGAATGTTTTCGAAAAAGACAACCGCATCTTCAATTGTCATATCTAACACATCTGCAATATTTTTATCTTTATATTTCACTTCTAGCGTCTCACGATTATAGCGCTTGCCATGACATATTTCACACGGCACATAAACGTCTGGTAAAAAGTGCATTTCAATTTTAATAATGCCATCACCACGACAAGCCTCACAGCGACCACCCTTGACATTAAAGCTAAAGCGTCCTTTTTTATAACCACGCACCTTCGCCTCATTCGTCACTGCAAAAACATCACGAATATCGTCGAAAACCCCTGTATATGTTGCTGGGTTAGAGCGTGGTGTACGCCCAATCGGTGATTGGTCAATATCAATGACCTTTTCAAGCTGCTCTATGCCTTCTACCGCCTTATGGGCACCAGGCTTAACCTTTGAGCGATTCAATTTCGCTGCAAGTGATTTATATAAAATTTCGTTAATTAATGTTGATTTCCCCGAGCCAGATACACCTGTTACTGCAATAAATACACCTAATGGAATATCAACATTCACTTTTTTTAAGTTATTTTCAGTTGCACCTTTAATCGTTAGTTTGCGACCATCTGGCTTACGACGCTCAGCTGGCAACGGAATAAATTTCTTGCCACTTAAATATTGCCCTGTTAAGGAAGCGTCATTGTCCATTACTTCTGCAGGTGTTCCTTGTGCAACAATTTGTCCACCATGCACACCTGCCCCTGGCCCAACATCAATAATATAATCTGCTGCCAGCATCGTATCCTCATCATGCTCAACAACAATTAATGTATTCCCTAAATCACGCATGCTTTGTAATGTCGTAATTAAGCGGTCATTATCACGCTGATGTAAGCCAATGGAAGGCTCATCTAAAATATATAAAACGCCTGTTAAACGAGAGCCGATTTGTGTTGCTAAACGAATGCGTTGTGCCTCTCCACCAGATAAAGTACCTGCTGCACGTGATAATGTTAAATAATCTAAGCCAACATTCACTAAAAAGCCTAATCGCTCATGAATTTCGCGCAAAATTAAGCGCGCAATCTGCAAATCCTTCTCCGATAATTGCAAGCCATCAAAGAAAGTATTCGCCTCTAAAATAGAAAACTTCGTCACTTCGCCAATATGCTTATCATTTACTTTGACAGCTAACGTCTCAGGCTTTAAACGATAGCCTTTACATGATGGACATGGCTGCTCCGCCATATATTTCTCCATTTGCTCACGTACATAATCAGAGGACGTTTCACGAAAACGGCGCTCTACATTGTTTAGCACACCTTCAAACTCCGTTAGTTGACTACGCTTATGTCCAAATTCATTTTCATAGTTGAATTGGATTTTATCTTTCCCAGAGCCTTTTAATACTTTATCCATTTTTGCTTTCGGTATATCTTTAATTGGTACATCCATCGGAATATCATAATGATCACATACCGCCTTTAACAATTGCGGGTAATATTGTGAGCTTGTTGGCTCCCATGGTGCAATAGCATGCTCAAGCAATGTTTTATTCCAATCAGGCACAACTAAGTCGATATCTACTTCTCGCTTCATACCTAGCCCATCGCACGATGTACATGCACCAAACGGACTATTAAATGAAAACATACGTGGCTCTAGCTCGCCGATTGAAAAGCCACATTGCGGACATGCATGGTGCTCGCTAAATAATAGCTCCTCATGCTCCATGACATCGACAACAACACGCCCTTCTGCTAGGCGTAATGCAGCCTCCAATGAATCGCTTAAACGCGCAGCAATGCCCTCCTTCATCACAACGCGGTCTACTACTACCTCAATCGTATGCTTTTTATTTTTATCCAACTCAATATTGTCATCTAAATCACGCAGCTCACCATCAATGCGCACACGTACATAGCCTTGCTTTTTCAAATCCTCTAATAGCTTAACATGCGTTCCTTTACGTCCTTCAATCATCGGTGCAAGTAGCTGCATTTTCGTACGCTCAGGATATTCCATTAAACGGTCTACCATTTGCTCAACAGTTTGCGATGTAATTTCAATGCCGTGTGTTGGACAAATAGGCTTGCCGATACGCGCAAATAGCAAGCGCAAATAATCATAAATTTCCGTTACAGTTCCAACAGTGGAGCGCGGATTGCGGCTCGTCGTTTTTTGATCAATGGAAATGGCTGGTGATAAGCCTTCAATTGTATCAACATCTGGCTTATCCATCTGTCCTAAAAACTGACGAGCATAGGCAGACAACGATTCAACGTAGCGACGTTGTCCTTCCGCATAAATCGTATCGAATGCTAATGAAGATTTACCAGATCCCGATAGCCCCGTTAAAACAACGAGCTGATCACGTGGAATGGTCACATCTATATTTTTTAAGTTATGTGCACGCGCACCTTGTACAACGATTTCTGTATTTTTCAATTGGAATCTACCTTTCTGCCTTTAATTCGAAGATCGTATCTCGAAGCTCAGCTGCACGTTCAAAATCAAGCGCCTTTGATGCTTCCTTCATCTCTACTTCCAATGAGGCAATCAATTTGTCAATTTCAGCTTTCGTTAATTTCTTACCTTTCGTCACCTTCGTTACATATGTTTCCTCTTCCTCCGCAACCTGTGTTGCACGAATAACATCTGGAATTTTCTTAATAATCGTTTGCGGTGTAATGCCATGCTCCTCGTTATAGGCCGTTTGAATTGTACGACGACGTTGTGTTTCATCAATTGCCTTTTGCATGGAATCTGTCATTTTGTCCGCGTACATAATAACGTGACCATTTGCATTACGTGCGGCACGTCCAATTGTTTGAATAAGTGAACGCTCTGAGCGCAAGAAGCCTTCCTTGTCAGCATCTAAAATAGCGACAAGCGACACTTCTGGAATATCAAGTCCTTCTCGCAGTAAATTGATACCAACTAATACATCATGCGTTCCTTTACGTAGCTCCCGAATAATTTCAATACGTTCTAATGTTTTAATTTCAGAATGCAAATACTCTACTTTCAAGCCAATTTCCTTCAAATAGGAAGTTAAGTCCTCAGACATTTTTTTCGTTAGTGTTGTAACTAAGACGCGTTCATTGCGCTTAATCCGTTGTTGAATTTCATCAATTAAATCATCAATTTGTCCCTCAATTGGGCGCACATCAATTAACGGGTCTAGTAAGCCTGTTGGACGAATAATTTGCTCAACCATTTCTGGCGTATGCTCAATTTCATATGGTCCAGGCGTTGCAGAAACATAAATCGCCTGACTAATTTTTGAATCAAACTCTTCAAATTTTAACGGGCGATTATCTAAAGCAGATGGCAAGCGGAAGCCATGCTCCACTAGCACTGATTTCCTCGCTTGGTCACCGTTATACATCCCGCGTACTTGCGGTAATGTTACGTGGCTCTCGTCAACAACAAGTAAAAAATCATCTGGGAAATAATCAAGCAATGTATAAGGCGTTGCACCAGATTCCCGCAATGTTAAATGGCGTGAATAGTTTTCAATACCTGAGCAAAAGCCCATTTCTTTCATCATTTCTAAATCATAGTTCGTGCGCTGTTCTAAGCGCTGTGCCTCTAGTAGCTTATCTTCCGCACGAAACTTTGTGAGCTGCCCTTCTAGCTCAACCTCAATATTTTCAATCGCTTTACGCATTTTTTCCTCGCGTGTAACGAAGTGAGATGCTGGGAAAATCGCAACATGATCACGCTCTGACAAAATTTCACCTGTTAATGCATTGACTTCTCGAATACGATCAATTTCATCTCCGAAAAATTCCACACGAATACAATGTTCGTCACGTGATGCTGGGAAAATTTCCACAACATCGCCGCGCACGCGAAACGTTCCACGAATAAAATTAATATCGTTGCGCTCATATTGTACATCGACAAGTCGGCGTAACAGCTCATTGCGCTCAATTTCCATTCCTGAGCGAATGGACACAACCATCTCTCGATATTCCTCAGGCGAACCTAAACCATAAATACAAGAAACAGAGGCAATAACAATGACATCGCTGCGCTCGAATAAGGCGGATGTTGCTGAATGTCGTAGCTTATCAATTTCATCGTTAATGCTCGAATCTTTTTCAATATACGTATCCGTTTGTGGTACGTACGCTTCTGGTTGATAGTAATCATAATAGCTAACGAAATATTCCACCGCATTATTCGGGAAAAATTCCTTGAATTCACTATATAATTGCCCCGCCAGTGTTTTATTATGTGCCATTACTAAAGTAGGCTTGTTCACTTGCTGAATGACATTGGAAATAGTAAATGTTTTCCCTGTACCCGTTGCCCCTAATAATGTTTGGTGACGTTTGCCATCCTGCACCCCTTTAACTAGCTCCTTGATAGCATTCGGTTGATCGCCATTTGGTTGATAAGCTGATTGTAAATCGAAAGTTTCCGTCATGCTTTTCCGTCCCTTCTTGCCAATCTTGTTAGTTGTATTTTAGCATATTCATTTTCAAATATCGACAATTAAGCGAACATATATTCCTCGGATATTTATATCGCTGTATTTTTGACCAAAACAAAAACAGCACGTTAGATTTCCTTTCTCTAACATGCTGCTCTATTTATGTTGCAACCCTTTAAGTGTTTCACATAAAGGCAATGCTTTCTTCATTTGGTTGTTCCTCCAACTCACGTAATTCATTTGTATAAGCGTAAAAATCTCGTTCATTTCTTTCATCTAGTGCCACATCGATTAATTCTTTTAAGTTTTCAATTCTTTGCAATCTTTGAAGCCTACTTAAAAATAAGTCCAAATAAATATCGCTCAATAACTGCTCACATTGATTTTTGTTTCCTTGCTGACCTACTGCCCTTAAAAACTCAGTGTATGAATAGTATTTATCCATTTTAATCACCTCGATGCTCTTTTTTCTATTATATAGGAGGTAAATTTAATTTGCAATATTTTCTGATAATTTTATCTATTCAAATTAAAATGCAATTTCATTATTGAGTTTATCACTAAATATGTATTATAATGGATATTGTAGAGGATGTAGGCTATTCAATTTTATTGAAGGAGGTCTTCGTTTGAATCAAAATATGAAGCATGTAAAATCTTATCATATTACAAATGCAACTTATTTGCTTTTACCAATACCAAAAGGCAAGCGAGTAGTACATACTCTCGTCTTTGATAAAACTGGTTGCCTCTATGTTTCACAAAGCCCTATGAAAATTATTAATGCCTCTTGTAGGCAAATGGGAAGCAGCTATCAATCTGCTAAAGAGCTTTCCAAACAATACTTCGGCGAAAATAAACATAAACTCCCCATTGTAGTCGCCATGACCTACGGAGACCCTTATGTTATGTTCCCTTTAATGTCTCCCAAATCTCCTTTAAACGGATGGGTATCATTCAACTCCTTAATTAATATCCGAGATCAAGAAGGTCAAATTAACGTCACATTCAAAAATTTTGTAGATTCCAATTTAGATATTCAATATACATCTTTTTGTAAGCAATATGTCCATGCAGCAATGTTACATAAGCATTTAACAGCTAAATGGAAGCATTTTGTTTAATTTCATCTCTATATCCTCTACATATTTAAAGCCTTCCTTTATTTAGCGGAAGGCTTTTTCTTAAGTGCTTGAATGTTCATAACAACTAGGCTCGCTATCATTAAAGGTAAACCAATTGCAATACCTAAATGGAAAGGCTCCTGCAAAAAGAGGATACCTAAAGTTACCGTAATAAAAGGAACAATAAATGTTACCATTAAGGCGAGAATAGGACCACCTGTCGAAACAATTTGGTAGAAAATAACATAGCCTAAACCTGAGCTTAAACAGCCTAAAACAAGCAATGGTAAAAATACATTTAATTCCCCAAGATCCATAAATGCACGTGGCTCCATTATGATGCTGATTACACCGTTAAAAACGACAGAAATAAGTAATGTCCAAAATCCTAATAATATGGCTGAAATATTTGTATAATATTTTTTTACCCAAATAGAATTTAAAGCATAGGACATTGTAACAGCAAGCATTAATAATGCATGGTAAATAGAAAACTGAGTCCCTGCGGCTTGTCCTGAAAAAACAATTAAAATAGCAACAGCTATAAAGCCGATAAGTAAGCTTATTGTTTGATTCCATGATGGCTTCGCTTTCAAAATCACAATTGAAAATATTAAAGCAAACAAAGGTGTTGTCGCATTTAATATACCGCTTAGTCCCGTATCAAGTCCTTGAAGAGAAAACGCCATAATATTCCAAGGTATGGCAGCTCCTAAAGCTAAAACAAATATAAATAGAGGGCTTATTTTCAGTTGGATTCGATTTTTTTTCAAAAGTACAAACGGCAATAATGCTAGTAACCCAAATAAGCAACGGAAAAATACAATTGTCGATGGACCAAAATATGTTAAGAGCCCCTTCGTCCAAAAAAAAGCCGATCCCCATAATAAGCTAAGTATAATTAAATAGATAAATGATTTCATCGCTCATTCACTTTCAAGGATACAGGAATCATCGGCTGTGCCCCCATTTGTGTAACAACATACTCAGAAACTTTTGATGCATACACAATGCTTTCCTTTAATGTCATTCCATTGCATTGTGCTACAGCTAAAGCACCATTAAATGCATCTCCAGCACCTGTAGTATCCTTAACCTCTACCTTATTTACTCGTACATAGCCTCGTTCACTGGCATTCATATAAAAAGCCCCGTTCTCACCTAATGTGACAACAATAGCCTTTACACCTTTTTCTAATAGAATTGTACAAGCTTGAATTAATTGCTCATCCGTATTTATTTTCATTCCACTCAGTATTTCTAATTCTGTTTCATTCGGTGTTAAAATGGAAACATTGGCCAATAAAGCATCACTTATTATTTGTGCTGGAGCGGGATTTAATATGATTGGTACACCTTTTTTTGCCGCAATATTCGCTGCTTGCTCTACCGCTTGTATCGGAATCTCTAATTGCAAAAGAAGAACCTTACTTGTTTCAATCGTTTCCTTATGCACATCGATTTGTGCTGGTGTAACAAGAAAATTGGCACCTGGGAATAAAACAATCGCATTTTCTCCAGAGTTTGCAAGCTGGATAATTGCTTGACCAGTTGCACCAACCTGCTGAACTGCCTCGATATTTACGCCTTTATTTTGCAGATTCTCTACAATCTGTTGCCCAAAATTATCCTCTCCGACATTTCCTATGAAGTGTACATCTGCACCTAATTGTCCTGCTGTAACAGCTTGATTCGCTCCTTTTCCTCCGAAAAACAGCTGATGCTTTGTACTGTGTAACGTTTCACCTGGCTTCACGATATGAGGAACGCGGTATACAAGATCCATGTTAGTGCTTCCTACAACTGCTATTTTCATGAATGATACCGCTCCCTTCACTTTTTTTGCTGTGCTAAAATTGATTCAAACAATTCATTTTTCGATAAAATCTTTGAAGAAAACCCTAGCTGCATTGCCATTTGCGCAACTGCCGGTGGCTTCAGCATACTTTGCTCTAAAACATTTTCATTGTAAAAAATATGCTGTGCATCTCCATCAATGACTAATTTGCGATTCGCCATCACAACAATGCGCTGAAAATGCTCTGTGACAAACTCCATATCGTGTGTAATTGTGACAACCGTTTTTTGTTTCTCTGTTAGTACATCAAGCAAGTTACTTAACACCTGTAAGCCCACTTTATCTTGTCCAGCAGTAGGCTCATCCAAAATAATAATATCCGAATCCATTGCAAGCACAGATGCAATCGTCACAAATTTCCTTACAGAATACGGGAGATTATATGGATTTTCATCCGCAAATTCAGAAATGCCACATAGCTCCATTGCCCAATTTGTTAGTTCATCTACTCGCTCAGGCTCAAAGCCCATGTTTTTTGGACCAAAGCGCACCTCTGATTCTACATCATTGTGGAAAATTTGGTCATCTGGATTTTGGAAAACATAGCCTACTTTCCTTGAGATTTTTGCGGTAGTATAATTCTGCGTATCCCAATCACCGACCAATACATTGCCCTCGCTCGGTTTCAGTAAGCCGTTCATGAGCTTGACAGCCGTTGTTTTTCCAGCACCATTTTGCCCTATAATGGCAACACGTTCTCCAGATGTGAAAGATAAAGTAAGGTTTTCCAATGCTTTTGTGCCATCAGGATAAGAAAAGCTTACATTGTTCATATGAAGCTCAGTCATGTTTAACCACCCCATCTATATTTAGTGCCTCCGCTAATTCATCCGCTCGAATTGGAATAAAGGAAAGAGGTACACCTGCCTTTTGTAACTGAAGCGCAACCTCCGTTACATGCGGATATTGGATTTGATATTGCTCAAATACTGGATTAGCTAGCACCTCACGTACCGGCCCTTGCAGTACGAGTTCACCTTCATGCATAACAAGTAAATCATCCGCATACTGTGCAATTAAATCCATTTTATGCTCCACTAAAATAATCGTTTTTCCACGTTCCTTCATTAAACGAATAATATCAAATATATGCTCTGTACCGATTGGGTCTAGCTGTGAAGTTGGCTCATCGATTACTAAAATTTCTGGATCCATCACAATGATCGAAGCTAGTGCTACACGCTGCCTTTGTCCACCTGAAAGCCCCGTCGGATTTTTATCGCGTAAATGCTCAATTTTTACAAGCTTCAATATTTCTTCAACACGAGCTTTAATTTCTTCAACTGGTACACCTAGATTTTCCAACCCATAAGCTACCTCTTCAAATACGTTATCCTTCACACCTGAAACTTGGATAAAGGGGTTTTGAAATACATAGCCTACCTTCTCACCAAGCTGACCTAATTGATAATCTTCCATTTTTATTTGATCTATTATGACCTCTCCCTCTAAATCCCCTTTATAAAAATGGGGGACGAAGCCACGTATTGTATTACATAACGTCGTTTTCCCAGAGCCGTTATTGCCAATAATTGCAGTAAACTTCCCTTTTTCAATGGAAAATGATACATCCTTTAATACAGGATCATCACCTACAGGGTAGCGATAGGATACATTGTTCAACTTAATTACTGATGTCATAAAATAAACCTCCAAACGATTACAGCTACAAAAATAACAATATAGACAAACGGCAATAGACGATCTATTGTACTTTTCGTTAGCTTGTGTAAGCTCGTCTTTTTAACGGGTGCAGAAAATGCGCGAGATTCTAATGTTATCGCTCGTTCCTCTGTCCCAGCAATGGATGATAAAATAAGCGGGGTTAATGTTGGTATGAAAGCTTTCGCACGCACTAATAAAGAGCCTTCCGTTTCAACACCACGCGTTTTTTGCGCCTCCATAATCGTATTGGCTTGACGCTTCATCTCTGGAATAATTTGCAATGTAGATAAAACAACATAAGCCCCCATTGGTGGTAGCCCAATATCTTCAAGTGCTTTTACAAAATCTCGCACTTCTGTCATGCGGAAAAATAAAATAAAGGCAGAGCCAATCGCTAAAATTCGAGATGTTAAAATCAGACCGTAGTTTAACCCCTCTTGCTTTATCGATAAAAACTTCCAGCTCCATAATACTTGCTCTCCAGGATAGAAAAACATTTGCATAATGAAAATAATAATAAGTATGCTTAAAAGTGCTTTTAAAACAACATTAAGAAACTCCTTTGCTACACCTGCTAATAACGCAATCAATACTAGAATTGGAAAGAGTGCAAATGCAAATAAATAGCCTGGAACGATTACTGCCATCCCTAATATGAAAAGTGCGAAATAAAATTTAGTCATCGGATGAAGCTGTAACAATGCATTTTGTTTCATTATAGATGGACCTCCTTATACCTATGTTACCTTAAGATAAACTCTTCCCGCCTACTACATTAGACGAGAAGAGAAAACATTACTTTTTATTCGTTCGCTTCATATATAAGTGACCATAGTTCATCTTAGATAAATAGCGATCAGACATTTTTCTTACTACAAAGTAGACGATTAATACAGAAACAACCTTATCCGCAATTTCTGTAATGAAGGTAGATGAGAATACCGCTGTCCATAATTGCTGACCAGAAGCTAAAAATGTAGCTGTAATAAGTGATGAAGTATTTCCTGTTGCACCACCAAACACTAGAACAGTAATTGGTGCAGAAACAATTACAGCGATAAATGTAATGATAATACCTGAAATAATTGCTTTAGGTACTGTTTTGAAGAAGCCACCTTTAGAAAGATAACCAGTTCCAACCCCAATTGCTATAGAAGTTAAAGCAAATGGTAAGTACACAGGATTAAAAATCGCATTAATTAAGTTTGTAATAAGACCTGCTAAAAGTGCTACCCAAGGCCCTGCAACTACACCTACTAAAATTGTTCCAATTGTATCTAAAAATATTGGTAAACGAAGCACGTTTGCTAACTGAAATCCTACTAAGTTCACAGCTACTGCGATAGGAATAAGCAGCATCGCCATCATATTAAAATCATCTTTAAAACTACGTTTCATGTTTTTTTCCTCCCCTTCAAGCTATTGAACTATCAATAGCTTCACCCTTTTGAAATGACTATTTAAACATTTTTAGCTAATATGGTGGCTCATCGTTTGAATCGCCCCTAAAAATTGCTCAACAAATTTTTCCCTATTTACCGTATGCAGCACCTTTACATTTTTCGGAAGCCCTGTGCGCTGTCCATAATCAACAACGGTTGTGCCAGCAGTGTATTTCCCCTCTAATTCCACTGCCACATAACAATCATCTCCATCGAACAATTCAGGTGTTAAAACGTAGGATACCGCACATAAATCATGTAAACGAATACGCTTATCATACTCTGTCCCATGGAAAACAGTTGGCTTAATCACATTGACATAAAATTTCAACATCGTTACTACTTTTTGTGCGAAATCAGTGCCTATTGTTTCAATTTTATTGAGTTCATCCAATGTCACATATGCCTTATGTGTCACATCAAGCCCACTCATCACAATTGGAATACCAGATTGAAACACTACTTCTGCTGCATGTGGGTCAACATAAACATTAAATTCCGCTGTCGGTGACATATTTCCACCAACTGCTGCACCACCCATATATGAAATATATTTAATTTTCGATTTTACTTCAGGGTGAGCCAATAAAAGTGCACCAATATTTGTTAACGGACCTGTTGCAATTAATACAATTTGCTCATCACTTGCCAATAACGTTTCCCTAATAGCCTCAATTGCAGATCTGTTACTAGCTTCGAGTGTTGGCTTCGGTAAGTAAACTCCACCTAAACCATCCTCGCCATGCACTTCCTTAGCAACTTCAAGCTTACGGAAAAACGGCGCATCCAACCCTTTTGCAATTTCAATATTTTGCTTCATATAGCTTGTAAAGGCTAATGCATTATATATTGTTTTTTCTTGCGTTTGGTTGCCAGGCTCTGTTGTAATTAATTTGATATCTAACTGGGGATGTGCAAAGGCAAGCGTTAGCGCCATTACATCATCTATTCCTGGATCACAGTCAATTATTACAGGAATTGTCATGTGTCTACACCTCAATCTCTGTTTATATATTTTGTGCTTTCTCGAACAACTAAAGTAGGCTCAAAAACAACCCGTTCTGATGCTTCATGCTCAATTGTATCGATTAATAGTGCTATCGCTTTTCTACCCATTTCATAAGTATTTTGTCTAATTGTCGTCAGCTTAGGAATTAAAGCCGTTATTAAAGGGATATCATCAAAGCCAATAATGGACAATTGCTCTGGTATTTGGATACCTAGCTCATGAGCTGCCTGATAAACACCACATGCCATTAAATCATTACATGCAAATATCGCTGTTACATGATTACTTTCTAAAAATTGCTTTGCCAATCGGTATGCTGTATCCATTTTAAAATCGCCTGTTAATATAAATTCCTCTGGCAACTCCAGCGAGGCCTTTCTTAAAGCATGTTGGAAGCCACTAAGCCTTTTTTGCGAGTTATGAATATTTTCTGGTCCTGTGATACAAGCAATTTGTCTATGACCTAATTCAATTAAATGCTGCCCTGCAAGATAGCCCCCTTTTTCATTATCTAAAAAAACACCTGAATGCTGATTCCCTTCTTCTCCTCTATCAAAAATAATAAAAGGAATCTTACTCTCTTGTAATTGCATCCTATTTGTTTCGGATAGCTGGTCTTTGCTAGAAAGCAAAATACCATCTACTTGTTGCTCCTTTAATAACCGCAAATAATTTTCCTCTTTATGAAGCTGATCATCAGAATTGCAAATGATTAAACTATAGTTATGGTCATTCGCCTCATCTTCTGCCCCTCGACAAAGCTCTGGAAAAAAAGGGTTCGAAATATTCGGAACAATCAAGCCGAGCATTTTAGAGCGCTTTGTTACTAAACTACGCGCTAATTGATTTGGTTGATAATTTACTTTTTCAATTACACGCAATACTTTTTCACGCGTTTCGTTCGACATGCCTTCCTCTTTATTATTTAATACGCGTGAAACAGTAGTAATCGAAACACCTGCCTCTCTAGCGATATCTTTAATCGTTATTTTATCCATAAAATCACCTATTCTTTTGTTAGAGAAAACGTTTTACGAAAACGTTTTCTCTAATTACTTATTTAGAATATTGTAAATGCTTTCATTTGTCAATTCATTTTTAACGCCTATTGTTTGTCAATCAACAAAAAAACTCGAATATGCACGTTTTTTCTAACTAAAATATAAAACAGCTGATGGAAATATAGGCACTCACCTATTTTTCCATCAGCTGCTATTTTTCATTATTTCACAATACGTGAGCGTAAGTATGCATTAATAAATGCATCAATATCGCCATCCATAACCGCACCAACATTTCCCGTTTCTTCATTTGTACGGTGATCCTTCACCATCGAATATGGGTGGAATACATATGAACGGATTTGCGAGCCCCAGCCAATTTCCTTTTGCTCACCACGAATTTCATCTAGCTGTGCCTGCTGCTTTTCAATTTCTAATTGATAAAGCTTTGCCTTTAACATTTGCATTGCTTTTTCACGGTTTTTAATTTGCGAGCGTTCCGCCTGACATTGTACAACGGTCCCTGTCGGTGTATGTGTAATACGAACTGCCGAATCTGTCGTATTAATATGCTGACCACCTGCACCAGTTGCACGATATGTGTCAATTTTTAAATCCTCTGTACGTACATCAATTTCAATCTCTTCATTGAATTCAGGCATTACCTCACACGATACGAAAGATGTATGACGACGACCTGAAGAATCAAACGGTGAAATACGTACAAGGCGATGCACACCTTTTTCCGATTTTAAATAGCCATATGCATTATGCCCTGTAATCGATAATGTAACTGACTTAATACCGGCTTCCTCACCTGGTAAATAATCCATCGTTGATACTTTAAAGCCTCGCTTCTCTGCCCAGCGTGTATACATACGCAGCAACATAGAGCCCCAATCCTGTGACTCGGTTCCACCCGCACCTGGATGCAGCTCTAAAATAGCATTGTTTTTATCATATGGATCAGATAATAGCATTTGCAATTCAAAGTTTTCCATCTTCTCCTGCAACTGCCCAAGCTCAGTTTCTAACTCCATTTGTAAATCCTCATCAGGCTCTTCACGCAAAAGCTCCAATGTCATTTCTAAATTTTCATGTGTTGAAACGAGCTCATTATATTCGTTAACAATTGCTTTAATACCATTTGCTTCGTTAATAACACCCTGTGCTGCCTGCTGATCATTCCAAAAATCAGGCATTAGCATCATTTCATCTAGCTCTTGAATGCGCGCCTCTTTGTTTTCTAAGTCAAAGAGACCCCCTAAAATCAGCTAATTTTTCCGCTGTATTTTCCAATATGTTTCTTGCTTCTGCTAATTCAATCATTTTTATTCCTCCATTAAGAAGTAAGAAAGGAAATCGAAAGCAACTGCTCTCGACCTCCATTCCCTACTTGTTTAATTCGCTACACCATGGCAGTTTTTATATTTTTTACCGCTACCGCATGGACATGGATCGTTCCGTCCAATATTTTCAGCTTTACGCACAGGTGCCTTTTTCTTCGGTGCTGCTTCCTCTTTTGGATTGACAGCTTGCCCTTTTGCCACCTCTTCACGCTGTAAATTACTGCGGATTTCAGCCTTCATTGCGTATTTTGCAACATCCTCACGAACTGCTGCAACCATATCCTCAAACATTGCGAAGCCTTCTTGCTGATATTCACGCAATGGATCTGTTTGACCATATGCACGTAAATGAATCCCTTGACGCAGTTGATCCATCGCATCAATATGGTCAATCCACTTCGTATCAATAGAGCGTAGTAAAATAACCTTTTCAAATTCGCGCATACGCTCTGGCGTTAGCTGCTCTTCTTTTTCATCATAACGCTCTTGTACAGCTGCATAAATTGTCTCAATCATCGCTTCAGGTGTTTTGCCCTGTAAATCACTAACTGTTATTTTGCCTTCTTCAAGTAAGTTGGCTGCAATATAGTCTTCAAGCGACGCTAAGTTCCAATCTGCCTCTTCACCTTGCGTATGAAGTGCTACTGCGTGTTCAATTGTTTCGCGAATCATTGTCTCTACAAGCTCACGCATATTTTCTGATTCAATCACATCTTGACGCTCTTTATAAATTACTTCACGTTGTTGACGTAGCACATCATCATATTGTAACAGGCGTTTACGTGCATCAAAGTTATTACCTTCCACACGTTTTTGTGCTGATTCAACCGCTCTTGAAACAATTTTTGATTGGATTGGCTGTGAATCATCCATCCCAAGCTTTGTCATCATTGATTTCATATTATCAGAGCCGAAGCGACGCATTAAATCATCTTCTAAAGATAGATAGAATTGCGTTACCCCTGGGTTCCCTTGACGACCAGAACGTCCACGTAGCTGATTATCAATACGACGTGACTCATGACGCTCTGTACCGATTACTGCTAAACCACCAAGCTCTAGCACACCTTCACCAGGTTTAATATCCGTACCGCGTCCCGCCATATTTGTAGCAATTGTCACAGCGCCTTTTTTACCTGCATCTGCAATAATTTCTGCCTCACGCTCATGATTTTTCGCATTTAATACATTATGCGGAATTTTATGCTTTGTTAATAAAGTTGAGATGATTTCAGACGTCTCAATCGCAACAGTCCCGACTAATACAGGCTGCCCCGCTCTATGACGCTCTGCAATATCAGCTGCTACCGCCTCAAACTTCCCTTTCATTGAGGCATACACTAAATCCGGTCGGTCATCACGTGCGATTGGCTTGTTCGTTGGAATTGCCACAACATCCATATTATAAATATTGCGGAATTCCTCTTCCTCTGTTTTCGCTGTACCCGTCATACCAGACAGCTTTTGGTACATACGGAAGTAGTTTTGGAACGTAATCGTCGCCATCGTCATTGATTCATTTTGAATTTCTAAGCCTTCCTTTGCCTCAATTGCTTGATGCAAGCCATCTGAATAGCGGCGGCCTTTCATTAAACGACCTGTAAAGCCGTCAACGATTACTACTTCACCCTCTTGTACAACATAGTCAACGTCTACATGCATTGATACATGTGCCTTTAACGATTGGTTAATGGCATGGTTTAAGCGAACATGCGTTAAATCAAATAGGTTATCGATGCCAAATGCACGCTCCGCCTTTTCAATCCCGCTCTCCGTCAATGTTACGCCTTTTGTTGATTCATCATAGTTATAATCTTCCTCAGCCTTTAACATGCGTACAAACGCATTGGACTGCACATAAAGCTGCGCTGTTTTACCCGCTTGTCCAGAAATAATTAACGGTGTACGTGCCTCATCAATTAAAATCGAGTCAACCTCATCGATAACAGCAAAATGTAATGGACGCTGTACGCGTTCCTCTTTATACAGCACCATATTGTCACGTAAATAATCGAAGCCTAGTTCATTATTTGTAGAATACGTAATGTCTGCCGCATAAGCCTCACGCTTTTCATCCTTCGATAAGCTATTTAAGTTTAAACCTACCGTTAAGCCTAGCCATGAGAAAAGCTCGCCCATCTCCGTCGCATCACGACTTGCTAAATATTCATTGACCGTTACGACATGTACGCCTTTACCTGTCAGCGCATTTAAATAAACAGCTAATGTAGAAGTTAATGTTTTACCTTCACCTGTTTTCATCTCTGCGATATTACCATCATTTAAGGCAGCAGCCCCCATAATTTGCACGCGGAATGGGTACATACCTAATACACGACGTGCCGCTTCACGCACAACGGCAAACGCCTCTGGCAATAAGTCATCAACCGTGTCGCCATTTTGGAAACGTGTTTTGAATTCTTCTGTTTTTGCCTTTAAAGCATCATCTGATAATGCTTCCATTTGGCTAGCAAATGCTTCAACAGCATCCGCCTTTTTCTCTAAACGTTTTAATTCTTTTTTATTAAAGTCAAACATCTTGTTCAATATATTTAACATGTATTTTCACTTCCTGTATTTTCTCTACCCCTCATTTTAGCATTATCTGTATGAATGGTGCAAACATTCATGAATTATATAATTTCGAAGAGCTGCTGTGATTTTATTGGCGGCTTTCGGGATTCTATTGGCGATTTTTGTGATTCTATTAGCGCTTTTCGAAGTTCTATTGGCGGTTCCACAAAATATGATACTTTCTAAACCTTTTCTCCCCTGTATAAGGTAATCCAAGCTTCTTTAATAAGCGCTTCGCAGCATGAATCGAATCGATGCCTAAAAATGTTCTAAACTGCCCGTTTGAAATCCATTCGTCTACTAATAAGCAATAATCACTTAAAGCCCGTCGCAACAAAGTATCATCATCTTTCAACACACAAGCAGAACAAATAAAATCACCATGCTGATAGTGCATCTGTCTTGTACATCGATGACATAAAACGCCTCCTCGCATAAGAGAAACATCTATATTTAATTTTGGCTTCAGTGAAACTTGCATTTGAAGTAATTGCTGGAGAAGTTGATCAAGTTGCTCATTTGTTAAAAGAGGTGGGAAAGAAGAAAGTAGCTCACACACATAAAATTCTAGCCCGCTACTATGAATAATCGGTGCATTTTGTGGTATACGCTCAATAACTGTTTTAGGATGAGCTAAAACGACCACATACAAAATCGGAAGCATCGGTATACACTGCGCAAGCATACGTTGATGACGCTGCGCTTGATTAAGTGGATTGCGAAAGCCTTGTACAGTGCCATCTTTCAGCTTGCGCGTAAATTGATGTGTCGTGCTATCAATTTCAATATGCCCTACAATATTTTTGATTTCTAAAATGAGAAGGAATTTATTACAGAGAAAAATTGTATCAATCTGATGCGAAGGAGTTTGAAAATCGTGGAGTAAAAAATAAGGTTCATGTAGCCTCATATCGTCCCATTGACGATCAACATAAAATTCACCTACTAGCCCTTGCTGCACGCGAATCAGTTCATCTTGAAATTCAAGAAAGCCTCGGCGAACTGCCGCTGTCAGCATCGCTTCTCTCATGGATTCTTCACGTGGTAAAACAATCACATAATTCCTCCTATCTAATAAGGCTACTAGGAAAAAACCCTAGCAGCCCTTTTTAAAATTTAATTTGTTTCAATTAAGCCATATTTGCCATCTTTACGTTTGTAAACGATGTTTGTGCTGTCTGATTCTGCATCTGTGAAAATGTAGAAATCGTGACCAAGCATGTTCATTTGTAAAATAGCTTCCTCTTGATCCATCGGCTTTAAGTTAAACTGTTTTGTACGAACAATTGAATATTCCTCTTCCTCAGCAGGTTCGCTTTGTGTAACATTTGCAAAGTATATGCCTGCTCCCTCACGCTCACGGAACTTGCGATTTACCTTTGTTTTATGTTTGCGGATTTGGCGCTCTAACTTATCAACAATCAAATCAATAGCTGCATACATATCGCCGTTGCGTTCTTCTGCACGAAGCGTTAAATTTTTCATCGGAATTGTTACTTCTACTTTTGTTTGTTTATCGTTATACACTTTTAAGTTAACGTTAGCGCTTGCGTTCATATCATCGTTGAAATAACGCTCAACCTTCTCGATTTTATTTTCAACATACTCACGAATCGCTGGAGTTACCTCGATGTTCTCTCCACGAATATTAAAGTTTAGCATATGAACTCCTCCTTCATTTAAGGCTATATTAATTTATTTCGACATTGTAAAGAATTCTCCTTCTTTTTTTAAAATTCTTTTTTCAAATATCGACATTTTTTATGGTGCTAACTTTTTGTGAGCTTTGCCTCCTTCACCTCTCTTCGACGTCTTATTTTCAATTCGCTAATAATTAAATCCTCAAGGGAAGCTTGATCCTGAAAGACGATGCCATAATGTTTACCACTTCCAAAATCCTTTGTCCAAACAATTTCACCAATCCCAACAATCACACTGGAATCTAAAATAAACTGGACCTCAAGCAATGGAACTGGAGAATTCCCTTCATTAAAGTTTGTTTCTGCAAACATTTTTATACCATGTGGGCTAATATCTAATATACTTGCCTCAAAAATCTCCTTATCACCCTTGGTTATAGCTTGACCATTTATAAGCATTTTCACTTTGGCTTGAATAGGCTCATCGAATGAAAAACGAAAGCCTTCTGTTCTTTTAAAAAACATTAAATCCCTCCTTATCTACATACGGACGTTTTATTGTTACTTTCATTATTCACCAAGTATCTATAATCGTCTATCATCTTTATTACTATTTTACTAACAGGACTTTATAACTAATTAAAAACAACTAAAATATAGCGAAATAATTACAAGGGATAATATGTAAAAATCCACAAAGCTCCTCTTTGCTTTGTGGATACGATTCGTCATTTATACTTCATTTGTATTGCTATACTGCTGCTGACGTGTAATTTTCAATACTTCCTTCCACGTATCGCGGAATTCCGTTACGAGACCTTCCACTTCCACTACAATCGCTGTATCATTTTTCGTGTTCGCTTCAATAAGACGTCGGTTTATATATTCATACAATGGAAGCATCTGCTTGGAAATTTCAATATCCATATTTAATGTTGACATAAGTTCGGCAATAATAGCCTGTGCCTTTATTATATTCGTATTTTTCTCTTCGAAATTTTTCTCTTCAATCGCTCTTTTAGATTTCGTTAAAAATTTCAAACAACCATTATATAACATGAGCGTTAATTCACCTGGCGATGCTGTTGTAACGCTATTTTGCTTATACGCATTAAATGCAGATGTATGTGCTGACAATGGTTGACATCCCCTTATCCAATCTATTCGTTACTATTTTACATGATATTTCATTAGATTAGCTAGTAAAAAAGCAACAGTTTTGTGAAAGGATAAGGATCGTTTTAATAGAGGGGTAAGGCACCTGTTAAGTCAATCGTTTCATATTCTGATAAACGCTCTAAAACAGTCGATGACATATGCTGCGTACGCTGCTCCATTTTTGCCTTTAGTAAAAGAGCTTGGTCAACGCGTTTTCTAAAAGCTTTATAACGAACTGGAACAAAATAACTTCTACCATTTGTTAAAATAAACCTCGTGCATCCATTTTTTGCATCCTCATAGTGGGTTAAACAATGTAGTGCAATCCACACGCTTGATGGCGAAGTAATCGATTCAGTTGGAAACCAATAAATATTTTGTGCAGGATTGATGGCAATAGGATACACATGAACATTTCCTAAAATCGCACGCGATCCATCCCTTGCACCTCTATAGCTCGACCCAAAATGGTTCAAATTATACTCTAATAATTTCTGTTTCGACATCGCGACATATAAAACCCGCTGCTTCTCAACAACAATCGAGTAAAACTCACCATATTCATTTGTTCCTTCAGCTAACATAACTGTTTCAATAGTAAAAATATAATTTTCTAATAAATTCATAATGCTCCCCCTTACCTTATACAAAAAATATAAAATGAGTATTCATTGCACCAAAAATACTGAAAGATATACTTTTGAACTATCAATTATGCTTTAATCGACAAAAAATACTTCCCCCCTCCTTTTATTGCCTTAATACAAAATAAATATAAACAAAATCACCTCAAAAAAGTAAAATAATGTAATATTTTAGTGATTTTTATATATATTAAATCATCTATTTTTGCATGTCTATATATTTTGATAAAAAACCTATAAATCGACAAAGCTTTTCAAAATAAGACAAAGAAAGACCGCATAAACGCAGAATAGTTTCTGGTTCATACAGTCTTTATAATAACTTAATTTGTCTACTTATTTAACGATTTCTAATACCGCTCGCTTTACAGCCTCCAACTTCTGCTGTGCCGCCTCCATCGTCTCATCCACAACCCCAATATAAAACTTACATTTCGGTTCTGTGCCTGATGGACGAACGGCAATCCATGTGCCGTCTTCTAGCACAAATTTCAAGACATTTTCCTTTGGTAATGTAAGTGACTCTGTCTGACCATCTGCTAGCGTTGCTTGTCCTGCTAAATAATCTTCCACGCGTTGCACAGCTAAATCCGCGATTTCTGTTGGCAACTGGTCACGTAAACGCTGTAAAATGGCTTGCATTGCTGCTTGCCCATCTTTACCTTCGAATACTTGTGAGATAAGTGTTTCCTGGTAATAGCCAAATGTTTCATAAAGATGCTCTAACTGATCTAATAAGGTATGCCCTTGTAATGCATAGAACGCTGCCATTTCGGCTACTTTCAATGCCACTTGTACTGCGTCTTTATCACGCACAAAGGTTTCGATTAAATAACCGTAGCTTTCCTCACAACCGAACAGATAGGTTTGCTCACCTGTTGCTTCATAGTGCGCAATCTTCTCTGCAATGTATTTAAAGCCTGTCAGTGTATTTTCTGTGACCACGCCAAAGCTCTCTGCAATCTTTGCCCCCAGCTCGGCTGTCACAATCGTTTTTACGATGACCCCGTTGTCAGGTAGTATGCCTTTTTGCTGTTTTGTTTCTAATAAATAATGCAATAATAGAGCACCAAGTTGATTGCCTGTTAACAGCTCATAACGTACTCCATTCCATACCGCTACACCTAAGCGGTCTGCATCTGGATCTGTCGCTAACAATAGCTCGGCACCCACTTGTTGCCCTTTGGCCATTGCCAGTGTAAAGGCTGCTGCCTCCTCTGGGTTTGGATAGGTCACAGTTGGGAACGAACCATCCTGCACAGCTTGCTCCTCGACAATCGCTACATCTGTGAAGCCAAATGCCCGTAAACCCTCTCGTACAGGGACTAAACCAGCACCATGTAAAGGTGTATACACAAGCTTCATATCAAGTGCAACTTTACGTGTGTCCTTCAATGTCAGTAATTGTTGCAAATAAGCTGCGTCAAGCCCCTCTAATAACCATGTAAGAAGCCCTTGTGCTTCCAATGTTTCAAGCTCTGTTACATCAATGGAGAAAATATCCTCAATGTCCTGCATATGCTGGATAATCGCATTCGCCCCAGCTGGTACCAGCTGTGCTCCATCTTCCCCGTATACTTTAAAGCCATTATATTGTTTCGGATTATGGCTCGCTGTAATGACCACACCCGCATAGGCATTCAATTCTCGCACTGTAAACGATAGCTGTGGCGTTGGGCGAGCCTCTTTGTAAACATAAGCACGAATGCCATGTGCTCCTAAAACACGTGCTGTTTCACAAGCAAACTCATACGAGAAATGACGTGTATCATAAGCAAGTACAACACCACGTGCCTTTGCGCTTTCTCCATTCGCTTCTACATAACGTGCTAGTCCTTCTGCTACACGGCGAATCGTATAGAGATTCATACGATTTGTGCCTACACCAAGTATTCCACGCATACCCCCTGTACCAAATGAGAGATCTTGATAAAATCGATCCTCTATTGCCTGTTCTTCTCCAGCAATCGCTGTTAACTCTTCCATTAAATCGTTCGGTAAGTTTTGCTGCTTCCATTGTTCATATCGCTCTTGTACACTCACTCTGTTACCGCCTTTTCTTCTTTCAATAATTCAAGCATTTTACGTTTATATGCCTCTACCCCTGGTTGGTCAAATGGATTGACCTCTAATAAACAGGCACTCATCGCACAAGCCTTCATAAAGAAATAAATTAAATACCCAAGATGATAAGCATCCAGCTTCGGTAATTCAATTTGAATGACCGGTACATCCCCCTCCGCATGGGCTAAAGCCGTTCCCTGCTTCGAAATCGCATTAATTTCATTAAAGGTGCGATTCGTTAAATAGTTTAAGCCATCCTCGTCACGTGCATCGTAAGGCACTGCCATATCGCCTTCAATTTCATGGAAATGGAGCAATGTTTCAAATAAAATACGACGACCGTCTTGAATATATTGCCCAATTGCATGTAAATCGGTCGAGAATGTCACTGTTGAAGGATACAGCCCTTTATGGTCCTTCCCTTCACTCTCCCCAAATAGCTGCTTCCACCATTCATGGAATTTGCTTAAGCCTGGCTCAAACGAGGCAAGTAACTCATTTGTATAGCCTTGCTCATACAGCATGTGACGCATCACAGCATATTTATAGGCATCATTAAAGGCCAATTCAGGCTGTGCCAGTTCAGTCGCTGCATGACGTGCGCCATCCATTAGCTCCTGAATATCGACACCCGCAACTGCCACAGGTAATAGACCAACAGCCGTTAATACAGAATAACGCCCACCAACATCATCTGGAATCACAAACTGACGATAGCCCACCTTATCCGCCATATTCTTTAAAATGCCCTTCTCTTCATCTGTTGTGACAATAATACGCTCTACTGCCTTATCTCCATAACGCGCTTCCATATACAGGCGCAGTACTCGGAAAGCAAGTGCTGGCTCCATTGTGCCACCAGACTTTGAAATAACATTCACATAGACCTGTTTGCCATCTAAATAAGCAAGCAACTCTTTGATATAAGCACCACTCATATTTAATCCAGCATAAACAATTTCGATGCCGCCTTTTGGCAAACCAAAATAAGGCGCTAATGCCTCTTGAATAGCACGTGCACCTAAAAAGGAGCCGCCAACACCGATGACCACAAGAACATCTGCGCATGCTTTGATTTCATTGGCAACATAGTGGATAGAGTCTAATAGTTTTTCTCGATTTTGAAGGGGAAAATCTATCCACTCAGTTGCCTTATACGTTAATAATGCATGATGAATTTTTTCAACTTTTTCTCTATAAATTAATATATCATTATTATTTATTGGAGAATAAAGGGATAATATTTTCATAGCTTCATCCTCAGTTCTTAAATTGGCATAATGATACATACATGTTTGCTGATAGCTTAAAACATATACTTATCTTATAATTTCTTTATTGTTACAGCAATAAGCAATATATAAATCATTCTAACTCCAAATAAACTTCACATATTAGAAATTTGTACAATAACTATTCGCTTTAATTATCGGTAATAATTTATAAAATTCAAAGGAAATTATCTCTAGTAGATTTACTACAAAAATAAGACCGCATAACACAGAATTATTTCTGCTTTATACGGTCTTATTTATTAATTAAACTTGCTTTGTACCACCAAACTGTTGTTGACGCGTGATTTTCAGTACTTCCTTCCATGTATCACGGAATTCCGTTACTAGTCCTTCTACTTCATCAACAATCTCTGTACTGTTTTGAATATTGGCTTCGACTAGACGATGATTCATATACTCATACAATGGCAACATTTGTTTAGAAATTTCAATATCCATATTTAGTGTAGACATCAGCTCTGCAATAATCGCTTGTGCCTTTTGGATATTCGTATTTTTCTCTTGAATATTTTTCTCTTCAATAGCGACTTTTGCTTTGCCTAAAAACTTAATACACCCATTGTATAGCATTAACGTCAATTCCCCTGGTGAAGCAGTTGTTACACTATTTTGTTTGTATGCGTTGTAAGCATTCATTTGTGCTGTCAATCACGACACTCCTTATTATTGCTTATTATCGTAGTAACGTCCGTCCATTGTGCTAACGCTTGAGTAAGGATTGATATATTGTTTTTCATTCTTCTTTGCATTATTTAGCTCTTTCATATCCTCTTTCACAGCCTCCATCACTTTGTCGAGTCGTTCACGAATACCTTTGTCGAGCTCTGCTAGCATTTGATGTGAGCGGTTAGCTTGATCAAATTTAAAGCCATCAGCTAATAAATTTTGCATAAAACCGCCTCGCTCCTCAAGCAATATACTAATCTGCTCGATATAGCTATTACGGTCTTCACCTGAAGGAATTTCCGTCAAATGTTGATATAGTTTAGCTGAGATTTGTAATAAATGCTGAAGTTTATCCATTAGTTAAACTCCTTACTGTTGTTGACCTGAAAATAACATTGCTGATTGTTGATTTGCTTTATTAATTGCAGCTTCCATTGCACCGAATTGTTTCCAGTAACGTGCTTCTACATTTTTCAACTTATCTTGCCAGGTTTTAATTCGACTTTCTAAATCCTGCAAGTTCTTACCAATAGAGTATTGGGCATCTGTCATTGTTGAGCGTCCAGCTTTTTTCTCAATAGAAATTTCAAATGATTTCATTGAATCACGTAGTTTATCTAAATAGCCACGTGTATCCACAGTTTTAGAAATAACATTCCCATTTTCATTTACTTGGATAACATCTTCTTTTTTACCATTTGAATTTTTAAATAGGCGTTCTACTGCATCTGGATCTTCTTCTAATGCTTGACGTAATTTCGTTTCGTCAATTTCCAGAGTACCGCCCTCATTATAGTTTTTAGATGTTGTAATACCTACACTAAATAATGTATTAAATTTAGAATCCTCTAATCCTGGGTTAGATTCATAGATGAGAGAGCGCATTTGATTAAGCCCTTCACGAATCAACGCATCATTACGAAGTAAACCACTTTTCGCTTTTTCTTCCCATAGCTTAATTTCATTTTCTTTCATCGTCTCTTTTTGTTCAGATGTTAAAGGAGCATAATCACGATATTTTGATTCAGTAGTTTGGTCTTTTAAATCTTTAATTAAACCATTGTAAGTATTAACAAAATCTTTAATTTTCTGCATCATATCATCTACATTTGTAGTAGATGTTAATGTTACTGGTGTTGCTGAAGCTACCGGCATATCCACTTCGGCAATTTCTCCTGGATCACCAGTTGTATAATCAGTCCCCTTTTGTTGCTTATACGCCTCTTTAAAATTAGTGAGAGCAGTAGCCTGTCTATCTACTAATGATTGATATTCAGCATCTTTCACATTTTTATCTCCAAGCTTTGCGTTACGATTAAGTTGTGCAGTTCCTAAGTCCGTCATTTTATCTAAATCCTCATCCGATAATTGACGTAAAGTAGATTTTTGAGCACTATTTAAGCTTGCTAGCTTAGCAGCCAATGCTTTTTCATCATCAGATCCATTTGACCAAGTAGCGATTTGAGAATTGAAATCTTCTTCTGTTGATGGATTTATTCCTTTTAGTAAATTCTTCTCATCAGCTGTCAGTCCACCTAAAAACGATGCCCCTAATGAATCATACATAGATTGCGCAGATAGACTTTGCAATTTATCATGGTCAAGTGACTTCATTGCATTAAATTGGTCAAATGTCACATTCGCATCCTTTAATTTTTGCTTAAGTGCTTCATCTCCTGAAGAATCTAACCAATCTTGTAACTCTTGTTCACTTGTAACTACGCTACTACTAATTGTGCTTACTTCACCTACACTTAAACTACGAGCTAACAATGGATTATTAATAGTAGCAAATGCCGTTCTATCTCCTTCTGAAATGGATACTGTACCTAGAAATGCTGTTTTAGCGCTGTTATAATCTGTTTCTGCATCATTATAAGCGTCAGTAGCTGTTTGCTTAGCATTTCCAGCATCTATCAATTGTTGGCTATATGCAGCTGAAGTTGTATTTTTCCATTCTCTATAGGCTGCATTATACTTTTCAGCATTAGCTCGTTCACCATTAAATGTTGAGTTCAAAGTAACACTATATCCATTTACAGTAAATGTATTAGTAGAACGTTCTGTTGCAATACCGTTTATTTGAAAAATTGCATTTTTGCCTTCACGAATACTCGCTCCAGCTCCAGTTGTAAGATTCATACCACCTGTATTTCCTACAATTTCGATATTTCCCTTACCTGTATTCTTTGCTGTAAATGAAAAGCGCCCGTTTTCAAAAACTGCTGATACACCTGCCCCACTTTCATTTACTTTTTTGACGAAGTCATTAACCGTCATATCATTCGTAATATCAATTTTTGTTGTCTCACTAGCCATTGTCCCATCAGCTTGAACTGCTCTAAATTCAATAGTACCAGAAGTTAGTGTATTCATTTTTGTAGCACCATTAGCATTCACTTGTCCACTTGTGATACGTGCAGCTTCAGCTAATTGAGACACACCCTCTATTGACAATGTGCCTGTCGCTTTACCTGTTGCTATTGCTGAAACTAAATTTGAGTTTGAGCTTGAGGCTGTTTTAGAATTGAAAGTTTTTAATACTAGATTATCTGCAATATACGTATCAAATGTTTTTAATTTTTTGTTTACATCACGATATGCATCACGTTGCCATTCATAACGTTGTTTATTTTGGAAAAGTTTGTTTAATGGCGCTCTTTCTGCCGTCATTAATTTCTTTACTAACTCATCAATATCCATACCGGATGCTAATCCGCCAATTCTCGTTACCATATTTGTTCCTCCGTTTTTTAAATATATATTATATTTTCTCATCTACAATCATGCCGAATAATTTTTGCATTTCATAGAAGGCATCAAGAAGTTTTTTAGGTGGAATTTCTTTTATCACTTCTTCTGTCTCCCGATTTACTACAGTTACATAATATCGCTCTAAGCCATCATGATACATAAATTTAGCAGCATTATTATGAACTTCTAACATCTTGTTCATTGTTTCGACAACTTCTCGTAATTTGGCTTTTGCTTCACTGTCGTTGCTTGGTTGCTGCACTTGTTCATTAATAGGTGTCTCATTTTGAACTGTAGTTTCGCTTCCTTGCTGCACTACTTTCTCTACAACAGGCTTCCCTTGAGGAATAGCTACTGAACCTGTATCTGCACTCCCTGTAATACGCATATTTTCATCCTCCTTGAATCTAATACAGATATCCTTGTTAATAATATCGGTTCAAAAAAAAAGAATTACAGTCTTTTATAGTACATTGTTAAAGTTAAGTTTCAACATGAATTCTAATATAGAAATAGCGATTGCATGACACCTACTAAATTCCTATTTCTATTATTATTTCATCAACGGCAATATGACTTTCTATACATGATTAAGTATTTTAGTGCTCTTCTTTTTGTTTTATCATCTTCCCAACAAATATAAATTTATTGGTGCTCGCTTCAATTATATAAAAATAAGGCTCTGAAAATTTCACTATATGTAAAATCTTCAGAGCCCTTTATTTTTCAGCTAGACTTTGTCCCGATATCATAATTAAGCTAAAAATGAATTAATTTTTCGTTTCAGAAAATATTGGATATTCTATTTTATAAAATTGGTTTTTAAATATAAACAGTATTCCTCTATCTTGCTGACATCATTTTCATAGTCATCAAAGAATAAATTGGCGAAATCTGCACTTATACAATACTCGTATGTCTCATTAAGAATTTTAAATATATCCAAACTCGTCTTTTTGTAAAACACGTTAATAGATACACCTACTAAATACAGTGTCTTACTACAAAGTTTCATATACATCATCTTACGGAAGGCAGCATCTTTCTCACCTAGCTCTAATAAGTCAATTATTTGTGCAAATCCTTTATGTTGTTGTAATCTGCTTTCTATTTTAGCATAGTATGAAATATCAATATTACCATCCACATATTCTACATGTTCCTTTTCCATTTCCTCTGGAGACCCTTCAAAGACTAAAATAGATTCTGTACTTTGAACGTTTCCAGATTGACATAACATTAATTCCCATACCATATGAGGATATATTGAGCATGCAGCATTATTTAAATTTTCTTTTATGTATTCGATCCCCTTATATTGTATTAACAATTCCCTGTTATATACAATTCCTGACATATAATTACTAGTCAACATAAATGCAAGAAGAGCATCTTTCCCTGTTTTAGCAAATTTAGTTGGCTGCCTATTCTGATAGTCTGAAGATGCTTTTAAAATAGATAATGCGCCTTGAGATTGAATCAATGTCGCCATAACATTATCTAAAAAGGAAAAATTAACCACATCCTCATCACTTAATAATAAAATATATTTTCCTTCTGCTGATTCACACACTTTACATAAATTAAGGGCAAATCCCATATTTTCTTCGAATTCAAAGTACTTTATTCGTGCATCGTTAAATATATTAATTTTTGAGTAATAGCTTTGAGTTTCATTATTTGTCCCATTATTAGAAATAATAAATTCTACTTCTTCATCATATTTCATTTGTAAAAGATGAATTATATTTTCATATGCCCTATGTCCTCTATTATAAGTAGGTATACACACGCTAAGGAGTATATTATTATCCCCTTCAATTCTTTTTCTTTGCAATCTATGACTATGAATTGCATTAATGTAATTTTGTGCTGTATTACTATGATCTACTAAATTTATTATATTTCTAGGCAAATAAACCTTATTGTTTTTAAAATAGTCATCCATACTACCAAAGCTATCAAATATTATAGCGTTAGAAATAATTTTTTCACTTAAAAGTGCCCCTTGTACACATGAGAGAAATTTATTGATATTTTTTAAAACAATATACATCTTTTTATTTATTTTTTTTGCTGGATTATGGAATGTTAAGATATTTTTCCAACTATAACTTTCATATACTAAAATATCGGAAAACACGTCTTCACTTGATAGTTCCTCTATATTTTCTGAATCATACAAATTTATTTCTTCTTCAATAATTTTCTTACGTTTATTATATATATAGAATTGATTCGTTACACCTGTCGGTAATAACCAGTAATCTAATTGTTCAAATCTTATAAAGTTCCTAACATTGATAATATTACTGCTTATTAAATAATTCATGTTAGTTTCATATATTGATTTAAAGTCATCTATATTAGGTTCAACAAAAGCTTCCCATAGTACCTTTTCTATTTCTTCCCTTGAGTAACCCCATTGTGCTGCCTTTTGTAACATTTGAAAGCAGGATTTATATTCTTGGATACTAAATAGAAAATATGCAAAATCAGCATATAACTTCCCTTTAATGTAAGTATCCAACTTAATCTCATTCTTTTCTATACTAATTATAGTATCTGTATACTTTTGTATAACTCTATCAATCAGGTCTTGTTCTAATAAATTATCAATCTCAATTGTAAATAGGCTAAACTCAAAAGTATTTGACTTATGGTCCATCAACTTTATCCCCTTTTCAAAACAACTCTAAATTACAGCTTAAAATTTTTTATTAATTCATTAAAGTTTTAATAGTTTTTTTTATTCCGTTAGAAAAATTTACAGTGGGAAAAAAGCCTACATCTAATTTTAAATCTTCTATATCTGCCCATAAATGCATTATTTGATTTTCATTATATGGAATCTCTCCTAAACCAATTGTTAAATTTGGATTTACAGAATCACGGATTTTGTTAATATATTCATATAGAGGTCGTGCTTTGCCACTCCCAAGACAGTATACCTTCCCATTTTTCCCCCTAATACCTATTAAATATAATGCTTCAGCAGCATCTCCACTATACAAATAATCCCACATTTGTTCACCTTTTGTGAATACAGGTTTTAATCCATTTAACAAGTTATCTATTGTTGACATAATCATTGTATTCATATTGTCGTAAGGGCCATACACACTTAAGATTCTAACCCAGATATTTTTAATTCCTAATTGTTTACATAATACCTTACTCATTTGTCCTGCACAAAGTTTAGCCATTCCATATCCATTTTCAGGAAATGTAGGTGTTGTCGATTCTAGTTTCCCCTCAAATCTACCATACTCAGCCTGCGAACCTGCTCCAATAAATGTGTGACACCCTAGCCTATTAGCTAAATGAACCGCATCTAAAGTATATTGAACATTCTTATTTTGTAGATAAACATCATTTCTTGCTTCACCAGTTGTGCCTTCCCAAGCTAAATGATAAAAAACTTCAAATCCACCCTCATATTTTAAATTTATTATTTCTGATAAATTGCATTCAATAACTTTTATATATTTAGATTTAGGTATATTCCCCATTCTAGTAGAGCCTCTTCGACAAATAGCTAGAACTTCTATCTTTTCTTTTATGCATTTTTCTATTAATGCCATACCAATAGCACCTGTTGGACCATTAATGACAATTCGTTTCATAACCGCCTCACCTACCATTTATCACCATCCCCCTCTTAAATTGGTATATTTACTATGTAATTTATTAGATTACAATAACTTTTAATGTAGATTGTCTTGTAAAAATGGTATCAGGAGTTGTTAAAAATATTTGGGTTATTATCTAATTATTTATTTACATATACTAAACTCAGATTTCATCACAGTATAATATAAGAAATCCACGGATCAATTGGCAGTCTGTTTATTTGATAATTCGATATATCCAATTTCTCTAATAAAGCTAATGTTTCACCTGGATAGTTTTCACAATTTAATTCATCAAAACAAATGATTGATCCTTTCCCCATTCTAGGTAAAAAAATGTCTAATGCTCTCTTTGTTGGTTCATAAAGATCAAAATCTAAATATAATAAAGAAACTAATAAGTGTTTATTTTTTTGAAGATAGTCAGTTGACGTTGTTAAAAAATCTCCTTTTATAAGTTCTACATTTTCAATATGTGATAAATGTCTTTCACTATTATACTTTTCAATTGCTTTATTTAACTCTTTTAAACTATCTCCCCTTAAATCACCTATTTGCGGCTTATGTATCTCACTATTATCTTGTTCATTTACATTAGGGAATCCTTCGAATGTATCAAATCCTATAATTTTTCTATTATAATTTGTTGGTTCAAAAATATTCGCAAGCTGAGCCCATGTGAACAAACCTGCTCCATTAAAAACACCACATTCAATAATTACTCCATTGACATTTAGTATTTGCTTATATATTTCATATTTAACAACAAACCTACTTAAACTTCTCTTTGTCACAAACCTTGGGAACGCCTCAAGTTTATCGAACGTTGCTAATGAACTTGATTCAAAGCACTCCTCTGCCATAAAATACGATAGTTTGTCCTTCTCTGAATGCCTTCTCTCAAAAGATCCATTTGGGGTTCTATTTATCATCATCTTTATCTCCTTTAATAATAAAATGAATTCCTCTTAATTATGCATAAGTTAATCAGCAGGCATTTGGACACCTGCTGATTTAAGTATAGAATTTGTCATCTAGATAGAAGTAATAGGCTTCTATATCTGACACTCCACCTTCAATACAAAAAAGAAATTTGCTAAATGAAGATAACCTACCGAATTTCTACATTGTCAAAAATCAATTTCTTTCTTAAGTAATTCTGGCTTCCTATCTTATGTGTAAATTCGTCATTAATCCCAATTCTTTTTAATTTTATACCTAAACCGTTCTCAGCAATAACTTCAGCAACAGCACTCCCCAAACCACCAATCTTGCTATGCTCTTCTAATGTATAAATTACAGTATGATTTTTTAAAGATTCAATTACTATTTCACTATCGAACGGTTTGATAGTAGGCATACTAATTAAAGTCGCTCTTTTCCCTTCATTTAACAACTCTTTTACCAACAGTTGACCTTGTTCAAGCATATTACTTGTTGTAATTAACATAAGGTCGTCACCTTCTGTCATTTTGATACCTTTACCAATTTCAATTTTTTGGTTCTCTGGATGTATATTAGGCTCACCATTTTTTCCAAGTCTAATATACATTGGCCCATTATAAAGAACGCTTTGCTTAATAATCTCTTTTACTTCAACCGGATCTCCAGGGCAACATACTGTCATATTTGGTAAAGCTCTCATAATAGCTATGTCCTCAATTGAATGATGTGTAGCACCTGCTGGACCATAAGATAACCCTGCACCAATCCCTATTAATCTAACATTTGTATTCATATAGGCTACATCAACTCGAATTTGCTCGAAACAACGCATTGTAACAAAAGGAACGATGCTATACACATATACTATTTTCCCAGATAACGCTAATCCTGCAGCAACTCCAACAGCATTTTGTTCTGCAATTCCCACATTAAAAAATCTATCTGGAAATAATGTTTGGAAATTTTCCACCACAGAATATCCCATATCAGGTGTAATCAAACAAATTCGATCATCTTTTTTGGCTTCCTCTATTAATACATTAATAAAAGTGTTCCTCACTTATTTCCCTCTCAATTCTTCTAAAGCGCTACTATATTGTTGACTGTTAGGTGACTTGTAGTGCCATTCCAATTTATTTTCCATAAACGAAATTCCTTTGCCTTTAACTGTATGTGCAATAACAACCTTTGGACCATTGACTTTTGCTTTAAAGACAGATTCTAGCTCATCTAAATTATGCCCATCAACTTCACATACATCCCATCCAAATGCTTCCCAACGCTTGGCAATATTCTTTTGATCTATAATCTCATTAGTACGACCTAAACTTTGTAATTTATTATAGTCGATTATGGCAGTTAAGTTTGTTACAGTTAAAGTCGATGCTAACATTATAGCTTCCCAAACGGACCCTTCATTACATTCCCCATCACCTAAAAGTACATAAATATGCCCTTTATTATTATCCATTCTATTTGCTAAAGCCATCCCTAGTCCTATTGATAACCCATGTCCTAGTGACCCAGCTGATGATTCAATTCCTGGAACAGCTTGCATATCTAAATGTCCTGGTAAGACTCCATCATCAATATAATATTTTTTTAAATATTCTTTTTCAAAAAAGCCTTTTTCAGCTAAAGTAGCATACAATGCTGCACTTCCATGCCCTTTGCTTAAAATAAATTTATCTCTATTTATTTTGTTTACATCTTTAGAATCGACATTCATTATTTTAAAATATAAAACATACAAGATATCTACAATTGATAAACAACTACCTATATGTGACGAATTAGAATAATGCATCATTTCTAAAATCAATTCTCTAATTTTATTATTCATTATTTTTTTTCCTATTCAATAATAATCTTAGCTTACCTATACTCTTTCATTTTTAGTTACAAGAAAGTAAGAAGTATTTTGGCTACAAAAGCTTATACTCTTATTCATGTAATAAAACTGTATTCTATTAGATTTTCAATACCTTACTATTCCTTATTTATTCATTCATATATAAAGTGATTTGTCTTAGGCATACACCTAGCATATCCCTTTCTATTTGGGCTTCCTTAAACCACTCGACAATCATCTCAATTGCCATTTCCAATTGCCATTTCTGCTGCCAACCTAAAATTGTTTTTGCCTTTGAACAATCCAATTTTAAACACCCTGCTTCATGAGGATGTTTATTATCATCAATTTTATATTGACTTTTTTCACCTCCCCATTTTTCAATTATTTTTTGCACAATCCACTCGACTGGCTTGGAGTCTTCATCCCTTGAAGCAAAATTCCATGCTCCTGAATAATTTACCCCTTCTTCATATAATTTTTCTGTTAATAATAAATAACCATTCAAAGGCTCTAGTACATGTTGCCATGGTCTTATAGCATGGGGATTTCTAACTGTAATTACTTCATTTTTTAATAATGAATGGATACAATCAGGTACTAGTCTATCCTTCGCCCAATCTCCTCCTCCAATTACATTACCAGCTCTAACTGAAGCAATAGAAACCCCATGATTAGCATACTCTGCTGGATTGAAAAAAGAATACTTATAAGATGTCGTAACTAGTTCTGATCCTGCTTTACTACTGGAATAGGGGTCGTATCCACCTAATGAATCTTGTTCACGATACCCCCATACCCATTCCTTATTTTCATATACCTTATCTGTTGTTACATTTATTACAACCTTAACTGAGGAGCATTTCCGAATACTTTCAAATAAATTAACTGTCCCCATCACATTTGTCGAATATGTTTCAACAGGTTTAATATATGATTCTTTAACTAAAGGTTGAGCTGCCATATGAATAACAATATCTGGTTTTGTTTTAATCATTGCTCTTTCAAGCTCATCACTATCTCTAATATCTCCAATATTTGAAGATATTAGATTTTCTACCCCTGCCAATTTAAATAAAGAAGGGCTTGTAGGTGGTTCTAACGCAAAACCTGTCACTTCTGCTCCCATTGAAGAAAGCCATATAGATAGCCATGAACCTTTAAAGCCTGTATGACCTGTTAAAAATACTGTTTTACCTTTCCAGAAAGCTGGATTCACCAAAGTTTACTCACCACATTCATGTTATAGTCACCAAAGTTTCCATGGCGCTTCATCTTTTTTCCAAAGAGACTCTAAAAAATTTTTATCACGCAAAGTATCCATCGGTTGCCAAAACCCTCCATGACTAAATGCCTGTAATTGACCTCTAGTTGCTAAGTTTTGCAAAGGTTCAGATTCAAATATTGTTTCATCACCATCGATATAGTCAATTATTTCAGGCTCAAGTACAAAGAATCCAGCATTAATCCATCCACCATCACCCTTAGGTTTTTCTTTGAATCCTAAAACCTCTCCATTCTCAGCCAAATCTAATGCTCCAAAACGTCCACTGGGTTGTACCGTTGTTACTGTTGCTTGTTTTCCATGTGATTTATGGAATTTTACAAGCTCCTCAATATTAATATCAGACACACCGTCTCCATAGGTAAACATAAAAGTTTTATCTCCTATGTATTCTTTGACACGCTTTAAACGCCCACCTGTCATAGTCTCTAACCCTGTGTTCACTAAAGTTACTTTCCATGGTTCAGCATGGGCTTGATGTATAATTTGCTCGTTAGTATTAAAATCAAATGTTACATCTGATTCGTGTAAGAAGTAATGAGCAAAATACTCTTTGATTGCATACCCTTTGTAACCTAAGCAAATGACAAAATCATTATAGCCATAATGAGCATACATCTTCATTATGTGCCATATAATAGGCTTATTTCCTATTTCTATCATAGGTTTTGGTTTTAAATGGGATTCTTCACTAATTCTAGTTCCAAATCCTCCAGCTAAGATTACTACTTTCATATACTCACCCCTGATTTAAATTCCAGCAAACTTGACTGCCTCAATAATTTTTTGACTCATATAATCTATCATTGCATCAGTTAATCCTGGATAAACTCCAACTAAGAATGTATCATACATAATTTTGTCCGTATTAATTAAATCACTAGCCACACGGTATTTGATATTTTGAAAAGCAGGTTGTTTAATTAGATTTCCTGCAAACAACATACGTGTTTGCACTTTATGTGTTTCTAAATATTGCGTCATTTTATTACGTGAAACCTTATTTCCATCTTTAATAGTTATGATAAATCCAAACCAACTTGGTTCACTATTTTCAGTAGCTATTGGTAAAATTAAATGCTCCTCCACTACTAATAAGTTCTCTTTTAAACGTTTAAAATTATGATTTCGCTTTTCTATAAAATTAGGCAATTTCCCCAATTGTTCTATACCTATAGCTGCCTGCATATCAGTTACTTTCAAATTATAGCCAATATGTGAGTATGTATATTTATGGTCATAGCCTAATGGAAGTTCACCTAGTTGCCAATCAAATCTCTTCTTACATGTATTATCGCACCCCGAAGGACACCAACAATCTCTTCCCCAGTCTCTAAATGATTCTAAAATCATTTTTAACTGCGGATTGCTTGTATAAACAGCCCCGCCTTCTCCCATTGTCATATGGTGAGGTGGGTAAAAACTTGATGTACCAATATGTCCATGTGTACCTGTCAATTTGCCACTATACTTTGCGCCAAGCGCGTCACAATTATCTTCGATTACCCACAAATCATATTTATTAGCTACTTTCATAACAATATCTAAATTAAATGGGTTCCCCATTGTATGTGCGATAACTATTGCTTTCGTTTTCTTTGATATAGCTAGCTCAATTTGGTCAACAGAGATATTATATGTGCCTAAATCTACATCCACAAACACTGGAACTAATCCGTTTTGAATAATCGGAGCAACAGTTGTCGGAAAGCCAGCAGCTACAGTGATTACCTCATCCCCTGGCAGTAGACGTTTTTCTCCTAACTTAGGTGAAGTTAATGCCGACACCGCCAGTAAATTAGCTGAAGAACCAGAATTAGTCAACAATGCATATTTAACCCCTAGATATTTTGCAAACTCTTTTTCAAATTGCTTGGAAAATCTCCCTGATGTTAACCAAAAGTCTAAGGATGCATCAGTCAAAGCAATCATTTCATCTTTATTATAAACTTTCCCTGCATAACTCAATTGACTCTCTCCAGCAATAAACTCTTTCTGTTGATGAAATAAATCATAAAACTCTTCAACATTATTAAAAATTAGTTTACGTTTAACTTTTTCTAACAATTCTTGTGTGATCACACCTATTTTTACAATTATTTTTTTCTCTAGCTCATCAAATGTATACTCTTCTGTTTTATCTAAGTGTACTTCATTTTTTTCATAAAGCATTGTTATGATTATTTTTTTAGTACATGCTACAACAGCTTGTACCTTTCCTTCAATAGATATTATTTCACCTATGTTATACATTACATCCCTCTTTTACATATTATTACTTAACCGATTAAATACACACAAAACATTTCCCTAATCAGCAAAACCCACTTCAATTATTATTTTTCGATAATTAATAAATATAATTTTAACTATCTAAATTCTCTAGATGAAGATATTCACATACCTTAAAATCTCTTAAATTATCAATATCAAAGGATTTCTCTTCAGACATTACATATCCAAGCGTATTAGCGGTTAAAAATGATTTTTCCTGTAATAATTTGTCGACTTTAGCGACATAGATAGCACCGTTTAAAGCATATACCTTGCGCAAATCTTGTCTTCTTGAAGGGATACTTTCTAATTTAAACAAAGGTTTCATTATTTCATGCTCATTCATAGTATACATCCAATAAGGGGATTTTTCTGGTTCAGTTACAGAAACACAAAAATCCGCTTGATGATATAAGATTTTCTCAATGCAACCATCAATATCTTCCACAGTTCGCAACGGGGAAGTTGGCTGTAATAAAACAACATAATCAAAACCTGGACACTGCTCAATTGCATGTAATACAGGCACAATTCCTGGTGTATCATCTTGTGCCAATATTAATGGCCGCACAAATGGAACTTCGCAATCATATTGCTCCGCTACTGCTATTATTTCTTCATCTTCTGATGATAAAATCGTACGACTTAGATATTTAGATTTCTTTGCTTCTTCAATAGTCCAAGCAATTAATGGTTTCCCCGCAAAATCTCGAATATTCTTACGAGGTACTCCCTTAGAGCCACCACGTGCTGGAATGATTGCTAAAATCTTAGGCTTCATAATTAAGACCCCTTGAATTCATTATTAGCTCTATGGAAATCGTCCATTTTCCCTATGTCCAACCAATATTCCCTAATGGGAAAAACAGAAACTTTATGTTTTTCTTCAATTAATCGTTCAAATAGAGCTGGCATATCATAAAATTCATCTTCTGGAATATACTCTAATACTTTTGGATTCAACACGTATATCCCAGCATTTACAAAACTACGATGAATTGGCTTTTCTTTAATTGATACTAACTCTGCATCCGCTGTTTCAATAACACCGTATGGAATTTGATATTCAAATTCTCTTACACACATTGTAGCAACTGATTGATTCTTTAAATGAAATTCCATTAGTTGTTCAAAGTTAATCTGTGTTAGAAGGTCACCATTCATTACAAAGAATGGCTCTGTCGGTTGTTTTTTAAATAGTGAAAGAGCTCCTGCAGTCCCCATACGTTTCGTTTCTTCCACATACTCAATTGTTACATCAAAAGTCTCGCCATTTTGAAAATAATCTTGAATTACTTCCTTTTTATAGTTAACAGAAAAAACGAAATTCGTATAACCATATTGTTTAAATCCCTCAACAATAGTTTCAAGAATAGGTTTATTCCCTATTTTCAACATTGGTTTTGGTGTGTTATTTGTTAATGGGCGAAGTCTCGTCCCTAGTCCACCTAACATTAAAACAACCATATTTTTATGTGTGGATGCACCTAATTTATCCATGAAAAGTATATCTATAACCCTATTATCTCTATCTACTATTGGTAATTGCTTCAGCATTTTAGATCGCATAATTTGTTTATATTTATATAAACTTTGATTGCTTTTAGCAATCGTTGGATTTGAGTTCATAATTGATGTAATTAACATATCTAAACCCTCACCACGTAAAATTCCTCTACGAATATCTCCATCTGTAACGGTGCCAAGTATACGGTGCTCTTCATCTATTACAACTGCAAACTGGATAGGGGATTCATCAATAATTTTCATTGTTTCTAATAATGTAGCATTTTCTTTAACTAGACACTCTACCCAATTTTCCATGTATCTCACTTCCATCTTTAATAATATAAAGTGAACCTTCAATCAGTAGGAACCTCTTCTTCACTGATTGTTACATTTCACTAGTCAGACGTTTAAAGGTAGTTTCGTCCTCGCTTAATTCAACTAAAGATTTGCAGTAGGTATTTTTATCTGTCATTTCATTTTCACTACAAATAAATTACTACTTGCCAATGTAAACCTGACTTTTATGTATTTTAGAAACTTTAGTGTACTCATAAAAATTAATTAGTACATACCATGACTACAATTATATTCCGGGTAGTGTTTGTTCGAATAGTGACATCTGTACTTTATCTAAATTTAGCGGGCAGCTTTTTCTCGTTGCCCGCTTTATATAGTAGGAAAATAAGTGAATTCTCACCATTTCTGAGAACAATACAATTCTTATCCTATTTCCGATGTGGAATTCTTCCCCAAAGTGTTACATTGTAGAAATAGGATAAAACATGAATATACATGTATAAATATTATTTTATTTATTAATATGTTTTTTCAATATCCATTTTCCATCAACTTTATCCCATATATGTTCAGATCTCCAGCTATCAATTGCCTCCCAAAACTGTTCTTCTGTAATATCACAATACTCTAAGAATTCTTTGTAATATTTTTCTGGGAACTCCCCATCATATTTTTTAACTAAATCAATTCCTTCTTCTCTAGTTAATTTACCTTCTCGTATTTCATGAGCACTATCTGAAGTTGTTCTGCCAATTCCAAATTTAATATAAGATAGATAGTAATGGAACCCATCAATCTTATCATCTAAACTTGCATATTTAGAATACGTTCCCTCTGACCTTTCCTCCGCAGAGGAAAATCCTGTATTCTCTTTACTATAGTGATAATTTGCTTGTGGATCCCAAAACTTATAATAACCAAAGAAGTGTATCTCTGTTTTATTTTTTACGATATCTTCATATTTTGGTGCTTTATATGGGAAAATATCTGCTTCTGAAACACCATGATTCATCCAAAACTCTGGTGGTAACCCTGAAAAATAATGTTCATCATGATCTGCAATTTCACGAGTTGGCTTGAAGGCATTTTTCATACTTCCGCCATATTCAACTTCACCATTTTCACCATACATTATTAATGAGACATTATTTTGTACAGCCACTTTTAATGGAAAATTTGTTTGTCCATAAATAAATGGCTGGAAAGGATCCCCTAAATGCAAAAATGCTAGCTTAGTCATTAATCTATGAACCTTTCCATTTGGTCTTCCTAACACATTATCAAACCCGGAATCTACAAATTTATCCAAATTTATCCTACCTAGTTCTGTTGGAAGATGTGGTGCCCAGGTCACCGTTAATGGATTCATTCCATATTTATATTTCAATTGGTGGGCTACAAAAGAGCCATCTTTTCCACCACTACAGGGAACTATTACATCATAAGAACCATCATTTTTTCGATGCTTATCTAGTAATTCAACTAATTCCTTTTCTCTTAAATCCCAATCTATTTTACTTCTTTTATATTCAGTGAAATTACAGGCACTACATACTCCATTTTCATCAAATGTAATTCGAGGTCTTTGATTAGATATTGTACATTTCTTACAAAAAATCACTTCATCAGGTAAATTGTATAATTCAATTAAATTTTTCTTTTCCATCATTACACCTCGTAAAATTAATATTTTTTACTAACACCTAATATTTTATCGATTTTTTTAACAAATAGATATTAGCATTGTGCGTTTATTACGTTTAAAATTAAAATATCTTTAATAACTGCAATTTTTGCATCTAATTTATATTAAAATCAATATATCAAATTACACTTCCCTTGCAGGTACTCCCAATGCTGTCACCCCATCAGAAACGTTTTTCACCACCACCGATCCCGCACCTATTAAACAATTTGCTCCAATTGTTATACTTTGTATAATGGTTACACCTACTCCTATGTGCGTTCCTTTTTTCACATGAACTGAGCCAGATAGCTTTGTTCCTGGTGCTATATGTACATGTTGCTCAATGTGACAGTCATGATCTATTAATGCACCAGTGTTTATAATAGTATTATCGGCAATTTTTGTATTTGTTTGAATAATAGCTCCAGCCATTATTTGCATACCATATCCTAACTTTACGGAAGGTGCAATAATAGCTGTAGGATGTATTACAGATTTAAAAACATAGCCTTTCTCATGAAAATAATCGAATTTCTTTGCCCGCAATGGTGTTGGTTGTACCATTCCTATCCCTAAAACTAACTCAACATCTGTTATTGGGTAACTTAATATTATTTCATCATTCCCTAAGTAAGGAATTGTAAATTGATTTTCTTCTACTGTCGGTGCAGTAAATCCTATTATTTCCTCTTTTTGGGCTAATAAAATTTCTGTTAATACAGAAGCATGTCCACCGTTTCCAATGATTATGACTGCTTTACTCATCTATTAATTCATCCTCATCATATGGTTTTGAAGCCATTTTCCCAATATAAGACCAGTATTTTGAGGGTGAAATACCACTACCAGGTCTCTTTACAGTCATATTGTTGACTGTAAAGACTTCACCTATGTTAATTGGCTTTTTTGCCACTAAGCTTTTTCTTACAGGAATAAGATTTTGAAGTTCCGTTGTAGTTGGCTGTTTTATACCATCACCTAATGCCTGCTCAACTTCTCGAATCCCCTCAATCATCTGCTTTAATTCCTCAGGATTTAATGAAGCTATATGATCTGGACCCTCTAATGTTTTATCCAAAGTGAAATGTTTTTCTATAACCATTGCACCCATGCTAACAGCAGCAAGTGGTATATGGATGCCTTTAGAGTGATCTGATAAACCTACTGCTAATTGAAAGACACGCTTTATTTCATTCATTGCATTTAAATTAATTGAAGTAGGTGGTGTTGGGTATTGCGTTGTGCAATGAAGCAGTGTCACGTATTGTTGTAACACGTTTTTTGCTTGCTCTGTCTTATAAAATTGCTGCACAAACTCTACTGTTACTACTTCAGAAGGCTTTGCTAAACCATAAGCGATAAATGCCAATGCATCATGAATTTCTTCAATTGTTGCCATACCAGTTGATAAAATAATAGGTTTGCGTCTTGTTGCCATATAGTGAATAAATGGTGCATTCGTTAATTCCCCAGAGGGGATTTTTACAATTTCTACTCCTAGCTTGTTTAGCAAAAAATCGACACTTTCGAAGTCAAAAGGTGTCGATAAAAATTCGATATTCTCTGCTTGGCAAAAAGCTTGTAGGTTTTCAAATTCCTCATAGCTTAGCTCTAATTTTTTTAGCATCTCAAATTGGGACGTAGCCTCACCTAAATTTTTCACTTGATAGTCTGCTTGCTTTGCTTGTTTGGTTACTAAATTTTCTGCTTTAAATGTTTGAAACTTTACCGCGTCTGCTCCAGCCTCTTTCGCAACCTTTACAAGCTCTTTAGCCATTTCTAATGAACCATTATGGTTCACTCCTGCTTCTGCAATGATATAAGTTTTATTCATAAATCGTAAAACTCCTTTTTTATTGAGAATGATGGTAATTCCTTTAAAACAGCTATAATTTTTTCTGATACATGACCATCACCAAAAATTTGGTCATATTCGCTATTAAACTTTCGTGCTTTCTCAATAGTACAATAAATCTCTTCTGTTTGAAGCGGTGTAGTGAAAACTGAGTTGGGCTGTTCTCGTCCCTTCTGCCTATTACCACAATTGACTGTCGGTGTTGCTAAATAAGGTACTTCGATTAATCCACTTGATGAATTACCTATCACTGCTTCAGCATACTTCACTGCACTTAAATACCTAAGTTGCCCTAATGAATCAAATAATTTGGCATTATGATGGGTTAGTGTGAACTCATGAATCGCCTCATTAATCCTGCGCCCACCGTTGTCTGCATTAGATTTTGTAAAAAGCAAATTAACATTCAGATAATTCTCTAATGCTTTAAGTAATTTGAAAATACCGTCTATTTCACCAGTTGTTTCAGGGTGATAAGTAATTAAAAACATCGGTAACCCTTTATCTAGTTGCAACTGCTCAAATAATTCACTCTTTTTCAGCAGTTGTAAATTTATAATATTCTCTATACCGATTGCTCCTACATTAAACACACGCTTTGGCGATTCTCCAAGCTGAATCACCCGTTTACGATGCGATTCTGTACTCGTAAAATGCCAAGTAGCCATTTTGGTAACCGCATGTCGGATTGCATCATCATATGCACCAAAAGTACATTCACCACCATGAAGATGTGCAATTGGAATTTGCAGAATTAAAGCAGATTGAGCAACAGCTAGCATTTCATAACGATCCCCTAAAATAATTATTAAATCAGGCTGCAAACGAGTAAGAGCATCTGCAAAGCCAATCGTAGCTAACCCCATTGACTTTACTACACCTGTATCCGTATCAGCTGATAGTAGCATTTCTACTCTCTCATTAATTGTGAATCCATCAAGCTCAATTTGTTTGTAAGTATCTCCAAATTCAGGTGATAAATGCGTTCCCGTCACAAGTAATTGTAAATGAAATGCAGAATCTTGTTGGAGCTTTTTTATTAAAGGAAATAGCAGACCATATTCTGCTCGAGTCCCAGTCACAACACAAATCTTTCTTTTCATTTTCTATACCTCATTCGTAGGTGTACTTGGAATATTAATCACGTTTTGTTTTAATTGCTCTGTTATTGACAGATCCATCTTTGGACATTGCTTAAACATTTCAAGTTCATGTAAAGGCATCCAAATAGGTCTACTCATTACACCTTGCTCATTCAAAAAACTCAGTATTTTATCACGATTATATTGCTCATCTAACAAAATTACTTGGAGCCAATAATTACTTTTTGTATCAATAGGCTCTTTAAATAATCGTATCCCTTCAATATCTGTTACTAAATTTTCGTAGAATCGCGTTAAGTCTCGCTTATGCTCAATAAATTGCTCCAGTTTTTCGAGCTGAGCACACCCTAAAGCAGCATTAATGTTTGGCATGCGATAATTATAACCGATTTCATCATGTACAAACTCCCAGCGATGAGAAACCTTCGCAGTTGTCGTTAAATGCTTAGCATAATTAGCAAGCTCCTCGTCATCTGTTAAAATTGCACCACCACCACCTGTAGTAATAATTTTATTGCCATTAAAGCTCATGGCACTCACTTTACCAAATGTTCCAGTATGCTTTCCTTTATAATAACTACCTAAAGACTCTGCTGCATCTTCCACAAGAACAAGCTTATATTTCTCACATAAAGCAACAAGCTCATCTAACATACATGGATGACCAAATGTATGCATTGGTACAAGTGCTTTAATTCGACGATTTGTTTGCTTATTATATAATTCTCCTTGTCGCAATTCTGCAATTCCATTAAGATACTGTTCTAGCTTAAATGGGTCCACCCCCAATGTATCTTCATTTATATCAATAAAATGAGGGACAGCCTGTAAATAGGATACTGCATTAGCTGTTGCTATAAATGTCAAAGAGGGTATTAATACTTCATCATTGTTCTCTACACCAACAATTTTCAAAGCAATATGCAGAGCAGCAGTGCCGTTCACTACTGCTATGGCACGCTTCACACCAACGAATTTCGCCAAATCCTCCTCAAATCGTGTAACATAGGAACCAACTGAAGATACCCAGCCTGTTTCCACGCAATCCGTTACATATTCCACTTCTTTTTCATTAAATGTCGGTTCATGTAGTGCTATGAAAGCTTTTTTATATAATTGTTTAATGCTTAACGTAAATTCCATCCATTGTTTATTCATATATTATAAACATCCACCTTATATTGGGATAGATTTTTATCATTTGTAAACCATTCAATCGTCTCTTCTAAACCTTTACGGAAACCTTCTTTTCCTCCGTACTGTGGCTCCCAACCAAGAAGTTCCTTTGCTTTTTTATTTTCTGCCCAGAGACGTTCAACTTCACTTTTTTCAGGTCGTAAACGTTGTTCTTCTGTTTCAATTGTTAAATGAACACCCATAATATCCGCAATCATTTCTGCTGTTTCACCAATTGATACTTCATAGTTAGAGCCAATATTGATGACTTCACCAATAGATTTCTCTGAATTCATTACAGAAATAAAGCCTTGTACAGTATCTTTCACATAATTAAAATCACGTGTTGGGCTAATAGCACCTAGCTTAATCGTTGTTTGCCCGCTTGCTAACTGACTAATAATCGTTGGAATAACTGCACGCGCTGACTGACGTGGACCATAGGTGTTGAATGGGCGTATAATGGATACTGGTGTATCGAAAGAACGATAAAATGATAAAGCCATTTGGTCAGCACCAATTTTGGATGCTGAATACGGTGATTGCCCTTGTAATGGATGTTCTTCATCAATCGGTACATATAATGCTGTACCATATACCTCACTTGTTGATGTGTGTACTACTTTTTCTATATCCAACTCTTTCGCGGCTTGTACAATATTTAATGTACCTGTCAGATTCGTATCAACATAAGTAGCAGGTGAATGATATGAGTAAGGTATTGCAATAAGTGCGGCTAAATTTAATACATATGTGCAGCCTTTCATCGCTTCCTTTACACCATATGGGTCACGAATATCACCAGCGAATACGTCTAACTGTGATTTAATTTCTGACGTAGATTGGTCAAGCCAGCCCCATGAATTAAATGAATTATAATAAACAAAAGCCCGTACATCATAACCTTGATGTACTAATTGTTCTGTTAAATGAGAGCCGATGAAACCATCAGCCCCTGTAACTAACACTTTTCCTTTCAAAAGCTATTTCACCTCTTTTAATGCACTTTTAAAATCATTTTCCAGTGCTATTGAATCATACATTGCATATATTTCATCATTGCTAATATACGGTATATTAGCAATTTTGGTCCCATGCCATGCTGTGTTATAGATATTCACATTAGACTGCATTGCCTCTCTCTCAAACCATCTTCTAAAAATATTCCAATCAGCTCTTGTGTTTATTAGTTCTCCGCTATTTGCTAATATTTTATTATATTTATTTTGAATAGTAATAGCAGTATTTGAAGGGGAAAATTTAGAATGAGTGTCATTATCTTTAAATCCTAAATCTTGGCCAAATAATAATATCGTTGAGAATTTCATATACTTAAGCAATGATAGCCCTACTGTCGATACAGAACCACCTACTTCAAATAAATCTAAGTCATTTTGCTTTGCATATGTTTCTGACAATGTATAACCCCTTTGTAACAAGATGCACTTTTTGCCTTTATAACTTTCTATCAAATCACTATTGGTAGTTGAAAGATAAAACAACAAGCCATCATACTCAGTATCCTCTATTTGCTCTATAATAAGCTGTGTTGCATCCGAAAGTACAATAGCATCTGGCTTAATTTGTCTTGCCAACAATGGTTTCAACGCTGCACCTACACAAAGAATAAAAAACTTATCTTTAATTTTTTCTAAAGTTGCAATAGTTTCATCAAGCGACGGCCCTGCTGAGATTAAACATGCGAATTTACTTTGAAATCTGCTTTTAAAATAGGTAGATTGGATGTTATCACGTACTATATTTTGTCTAAAATTTTTCTCCATTAGAAATGAAGAAAACTGATAGCTCATTTGCCTTTCCTTTATATCTTCCAAAAAATCATATAATGGATGTGAAACACCTATAGCTTTCATCCAAGATAAAGGAATAATAACTTGATAATTGCTCAATATCTTATTATTAATCATATTCGTTCTAACAATTTCAACATTTGGCAAATTAATTATCTTATTGTCTATAGCATATTTTCCAAATATAGTTAACTCTTGCTCAGCTAGCGGTAAAACAATAATTTTTTTGTTTCCTGCAAGCTTTAATAATTCTGCTAAATGATAACCTAATCCTAATCCTACTAATAAGAATCCGCTTGCATCCTTATCAAATTCATTTTGTATGAACATTTCCGCATCACTCATAGGTCTATATTTACTATAAACATTAATACTGTTTAATATAAGTGTATATTCTCCATTTTTAGCCAAATCCACCTTGTAGTTCACTGTATATTACTTACCTTATTCAACATACACTCTTCAAAAAAAGGCGCAATTTCATATTCAAACATATCTGCAACTAGTATATAGTCCTGCATTTCAAGCCCTGTATTTATCTCTATTAAAAACTCCTGTATCTTTTCTATAGATAACTCTACATTCACTTGATTTTTTTTAAGTAAGCCCTTAACATCTATTAACCATATAACTCCTTCTGAAAATGCTTTAATACCAGAAAGTGCTTCTGTGATATTATCAGTTCGTAAACAATTTGCAATATAGAATGCACCTGAAGGGATTTTTTCCACGTATTGATTATAACTTTCTATCGTTTCACTTAATAAATTATTCATATATTTTCTTTCCTTTCCATTTGCGCTTTAGCCATCTCTAATATTTCTTCAATATAAGCCTCAGTTTGGTGTATAACATATAGTAACCCTGTATAAATTGCTAAATTTTGTTTATATACTCTCTCATATGCTTCTAGCTTTGTTTCATTTTCACTAGGCATAAAATTCCTCATTACATCTATAATAAGTGGATCGGCAATTCTTTCTAAAATAACCTTTTCAAAATTCCTTTTAAGTTTTTTATCAACTTTTTCCAAAGTATTTAAGTTTTTAGGAGAAAATGCAGCAGTCTTTTTGGTAGATTCTACTTCTTTTATTGCAATTTTAATGTCTGCCTTCATTTCTTTATACATTCGTAATTCTTTTCCCATAACGTTAATAAGCATTGATAAACCTATCAGATTGTTTTTATTGATTATGATATTTTTTTCGCTTTTATCTAAGGTGCGACTATTATTTAAGCAAAATTCATCAAACGGGATTTGATTCATCCCACTAATTTTCACTCCACCCTCAGTACAATTATAAATTTCATTGTTAGAGATTCGTGCTCTTATAAAAGCTTCGAAGCTTTCCTTCATAGGTAGATACTCGTACGTTGTGAATACTTTTTCTCCATAATAACCTTCTGTTTCTATAAACTCACGTTTATTCAGTACATCTTCTTTTATAATTTGAAGATTTTTGTTGTTTTTAGCATAAAACTCATTATTTGTATAAGCCAAATCTTGCCCTATAAAAGCAATTGGTCCGCTGGTTATCAGAGTAGCAATATGTAAAGCGAAATTGGCAACAGAACCTCCACCAAAAATAATTGGAATTTCTGTTGAAAACTTATTTTTAATATATTTTTGTAGCCTTTCTTCTTTCATAGGAACAAATGCTACCCGTTCTCCCTTAAAATTTTCTTGAATTTTATAATAACTACCAACAGAATAAATTAATTTAGCCGATTTTATGTGTAAATCTTTAAAGTGTACATAATTTTCATCAGAACCATCAATTGTCACTATAAAATCTGGTTCTATATCTGCGGCTAGTAATGAATTGATAGTGGAGCCTGCTGCAATAATGATACATTTAGATGAGAATGCTTTTAATTTCGGCAATTGTTTCGTTAAAGAGGGACCACCAGAAGCTATAACAATTGGTAATGTATATGCATTCTGTAATGCTTTTAAGGAAGCATCTTCACTCATAAACAATAAATTTTTGATATAATTTTCTTGCCAAAAGTTACTAAATAGCCTGATTGTATTTTCATTAACAATATTTGTATTTTGGATATCTTTAATAATTTTCAATAATACCAAATATTCACTTTGTAATATTTTATCATAGTTTGGAGAGCAGATTACTTTAATTTTTCGCTCATAATTCTCCAATGTAGCTAATAAATATTTTTTTATTTCCAATTCATCTATCGAATTTATAACAATAAATTCTGCTGAATCGACAGTAGGATTATCTAAAATATCAAATAATGGGTCAATAATTATCAATTTTTCTTTTCCATCAAGCAATTTAATCAGCTCATTCGCTATATAGCCTAATCCATATCCAAAGAGAATATGCACATATCCTTGATTTATTTCTCGTTCAGCAAACATTTTTGCTTCTTGTAATGGATTATACTTACTATGTAGTAAATATCCATCTACCATAACCGTATCAATATTTGCTTTAGCTTGTATATATTCTATTTTATATTCTGACAAGTATCTCACCTCCATTTCTATATCGGTAAATAATAAAGAAAATAAAGAATCCATTCAAATATTGAATGGATTCTTTTTAAAAATTTTATTGTGCAAATTATTATTGTAATAATTGAAGTACGCCTTGTGGCTGTTGGTTAGCTTGCGCAAGCATTGATTGTGCAGCTTGCATTAGGATGTTGTTCTTCGTGAAGCCCATCATCTCTTTTGCCATGTCTGTATCACGAATACGTGATTCTGCTGCTGTTAAGTTTTCTGATGTTGCACCTAAGTTGTTGATTGTGTGCTCTAATCGGTTTTGTACAGCACCTAATTTTGAACGCGCATCTGATACTTTTGTAATTGCATTATTGATTGTTGTAATTGCACTATTTGCAGAACCTTGTGTTGTAATTGCAACAGTATCAACACTTAGTGCAGTTGCTCCCATATCAGCAATTGATAAGGTAATAGATTGACTTGCATTCGCACCAATGTGGAATACTTTACTATCAAAAGAACCATTCAATAATTTTTGAGTATTGAACTCTGTGTCTGTTGAAATACGTGTAATTTCTGAAACTAATGCATCAACCTCTTTTTGTAAATCACCACGGTCCGATGATACGTTTGTATCGTTCGCAGATTGCACTGCTAACTCACGCATACGTTGTAAAATCGCATGTGTTTCGTTTAATGCACCCTCAGCTGTTTGGATTAAAGAAATTGAATCTTGCGCATTTTTCGTTGCCATATCAAGACCACGAATTTGTCCACGCATTTTTTCAGAAATTGCTAAACCTGCTGCGTCATCGCCTGCTCGGTTAATTTTGTAACCTGAAGATAATTTCTCAAGGTTTTTAGAAGCTTGAGTATTGTTAAATGTCAAGTTACGGTGTGTGTTTAATGCTGAAATGTTGTGTTGAATTCTCATGATAGAATTCCTCCTTGAATTTTTATGATTTGTATAATCCACTTCCATGTGGATTAGTTTGGATTCACTACTCTATTATTGTAATAATTGAAGTACGCCTTGTGGCTGTTGGTTAGCTTGCGCAAGCATTGATTGTGCAGCTTGCATTAGGATGTTGTTCTTCGTGAAGCCCATCATCTCTTTTGCCATGTCTGTATCACGAATACGTGATTCTGCTGCTGTTAAGTTTTCTGATGTTGCACCTAAGTTGTTGATTGTGTGCTCTAATCGGTTTTGTACAGCACCTAATTTTGAACGCGCATCTGATACTGTAGTAATTGCAGTATTAATAGTTGTAATTGCTGTGTTTGCATTAGTTTGTGTTGAGATTGAAACACCAGATACACTTAATGCACCTGCTGACATACTTGCAATAGAAAGAGAAATTGATTGGCTAGCGTTAGCGCCGATATGGAATACTTTACCATTGAAAGAACCGTCTAATAATTTTTGAGTATTGAACTCTGTATCTGATGCAATACGCGTGATTTCTGAAACTAATGCATCAACCTCTTTTTGTAAATCACCACGGTCCGATGATACGTTTGTATCGTTCGCAGATTGCACTGCTAACTCACGCATACGTTGTAAAATCGCATGTGTTTCGTTTAATGCACCCTCAGCTGTTTGGATTAAAGAAATTGAATCTTGCGCATTTTTCGTTGCCATATCAAGACCACGAATTTGTCCACGCATTTTTTCAGAAATTGCTAAACCTGCTGCGTCATCACCTGCTCGGTTAATTTTGTAACCTGAAGATAATTTCTCAAGGTTTTTAGAAGCTTGAGTATTGTTAAATGTCAAGTTACGGTGTGTGTTTAATGCTGAAATGTTGTGTTGAATTCTCATGATAGAATTCCTCCTTGAATTTTTATGATTTGTATAACCCACATCCGTGTGGGAGAGTTTGGTTTAAGTAGTTTGTACTACCTCTGCCATACAATATATATATCGTAAAAGATTTTAAATGTTTAATAGTTTTTCAGAAATTTTATTATTTTTTTTGGCTCAACGCCAAAATATGTTCTTGCTTAAAAATAAATACAAAAAACACCTGTATCCGCTAAAGTTGAGCGTACCACCAAACAACACAGCGAGGTATACAGATGTACCCTCATTCTTTCAAGGATTTATGGGATTTACCACAATTAAAAATTACTGCAACCGAAAAAATAGACCAACAGATTTTCATCAACATGATGCCAATCGAATTGAAACAAGCATGTCTCGTTTGCAAGTCCAATCAAACGATTCATCGAGGGATTAAGTTATAGACGTACAGTCCGTCACTTTGATACTTTTGGGTGTCGAGTTTATTTAAAGTTGCCTACTATTCGTCTATCTTGTAAAGCGTGCACAGCTTCTTTCGTCTGGCATTGCGCATTTGTAGCACCTAAAAAGCGCTATACAAAGGCATTTGAAGCGACTTGACCAAAACAAGCAATTGGTGCAACCATCACACATACAGCGCGTGTAACAGGAACCCTGCAACAACGGTAGCTCATATCATGAAAACTTGGAAAAAGAAAGAAGCATCACGTGTTCAACAAGCCTGTCAGCACAAGGCCTCTTATTGTCAAAATCTCGTGCTTGTACTTGATGATTTCGCCATTTGCAAGGGGCATACCCACAATACTGGTTTGCACGAAAAAATGGATCATTTTATATATCACTCCATAATTAACCACATTTGAATTAGAGGCATATTTCAGTTAACAGGTGACCCTTTGCGCATTAAAACCGATTACCATCGTAATGGATTTAGCAAAGGCTTATCATACATTCGCTAAAAAGAGGTTTCCAGTAGCAATCCGTATTGCCGATCGGTATCATGTGAATCGATACGTGACAGAAGCACTCCAAGCTGTCCGAAAGTCTGTTCAAAAGAGGCTGAATGCCCTTGCGAAAAAGGCTTTAAAACAATATTTTTGTATTTTAGGAAAACGAAATGACCAGCTATCAATAGAAGAACGGATGATTTTAAAACGACTTTTACAATACGACAAGTTTACAGTTGGAAAGAGGCTTTTATCGACGGGTATGATTGTAGTTCATCGTATAAACAAGCAAAAAAGGCTTTCAACACTGGCTTTCGCAAGGTCGGAGAAATTCTGCACCCTAAAGAGCAAGACTGTTTACAAACCATGCGTAATTGGCAAGATGAAATCTGTAATTACCATCAATTACGTTTCAACAATGCGGCAGTGGAAGGGAAAAATAACCTCATTAAAGCCCTACAACGTCGTCACTTTTTCACGCGTCACCTACAACACTAGAAAGAAACGATTTTACTAGAGTGCAATGTAGAATGGATTGAATACGGCTCTTAGTCAAGCACATGTTTTGGTGAAGAGCCGAATTTTTAAATTTTAATTTCATAAAGCTTACCAGTTATATATTTTCATTAATGAATAGATAGAAGCACACTCGAAAATATTTCAAGTGTGCTTCTATTATTTATTCCGTTTAAGTTTATTCAACAGTTCATTTGAGAATGTTAATGCCTCTCTATTTTGTTCCTGTATTGCTTCAAATACTTCAGCACGGTGAACTTTTACTGCTTTTGGAGCCACAATGCCTATCTTTACTTGATCTCCTTCAACAGCTAGAACCTTCACTTCGATTTGATCACCAATCATAATCGATTCACCTGTTTTTCTCGATAGTACAAGCATTTATTTAGCACTTCCTTCCATCGATCCAATGGGATAACGCAAAGGATAACGCTTACTATCCTGCAAAACAATTTGTTTTCCTAATTTTTTCTTTGTATTAATGATGATTGGGGCTAATAAATTCATTGTTGATTCTGAGAATGTTTCTTTTAATGTAACGATTGTATAAGCAATAACATCCTCTTCTTCTTCAACTTGCAAATCTATTTTTTCTTCTTCGCTAATTTCAAATATATAGTCCTTTTTAAAAGCGAATGGGTACGCAAGCACAAAGCCCAATTGTTGCTGTTCCACTGATTGTAGTACAACTAATGGTAAATCTGCATCTAACGGTAGGAGAACAAATTTATGCACATCTAAAAAACCTGGTAATCCTGTTTCAAATGTTAAAATATTTTGTTCATCAATTTCCACTTGCCCTAAAAATTTTGTTTCAATATTCATTTTGATGCCCTCTCCTTTTAACCAATAACGTCAATATCTACACGTGGTCTTTGTATCATTGTACCCGTTACTTTACCAGGTGTATAGTCGTGAATTGGCTTGTTCACCTTTACGTCAATGTTTGGTTGATTGCGTTGGATATTTACATCTACTGTCGCAGGTTTATATTTTATTTTTACTGAGCCAATTGAAGGTACAAATTTAATATTGTACGGCCCTGGGCGCTTTGGACCTGTATTTTGTACTGCAATTTGTTGAATAACAGCCCCCTCTTGCCCTTTACCTGCACTCAGCATCATCTGTCGTCCTTCACGTACACGCCTTGAAATTCCTTTCATCATTTCTTGATGACCTTCCTGTGCATAACGCTTAATCATCTCACCTGTTGGATAATAGCCTAAATCTCTTCGGGCATCTGATGAATCGATTGATAGCTCACCTTTTCTCGTATGAATTTCTAACGTTGCCGCAGGTTGTGCAATAGATTGCTGTGCTCTAGGTTGCTCAATATGCTGTACAGGCTTATGAATTTGTAAATCTATTTGAATATCTGTTGTTTGAATTTGAATTTGTGGTAATCGCATTTATTTCCCACCTTTCAACAAAAGCGTTTGAACAAATTGTTCAAACGCTTTGTATTTTTATCGCATGAAATCTACTAATGTTTGCTGGATAATTCTTGCACCAACTGACAATGCTGCTTGATGAATTGATTCTTGTGTAACAAGCTCTGTAATTGTTCCAGCATATTCTGTGTCTTCATTCATAGACATTTGCTTTGTTGTTGAGATTTCATGCATATCTAAACGCTGTTCCATTAATTCTACTCGATTTTGGCGCGCACCTACATCTGCACGTTTTTCAAGGACTACATTTTGCGCATTTGCTAAAGTTCCATTGGAGCCCGAAGCTAAATCTCCAAGTAAACCACCTATATACGTACCATTATTATTAACAGAGCCTGTTTCAAGAGCATCTGCTATATCCCCCATTAAATCATCTATATCTCGAAATAACTGTTGACCTGGTGTATTAACATTAATTCGTACTGCTTCGAAAACATCAATTTCAATATCTTCATCAAGCCCTGTTGCACCTATCAATGCCGGATTTTCGACACCATTTTCATACAATGGCATATCTGTGTGTGTACCAGAAAAAACGTATTTATTACCAATTTGTGTATTTGCTATATCCTTTAAGTGATTACGAATTTGTTCAATTTCCTGTTTCATTTTATTGCGATCATCTTCTGTATTCGTGTCATTAGCCGCTTGTACAACAAGCTCTTTCACACGATTCAAAGCTTCTCCAACTTGTCCAAGTGCATCATCTGTCGCATCCAGCCAGCTATTTGCCTCACCAATATTTCTCTTATACTGATCTGTTCGATCAAGTTCTGTACGGTAAGCCATTCCCTTGATTGCAACAACCGGGTCATCAGATGGGCGGTTTACTTTTTTACCAGTGTATAGCTGTTCTTGTAGCTTGCCCATTTTGCCATAGCTTGTATTTAAATTGCGAAGCATATTGCTTGAAAGCATTGATTGTGTAACGCGCATTTTGTTGCTCCTCTCCTTCAGTTACTTATTTGTATTGTTCTATAGACCTACTCGTCCCATACCGTTGATAATTTTGTCTAATGTTTCATCAACGACTGTAATCATACGTGCGTTTGCGTTGTAGGCTTGTTGGAATGTAATCATATTTGTCATTTCTTCATCAAGCGATACAGAGCTTTCAGAAGCACGTTTATTTTCAATTGTTAAACGTAGTGTAGCTGAGTTGAATTCTTGACGAGTTGCCTCTTGTCCAATAACACCTAAATCACCGATTAAGGATTTGAAGAAGCCTTGGAATGTTGCGCCACCTAAGTTATAGCTTGCTGGGTCTGTTTGCATTTTCGCGATAGCTAAAATGTTTTTGTTATTCCCTAATTCTCCTGCTATGTCAGCTGCTGCAACTTCTTCTGGCAGGATACCATCTCGTACACGGATAGTTTCTGCTGTTGTGCCATCGAAGAAATCGAGACCAGCGTTTCCATTCATATCAAAGCCTGCTCGATGTGCTGTATTAAAAGCAGTTACAAATTCTGCTACCAATTGATCAAGCTTCGCTAAATTTTCTGGATATAGCCCCTTTACTTGATTTGTCACAGGGTCTGTATAACCATATGAGTTAATTAAGGATAGTAGCTTCCCTTTTCCCTTTTCAAAAGTGTCATAGCCATATGATGCCCCTGTTGGCAACGTAGCACCCGATAAAAGCTTGTCTGGATCACTTTGTGTAACTGCATCTGCTGGCCAGTCAATACGCATCGCTTCAAATGGGTCAAGTGGCGTATCTCCATTTAGTGGAACTCCACCATTTTTGACTACACTAATTTCTGCTGCATCTCGACCATGTACTAAAATAATTGGTGTAGAACTACCAACTGGTGTGTATGTAACTGTTAAGCTACCTTCTGCTACCGCGCTTGCATTGCCTCCAGAATGAACACGCTCAACTGATACTGGGATATATTCATTTAATTTATCTAATAACACATCACGTGCATCATATAAATCGTTCGTTACATAGCCGCTTGGTTCCACTTCCATGATTTGCTTGTTAATTGCTGCAATTTGTCTTAATAGTGAATTGACTGTACTAACAGATGAATTAATTTCAGAGCCAATATTGCTTTGAACTGTTTTTAATTGTTTATCCGAGTAGTTAAATGCCTCTGCAAGTGCACGGCCTTTAGCAATCATTACTTGACGCGCGGCAGAATCTTTTGGATCTGTTACGACATCCTCCATCGACTTCCAGAAGCTATCGAAGGCTTTATTAATTCCGAACTCTGATGGCTCAGCTAAAATATCTTCCATTTGAGAAATTGCTTTTGTTTGCTCTTCCCAATAGCCAAGCTTATTTGTTTCTTGACGGTATTTAATGTTTGTGAATTCGTCACGTATACGTTGAATTGAGTGTGCTTCAGCTCCCGTACCTAAGTGCCCTGGATATTTAGGTGAGTTTAAACCGGGATGTGGATATCCTGGCATTGCCTGCATGTTGACACGTTGACGTGAGTAACCAAGTGTATTTGCGTTGGAAATATTGTGTCCCGTTGTGTAAAGCGCTGTTTGCTGTAGGAATAGTCCTGATTTACTTGCTTCTAGCCCCATGAATGTTGAACGCATAGTGTTCCTCCTATCAATTCAAGCAAAAACGCTTGTAATAAAATATTACAAGCGTTTTATGCTTGCGAGTCGTAGTATGTTACTTTTCTTTGATTTGCTTGGCCGCGCACTTCGTCACCTGAGTAGTTGAATGAATCGGAGCGCTGTGGTCGGAATGGTTCTAATTGGATATTAATAATTTGTAGCGATTGATAGACCAGTTTTTGGTTTAAATCGTTTCGTGCTTTTAGCTCTGTTAATAATGTTAGCAGACGGTCTCTTGTGGCGATTAGCTGCTGTTTTTCCTCGTCGCTATCGATAGCATCAATTAGCTCTGCTACAGTTGGTGTGTCAGTGTAAGCAATTCCTTTTGCTCGTAGGTAATCCGTTACCATCAACTGACGCTGTTGTTCAAGCGTGTTAATTGCTGCTACATGTGCCTGCTCTGTTTTAATGAGTTCGTCTAGCGCTGCTATATCATTTATTTTTATAATGTCTGTTTTTTTTAGCGCAAGCTCCAATAAGCTTTTGTGCATACGCTCTAGTTTTTCCAGTATTGTTAGCACTGACATATGTTATATGCTCCTTTAGTGCAAATTTTAGAAACGGTAATATTTCAGCATATCCTCGGCCACTTGTCGGGCATTCACTTTATATTCACCAGACTGAATATCGGCTTTTAGCTGCTGTACACGTACTGCGCGTTCTGTATTGTAATCAGCTGTGACTTGCATTTCTTTTGCGGCTGAAGAAATTTCAATTTTGTCTGCAAAAGATGCGCCTTGTTCTGTTTGTTTGACAGGTCGTAGCTGTGGTTTATATGAATTGATTGCTTTTAAATTAATTGGATTGATTTTCATACATCATCCTCCTCTCAAAGTTCTTCTACATTATATTTCGGTAATGTTTAAATATTGTTTAGCCTATAATTGTAATAAAGTGAAAGCTAACAATCGAGTTTTTACGGACAGTTACCACCCGCCTTTTTCCAAGGCTTAACGTGGGATAAAAATAACACAGGCAAAATCGCAGTTGATTTCGCCTGTGTCGTTTTTATTTCTTTTTGTCAGCTAAATATGTGCCTCGCTCAGCTTGGGCAATATTATCTCGGAATTCCTTTGCAGCATCGAATGTACGTAAATCAGATTTTAAGTCATTTTGGCAATTATCACAAAGCTTGCCTGTTGTCGTAAGACGTCCACAATTGTCACACGGATAGCCTAAATTCGGGAATGTTGCTGGATGTAACCGCCCTTTACGCACCCATTTGTATAGTAAATCTTTGCTTACACCTGTTGCTTCCTCAATGCGCTCCACATTGGCTGCGCGGTTTTCACGTTTACGTAAAAAGCGATAGACGATTTGATATAAATCCTCTTCTTTTTGTGCACATTTATGGCACACGTCACGCAAGCCTGTATAATTGAAAAACTCATTGCATTCTGGACAGTTTCTAATCTCCGCCATAATATTTCCCTCCTAAATGCCTCGCTTCATTTCTTTCATTATACAATAAATAATTAATATTTTGTCATCCTTTTATTAAGACAATAGCACTTACACTTTGTGCTCCTGCATCAAGCAGTGCTTTTTTAGCATGCGCAATCGTTGTTCCTGTCGTCAAAATGTCATCTATTAATATATAGTGATTCATCTCTAGCTCCTTATTACAAGTAAAAAGTGGTGCTACTTGCTGGCGTTGTTGTTTGCTTTTTCCTACCTGTGTTTCTATCGTTGTTTTTTCTAATAAATGTTGAAAAGGGATTTCCGCTGCGTGCAGTAATTCATCAATATGTGCAAATGTGCGCTCTTTCTTTTTTAATGGATGCATCGGAATTGGCACAATTGTTTCTTGACGATGGCTTAAACATTCATACAGCTTCTGACGAAAAACCTTCGCTAAAACAATATCTTGTGAAAATTTATACTGGTGGAGAAATTGTTTCATCATATCATTGTACTGATAGAGTGCTATGATGCCATCTTTTTCATAATGAGCTCTTTCAAATTTCTCCTCACATCTTTCGCAAATGACAGGTGGCCAGCTACGTTCAAATAGTGTTTTCCATGTTATCACATGCTGTAGCTCTCGTTCACATAGTAAGCAATTGTGTACTTCCTTGTCCATATGCCACCTCATTTAGTCGTTCAATTTCTGATTTAGCTTCATCCATTTCTAACGAGATTCCGTGATGAAAAAAGACGATATCACTAGTCGGATATTCACGGCTACGCCCAACACGCCCCGCAATTTGAATCAGTGCACTTGCAGTAAAAATGGCACTTTCTGCCCCAACAACTGCTACTTGCAAATTTGCAATTGTAATGCCTCTTTCTAAAATAGTCGTCGTAAGTAAGCCATGGATTTCTCCATTGCGTAGCTGCAACACTTTTTCTTTACGCAGTGGATCCTCTGCATGGACGCCTAAAATATTTTCACAAAACAATGGCAATGCTTGCTCTATCATGTTAATAGTCGGGAAAAAGATAAGAAAGGGCTGTTTTCTAGTGATACATCGCTCTACCCATTGCTGTAGTTTTTTAGGGAGCTTGCCCTTTTGAATTTGCTGTCTGTAGCGAAATAATGTTTGCAAGCGTGGGACAGGTAATGGATGGTTATGATAGCGCTTTGGGATAAAGGAGTACCCTTGTCGCTGTTTTAAAAGCTGCGGTGAAGGTGTTGCTGTCACATAAACAATTGGAGCGTCTGCTTTTTTTGCCTTTAAGACAGCTTTTTGCAATGACTGATCAAATGTATATGGAAAGGCATCTGCCTCATCTACTAGCATGACATCAAAGGCTTCGTGAAAACGGTAGAGCTGATGTGTTGTTGCAATAATGAGCTGTGCATAGCCTTGTTGTGCTGGGGCATCTCCATATAGTTCATGGATTGTTGTCGATGGTAGTACTTTTCGTAGTCTTGGAGCTAATTCTAATACTACGTCTGTGCGTGGTGTGGCGATACAGACACGTAAATTTTGTTGTAGCGCCTCGTATATAGGAAGAAAAAGAATTTCTGTTTTTCCAGATCCGCAAACTGCATGCAGGAGATGCGAACGTTTTTGTGCAACGCTTTCGATAAGCTGCTCGGATGCCTTTGCCTGCAATTCTGTCAGTGTGCTTGTCCAATGAAGTTGATGCTTTTTGATATTGCGTTTGTGAGATCCATTCCATGTGAAGAGCTGTGTACAACTCGCTACACGCCCCATTGTGATACAGTGGCGACAGTATGTGCAAATTCGCTCACATTTAGCACAATGATAATGAATAAATTTTGCTTGTTCTGTGTTGAGACAACGATTGCAGCGATAATGATTTTTCAGTAGTTTTTTTGTCATTGAAATGGCTTCATGCTTGATAAATAAGCCTCTTTTTATATAGTTATCAATTAAGTCTGGGGAGTAAGGTAAGTCTTCATGACGCATGATACGTCCTTCCATAAAGTTAGCAATTTGAAAATTGAGAAGAAAGCCTTTGTAATGCGCTTTTTTTGTTCTTTTCAATAGATGGATCATCTCCTTTATGGGTTTATTGGCGCTTTTGTAAGTTTTATTGGCGGATTTGTGGATTCTATTGGCGCTTTTACACGTTTTATTGGCGAATGCTAAAAAATGCCCGGAAAAATAGCTTCCAGGCACTCAATTCATCATTATTTTTTCAGCCAGCCTACCGCTAATGCACCTTCACCTAAGTGTGTGCCGATTACTGGACCGAAGTAGCTTAGTTTAAAGCTAACGTTTGGATGCGTTGCCTGTAATTGTTTCATCCATTCAGCTGCTTCTTCCTCACAGTTGCTATGGATAACAGTTGCTTGCAAATCACCATGCTGCTCTATCGCTTGAGCTAATAGCTCTTCAACACGACGTAGCGCTTTTTTGCGCGTGCGAATTTTTTCAAATGGCACGATAACTTTATCAACGAAGTGGAGCACAGGCTTCACTTGAAGCAAGCCACCAATTAATGCTGCAGCAGCTGATAAACGACCACCGCGCTGTAAATGTGCTAAATCATCAACAACAAAATAAGCTCCTAATGTCGGTCTTATGCTTTCTAAATGTGCGATAATTTCTTCTACAGTGGCACCTTGTTCCACCATTTTCGCTGCCTCTAATACGTACATTCCTTGTGGTGAACAAGCAATTTCACTGTCAAAAGCTGTGACATTAATGCCCTCAACCATATTACCAGCCTGTACTGCACCGCTGAATGTGCCACTAATACCGCTTGATAAATGAATGGAAATGACTTCATCATAGTCTTTAGCAAGCTGTTCAAATAGCTCGACAAATTTGCCAACTGGGGGCTGTGTTGTTTTTGGAAAAACTTTAGAGTTTCGCACTTTATCATAAAATTCAGAGGCTGTAATTTCGACCTCTTCCTCATAGACTCCATCTTCTAAATTAACGCTTAGAGGAATCATATGAATATTATAGCGACTGCGTTCCTCTTCTGTTAAATAGGCTGTACTATCCGTTACAATTGCAATTTTCATTAATACTTCCACTCCTCTACTATCATCAATTACGCCTTAGCGCAATTGCGCCCAGATTTTTTCAAGCATGCTTGAAATCTGTGACATCCGCCAGAGGCTTATGTTGATTCAATAAATATGGGGACATTTTACACTGAATCAACATAATTCTACCTTATGTAGCTAAAAAGTGGAACATAAAATTAAACTTTCGCTTATTCATTACCAATATAAAACACGCTTGTTACTTTCCATGCTCCATCTTCATTTACTAGGACGGTAACTTGGCGACCTTTGCTTGAAAGCTCTGTATCCGTTTCATCCTCTATCATATTGATGTCTAAGTTCGCATACACTTGCGCTTCATGATCATCATATTTCACAATCGTAATATCGCTTGCCTGACGATTGATTGTATATGCATCAAAGGCTTTTTGCGCCTCAACTAAATCCTTTTCATAATCAAAGCCTGTGGCATTTTGAGAAAGTGTCGCACTATAGCGCTCCATATCCTCATCATTAAATGATGCAATATATTCATTGAAAACAGCGATAATTTTATCGCGCTCTTCTGCCGGTACATTCGCAGCTTCTTCAATTTTGTCACCCATCATTTCAAAGCCAACCGTACCCTCTTCAATTATTTCAGCCGTTTGTTCTGCGCTTAACGGTTCTTCTTTGTTTCCGCATGCTGCTAATGTTAATACAGCCATTAGCATAATCAACCATTTTTTCATTTCTTCAAAACCTCCTGCGCACATATTGTAGCATATCTTATGCATATCTGCTTATTTGATATTTCGTCTCATATAGACGTACTAGTTCATTGGAGGTTTCATCTTGATTTCAAAATAATTATGGCTTAACATAGTGGCATTCAGTTTTTTGAACTGACAAGGGTGATTTCTATAAAATCTTTGTCGTTTTATTTATAGGATTCTCTGATTTATTTGCGACTTCTCGAATTTATTTGCGCTTTTTCCGATTTATTTGCGGCTTCTCAAATTTTATTTGCATTTTCCCTAATTCAGTCACAAATCTTCCTAAAAAAAATACTAGTTGCTTCATTCAAAACGAAGCAACTAGTTAAAATTTTTAACGTACCTCTACCCAGCCGCTTTTAATGGCTGTCACAACTGCTTGTGTACGGTCGTTTACATTCATTTTTTGCAGAATGCTTGATACGTGGTTTTTTACTGTTTTCTCAGAAATATAAAGCGTTTCGCCGATTGTGCGGTTGCTTTGCCCGTCCGTTAAAAGCTGTAATACTTCACATTCACGTTTTGTTAGTAAATGGAATGGACGGCGAATTTCTGTTTGGTGGAAGTTACCGTTGTTTTCATGCTCAGATAAACGGCGGAATTCTGCAACTAAATTTTTCGTTACCTTCGGGTGTAAGTATGAACCACCGTTTGCTACTACCTTAATTGCCTCCACAATTTCATCTGCATCCATTTCTTTCAGCATATAGCCTAGCGCACCTGATTTTAAAGCATGCGTTACATATGATTCATCATCATGAATCGATAACATAATCACTTTTGCCTCTGGGAATTCCTCAAGTAGCTCGCTTGTCGCCTCTACGCCATTTTTTCCCGGCATATTAATATCCATTAATACAACATCTGGTGCACTTGTGCGGTATAAGTTTACTGCATCTGCGCCATCGTCACCTTCAGCAATTACATCAAAGGTATCCTCAAAATCTAAAATTCGCTTTACACCTTCACGGAAAAGTTGATGGTCATCTATAATTACAATCTTCGTCATAAATATGTCCCCCTAATTCATCGCCTATATACTATATTTCATTAGTCGGAAAAGGTATCTTAAATGTTACAAGTGTGCCTTTTCCCATTTCACTGCGAATATTCATTTCTCCATTTAAAATATCAATACGTTCCTTCATTCCGATAATACCGAATGATTGCTCCTTTATCAGCTCTTGGTCAAAACCTACACCATTATCTTTGACGCTAACGTTGATAGAACGTTTCAGCCATTCTAGCTTTACAGATATTTCCGTACAGCGTCCATGCTTAACTGCATTCGTCGTACATTCTTGTATTAAACGGAATATTGCTACTTCATAATTTGAATCCAATCTTTTTTCTTGATTAAAATTTTGAAAATGAATATAAACACCTTCATTATACTCCATAACCGTTGATAAATACTTTTTCAACGTTGGCACAATACCTAAATCATCCAATGCCATTGGACGTAAATCGTAAATAATACGACGTACCTCTGATAATGCCTCACGCACATTTAATTTTAAATGTGCTATTTCTTGTATAGCAGCGTCCATACCTTTTTCTCGATAAATTCGCTCGATTAAATCGGAGCGCATTAATACATTTGCCATCATTTGTGCAGGACCGTCATGGATTTCACGCGATAAACGCTTGCGCTCCTCTTCCTGTGCCGCTATGATTTTAATGCCAAAATCCTGCTTAATTTTGGCTTGTTCTAGCGCCTGCCCCACATCCTTTAAATCGGATGTCAAATAATTAACTACAACATTTACTTGATTGACAATTTGATCAGCTCGTTTTATCGTATCATAGAGTATTTTCATTCGTCGTTCCAAATCATCACGGCGTTCACGTAATTGTTTTTCTTTTTCTTGAACGAGCAAATATTTAATTTGGAAGCTGTTCGCTGTTTCGTATGCTTCACGCACTTGCTCTTCGGTAAACGTATTGAATGATTTACTCACTACGACAAGACGCTGTTTTGCTTGTTGCGTAGCTTTTTCCAAATAATCTGCTTCATCGATTATAATTGCTATTTCTTCTCGAATAGCAGCTAACTCTTTTTGCATTTCTTCGAAGTTACGTTGACTTTGTTCACTTATAATAAATATATCGTTTTTAGAGCTCATAATTGTTTCAAGCATGCGATTAAAAATAACATCGAGTGAGGCGATATCAAATTTCTCATTTAAAAACACAAAATCTCCCCATTCTCACTAGACATCTATATGTACTGACTCAAACTTTACATATAGTCAATGAACATTGTCAAACAATAACGCTTTACTCGGTTAAATTAGAAATTTCCGCCTTTACATGTAAATAATACTTACATAGTAGCTTTCCGCACTAACTACTATGAAAATTATTTTATACTTAAAGGCATTTTATAGGAAGAGTTAAAAAAATAAATCTTACTTTTTATTTATCGTACTGTTTTATATTTTATTTAAATGCTTACTCAGAAATTTATTATTTTCTAGCACTACAAGGAGGAAAAGGAATGCGCAAAGATTATACAACTGTAAAAGGCTATGGAGAAAGAGAAATGGTCATTTCAAAGTCGCGCTTTATCGCTTATGTTGAGCGCGCTGAAACTGAGCAAGAGGCAATCGATTTTATTGATAAAATAAAAAAAATGCACCCTTCTGCTACGCATAATTGCTCTTGTTATTTAATCGGGGAGCACGATAATATTCAAAAAGCGAATGATGATGGGGAACCAAGTGGTACAGCAGGCGTTCCTATGTTAGAAGTATTAAAAAAACAAGGCTTAAAAGATACGGTTGTTGTTGTCACACGTTATTTCGGTGGAATTAAGCTTGGCGGTGGCGGATTAATTCGCGCCTACGGAAAAGCTACAACAGAAGGCATTGATGCTGCACAAGTTGTAGAGCGCAAATTACACCATTTAATGCGAGTGTCAATTGACTATACATGGCTAGGTAAAGTAGAGAATGAAGTACGCAATTCACATTATACGTTAAAGGAAATCCAATATGCAGATGCCGTTGAAGTATTTGTCCATGTTTTAAAGGATGAGGAAGCTACGTTTATCGAGTGGATAACTGAATTAACAAATGGACAAGCAACGATCGATTGTACTGATAAGGAATTTGTCGAATTTATCCAAGCTTAAACTTTTCCGTTTACTGTTATCTCGTAACATAGTATAATTAATAGTATTGTAAATTCACATATCAATTACGCTTTACTGTAATTGTATCTAGATTTCGCTTCACCGATACTCGTTGAACAAAGTATTTATCTACTAAAAGATAAGCATTTTCTACTGTATCAAAATAGGCAAATGATATATTCCTAATTAGAGGAGAATGATGATGAAACGCTCAAATAAAAAAGAGAAAAAGTCTTCCAAGCTTTCTCTCGCACTTAAAATAACTTTAATTTTAGCCGCCTCTCTCTTAATCTGTGTAACAACATATGGTATGTACTTAACAAAAAAAGTAGAGCATGCAGCTGACCAAGCATACGAGCCAATTGAAAAACGTGGCGAAACTTCGACAAAGCGACCTACAGAAGTGAAGGTTGAGCCGATACAAGATAATGTATCCGTCTTATTTATCGGAATTGACGATAGCGACAAGCGTGGACAAGGGGCAGAAGGCTCGCGTTCAGATGCGCTATTACTCGCTACATTAAATAGAACGACAAAAACAGTAAAGCTTTTAAGCATCCCTCGTGATTCTTATGTTTATATCCCTCATGTTGGCTATAAAGATAAAATTACACATGCGCATGCATTTGGTGGCACACTTGCAACAATTGAAACAGTAGAAGAATTATTTGATATCCCTGTTGATTATTATGTTCGTATGAACTTTAACGCATTTATCGATGTTGTGGATGCACTTGGTGGTATCGAGGCAGAGGTCCCATACGCAATGCTTGAAAAGGATGAATTTGATCGCAATACAGTTAATTTACAGCCTGGTTTACAGCATTTAAATGGGCGCGAAGCTTTAGCTTTAGCTCGTACGCGTAAGCTTGATAGCGATATGGAACGAGGTAAACGCCAGCAAGAAATTTTAAAGGCAATTGCACAGCAAGCTGCTTCTGTATCCTCAATTACAAAATATGATGAGCTGATTGATGCTGTTGGCGCAAACATGAAAACAAATATGACATTTAAAGAAATGAAGGGCTTCTTTAGTTATTTAACACAAGGTGTTCCTCGCATCGACTCAATCACAGTAGAAGGCTATGATGATATGTCGACAGGTATTTATTACTATCAATTAGATGAACAATCTTTAAGCGAAACACAAGAGATTTTAAAAAGCCATCTTGGTTTAACTGAAGCAGGAATTAATGCTTCAAATGGCTCATCATTAGCTGGTAGCGGCTCAGAGCAAACACAATCAGAAACGACAACAACGTCAGGTCAACAATAAAACATAAGGCTGTAAAGCACATTAACGTGCCTTACAGCCTTTTTTATGCCTCTGTCCAGAAGATTGGCTGAATATCTTCATCTAGAAAGGCGAGAGTTTTGATACAAAAAGAGTTACTATAAATCGGCTAACATTTCAGCAAAATATAGAAGGTGTCCAAAAAGCGGTTTAATACACCGCTTTTCGGACACCTTTTTAAATTATTTATTAAAAATACGTACTAAATTCAACAATGGTTTGTAGTTCTTCCCTGCTAATCCGATAATTTCGACAAACAGCTCAATTGCCACTAAAATAACGGTTACTAATAAAATCGCTCCCCATACCGTGGACATTGAGAAAATAACTGCTGCTAGGCCGAACATACTTGCAATACCGTAAATAATTAATACTGTTTGGCGATGCGAGAAGCCCATATCGATTAAGCGATGGTGTAAATGTGATTTGTCTGGATCAGACCACTTTTTCTTCATACGCGCGCGACGTACAATGGCGAAAAATGTATCAGAAATCGGTACACCTAACATAATAACAGGAATAATAAATGAAATTACTGTTACATTTTTAAATCCTAATAGTGAGAAAACAGCAATCATAAAGCCTAAAAATAATGCGCCTGTGTCACCCATAAAAATTTTCGCTGGGTGGAAATTGTAAAATAAAAAACCAATTGTGCTTGCTGCTAAAATAGCTGCCATCACAAGTACAAACATATTTCCCATATTGAAGGCCATTCCTGCAAGCGTAATTAAAGCAATTGTCGAAACACCTGCCGCTAAGCCATCAAGTCCATCAATTAAGTTAATGGCATTCGTAATACCCACAATCCAAATAATTGTAAGAGGAATACTTAAAAAGCCAAAATCTAAAATACCACCGAATGGTAAATTGATGAAATCAATATCAATACCGCCAACAAATACGATAACTGCTGCTGCTGCAATTTGCCCAAGCATTTTAGCTTTGGCAGAGATTTGATACATATCGTCTACAACACCTGTTGCAACAATAATAACTGCCCCTAAAATGATCGCTAGCGTATACTCACTTTCTGGTCTCAGCACAGCTACGCCGATTAAAAAAGCACCAAAAATGGCTAGTCCACCTAATCGTGGCATAATTTTCGCATGCACTTTACGGTAGTTTGGTGCATCGACAGCACCAATTCGAAAGGCTAAACGCTTCACAAGTGGAGTTAGTACAATAGCCGCAATAAATGCGACAATTAAAGACACGTAAATCATGTCTCTCCTCCTTAAATTTAATCGTCATCATTTGTTCAATTGCTCAGTTAATTTTAACTGAAACACGATAAACCACGATAATTATAACACGTTTAACAGACAAAATATAGCTTTTCTCTCTCAAATTACTGTATATTATCTGCAATTTGGTGAAAACTATACCTTTTCCTTCGCTTCGTAGTGATTGTTCATACAGCCATAAGTAGTAATATAGCTGAATTTCTGATAGAATAGTCTAGTGTCTACTAGCTATTTTAAGGAGACAACTTTAAAGGAGCGTAATAAAATGTTCTCAATTTTTAAACGAACGAAAGAGCAAACAAGTGCTCGCGAATTAAAAAGATACTATAAAATTGTAGATCAAATTAATGCACTTGAAGCAACATATGCTGCAATGTCAAATGAAGAACTACAAAGTATGACTTTCAAATTTAAAGAACGCTTAGAAAATGGCGAAGAAATTACAGCAATTATCCCTGACGCATTTGCTGTTGTTCGTGAAGCGTCTAAACGTATTTTAAATATGCGCCACTTCGATGTGCAATTAATCGGTGGCTTAGTATTAACTGAAGGTAATATCGCAGAAATGCCTACAGGTGAAGGGAAAACGTTAGTTGCCTCTCTTCCCTCTTATGTAAGGGCACTAGAAGGAAAAGGCGTGCATGTTATTACAGTCAACGATTATTTAGCAAAGCGCGACTTTGAATTAATCGGACAAATTCACCGCTTCCTTGGTCTAACAGTTGGCTTAAATGTACCGATGATGGAGCAAGGTGCAAAGCAGGATGCCTACAATGCTGATATCACATACGGTGTTGGTACAGAGTTTGGCTTCGACTATTTACGTGATAATATGGCACATTCGATTGCCGCTAAAGTGCAACGTCCATATCATTTCGCAATTATTGATGAAGTGGACTCCGTATTAATTGATGAGGCAAAAACACCTTTAATTATTGCGGGTAAAATGTCTGCAAACGAAGAATTGCACCGTATCGCTGCGATGCTAGCAAAACGCTTTGTGAAAGATGAGGACTATGATTTCGATGATGAGACAAAGGCGACATCTTTAACAGAGCAAGGAATCGAAAAGGTCGAGGCAGCATTCGCTATCGACAACCTTTATGATTTAGAGCATCAAACACTTTACCACTATGTGATTCAAGCAGTGCGTGCACATGTGATGTTTGAGCGCGATGTTGATTACATCGTACGCGACAACAAAATTGAGCTTGTTGACATGTTTACTGGCCGCATTATGGAAGGTCGCACATTATCTGATGGTTTGCATCAAGCAATTGAGGCAAAAGAAGGCGTAGAAGTCACAGAAGAAAATAAAGCGCAGGCACAAATTACAATTCAAAACTATTTCCGTATGTATCCGAAGTTGTCAGGAATGACGGGTACAGCAAAAACACAGGAAAAAGAAATTTTAGAAGTATATGATATGCGTGTCATTCAAATTCCGACAAATCGACCACGTCAACGAGTTGACCAAACGGATATTGTCTTTGAAACAGCTGATGCAAAATATGAATACGTTGCACAGGAAACGTTGCGCCGTCATGAAAAAGGACAGCCTGTTTTAATCGGTACAACTTCTATTTTACAATCTGAAAAAGTATCTCAGTACTTAAAGAAATATAGCCTACCACATCAAGTGTTAAATGCCAAAACAGTGGAACAAGAGGTAGAGCTTATTTCACAGGCTGGTCAAAAAGGACGCATTACCGTTGCAACAAATATGGCGGGGCGCGGAACTGACATCGTTTTAGGTGAAGGTGTCGAGGAGCTTGGCGGACTCTGTGTGATTGGTACAGAAAAGCATGAAAGCCGCCGTGTCGATAATCAATTGCGCGGACGCTCTGGTCGTCAAGGTGACCCAGGTGAAAGCCAATTTATTTTATCTATTGAAGATGATATGTTTAAACGTTTCGCTAAAGAAGACGTGGAAAAATTCCGCAAAAAAATGGTAACAAACGAAATTCAACGTATCGAAAATAAAGACATAATTGAGCTAATCAATCGTACACAGCGCATCGTAGAAGGTGCTCATTTCTCCATGCGTGAATATAACTTAAAGCTGGATGATGTCATCAACGACCAGCGTAAAATTATTTATGATTTACGCAATCGTGTGTTAGCTGGTGAGGATTTACTGTCGATGATTACACGTATGATGTATGAAACAGTCGACTTTGCCGTTCGTGATAATGCGCCAGAGGAAGTTGATCCAATCGAATGGGACTTCGATAAAATGGAGCAAACAGTCAATTCTCTATTATTAACACCTGCTACACTTGACCGTACAGAAACAAAAGTAACAAAAATTTTAGATTCATTGAATACAAATGTATTTGAATTACGTGACTTTATCGAAAGCTTCCAAAGCAATGAGCAAGTGATGAACGTTATACCACAAGTCGTTTTAAGCTATATTGATGCAACATGGGTAAAACATTTAGAGCAAATGACGCATTTAAAAGAAGGTATTGGCTTACGCCACTATCAACAGGAAGACCCAATGCGTATTTATCAACGCGAAGGCTTAGAGCTATTCGGTAAAAATTATCAAGAATTGCGCCGCAGTATTGTAGAAGAGCTTGTAGCATTTATGAAAAACATTTCAGCAATTGAAGAGCAGGAGGAACTATAAAATGGGCTTATTCGATTTTTTTAAAAAAGGCGATAAAGTAGGCGCAGACAGCGCTGTTGATTCAAAAGAATTGTTAACTGATACGAAGCAAACTGGCGAGGACCGAGATGTTGTGACAAAATTATCATTTCATCCACAATGGAATGTACCGTTAGAGCAACAATATATTTTTAATTTCTTAGCAAATGAATTGCAGCCATTAAAGCCAAATCAATTATCACTATCAGCGATCAACATTGAAGAAAATCCACGCAATGGTGCATGGAATGTCAAAGTATTTTTCCGTTCTTCATTGCCAGAGCCAATTGAGCTTGGTGAAATCGAATTGCTTATTTTAGATAAAGATGACAAGCGTCTTGCATCTCAAACATTCCATTTCCAAGACTTAGGTGTGATACCAGCTGAGAGTGCTCGCCCTTGGGTATTTGAATTTGATAAATCGTCAATTGAAGCTGGCGTTGAAGAAGTACCAAAAGAGGATGGCTGGAAAATCGCCTTCAATTTAATTTCTTTACGTGGTCATCAGCTTGACCTAGATGAAACGTGGAAACAACAACTACCACAGGATCAACAAGAGGCTTTAGAAAAAATTGTGAAAGACTTACCGAAGCTTGGCAAAACAGAAGTCAACTTCACAGGCTTACAGGCGAAGCTACAAAATGATAAAAGCTTACATGTATCTATCTTTATTCGTAACGGAAACGACAAAGCGATTAATTTAGAACAACTACCACTTGAAATTATTGACGCACGTGGCAAGCAAGTAGCGAAGGGATCATTCAAGCTAGAGCCTGTATTAACAGTACAACCTAATACAACAAAGCCATGGACATTCATTTTCCCCGCCCAGCTAGTAGATGTTAAAGGCATCGACCTCTCTCGCTGGACAGCGCGTGTACCACAGGAATAATTAATGAAAAGCCTTGAACTGTAACTGTTCAGGGCTTTTTTTCGGATAAAATATTTAAACAACTAGCATTGTATATTTTTAGCATACGCCACATACATTGGATAATGTGTTGTTCAGTAAAGAAAAATAAAAAAAGACCGACACGTGAGCCATTTCTCACGTATCAATCTTTGTTAACTGTGTATTTTAGTATGTATAGAGTACGTATTATTCAAATGAAACATTAGCAACACGTTTAGCACCTACATAACGGCTTCCCCAATACCATTTATCGTTAATATCTGTAACACTTACACCGATATTTGTTTGAGAGTGGATGAACTTGCCGCCACCTAAGTAGATACCTACGTGAGAAATACCGCTTCCTGAAGTATTAAAGAATACTAAATCACCTGGGATTAAGTCATTTTGGCTAACTGCTGTCCCTACACCATACATAGATGATGAAGTGCGAGGTAATGATACACCAAGATCGCTAAATACAGTACGAACATAACCAGAGCAGTCAAATCCTCTTGTTGAAGTACCACCGTATGAATAAGGTACACCTAAATATTTTTGAGCTGTTGATTTAAAATTACTTGAAGTAAAGTCTGCAGCCGCGGCTTTCTCTTCTCCGATTGGTGATAAGAAAATAGCTAATGCCGCTAAAAATGTTAATAATGTATTGCGTAAAATTTTGTTATAACTCATTAATGATAATCCTCCACACAGGCAATAATTTTCTGTTAATTTAACTGTTATTAGAGTATCATGAGTTACCACGCTGTAACATTACAGTTCTGTAACAATACAGTTACACTTACAAAACACTGTATTAAATAACGACTTTCACTTATACCCTATTATATCAACGTTTAAACATCTTTTTCATCAGCATTTCGCATTTTAATGTATCACATTCGAGACATTTCACTCTATTCCTCTTACACTTTTGTAACATTTGTAATATAAACTAGTCAAAATGAACTCATTTGCTATGGTATTTTTAAGGTAATGAGTCTTTTCGTCTATGTCTATATAAAAATAACTGTTCGAAATTTTGGCTTTTCGAACAGTTATCACCTTACTATTCAATTCCATTAAAACGCTTATACCCAACGAGGCGTTCCGCCCAATAGCTATGTGTTACTTTCGATATTTCCACACCTGTTGTACCAGCGTGAATAAATTGATCCTCTCCTATATAAATACCCATATGCGAAATATTAGGTATGTACGTATTTTTGAAAAATACCACATCTCCTGGCATCGGTTGCTCTACAGCTGTCGTATCTTGCAAGTAGTAATCAAGGCTGCTCTTACGTGAAATATTTAAGCCTGCATTGCTGTAAACATATTTCACAAAGCCACTGCAATCAAAGCCTTCTATCGTATTACCCGCAAATACATAAGGTGTGCCAATTAATTCATGTGCAAGCGCTATTACTTGATTATAAACAGCTTGTCCATCTGCTTTCGGTGAAGTAGTAATTACTGGCGCTTCCACAGTTGCTTCCTGTGGCTTCGATGGAGAAACTTTATTTATTTGTAGCTTCTGATTAATATAAATGACATCTGATTGTAGCTTATTTAATTCTTTTAGCTGCGCTACTGTCATATTATTTTTTTGTGCGATTGATGCCAATGTATCGCCTTTTTTCACTGTATGCGTTGCCATTTTTTCGACGACAGCTACTTTATTTGCTTTCACTGCTCCGTCTGTGACAACTAGCTTTTGATTGATAAAGATAGCATCTGCCTTTAAATTGTTCCATTGCTTTAATTGCTCCACTGTTACTTCATGTTCCTTTGCAATTTTTGTCAATGTATCGCCCTTTTGTACGGTATAAGATGCTGCCTCTGCTGCTGGTACTACAAGTGCTGACAATATGAGTGCACTTGCCACCGCAGCCTGCCATTTACTTGCCATTATCAAAACCCCGTCCCTTCTCTATTACTCTAGTTATTTTTATTGTAACGAATCTATTAAGTAATTCACAATAGCCTATTTTCCTCTATCTATAAACTTTTATCATATTGTGATGAATTTTTCTCCGTCAAAAGACATGCTAATTATGAAAGTACTGTAATAACATTTCCAATCCTTAAAAAAAAGTGTATGCTAAGAGTAATATACGTTAGGCACTAGTTTAAGGAGAGAATTACCATGAAGTTTTTTCGTGAAAACCTCGTTGTAGGTTTCATGCTATTCGCATTATTTTTAGGGGCAGGAAATATTATTTTCCCTCCATTATTAGGGCAGCAAGCTGGAGAGCACATTATCATCGCAATGATTGGCTTCTTAATAACAGGCGTTGGATTGCCACTTATCGGTGTTATCACCGTGGCAAAAAGCGGAGGAGATTTGCATGAGCTATCGAGTAAAGTAAACCCGCTTTTCGGGCTTATTTTCACATCTATTATTTATTTATCAATTGGACCATTTTTTGCGATTCCTCGAACAGCAGCTGTCTCCTATGAAATCGGCATTAAAGCACCGTTTTTATCACAGCAAATGGCAGGAAACCCACTTGCTCTATTCATCACAACATTCATATTTTTCGCAATCACGTTATATTTAGCATTTAATCCAACAAAAATAGTAGATCGTGTCGGGAAAATTTTAACACCCGCTCTACTTTTGATTATTTTAGCACTTGCTTTAAAAAGTGTGATTACGCCGCTTGGTCCGATTGGGGAAGCACAAGGACACTATCAAACTTCACCGTTTTTTGAAAGCTTTATCCAAGGCTACTTAACAATGGATGTCCTTGCTGCACTTGTATTTGGCATCGTTATTGTCCAAGCATTAAATGGTCGCGGTTTAACGGATAGAGCGGCACAAATTAAAATCGTTATATTCTCTGGCATCGTCGCAGCGCTTGGCTTAGCATTTGTTTACATCTCACTTGCTTATATTGGTGTGACAAGCACAAGTGTCATCGGCTTCCACAAAGATGGCGGTGTCATCATTGCTGAAGCAACGAAGGCCCTTTTTGGCAAGGCAGGTAGTGTCATTTTAGCTGCAACAATCATTTTAGCTTGCTTAACAACAGCTGTCGGGCTGCTATCAGCGAACGCGTCATTTTTCAACAAGCTATTCCCACGCGTTTCCTATCAAGTTTTTTTAATTGTATTTACATTACTCGGCTTAGGAATTGCTAATTTTGGCTTAGAATCAATTATTTCATACTCATTACCAGTTTTACTTGCTATTTATCCAATTGCCATCGTGCTGATGCTATTAGCATTATTCGCAAATCGCTTTGAGCATAGCTCACTCGTTTACGGATTGCCTTTAGTTGTAACGGCTGCCATTAGTATTTATGATGGTTTAAAGACGATGGGCATTCAAATAAATATGTATGAGAGTATAATAAGTAAGCTTCCATTGTATGAGCAAAGCATCGGTTGGATTATTCCTGCCTGCATCGCAACATTGCTTGGCTTAATGATTTACAGTGTTCAAAAGAAATATCGCAATGCTTAATCTACTTATAAGGGTGTGAAGCGCATGAGAAATTTATTAAAGGCAATGCTTTTTAGCTTCTTTTTATTACTACCAATCACAGCAAATGCAAATACGTTAGATGAAGTGAAGCACATTATTAACAAAGAATATGTTGGCAATATCAATGGTAATTTAAACAAAGCTACAACAATTGAAGAAGTAATGGATATGCTTGATGCATATTCAACTTTCTTCACTGCAAAAGAATTCGAACAATATATTAATTCCATTGAAATGACTTCTGTTGGTATCGGTGTTGTTGTGGAAAAGCATGATAAAGGTATTTTAATTCAAGAAGTGATTAAGGGAGGTAGCGCATATAAAGCTGGTGTGAAAAGTGGGCAAATTATCGTAAGCATCAATGGGCAGTCTACTGTTTCCATGTCGGTTCAAGAAGCGACATCACTGATTATGGGTGAACAAAATACATCCATACGCCTTGGTATACTGAGTAATGGGCAAACAAAAAATATAACGCTTGTGCGTCAGCCATTTAGCATACCGAATATAACAACAAAGCTGCTTTATGGAAATGTAGGCTTTATTCATTTAAGCTCTTTTTCAGAGGATGCAGCACAGCTTGTCAAAAAAGCATTTAATGAGCTAAAATCACAGGGCGCAACGACATTTATTATAGATGTCCAAGATAATGGCGGTGGCTACGTCACAGCTGCCGAGGAATTAATCGGCATGTTCCCAAAGTCGCCCTATGCTTATAAGCTCCAAACGACAGCTGGCACAATGACGTATAATTCCATTTATCAGCCAATCAAATTTCCAAAGGATACGCGTGTACTTGTCAATCGCTTTAGCGCAAGTGCCTCTGAAATGCTCGCTGCAGCATTAGTGGATCAAAAGTCCGCTGTTGTCTATGGTGAAAAAACATATGGTAAAGGCACAATGCAAGGATTTTTCGAGCTTTCCGATGGCAGCTACTTAAAGCTAACAATTGGGAAGTTTTCTGGTCCAACTGGCAGTAAAATTAATGAAGTAGGTGTAAGTCCACATATTGCAACGACTACACCCATTATGACGGCACATTTCGACGCACTTGTTAACAACAAATTCAAAAACTATGAGGCTTTAAAGGCTACAAAAGTAAAGGAAGGCAACTCCTTCACTTTAACTTACAGCAAGGCTGTGACAACAAACAAAGTGGAGCTTATTGCGCTTGGCGACAACACTGTGCCAATTAAAGTAACACAAAAAAACAAGCAGCTCATTATCACACCTACAAAGCCACTTGTTAAAAATACGCAATATATGCTCCTTATCCCGCCAACAGCTAAGGCAAAAGGGCAGTATATGCATATTACAGTCAATTAAAGAGGGCAGTAGAGAAAATCGGTGTTTTCTCTACTGCCTTTCGAATTTATTTGCAAGTTCTCTGATACATTTGCGCTTTTTCCATTTTATTCATGAATCTGTCTAAAAAATACTGATTGTCACATAAATGAGACAATCAGTTAAATTTGATAGCTATGAGATACTTTCTTCAGCTATTTTTTACTTTTTTAATACTTTCTTTTTCACTTTAACGATCATTTGTTGTAGCTCTGAGAAACGCAAGGCTATTAATAATAACGCATAGCCTAACATTGTGACAATAAATGTCACAATCGCATGTGCCCAAATAAAATCAATTTGGATATATGCTGTCACAAGCCATGTAATCGCAATATAGCCAACTGTTAAGCAAACCATTTTCATAAATTGTAGTAGATTGCCATCCACAAGCTTCAGCTTATATTTCCACTGTAGCCATGCAACAAGCAATATGAAGTTTACTGCCGCACTAACAACTGTTCCCCATGCAATTGCATCTGCCCCATATTCCCCAATCATTAGCTGAATCACTGCAATATTTACACCAAACACGGTAATAAAGCTAAAAATAACAGGTGTCATGGAATTGCCTTTAGCATAGTAGAAGCGTGTCACATACATATTCGCTGCAAGGAAAAACATTGTTATACTAAAAATTACAAGCAGCTGTGATGTAATTGCTGTCGATGCCGCATCCCATTTGTCACCACGCTCAAAGACAATACGCACAATCGGCTCCGCTTGGAAATAAAAATAAACGGAAATCGGCATGACTAATATGTAAAGCAGGCGCAATCCACGTAAATATAGTCCTTTAACAGCCGCCATATCTCCCTCGCCTTCTTTTTTACTAAGCAATGGGAAAATAACCGTCGTTACAGCTGTCATTAAAATTGCCTGTGGAAACTGTGACATTTTTGTCGCATAGTTCACCGCAGATACTGCACTTACATCTAACATATTTGTGAAGAAGCGTTGAATTAAAATATACATTTGTGCCGTTGCGCCACCAAGCATAATCGGTAAGGCAACCTTCCAAAGCTCCTTCTGGTCTTCTGTATTAGGTAGCATTGGTCTGAATGACATATGCTCCGCTTTACGCACTCCAAATACGAGGAAAAAGAACATACAGGCTGCTCCAAGCAATGCCCCGACGCCATACCCAATTGGTCCGATAATAAATGATAGCCCGACTGAAATAATTAAAAAGGATAAATTGTAAATGAGCACAGAAAAGCTCGACAAATGGAACTTGCCTTGCACATTTAAAACACCACTTAGCCATGTCGACAATACAAGCATAATTGTTGATGGCATCATCCAATAATAAAGCGACTTCAAGCGTTCATATTCTTCACCTGCTGACACTTGGAAATACCGCTGTAAAATTGGTTCTGTAAAGACGATAAATAATAATGAAATAATTGCAATCGACACGAAAATGGTTGTAAATGTTCGTCTAATATATTCCGTCCGCGCTGCTGTTGTTTTATGATAAATCGAAATAAAGGCGGTCGTAAACGCTCCACCAATAACTAAATATAAAAAGTTTGGGATTGTGTAGGCATTAATAATGCTTGCAGCAAGCTCTGTCGTTCCATACTGCGTACCGATAATGACCTCACGCAAAAAACCAAACAGCCGAGCAAGTATATTAACAACCGCTACTGCTCCGACAATTTTCAAAATGCGGTTCACCCTTCATCAATCCTTATCTTTGGCATGTTTTTTGAATTTATTCTACGTTTTCGTGGGTTTATTCCACGTTTTTTATGATTTATTCCACGTTTTCAGGATTTTATTCCACGTTTTTCGAAGTTTATTCCACGTTCGCGTAAATTTCCTTTAATCGCTTCACAATATTTTGTGCATCATGCGTTATTAGTAGTTCCTGCACTTTTTGCTCGTTAATATCTAAGCCATTTAACGCTTGCTCCATCGCCTGCTGTAATGCAGCAGCATCTTTCGGTGGCACAAGCACACCCGCACCATCTGCTAGCATATACTTCAAGCCCCCGACGCTTGATGCAATGACAGGTGTGCCACAGCTCATCGCCTCCAATGCAACTAGTCCCAGCCCTTCAATATAGGATGGCAGCACAAATACATCTGCAGCTTGAAAATAACGTGCTAGCTCCGCTTGTGGCATCGGCTCAATAAAATGAATATGCTCGCTCTTTACTAAGGCTTTCACCTTTGCCGTAAAGCTTGCATCCTTTGTCGAGCCAATGCAATAAAGCGTAGCTGTGCCCTCTTCCAACTGCTGAAACGCTGTAATCAGCTCTGACACTCCTTTTTCTTCAATAATATTGCCAACAAATAAGAAGTTTGTACGCTCACAATCCACACCAAGCTCTTGTTGCATTTGCTGCTTGTCCCCAAGCTTAAATATATTGCGGTCAATGCCCATGCTCATGACAGAAAGGCGTGTAGGCTCAATGCCATAATCTTGCTGTATTGTTTGTGCTAGCTCCTCACCTACTGCAATGACGTGGTCTGCATGCTGCAATATTTTTGTCGTATAGCCTTGAATGCGGGCGCTTTTCTTCGCCATTTTATTAATATCGCCACCGTGTGCTGTCACAACATAGGGCACATTATAGCGTTTTTTTAAATAATAGCTAAACATGCCACTTGGAAAAACGTAATGTGCATGCGTTAGGCTAATATCACGTTTATTTTTACGAAATGTAGCTAGCACATTCAACGCCCATTTCGCATATTTTTTCAGCACATTTTTTTTACCTGTTGCAGGGTTATCATTTACTGCAAGCAATGTTTCAATGCCAGCCTCATTTAATTGCTGCACTTGATTTTTGACGAAAACACCATAAGCTAAATGCTCCTTTGTTGGGTACATATTGCTAATGATTAACGCTTTTTTCATCGCTTTGCACCTGCCTGTAAAAGCTTCAGACCAAGAGCAGATTTTTCCTTGAAGGCATCATTTGTTGCCTTTGCTAGCGCCTGTGCGCCTGACCAATCTTCCTGCAATTGATTGAATAATGTGCTAAAATAATCATCGCGCTCATGCAATGTATCAATTGCTAATGAATAATCACCCAGCCCTGCCATTTGTAAAAAATCATTGACCTTGACATGGTATGATACGCCAATAATCGGTGTTTTCGTATCCGTTGCTAAAATAAGCGAGTGAAGGCGTGTCCCAATTAACACATCAAATGAAGCTGTTAGCTCTAAAATACGCTGCGGCGGACAGTTTTCGTCAATGATTACAGTACGCTCACCATGCTTCATTAGCTTTTGAATATCCTTCGTTACATCGGCATCCTGTGGATATTTCGTTGCGAAAAATGTAATTTCAGCATTCTGCTCTTTAATGACACGGTCTAAGTTTTTTGCCATACCTGCAATGTAATGATGGTATTTTTCCTCATCCCCTGTTGGCCAGTATGATGCATTATAATATGGAACAGCTGTCACACCAATTTTTTTAGGCGCCTCACTATAATGTTCACGCTCTACCTCTAAGCTAAAGGCAGGGTCTCCAATAATATGAACATCGCTCTTTACACCGATAGATGCCAGCAATGATTTTGACTGTGGGTCACGCACTGAAATATTTTGTGCATGCTTTGCCATATAACGAATAAACCATTTGCCAAGCCCTGTATTCAACGGTCCTGCACCACAGCCATAAACAACATATGGCACGCCTGCATTTTTAGCCATCATCGCATAAGAGCCATAAAGAGGTGCCTCACGTTTATATAAATCCATTAAAATACCGCCACCACCAATGACAACAAAATCCAACGTTTTGACGATTTTCGAGTTTTCGCGATATGTTTTAAAAAACGTTTTTGGTGCGTTACCATTTTTATGATAAAGCGGATAGCTTTGCACATTGTAGCGCTGTGCTGTTTGCTTTGGATTATTGCTAAATACAACAATATTTTCAGTGGCTATTTGAAAGGCCTTTTCAAGCTGGCGAATAATGCTTAATAAAATCGCTTCATCCCCATTATTATCATTTCCGTAGTTACCGACAATTCCTATTTTCACGTGTACATTCATCCTTTTTATTTCAATCTATCTACATATCATGACGCTTTTTTCTTCAATTTGTTCTATCGTTTAGTATAGCATAAATGTCGTTTTGAATTGTGTGGAAATTGTGTGTGTGCCTGGCACCTAAAAAAGTGTTGGGAAAACTTTCATTTTCCCAACACTTTTTTATTTGTTCAATGTAAATCGTTGAATCGCCTCGCGTAGTTCCTTCGTTGTTCTTTCTACATCCATAACTGCTTGAGAAACATTAAATAGCTCATTTTGCTGTGATTGTGCAGTTGCACTTACCTCTTCAGCAGATGCTGCTGTTTGCTCAGAAATAGCTGAAATGCTTTGAATCGCCATTGTTGCTTGGTTTTTATGCTCTAGCATATTTTCAAGCTGCTCCTTTAATTTAGCGATAGCAGTCGTAATTGCTAGTGTGAGCTCGCTATTATTTTTAAATGCTTGCTCTGTGCTTTGAACAGATTCATTTTGCATTTCTAACAATTGTGCATTGGAATCAATCACTTCAACAGTTTGTCTTGAGTTTTCTAAAATGCCTGCAACTGTTTGACGAATAATTTCCGTTTCCTTCTTTGATTGCTCTGCTAGATTGCGTACTTCCTCAGCTACGACAGCAAAGCCTTTGCCGTGCTCTCCTGCCCGTGCAGCCTCAATGCTGGCATTCAATGCAAGTAAGTTCGTTTGCTCTGTAATGCCTTGAATCGATGCGATAATATTATTAATATTTGAAATGTCAGCTGCTAAAGCATGCATTTGCTGCTGAATACGCTTGTTCATTTCATTCGTTTTTGTATTATGCTCACGTAAGCTCACTACTTCATTCATACCATTTGAAATAGTCTCTTGCGTTTGCTGTGACAGCTCGTCCATATTATTAGAAATACCTGATAGCGAATCAATTTCATCTGATAAATCCATCATACGATAGTTCGTTTCTTCTGTATCCTCGGATTGCTTCGATGTCCCTTGAGCAATTTCATCAATTGCTGTTGCTACCTCAACACTAGAGGCAGTAATTTCATTAAATGAATTCATCACATGCTCAGTTGCATTATTTAATGTCTGTGTTGAATTTTGCACCGTTTGAATAATTCCACTTGTTTGCTCAATCATATTGTTATAAGCCATCGTCACGGTACCAATTTCATCGTATTTAATATATTTCGGATCGATTGTTTGTGTTAAATCACCAGATGCAGCCGCCTCAATAGATGCTCGTAAATACTTCAATGGACGAAGCTGCTTATAAATATACCAAATGCTAATTAGTGCCATGACCATAATAATCACGATAGCAGAAATAATTGCTATCATTAATATTTGGTTATACTGTTCTAAAACTACAGACTTTGGCAATATTAATTGCACAGCCCATTTTTCATCAATGCCTTCTAATACCATCGGCTTATAAATTGTATAAGCATCATCCTCAAAGTATTCAGAGTATGTGTATAGACTCGCAGTATCACCATTTACAATTTGTTGCTTAATCGTATCCCATACGACATTGCTATACTCCTCGATATTGCCGCCACTGTCTCCAAAGCTATTTGTCACAAGCTCACCAGCATCTGAAATAATTGCTGCATAGCCGCCTTTTGGTGTCTCCGCTACGATTAATTCATTTAAATATTCGATTGAAATATCAGCAGTTAATGCGCCAAATACATTGCCTCTTGCATCAATTAAAGGTACAGCAATCGTTGTCATAGCTATCGTTTGCCCGTTCACTTCATATGGATATGGCTCAACTAATGTCATGCGCTTTTGCTCTTTTGGTATCCAATACCATGCAGAGGCTACTTTATCATCTAAATCGTTTAGCATTGTCGTTGTGATAGATTGGCCTTCGTTTGCTAAATATGGGATAAAGCGCCCTTGTGAATCGACATAGCGCTGCTCTACCGATGAATCTACTTCAAACGCCCCACGCTCCAGCACAGCTCCAGCACCTATAATATCCACGTTATTTTGTAAATTAGAAGTAACCATCTCTAACACATCATCTGTGTAAAGGTCATTATTATTTTTTAAGTTTTCTATCATTGACTTTGTTGTTGCTAACACTGTATTGGTCTTTTTAAAACGTTCACCCATTTTTAACGTAGCTTGCTCTGCTGTAATTAATGTTAAATTTTCAGCATCGCTCGCATTTTGACCTTTAATAATTATTCCTGTGATTAATAAATAAGTAATAAACAATAAAATAAATACACCTATAATTAAAGAAGATAACTTTAATGGAATACTTTGCTTTCTTTTCATTATGTCCCTCCCTAGATTCATTATAAAAATATATATTATTTTGACTATGTGCTCCTTTCAGTTTATCAAATCTGTGAGATATCCCGCAGAAGCTTAACTTGAATCAGCGGGAAGTTTGGCCCTCCCTCTTAATTAAAGTAGTCTTTTGAACACCTAACAGCCCACCTTATCAAAGTGAGGGATTTCCTCTGAATCAAATTAAAATATACTACTATTATACTAAACATAGTAAGGTAAATTAATGGCTTTTTCAATTGGCTATCAATTATTTTTATTTTTGCATGCTTCAATTAAGCAAGAAAGGCTACCCGCAAAGCAGCAATAGCCTGCTTTGCGAGTAACCTTCAATTTTTTATTTTGTTATTGTTCGATATAGGAACAAGCTAAAATGAACGCGTGACACTTCCACGCCTGGCTTAAATGTATTATCCTCATAGCCTGTTGTAATCTTATTCGATGCCAATGTATGCACATAGTCATAAGACCAATGCTGAGGATTTACATCTTTGAATTTTGTTGCTGTTGTCCCTTTTAAATTATAAGCAACAACTAAAATTTTAGCCATTTGCGCACGTGTTAGCTTGGCATTTGGATCGAATGTAGTTTGACCCGTTCCATTCATTATACCGGCATTGACAATTGCTGCAATTTCCTTATAGTAAGGGTGGCTTGTCGCTACATCTTTAAAGCCGGGATTTGATACCGACTTCGTATCTAAGCCTAATGCACGTGTCAATAACACAGCAGCATGTGCACGTGTTAATGCTTGCTCTGGCTTAAATGAGCCATCACCATAGCCGTTAATTAAGCCGTTTTCCACTAAATATTGAATCTCTTTTTTATAGTTATGCTTCACACTAATATCTGTGAACGGTGCTTCTTCATAGTTTGATGAATAAATCGCTTGTAGCTTATCAAAGTATAATGTACCTGCTTTTTGCTTCGCTACAGTTGGCTGTGCAATATAAATCGATTCTAATGAAATTGGCTTCGGTACATCTTTCGGGATGCTTGCCTCAACGTATTTCCAGCCTGTCCATGTTTGGCCATTTTCCTCTGTGAAGTCAATCGTATGCTTACCACCTGCGATGTCACGAATTTGACCGCGTAGCCATGTGCCATTGCCATCACCATATACCCAGACACCAAGCTTGATTGGCTCTGCTGGTAATTGAATTAATGAATTTAAACGTAAATAAGCTGCTGCTGTTCCTTCTTGGTTACCAGTCATATCGTACGTTAATTTCATTGAATAGCTGCCTTGCTTACCGATTGTTTTTGCGTTTTCTAAAGTCGCCTTCGCTGTTGTTAACGCTGTTTCTACACGCCATTCACCAGACTTCTCAAAGTTTGAAATCGCAAATACTTGTTGGTTAAATGATTGTTTTACATCAATTTCTTGCGTCACTGTTTTTGTGCCAAGCTTCGCATTAATCGTTACTTTGCCAAGCTTACCATTCGATTGGAATAAGCCTGTTGGTGAAATTGTGCCATATGCACTATCAACAGACCACTCGATTTGCGATGGAGAATAAATTAAATTCTCATTGTTTTGTCCTGTTGCTGTCGCTTTTAATTGCAAGGATGCGCCAGGATCAATCGTTGTTGCAGGCGCAGAGATTTTTAAGCTTGTTGGTGCATCTAAAACATTAAATGTCATTGTTTGTGTTGCGCCACCATTTGTTACTGTTACACGCTCACTGCCTGCACTCACACCTGTAAAGCTAAGACCATTTACTGAAACATGACCATTTTGTGCTGTCACCGTAAAATTGCTTGCATTCACTGGTAGTGGATTGTAGTGCTCATCTAACACATATTCAGGTGTTAGCTTAACGCTTGCCCCTACTAATAAAGAGCCTACTTGGTCACGTGTTACCTTCATCGTTGCAGCAGTACCAGTTGTGCCAGTGCTAACTGCCTGTAAAATGCCTGATACGCGACGCTGTGAGCCGCCAGATGGAGCGTTTGCTAATACAACTGTGTTGCTACCATATTTACGAATACCCATCGCTGTCGAACCACCACCATCAAGATTAATGGCACGGTCCACCCCTAGCTGTACTAAATAATTGGCAAACTGCGTTAGCGTCATCCCTTTACTAGAGCCTTGGCGCCCATCTACTGTAATTAAATGAACGGTCTTTTTATCTTTACTAATCGCGACCGCTGTACGTGGTGCTATTTCTTTTGCACGCGAGCTATTCGCATCCATCGTTAAATTGACTTTGCCATCCATGACAAGTAATGGACCACTTGCCATCATAAATTGGGCATCCATCCAACGATCATCAATCGTGAAGGATACAGAAATATCATCGCCCACTTTAATGTCTCGGAATTTATCGCCCCATTTTGAACCGTTAAATGATAAAACGAAGCCGTTACGTGGAATTTTTGCCTTCTTTTCATCGCCATAGCCACGAATTGCAGTTACTTTTCCTGTCATTGTTTGACCAAAGCGAGTAGCACCAATTGTATTGCCTGTTTCCACGATAAACTCCATACCTTTACTACCATTTGGCGTTTGTGAGCTATGATGCTGTGGTGTATAAACGACCGCTTGATCTGTACCACGATTAACGTTTAAGCCGCTTACTTTAATATTTTCACCTTTATAGTTTACAACGATATTGCTATTGTAATAAGCGATTTCACCATTGCCATCTGCTGTAATACCGAATGCAATTGGCTGATTTACATAATTTGAGCTTGATGAAGAAATAACACTCGGTGTAATAATCGCATTATTTTGCGATAATAAATAAAGAGGGTACCCGTCCCCCATATTGAAGAAGTTTGAGTTAATCGCACCAACTACGCGATTTCCTTCCTTAGAATTACGATTTGCTTGATCTGTTGTCGTCATTACCGAGTTAATCGGTGATGGTAAACCGACCGTTAATTTTGTATACGGATTTGATAAATCAACTTGCAAATGATTTACTTTTGACTGCGTATATGTATAATTCGAATATTTCACTCCTTGTGACACAGGATAAGAATCATTTGTCGTTTGGAATGCGTATCCGCTCGTTGCTCCCCCTAATACAATTGAAAACATCAACATTGCACTTAGTAGCCCTAAATATATGCGTTTCATTTTTCTGCTTCAATGAAAATCGAAGCACGTCACTTCCTCTCTTTTTATAAGTTTTCTACTCTATTACATTAACAAATTTTTCAATAATATTCTATTACAAACATATGACAGTATGATGACCAACGTTTTGCTTGCATAAAATAAAAGTAGCTGTCCTCAAAGTGATACACTAGGTCACTTTAAGAACAGCCCCTATTGTTATTCTTCGTCCTCGTTTAACTCAAGCATTGGATATAAATGACGGTTGCTTGCGAAAATGGCAAAGATCATAAAGAAGAACATCGTGTACACTTTCAGCTCCCAAATATTATAGAAGAAGCCACAAACACCTGTTGCAAACCATAGCGCAAACATATACTGTCCGAATGCCGCGCTACGCTCCTTCCAGAACATCCAAACCATTAGCAATAGGAAGCCTGCAAATAATAGCACACCAACTGCTCCTGTTTCAGCAATGACTTGAATGTATTGATTATCTGAATAGAAGTTTTTACCACCATAAATATCTGAACGAATATTATATTTCTCATATATTGGTGAATCATAGCTTAATGTTGCGGAACCACCGAACGTACCGAAGCCTGCTCCAGCAATTGGATAGTCCTTCAACACTTCAAAGCCTTTTTTAATATAGAACACACGACCACTTTCGTTCATTAATGCTAAGTTATCTTCATTAATTGTTTCAGCAAAGCGGTTGCTAATCCCACCGCCGATATCATCGGGAGCAACACTATTCTCTACACCAATGCTTTGTAAATATTGCACACCGAAGTTTGTCGGTAAATAAACAACTATAATTGCTAACACAGTTGTGATGACAATGTTTTTCAGCATTTTCCAATTGCGTGCCAGTAACATAAAGAATATAACAAATGTAATAGAAGCAATCCATGCACCACGCGATAATGTCAGTAATAACATACCCGTAAATGCTACCTGCGATAGGAAGAATACATATTTATATTGTCCATCCTTGTAGACAAAGCGTAAAAAGACAGTCGCACAAATCGCAAAGAACATGACTAATGCCAGCGAGTTTGGATTATTTAATAAACCATAAATACGCACAAAATTTGTCGATGACAATACTTTTTGTGTCCATACTTCAGGCATCCATAGCATACGCATTGATAGCTTTTCCACAATTCCTTGGACAAATAGAATAATTCCTGAGAACAAAGTAATCCATGCTAATTTTACAAAGAAGTTGGCTGGTAATTTACTGCGGCTCAATACATAATACAGTAAATACATAATTAAAAATGTGCGCACTTGGAATACGATAGCACCTAAGCTAACACCATTAATATAGCCAATGATGGCACCTAAAATTAAAAATAGGAAAAATGCTATTTCAAACTTCTTAAAATAGAAAAATGCTTTGAAGTTTTTAATATTCACTAGTAGCAACCGAGCAAGTACAACAAATGTAATTAAATCTCCAATTAATTTCATTCCTGGGTTCAATTCAATAAAGAATGACCTAAAAATAACATATGGGATTAAAATAACTAAGCTTTGAAATGGCTTGAAGAAAGCAAATAACGCAAAAAATACTGCTGTACTAATTAATGCAATTTTGGAAGGGATAATCGTCGCTGCAATTAACACGGCAATTGCCAACGCTATTTCAAGCCACTCCTGCTTCCCAATCTTCACTGATACATCTTTCATTATAGATATGAACCCTCTCTTTCATTTTCTTTCCTGATTAATAAAACGTGCCTTCTATGTATATAGTTGCAATAACTAGCGATTATAATATAAGACGTTTTTAAGTATAATATGGTTACATGTCTATTACAACTGCTGATAGTGTTTTTTGAGGGAATTATCCATTACACCTCGGCGTAATTACGTCCAGATTTTTTTCGAACTTGTTCGCAGTAGAAGTTAACCTGGAACCGTCACATCTGCTGGGGCATTTGGGCCAGCATGATGCTCACAAGGTTGTGGCGCATTTAGACTGAATCAGAGAAGACAAAATATAGCATTCCTCTCACCACCTATAGAGGTGGAATTTTCTGCTGAATCAAGATAAAAGGACTGTCCGAAAAGTATAAACTTTCTCAAACAGCCCCATTTTTATAAATGCTCTATTTTTTTAACGTCTACCTTTACTTCAAGCGTATGTGTACCGCCTTGATAAACACCTTCAACAGGGCTGACATCACGGTAATCACGACCAACTGAAAGAATGACATGGTTATCCAAGACCTCTACATTATTTGTTGGATCTAACCCAATCCAGCCAATGCCAGGCACCATAATCTCTACCCATGCATGTGTTGCTGTATCACCAATCAGATCGTCCCCTTCTCCTACATATAAATAGCCACTAATATAGCGTGCAGGAACGCCACATTGACGTAAAAAGCCTAGCATAATATGCGTATAATCCTGACAAACACCTGCCTTTAGCTCAAATGCCTCTTTTGCTGTTGTACTCACGATTGTTGCTGCTGGATCATAGCGAATAACGCTGTGCAAATAGGTCATAACATGACAGGCAAGCTCTAATGGATTGTCATTTTTGCCATCAATCGCTAGCATAATTTCCTGTACTTGTGCAGGTGTTAATGTCGTGAGCTCTGCTGTTGTTAAAAAAGGCAAATAGTGATTTCTAAAAAGCTGTGAAGTAAAAATGTTGCGCATTTCATTTGAATAGTTAATTTGGTAAATATAAGGCGCTTTTTGCACACTCACTGTAGAAGTAGCTGTAATAATAAGCTCCTTATGCGGTCCAGCAATATAAAAGCTGCCAACATTATTTTGCCAAATATCAATATATTCCTTTATCATCGATTGTGGTGACATATTTAAATCGTATGATAAAACGCGTTGACATTCACCAGATCTCGGCTTTAAACGAATTGTATTTAGCGATTGCTCGACTTCACTATCATAGCGAAAAATATTTGTGTGTGTAATCTGGTATTTCATTGGTTTGCTCCCTTTTGCATCGCTCGCTAGTTGACCTCTCATTTGGAAGAACTTCTACTAAGGCAAGTTAAACAACTAAAATAGGTGGTGTTAAATAATAAGCCTGTGCCATGATTGGACCAAAGTTCGTACAGCTTTGGCGAATATTGTTTACCCACTGCTTCTTCTCTTCAATTGTGAGCGTTGTCGCATCTACATTTGTTAAAGCAATTAGCTCGTCTAACGTACGATACATATTTTCTACATTGTGATTTGTTAATCCTTGCTCTATATCATACACTGTATGTTTAATTTTATGTAGTCCATATGCAACAGAGCGTGAGCATTTCGCATCGCTAATTAAAAAATGCAGAATGCTATCTATCGTTAAAACACTCGAACGATATGCATATTCATCTACTGTATTCGTATAACGAAGGCTTAGACGTAGAGCACGGTCCACCTCTAAATGATCCGCAATTTCTAATAAACGATGTAAAATTAGCGCTGTTTTTTCTGAGCGCTCTAGCCATTTACCGATTTTCAAAAATTGATAGCCGACATCTCGCGTCATTAAGGAATCAATCGCTCCTGTTGACGTTAACGCAGTTTTGCGAATATGTGTTAAAAAATCTGTTGTATTTAATACAGAAATTTCATTTGAATATGCGCCATCTTGAATATCTAAATATAGGCTATTCCATTCCTCCCATAGCTCGTTCGGAATGCGATCACGCGTATGCCGTGCATTTGTCCGTATACTGTTAACCGTTGACATAAGCGAGTTTAAGTTGTTAGCATCATATACTAAATAACGCACCATTTCCTCCAATACACCGACCTTATAATGTGTCTCATATTCCTCAATATATCCACAAATCGTTAATACGGCTCGCCACTCTTTTTCATATGCTGCATCTTTATGACTGAGCTCAAGCATTTGCTCCAGTTGTGAAAATAAAATATGCGCATTTGTTTGCGTACGCTCTGCGTAGCGCCCAATCCAATATAATGAATCTGCTACACGACTAAGCATGTGCATTCCCTCCTTTTACAATCCATGTGTCCTTACCACCGCCGCCTTGCGAGGAATTGACAACTAATGAGCCCTCCTTCAAGGCAACACGTGATAAGCCGCCAGGTAATACATATGTTTCATCACCGCTCATCACAAAAACACGTAAATCAACATGACATGGATAAAAGCGGCCTTCTTGAAATGCTGGTACACGTGATAGCTTAATCGTTGGTTGTGCAATATATTGATGCGGTGCTTCGAGAATTTTTTCACGGAAAACCTGGCGTTCCTCCTCTGTAGCATGCGGTCCAATTAGCATATCGTAGCCACCAGATGCTCCTACATTTTTTACTACGAGCTCATCCAAACGCTCTAGTACCCACGCTCTTGTCTCTTCCTCCTCTAATAAATACGTATGCACATTATTAATGATTGGCTCCTCCTGTAAATAAAAGCGAATCATCTCTGGCACGTATTGATACATCGCCTTATCATCTGCCACACCATTGCCTACAGCATTTAAAATGGCGACATTGCCTTTTTTATAAGCATCTAAAAGATTCGCAACACCAAGCATTGAATCCTCTCTAAAATGCACAGGGTCCAAGAAATCATCATCGATACGACGATAAATAATATCTACACGTTTTAAGCCCAAAATCGTTTTTAAATAGACGGTATCATCTTTAACAACAAGGTCACGTCCCTCAACAAGCGGAATATTTAAGCTTTTCGCTAAAAAGACATGGTCATAATAAGCAGAATTATAAATACCTGCTGTCAAGAGCACTGCATGCACCTCTTGATCGATAGGCAAATTTGCCGGGCGATGTGCTAACAAAGCCTTTCGCATATAAACGAGCTGCCCCTCTAGCTGCTCAATTGAGTAATCACCAAAAAATTCAGGATAAATATTGCGCATCACATAGCGATTTTGGTAAACATAGCTCATGCCAGAAGGGTTGCGTAAATTATCTTCCAACACGCAATAATTGCCATGCTCATCACGAATTAAATCAATGCCTGCCAGAAAAATATGATTTTGTAATGGCACTGTCGTACCGATTACTTGTTTATAGTAATATGGATTATTATCAATTAATGCTTTCGGCACAATACCTGCCCTCACAATTTTCTGCTCATGATAAACATCATGCAAAAAAAGATTCAGTGCCTTCACCCGTTGCTTCATGCCTCTTTCAATCATCTTCCATGTTTCCTCAGGTATGATAATTGGTACAAAATCAAAGGGCATCGTGCGCTCTGTACCTCCTTCTGCTCCATAAACCGTAAAGGTGATTCCTTTTCTTAAAAAGCTAGACTGTGCAGCTTGATGCTTATCTTGAAGCTGTTGCATAGAAAACGCTTGCAATTGCTCATAAAATGTTTGATAGTGCACTTTTGGCTTACTTCCCTCTAGCATCTCATCGTAAAACATACTAGAATCATATAATTTCACCATTCAGATCGCCTCCTAATTAAATCAATAAAGTATAGATATATTCCACATTTTCTTAAAAAAACCTCCTAAATATCTAAATTTTCAGACTATTATTTTTGAGGTTACAATATCATTACAAACCTAGTATCTTCTATTCATCTCTTAAAAATACTGTTAAACTATTATAGATTGAAAGGAGGATCTTTTTATGATCAAAAAAATAACAACCTTTGTCATCACCATAATTTTAATGCTTACGGTGGTCATGCCATCTTCATCTTATGCGAACGATATTCAAGGACATCAGATGGTAAATGAGCTGACACATTGGGCAAATTTAGGTGTCATTCTGCCTGATAGTAAAGGTAACTATCAGCCTAATCGCGCTGTAACACGCGGCGAATTTGCTGCCTATATTACACGTGCTTTTAACTTACCTGCATCGGACAAGTATCAATTTTCAGATTTAAAAGTCGGTGATCCTTTAACATTTGAAATTCAAGCAGCTGCGGGCTCAGGTATTTTAGGGGGCTATCCTGACGGAACATTCCGACCGAATGAAAAAATTACGCGCCAGCATATGGCGGCCATGCTTTATAAAGCTTTACGTTATTTAAATGTTCCAGCACAATCTGCGCCATTAACATTTGCGGATAATAAAAAGATTAGTAAACAATTCCATGAAGCTGTCTCTACGTCTGTTTATTACAATATTATTCGTGGCTCTCATGAGAAAAAAGGCGTGTTCTTTAACCCACAAGGCTCTGCAACAATCGCACATGCTGCAGCATTTTTATATCGTACAAACGTTGTCGCACAGCAATATGCGCAACAAGAGCCAGAAAACAATACACCACAGCCTACGCCACCACCTGTGGAAACGAACAACAACTATTATGTAGGTACAGTTTCTGGTATAACGGTAACAAAGCAGCCAACTGTTTATACTACATATGAACAAGCAGAAGCCGCTTACCAATCAACGAACGGTGTTAATGTACTGTTCCAAGGTAATAAAATCATTAAAATGAACTCAGGTATCGCCTCAGCTGCTGATGTTGCAGCAAATACAGTAACGATTTATGGCAATCAGGATTTCACTAATGCCTTAACATATGTTGTTGAAGGCTCTGAGCTAAAATATTACGGTAGCAACAATAAGTATGCGATTGTACAAGCTGGTGATACAAAAGGCTATGCAAAAATGAATGAAATTACGCTAACACCTACTTCCCTTATTAAAGGGCGCGACTATTACTATGTTGCAAACGGCATGCTTTCTCATAAGCTCTATAACCATATTACACAAGCCTTCATTGGCGAATATGTAATGGGCGAGGCGCCAAGCTTTATGGCAGCAGGCGTTCATTATTATGGAACAGATGGTGTACATTTCTACAATGCGAATAATCAGCTTGTAGGCAAGCATTATCAATATTTCCAATTTGCCTCATTACGCCAACCGACAAATTATACAGCAGAAGAGCTTGATTATATGATTCAAAAAATTCTTGAGGAACGTCGCCCAATAGCATCACGCTATGCTAATATTTTAACGGAATCTCGTTTACTCGGATTAGGTCAATTTTTAAAAACAGTAGAACAAGAGCATCATGTCAATGCATTGTTTATTTTAGCAACAGCTATCCATGAAAGTGATTATGGTATAAGTACCAATGCGCTTCAAAAAAATAATATTTTCGGCATCCGCGTTTTCGATGCTAATGAAGCTGCTGGTTCAACTTATGCATCTGCAAATGACAGCATTCTTGCTTTCATTAATCAATATGTCAATAAAAACTATGCACCTCAAGCAGGTGGCTATGCAAAAGGCGCTGTACCTGGCAATAAAACGACAGGGATGAACGTCCATTACGCATCAGATCCATACTGGGGTAGCAAAATTGCAGGCCATATGTATCGTCTAGACAACCGCTTCGGTCGCAAAGACTTTAAGCAAGGTCGCCTAGCTATGGTGCTAAATAATGGCGAGTCAGTAAACGCACGTATGGAACCGTCCACTTCCTCACCAATCGCTTTCATCTACAAAGCGAAAACAACAGGTGAAACAGGCTTATTCGGTTACCCTGTAGCAATTGTAGAAGAAACAATGGGTAGCGATGGCTACATCTGGTACAAAGTGTACTCAGACAACAACCCACCCGCTGACTTTGCTTGGATTCGCTCAGACTTAGTAAAGCCATTACAATAAGTTAAAAACAGGCTGTCGAGAAAAGATATTATCTTTCCCGTCAGCCTGTTTTTTGATTTATTTGTGGGGCTATTGGCGCTCTTCTCTGATTTATTTGCGCTTTCTCTGATTTATTTGCGTTTTTCCCATTTTATTTGCGACTTCGCCAGATATATTTGCGCTTTTCTCATTTTATTTGCGACTTCTCGGATATATTTGCGCTTTTCCCATTTTATTTGCGGCTTCTCAGATATATTTGCGTTTTTCCCATTTTATTTGCGACTTCTCAGATATATTTGCGCTTTTCCCATTTTATTTGCGACTTCTCGGATATATTTGCGCTTTTCCCATTTTATTTGCGACTTCTCGGATATATTTGTGCTTTTCCCATTTTATTTGCGACTTCTCAGATATATTTGCGCTTTTCTCATTTTATTTGCGACTTCTCGGATATATTTGCGCTTTTCCCATTTTATTTGCGACTTCTCGGATATATTTGCGCTTTTCTCATTTTATTTGCGACTTCTCAGATATATTTGCGCTTTTCCCATTTTATTTGCGATTTCTCTGATATATTTGCGTTTTTCCCATTTTACTTGCAGCTTCTCTGATATATTTGCGCTTTTCTCATTTTATTTGCGACTTCGCCAGATATATTTTCGACTTGCTCAATTTATTGACGTTGCGCCTTCTCAAAAAAAGAAAAGACTACTAGAAATCTAGTAGCCTCTCCGTTTATTTACTATAGTACTCTACAATTCCATCGTAGATTGCTTGAGCGAAAATTTCTGCGTATTTGTCGCTTGTTAGCTTGTTGCGGTCTTCTTCATTTGATAGGAAGCCTAGCTCTACTAATATAGCAGGCACAACAAGACCTTTTACTACATAGTAATCGACACGTTTTACACCACGATTATTCATATTTGCTTGCTTAACAATTTGACTATTGATTGCTGTCGCTAAAGCGAAGTCTTCTTTTTCATTATCATTCGATGTTACACTGTAGTATGTTTCTGTACCTTTAGCAGATGAACTAGCAGAGTTTACATGGATGCTGACGAAGATTTCTCCATAGTTATTTTTCGTGAAATCTACGCGATCCTGTAATGATGGATACGTATCGCCTGTGCGTGTCATTTTTACGATAGCACCACTTGCCTCAAGCTTTTTCTTCACTAAGTTTGATACTTTCAGTGTGATTTCTTTTTCTTGCGCTGCTTTACCGTGTGTTGTGCCAGGATCTTTACCACCATGCCCTGGATCAATCACGATAATGCGACCAGCTATTTTGGAGCCTGTTTGATTAATAAGACGTAAGTAAGTTTTATGCACATAGCCTGTTACACCATTATGTGTAACATTTGCCCAGTTGCCTGAGATGGAATGCACTTCTACAAGTGTCCCACGATTCATTTTCCCTAATGAAGCAGAAGAGCCTGATGCCGATTGACGAATATGCAAGCCATCCACTGTTACGCTACCAATCGTTTTCGTATTCAATGTTGGTGGCGTCTCGGGTTGTATAGGCTGTTCTGGTTCCGGCTCCGGTTCTACAACTACTGGTGGTTGTTCTTCTCCCGAACCATTATCAGAGCCTTCTTGCCCACCGTTGTTATCCTTTGGTGGCTCCACAACAATATCCTTTGTTTGTGAAATACGGACATAGCCTGGAATACCATTTTGCTCTGTTAAATACCAGTTGCCTGTCGTTCCATATACTTTAATTGTTGCGTCATCTGTGAATTTTGCCATTGATTGACTATTCACATCACGCGTTTTATAAAGAGCGACTTCCCCAACTGCCTTCACTTCTTTGTTTACTTTACTTAATGCTTGACCATCTGCTGCTATAAGCTGCGCATAATCTTTATAAACATAAGCATAGCGCCCCTCATAGGCAACTTTAAGCCATCCATTTGCACTCACTTCATACAAATAAAGCGTTGTACCTGTGTTTACTTTACCTAAAACATTTGAATTGTTTGCTGAGCTAGCAGAAGAACGTATATTTAAATTATCTGTCGTTGCACGTACTTGTCCAATTGCATCTTCAGCACTTGGCATCGTAACTCCTTTGACAGGTAAATCTAAACGATATTTTTCGTTTTTAGCACGAGCAATAAATGAGGCGAACTGTGAACGCTTCACAACCTCTGTTGCATTATACTTTGTACCTGTTGTATCACCTTTTGTGATTCCACTATAATAAATTGCTGCAATATATTTATAATAAGCATGTGTTGGCTTAATATCTGTAAATGGCACTGTTAGCTTGCCAAATTCCTCTGCATCTAATTTGAAAGCACTAACAAGTACTTTACTCATTTCATCACGTGTTAGTGGTACGTTTGGGCCAAACTTCCCTTGAGAGTATGCTGAGAAGTAGCCTAATTCGATGGCACGCTCAACATAGCCAGATAGCTCCGTTCCTACTTGAACGTCAGAAAAAGATGATTTTTGAACAACTAGCGGCTTATTTCCTGTAGCCTCTACCACCATTTTCGCAACTTGTCCACGCGTTACTGGTGCGTTTGGCTTAAAGATAGTTTTGCCATTCTCCGTGTATCCTTTAATTACCCCTAAGTCTACTAAGTAATTAATTTCTTCATACGATCCATGTGAAGTAGAAACATCGGCGAATCGCGCATTGGCATATACATTATGTATATTAAACATTGACATTATAACGACAATTAACATCAGGCTGACTTTTTTGAAAGACAATGCCTCTTTTCCTCCCTTCTACTTTACCAAGTTTAATTGTAACAAAAATTTTCCTTTTGCGAAATCTAGTTTTCGACTTTCTTCCATCTTTTTTGTGAAAACCTCGTATCGCTATCTCATTTGACTTAGGAACATCGCAAAAAGTTACAAACTTTATTAGGGCTCCTTCTAAATCATGAAAAAATGAGCCGTCTAACAAATTATCGAAGACGGCCCAGTGTATCCTATTTTATTGCTGCTGTGCTCTGTTAATAAATGCCTCAAGATGTGTTAATGTAACATAATCATTCACAGCAAATGTGCCGTCACCTTTACCAACAGTAATACCTGTTGAAGCCAATGTTGCGATATATTCACTTGACCAGTGTGATGCAGGTACGTCTTTAAAGTGTGGTGCATCGCCTTCTTGCTGTAAATCAAATGCAACAACTAAAATTTTAGCTAGCTGTGCACGCGTGATAGGTGATGCAGGATTAAATTTTCCATGTTCATCTCCAGAGAAAACGCCAATTTTATTCAATGCTGTCGCAGCACCAGCATATTTTGCTGATGGCTTCACATCTGCAAATGGTGAGCTTGTATCAGATGTATCAAGATTTAATGCCTTTGCTAATTGAATGGCTACTTCACCGCGTGAAGCATATACTGAAAAATCAATTTGTGCATTTTTTACTTCTGCTTTTGCTAGTTCAGCAGTTGAAAAGCTTTTGACACGCTTTGCACCGATATAACGACTTGCCCAGTATGATGCATGAATGCTTGTCACGCTCACACCTTGATTCGTTTGTGAATGGATGAATTTTTGATCACCGATGTAAATCCCTACATGTGATACACCTGCGCCAGATGTATTGAAAAATAATAAGTCGCCTGCTTGTAAATTACTTTTGGCAACTGCTTGACCTTGGCCATATTGTGCACCAGATGTACGCGGTAGTGAAATACCTAAATCGCTAAATACTTGGCGTGTAAAGCCTGAGCAATCGAAGCCGCGTGTTGTTGTACCTCCGTATATGTATGGTGTTCCGATATATTTATAAGCCGATGACGTTAACTGATCTACTGATGCTGCTTCTGCCTCATGTGAATTTGCTCCTGCAAAAATCATAAATGCAGCAAATACAGGTAATAAAACTCGTTTCTTCAAAATGTTTTGTTCTCCTCTCAAATTTCCCTTGGCTGTAGGCCCAATTAAAAGACTACCATAGAAAAGCCCGCTATAACTTTTCACTTGTGTAACAGTTTAGAAAATAGCAAAAAAGCGCGAAATGACAGCGTTGAAGCTGTATTTCTGCGCTTTTTATCTAATTTTATCGTAATATACGTGGCAACTCCGTAACTACATTGTAATATTACACACCACTTTTTTACATACCCGCTTTTTATAAAAGCAAAACATTTTATTTACTGGAAAAAAGCTGTACCCAATAATATTGTCCATCTTTTGTATATTTAATGCCAATTCCAATATGTGTATAGCTCGCTTTTAAAATGTTTTCACGATGCTTAGTAGAGGCCATCCATGCATCTGTCACTGCTTGTGCGCTATTAAAGTTTCGAGCAATATTTTCACCAAAGCTTGTATATGAATAGTCAAATAACTCTGCCATATCCCATGGTGCGCCATAACGTGGCGATTGATGCTCAAAATAATTGTGCTGAATCATATCTTGTGCTTTAATAACTGCTAATTGTGTTAATTGCGGATCATATGTTAAAGGCTTCAAGCCATGTTGTTGACGTTGCTGATTTGTCATCGCAATCGCTTCTTTGGCAAAATCACCTTTATCACTTATTGTCGGTATATAGCCTTTGCCAAGATAATCATAGACGACTTCATGACGTGCTACCTTCTGTTGAAAGGCCATTCCCCTTGCTATAAATGCTGCTAAATGAGCACGTGTTACATAGGCTGTTGGCTCAAATTTACTTGCCGTTTTTCCTGTAACAATTTCAATATCTGCTAATGATTCAATATAGTTTTTTGCCCAATAGTTTTTAGGCAAATCTTTAAATGCTGCTTTATTGTACGCATCTGTTGTAATATGAAAGGCAAGCGCAATCATTTTGGCAAGATGTGCTCGCTGAAGTGGCTCATCTGGCTGAAAAAGCTCATTGTTTTGAATAATTCCTAGTTGTGCAAGCTTGCGAATTTCTGCATAGTGCGTATGTGTTGGTGGTACATCAGTTGCTTGTAAAAGAAAATCTTTGGCAGGCGCACCACCTATTGCCCGCGCAATAACTACAGCAGCTTCTTCCCTCGTAACTAACTCGTTTGGTCGAAATGTATTATCTTCAAAGCCTTCCATATATCCCACATCTACTAATTGCATAATGGCAGGTGTCGCCCAATAAGCATTTGGTAAATCTTTAAAATGCACAGCTGCGTATGCAGGTGTTTGCCAAATACACGCAAGTGCTAACATCACGACAATCAATTTTTCTTTCATTAATGACACCCCAATACTAGGAATGAAGCCGTCTGCAAAGACAATTTCGTATAAAGGCTGTCTGAAAAGATATTACCTTTTCAAGACAGCCTCATTCCATTTTATAAACCTAATTCTAATTCATAACGTGTTAAAAATGTATAGTTTGTTACTAACATTTTTTCCTCTGGTGCTAATTTATCATAAGCCTTGCGTGCCGATTTCACTTTCGACTCGAAGCTGCGTACCGTTGGATCAATTTGATCAATCGTATTCATTACTTTTTGTGCATTTTTAATGCTTTTCTCAGCATTTTTTAAAATATCATAGTTATGCACTTGTTTTTTCAATGCAGAAGGTAACGCTTTATATAAATCTAGCGCTTTTTCAACATCTGCAAAATATGTGCTGGAGCTTGAAGATAGTCCTGCGATTGTATTAATAACGTTTTCTACACCTTCGACATTTGTAATTGCTTCTTGTAGTTTGTAGTAATTCGTTACACGCATTTTCTCTTCTGCCGATAGTTTACCATATGCTGTTTGGGCTGCTTGTAAATTTCCGAAATAATATTTATCCGATGGATTTAGCTTTTGAATTAATTCATATACATGAATAATGCTCGCTAAATCTGTGTAATCAGACATATTGGCAACGAATGACTGCTGCTCGCTATTCAATTTTGCTAACGCTTTTTGAATGCTTGTTACTTGCTTTGCCATATCATTGCGTGGGTTCGATAAGCCATCGATTAATTGCATGACAACCTCAACCGGCTTAATATATTTTTCTTCTTCTTTTAAATCATTAATTAAAGTAACACCCTTTTTATTTGCAGAGCTTAATGCATTATAGGCTTCTCGTGCTGCTTTGACATTGGCAACATATTCTTTCGGATTGCTGCCTTTAATTGCACGAATCATCTCATCAACGCGCGCACCACCTTGCACATTCAGCTCCTGCTCTAATAAACGGGCATAATTCGAAATTTGTGCTTGCTGACCAGCTGATAATGCATTGTAAGCAGCACGTGTTTTCGTTACATCTTCAACAAATGTTTTGCTTGATTCTTTAATAAGTGAAATTTGCTCCATCACTTTGAAGATTGGTGCTAATTCTGTCACTAAGCGTTGCTCATTTGTCACAAGTGCACGATCTGCAAAGCTTAATTTCTCATGTGCTTTCAAGGCTGATTTATACTGTGAAATAAATTTTGTTGCATTTGATGGATCAAGTACTGCAATATCTTCCGTTAGCTTTAATACAGGCTTAACCGCTTTTTCACGCGTTGTTAAGTCTTTAATATTGCTTACCATGCGCTGTTCGTCTTTTGATAGTCCATCATACGCTTGACGCGCATCGATTAGCTTTTGGATATAATCTGTCGCTGTTGGTATTGCGGCACGAATTAACGCCTCTACATCTTCAACAGATGCCTTCATTGCGTCACCATCTGTTAGTAAGCTAGCATTGACAACTTTCTTTTGATTATCCTCAGATAGTTCTGCATATTTCTTTTTTGCCTCGTCTAGCTTTGCTAAATAATCCTTGCTTGATGTTTTTAATTCAGCTATCAGTCCGATGACCTGTGCGGATGGAATTACCTCTTTCAGTGCATTTTCATTGTGCACATATTTCTTTTGCTCTGTTGTTAATTTCTCATATGCTTTTTGAGCTGCCGCTACTTTCTTCGCATAGTTTTTCGCATCAGCGAGTGTAGCTGTTGGTAAATCAGTAATCAATTTGATGACTTTGCTTGCTTTTTTATAATCTTTCTCAATTGCCTGGAAATCCTTATAGTTTGTTACAAGATTTTTTTGTTTTACTTTTTTATATTCTATTTTAATATTGTTAATTTTTTCGGCAACCGTAGCATCCTTGAGCAATTTTAATTCTTCAATGTTTTGAACAACATTGCTTGCAATTGAAATGTTGCTATCAGCTAGCGTTAGCTTTGCCTCATAATTTTTATTCAACATAGCAATTAATGGCTTATACTGATCATCTGCAAAGCTTGCCTTGATTACTACATAATCATCCTGTAACGCTTTCACCTTTGCCTCATAGTCGCTATCCTTCGGCTTTAATGCATTAACACCTACCATAAATTGCGCAACTGGATCAAGCTGCTGTAATGCTGTTTGGTTATAAACTGCATCCTTCATTGTGCCTAAGCTATCATAAGCCTTTTGAATAGATTGAATGCGACCAAGCAATGATGTTTTATTATAGTAAGTTGGTAGTGTATCAATCTCTTTCGTAATCTTTAATACAGCAGCATATTTCTTTTCTAAAGCAACTAATGCACTGTAATTATAAACGAGCTTTTTCGCATTAGCTGATGTGGCTGGCTCCACTTTCTCATCATATAGCGCTCTTGCCTCACTTATTTTTACTAATAATGAAGCTGTATCTGCAGTTGTTAGCCCGTCAATTGCTGTTACAATCATTTGTGCTCGCGCAATATCAGTAGCAGCTACTTTCAATTTTTCATCCGCTGTATCCAATGTGTTGTTCAACGCTGTTTGCAGGGTATTGGACAATGTGCTAATGTCAATGCTTTTAGCTGACGTAAAGGCTGCTCTTGCTTCTGTTACCGTTGTTTCATATTGCGTAACTTCCTCTTTTGTTGATTTAGGCAACTTCAATGTAACCACTTTTTCGATAACATCTTTAAATTGCTCAAGCTGTGTTAAAGTTGCAGCATTTGACACATGCTTTTGTTCCTTTTCACTTAACTTTTTATAAGATGCACTCGCTGCATTTAGTTTTGATAAGAAACTAGTGTCTAAAGATGGTTTTAGCACATCGATTGCTTTGACAACTGCTGATGCACTTTTATTATCTTGCTGGAAAGTTTTTAAATCATCGCTAAATCCTGTTGGAACTAACTTTTTCTGATCTGATGTTAGTTTATTGTACGCTTCTGTTGCTGTTTGCAATGTTGTTGGATTATCGATATCCAATTGACGAATTAAATCAATCACATGATCTGCTGCAACGACATCTTTCGTAGCAGTGTCAAGCTTGTTATAATTGAAAACACGTATTTTGTGCTCAGGAGCAATATCATTGTATTCATTATTCAGCTTCTGTAATGTCGTTACACCATTTTCCTCGGTACGATAATCTTCCACTTTTAATTTGTCGATTGCTTCAACTAAATTGTAGACCTTGTCCAACTGTGCAATAACAGCTGGATTCGCCTCAAGTAAATGCTCATATTCTGTGCCAATTACCTTTAAAGCATTTGTTAAATCATTCATTTTCGAACGAAGTGAGCTAACAGAGGTATAATTTGCAGTTAAAATAGTTGTATAAAGCTGATCTGCTTTTCCTACAGCGATTAGTACATCCTCAGCTTTTTTAAATAGTTGAGCTGCCGTTAATTCTGGCCCAATAGAGTAAGCAGCCAGAATTTTTTTCTGGTTATCATTTAGGGCTTTATAGCCAGTTTGGGCCTCTGCAATCACCGTTTTATACGTAGGCTTTGAAAGACTTTGTAAATTAATAATGTGTGTATCAATGAAATCCTGCGCTTGAACAATGTCTTTTTCAAGCGTCTCTAACGTTTTATAGTTTTTTACAACATTGCTTACAATAACGCTATTTTGCGCTTCATTATTATCAACATATTTTAGTTGACCTTTAATTTCAGCATTGGGATTGGCATTAAAAGCTGTTCTAAATTCCTCTTGTATGTCCTCTAAATCCTCTACCGCTTGATCATAATCCACTCTTATCTCCTCTACGGAGGTCATTAGAGTAGGCGATGTCACAGCTAATTGATCAATCGCTAATTTCACGGCATTCAAGTCTTTCACTACCTGTGCATGGGCCTTAACGTAGTCCACCTTCGCCTCAAGTAAAACAGCATCTGCCTCGCCTATAACAGCTCGTTGCTCAGGCGTATAGCTTTCAATGGCGTCACTCGCTTGAGCTATCGCACTGCTACTAGATTCCTCATATAATGTTTTAAATGGGGCTAATAAAATATCTCGCTCTGATACATTCGCTACCACATTAAATGGCACTTGTTCATTTTGCTGAGTGATAGGTGTTTGTTCGTTTGCATTTGCAAGTGTAGCTGGCGCAAGTAACAGGCTCGCTAGTATTCCTACACGCACTTTATTGTTCATTTAGTTCATCCTTTCGTGCATCAATCGACTTACGTTATTTATCGGCAAAATGTGCAGTTTTTGAAGAAAAAAATGGTGATTTTACCGTTGCTTGATAGTTATTCTGCGTTTTCAAGGATTTATTCTTCGTTCCAAAGAAAAAGGAGCCGTCCAGAAAGTGAACTTTCTGGACGGCTCCGCTTTTTTACATAGTCAATTTTTGTTTAAAATTGTGCTCCTGCGGTGGTCACAATCAATTGTCACCATCCTCGTCGCAAAGGGAGCGCCCCTTTGCAACGCCCCCTTCTATTTTATAATGCGTCTGTGTGCAATGGACCTTCTGGTAAATAGTGCAGCATGCCAATTGCTTCAAGACCGTTTTTAATTTTCATTGTGTAGCCTAGCTGATTAGCTGATAAATACCCCGCTTTTGAGGCAATCATTTCCTCAAGAACAGGCAATTTTGACGTATCGATATCTTTCCATAGACGATATGATTGGATTAAATCCTCTAATGTCAAATGCTGATAGTCTGTACCTGCAAACTGACCTTCCTTATTCATACGATACCAAATATCTCCATTCGGACGAATCCATTTATCTTTTTCGATTGCTAATGCCGCTTGAATTGCTGTTGCTGTTTCAAGGTATTTAGCATCACCAAATTCATTATAAGCCATCAATAAAATGTTCATACCACCAAGCAAATGGTTCATCGACGTATGTGTTGTAACATTTTGCTTAAGTGGGAAGTAGTCTGGAATGTAATAGGCATCTTTAGTGACACGAATAACATTATTATTTGTTCTTTGTGAAACGATTAAATCTGCATAATTTTTTAATGGTGTACGATAGTTTGGAATTTCAAATTCCGCACCTGAATTGTAGTAGAACAATGCGATTTGCTCATTAAAGCGCGTATCAATAAATGGTGCATGAATACCATATAGCCCTTTTAAATACGTACTCGTTACTTCCGTTTCCCAATATGTCTTATTGCCTTTAAATTTTTGTAGGCTGACAAAGGAATTTTTCACTAAGTTAGCAAAGTAACGGTCACCTTGCTCTTTAAATAGAACAAGTGCGCGGTCTTCCTTTACTAACAGTAAATTGCGTCCAAAGCCTTGATAGTTTTTCGGCATTGGCTCTGTCGTTGTAGCCATTTTGTTAAATGGACCTTCCGCAGTATACCAATTGTTACGCTTTTTATAGTTCGCAGCCGTTTCCACCATCCAGCTATTCATATTCTCATCGTTGTTAAATAAACGTTCATTTGAATCCATATACCATGTATCTACAATATCCTGACCAGTTGACGCTAGTGTGTAAAATGACAATAAATCTGTTCCTAACCATGTGTATGACAACGCTTCGTACTCTGCACGTAAATCACGCATATAGCTCGTACCGCCATTATCATATTTTTGCGTTAGCTGCTTAGAACGATAGGCTTGTCCTACCATGCGATCACCAGCAAGCTTTTCAGTCGACATAAAACGCATTAGCCCTGTCGGATAGCTTGATGAATCGTAGCCAAACACATCATTGACATTTTTAGAAATCGGGAAACGATCATAGCGGTAAAGGCGGAAATTTGTCACATTCGCTTGCTTTTGGAATAAATCCACACTTACCTTTGCATCGCTTGTGTTTGTTAATGTAGAAAAGACAAATTCATCGCCATTTGTTAGGCGACGCACTGTCACTTTTAGTGTCGCATGTGAGCCAATTTTATATGTGTAAATTGTATCTGTTGCTACACCGAAGTTTTCTGTTTTCGTTCCTGCTAATTTAATCGCTGATTCTGAGCGTACAAATAGCGGTGTATCGCCTTTTGTTACTTGTGCAAAATTCGCCTCTTTGCGGAACAATGTAAATTTTGATTGCTGTGCTGTCTCAATCGTGTAGTCCTTTGGTGTAATTTCATTATTCATCACAAGCGCACGATGAATCATCACCGCAAATGTCACACGGTTAACGACTGCCTGCGGATCATAGCTACCATCCTCACGTCCCGTTGTAATGCCATGCTGTGCTAAAATTTTAACATTTTCTTGATGCTCTGGACTAATTTTATCCCAATCCTTGAATGTAATCGCTTCGCCTGTGTCCTTTAAATGAAAGGCATTTACTAAGGCTGAAGCCATCATTTCACGTGTCAATGGGTCAGCAACTCCGAAAGTGCCATCTTTCTTCCCTTTAAAAATTCCTGCTTTATATGTAGAAAATACACCTGCTGCAAAGCTCGACTTTTGACTTACATCTTTAAAAATCGGCTGATACGGTGCCTCTGGTAACTGTAGCGCACCTTTCAAAAGACTTGTCGATTGCCCAACTGAAATCGTTAAGGCTGGACGAAACTCACCATCTGGATAACCGTTAATTGCGCCAATTTCCACGAGCTGCATTACTTCATTTTCGCCCAAAAGCTGTTTGGTACATCTGCTAATTTTTGAGGAACAGTTACATATTCTGTTTCTGCTGTAGGTTGCTCATTTTTAACGGGCACCACTTCTTCAGCTGGCTGTGCCTCTTCCTCAGTTTGCGCCTCTGTGTCCTCTTGCTTTTCTTCCGTTACTTGTTCAGCTGTTGGTACTTGTTCTTCTACTGTTCCTACAACTGGCTCATTACTTTCCTGCTCCTCTGCTGCATAAATAGCTGCTGGCGTCAGCGATGAGCTAACGAGCAATAGCACAAGTAATGCTGTTAGTAATTTCTTCATGTTGCGATAACTCCTTCTCTGACATGCTTAACTTATTTTTCACCTCAACTTTTTTATTATACATGAATTGCATCATGAAAATTAGAAAAGATGGTGTAGCAAGCTACACCATCTTTTATTTTATATGAAAATCTGCTGAGTTTTTATTACAGTTTGGTTACTTTCTAGTAATAGTAGTTTACAAGGCTAGTGTTTTATTGTAGTACTCCATATGTGTAGCTTTGTGAGCCATTAAAACTAAATTTTGTTGTATTAAAATTAAAAACATTACCTGCTGCATCTGTAATTATGACATTTTGCTTTAATGCAATTGTCACTACGTCATTTTGCTGAATATCATTTTTGAGGCTAATATTCACAACTCGGTTATCACCACTATAAGAAACTTGTTGTACTATATCTACATTATTAACCATAACAGAGAATGGGTTAGGAATTGTTGTTTGTATTGGTTCAGAAACTGTGAAAGAAATTGTTTTCCCTACTTTTAGCCCATTTGCAATATCCTCAGTCGATACCGCAACATTATTCCCAACTACATAGGGCTTATTGTTTTCACGTAATCTTAATGGTGCTGAATAAGCATCTACCATCACATTGCGTCCAGCTGCATATACATTATTAATTGTCACCGTTGTAAAGAATTCGTTTAACTGCGTTGTGTCATTTACTGATAAGCGCAAGTCAACTTGACGATTTGCAATACCACCTTGAGTCGGTAAAGCACTAATAACTTGTGTACCATCTACAATATAGTTTTGATTATTTGTTGCAGATGCAAAATCGATTGGGTGTGAGTAAGTCACACGAATATTTTGATATCTGTTATTCTCATTTGAAGGAACCGATTCCACACGTTCTACAATTACTCTATCCGCAATACTACCTAAATCGCCAGAGCGATCAAATTGAATTTGCTGTGGAGTTGTTGCTACTGGTAGGTTATATTCACTTACGACACCTGATAAATGTATCTGCCCTGCATATTTAGCACCCACAAAATCATAACCAACACCTAATAAATCACGCAATTTTACACGTAACGCTTTATCGTTTGTTGCTACTTTTTTCGGAATTGCTGAAACATTCAATTGCCCTTGTTGATTGTTAGCTTGTGCATACCAACCATTAAATGCAATATTAGCGTTTGGTAATACGTTGATATTGCGATCAAATAAAATTTCTAAATACTCTTCATTATTGTCTTTCACAACCGTTGTTGATACATAGCTTGGTACTGTCGTATCTCGGACAAAGTTATAGTACATGTAGAATGTATTAGACTCACCTGATAAGTCTGTAATATAACGACCAGAAGCATTCGCTACTGTTGCATAGCCATTTAGCTCTTGTGCTGTTTCAATAATATAAGCAACTGGATTTTTCTTATCTTTTTCTACTCCAATTACACCTAAAGTTTGTGAGTTTTGGACTACACTAATGTCTGTACGTGTTAAATCACGAATTTCCTCAGAGAAAATTAGTTTAAATTTGCGTGCACCTACTTGTTCAATATTTAATAATGTTGGTGCTACACCATCACGCACACCAATTGTAGCTGTCGTTTTAACAGTATTTGCTGGTGCTACATTATTTGAAATATCTACTAATGCACCAAATGTAATATTCACAGAAGTACCTGGAGATAAAGCAACGCCATTTACTGTTGCTTTAGTAAAGTCATATGTAACCTCTGTTGCATTTCGCTCTAAAGTACCTGTTACATTGGAAATAACTGAGCCATTTGCTAATGTAAATTGCGTTGTACCTGTTGTATTTGTCACTGGTTCAGTAAACTTCACCTTCACGCGTGTTGCTCCAGCGTTTTCAGCAGAAGCGATTGCTGGTGCTACTTTGTCAGCTGTAAATGTTGGTACTTCATCATATTTAATAAGTGTTAAGCCTTTTTCTGTTTTCACGCCATCCACAACAACATTGTAGCGACCTTCAGTTAACGGTTTTACACCTTTAATTGTAACAGTTAAAGATTTTTTATCCGCGCTTAGCTCACCTTTTAATAAATCAATTTTACCTGGTGTTGCAATGCCTGCTACTTTTACAATTTTGTTGATATCTGCTTCATTTAATACGTTTGCAAGTGCTACTGGTTGGTTAAAGTCAATTTTAACTTGCCCACCATTTGGATTTGTAACTGCCGTTACTTTTAAATCTGGCACTTCGTATTTTACTTTTGCAGCATATTCTACTTCATCGATTTTGAATTTTACATCTGTCTCCACATTTTCAACAAGTGGCGTTGGTAATGTTACTGTATACGTTTTGTCATCAGATAGTGTAACAGAAAGCTTATCAGCTGCTGTTACCTCGATTTTTTTCACTGTTAGTACAGGCTTTGTTTCAATTTGCAGCATATGGTATAGGAAGTAAGCGAATTGACCGCGCTTCGTCATATCTTTCGGGTTAAAGGAAGCACCTTTTACCATATCATAGTAATCTAATACAGCAATATTTGTTTGATGCTCTACTGTCGTTCTATTTAAATCTGAAATTGTGCTTGTGAAGCCTTGTTCCTTCACATGTGCTGCGTAATCAAAGTCATTGATTACATTGAATGCACGCACAAGCACTGTCGCCATTTGGTCGCGACGCATTTCATCACGGTGCATCAGCTGACCAGCGCTACCTTGGAATACCCCTACATCTTTAACAAGCGCAGCATATTGTAATAGCTCATCCTGAGACTTTGCTGTTAAATCTGTAAAGCGCATTTTTGTTTTATAATCAGCTGGAACTTCATGACCTAACGACACTAAATATTTTCCTAAAAGCTTAACAACATCCGAGCGTGTTAATGAATTATTTGGAAGGAATGTGCCATCTGGATATCCATTAATAACGCCCGCATCGACTAATGCTAAAATTTCATTTTGATACATATGACCATTTAAATCTTTAAAGGATGCTGCACTCGCAACAGGAACAATTGCAGAAGCTACTACCGCTACTGCTGCCGTAGAGGCTAACATTTTTTTATATGATTTTTTCATTTACTATTCTTCCTCCTCTAATGCTAAAATCACTATCTACTACTATTTTAACATTTTTTTTGCTGTTTTGGTGCCTAGCTTAGTTTTTACATAAATTTAGACGTAGGTTTTTGGAAGAAGTTACAGTAATTAATTGATTTATTTGTGAGTTTCTCAGTTTATTTGTGGCTTTTCAGGGGTTATTTGCGAGTTTCTCAGTTTATTTGCGACTTCTCGGATTTATTTGCGAGTTTCCCATTTTATTTGCGGCTTCTCGGATTTATTTGCGGGTTTCCCATTTTATTTGCGACTTCTCGGATTTATTTGCGAGTTTCTCATTTTATTTGCGAGTTTCTCGAATTTATTTGCGAGTTTCCCATTTTATTTGCGATTTCTCGGATTTATTTGCGGGTTTCCCATTTTATTTGCGATTTCTCGGATTTATTTGCGAGTTTCTCATTTTATTTGCGACTTCTCAGATTTATTTGCGAGTTTCCCATTTTATTTGCGACTTCTCGGATTTATTTGCGAGTTTCCCATTTTATTTGCGGCTTCTCGGATTTATTTGCGGGTTTCCCATTTTATTTGCGACTTCTCGGATTTATTTGCGAGTTTCTCATTTTATTTGCGACTTCTCAGATTTATTTGCGGGTTCTCTAATTTATTTGTGACTTCTCAGATTTATTTGTGAGTTTCTCATTTTATTTGTGGCTTTTCAGAGGTTATTTGCGAGTTTCCCATTTTATTTGCGGCTTCTCGGATTTATTTGCGGGTTTCCCATTTTATTTGCGGCTTCTCGGATTTATTTGCGGGTTTCCCATTTTATTTGCGGCTTCTCGGATTTATTTGCGAGTTTCCCATTTTATTTGCGGCTTCTCGGATTTATTTGCGAGTTTTCCGTTTTATTTGCGGCTTCTCAGATTTATTTGCGAGTTTCCCATTTTATTTGTGACTTCTCGGATTTATTTGCGAGTTTCCCATTTTATTTGTGACTTCTCGGATTTATTTGCGAGTTTCCCATTTTAATTGCGACTTCTCAGATTTATTTGCGAGTTTCCCATTTTATTTGCGACTTCTCAGATTTATTTGCGAGTTTCCCATTTTATTTGTGACTTCTCAGATTTATTTGCGAGTTTCCCATTTTATTTGTGACTTCTCGGATTTATTTGCGGGTTCTCTAATTTATTTGTGATTTCTCGGATTTATTTGCGAGTTTCTTTTAAAAGAAATAAAATATTTTCTGCCTTTTTTATCTCCCTTGTGTGAAAGGTTTAATTTTTTTAATAGGCGATTTGCTGCATAGATGGAGTTCACCCTCATAAACTTACGAAATTGTATATTTGTAATCCATTCATTAATTAACAGACTATAGTCTTCGATTGCTCGCTGTAGCATTGTGCCATCATCTTTTATTTGGCATTTAGGACATATGAATCGACCATACTGAAATAGCATTTGTGTAGTATAATCACATTGTTTGCAAAGCACACCTGTACGAACTTTGTCTTTATCAATATTTAATTTAGGGTTAGAAATTGTATGCATTTGAAGTAATTCATTTTGAAGTCGTTGAAGTTGCTCTGTTGATAATCGTGCCTTATGCATTGTAAGAAGCTTGCGAATATAAAACTCTAAACCACTACAATGGATAATCGGCTCATTTTGAGGTATTTGACCAATAATTGTTTTGGGATGTGCTAGCACTATTACATAAATGACAGGTAAATCGGGGAATAGTTGCCGTAGAAAACGTTGATGACGACGTACTTGGTCGAGTGGATTTCTGAAGCCTTGAACATTTCCATTTTCAAGAGTTCGAGTGAACTGGTGACATCTCTCATCAAAATCAATGCGTCCTGCAATGTTTTTTATTTCTACTATAAGAATAAATTTTTCGCAAACAAACAACGTATCTATTTGATGTGTATCTGTACTAAAGTCGTGGAGTAAATAAAATTCCTCATCTAACTGCATGTCTTGCCAGCTACGATCTACATATTGTTCTCCTGCCAACCCTTGTTGTATCCTTACCAATTCATCTTTCATTTCAGGAAATCCTCGGCGAATAGCCGCTTGTAATAAATATTCCTTTATAGGTCTTTCACGTGGTAAAATAACCATTTAATCCCTCCTTCTTTTTAAAAATATTCTACTTCACCTATAATAAACAGTAAATAAAAAATTCACTCACTCTAGATTGCCAGCAAACTAATCTCGTAACAACAAGTTATTATATGTCGGCATTTAATTTTAGTTTTCTATGTTCTAATATTTTTTTGAACCCTTTAGTTCAGAAAATCTAAAAAAATGATACTTATAGCTGTTACTTAAAAAATAATAGACAAAGTCGAAAAATCGACTTTGTCTATAGGCAGTTCTCTTAACCTATTGAGCCTCAATCACTTCCAAGAAATTAATAACCATTTTTGCCGTATGTGCGCGTGTCGCAGGGGCAGATGGTTTAAATTTGCCGTTGTCTCCTGTTGCAATGCTTAACTCCTCAAGCATCGCAATCGCCGACACGGTTTCTGCATTATACTTACCTAAATCAGTAAATGATGGCTTACCTTTTGCTACATATTTTTCTCCTGTTGCATACTCATATGCACGGTATAGCATTAATGCTAGCTGTGCACGTGTTACTTCGCCAGATGGATTATATTTACCATCAACACCTTTTGCAATACCTGCCTCGAAGATCGCAGCAATTTCAGCTTGTGTTGCTGGTGCATATTTACCGATATCGCTAAATGGTGCTTTACCACCTGCTGTTAAGCCAAGCGCTCGTGTTAAAATGGAAGCAAATTGTGCGCGTGTAACATTCGCATCTGGCTTCACTTCACCTTTTTCATTGCCTTTCAACAAACCTTTTGCAATCATTTTGTGGATATAGCTTGTTGCCCAATGATCCGCTGGCAGGTCGATTGGCATGAATGGTGTTTGTGGTTCTTCCGGCTCTGTTGTTTCTGGTTTTTCAGGCTCAGGCTTTGCTTCTGGCTTTGTCTCAGGTGTTGTTGTGCCACCGCCTCCACCAGAGCCTCCACCACCACCTGGATTTGGATTACCTGGGTTCGGATTTGGTTTAGACTCTGAAGTTACCGTTACTGGAATAACGACATTGTTATTTCCATAGTTCACAGTAATCGCCGTTGTACCCGCAGCCTTCGCTGTCACTAAGCCTTCTGTTATCTCAACAATTCCCTCATCTGCAACTGTATATGTCGCCTGCTTCGTTACATCAGCAACTGTATTTGATGTAAACGTTGTTGGACGTGTTGGACCATCAGTCATGGCTGACACATGGTTTGATCCATACGGATTATCAAGCGTCACCGGAGCAATAAAGGATAATTTATTTGGAGCCGTTTCCGTTAAATCTACCTCGCTCGAAATATCCCATTCGCTTGCCAATTCTTTTGTTGCCAACTTATCGATTACACTTTGTGATGTGATGATTGAAATTGGTTCGCCATAAACCGTCTGCTCACTTAAATTGCCAGCAGCATCTAAAATAACCATCGTAACAGAATCTGTAGCTTCATTTAACGCCGCTTCTACATTAAATGTAAATGTACCATCCTGCTGTAAAGTAACAAGGTCATCTTCAATAATTTCTCCGTTACGTGTTACCGCATACAATGTAGTTAATTTGCTGTTGACATCATAATTTAAACCGTAAGATGCTAATAGCGCTTTGTAGTCAATATATTTGTCTACTACTTTACCTTCTACGGCAATATTTGCAGTATCCCCAGATGTAATTGTCACCGTATCACCCGACGTTACTGAAGTAGAGGTAATACTTACATCTTGTAATGATGCTTTTGTTGATTTCATAAATACAGGACCAACATAATCAGAAATAACACCTGTCTTTGTTTCAGCTGTAAAATCAATTGTATAAACACCATCAGGAATCGGTACCATCCCACCACCGCTCCAAGGCGTATATCTTCCATTCACAGCTAAACGCCATGAGCCAGCACCTAAAGTTGTGCCTGCATGTAAATAGCCAATATAGCCATCACCAAATTCGCCACCTTCAGGATCTGCTAAATCCCATAGCTCAATATAATTCATCCCTACATCGCCTGTTAATGTAAATGTTAACTCGGCACTATCTTTAATACCATCATCATTAAATGATAAGTCTGTCGCAGAAATTGCCATATTTTCAATTGAAGTTGGTGCTTCCCCACCAAAATCTGCTGCAAAAGGCAATGAAATCATCGTATGCTTGTCAGGTGTTGTCGTTGTTGTTTCAACGGCATTTAGTTGAACCGATTCGCCTACCTTCATATTTAATTCAGCTGGATTCACTGATAACGCCGTTTCTGTCGTTACAGATTGCGTCGGTATAAGATGAATATAGCCGAAAATTTCATCGCCTAATTTTGCTGCTGTATTTTGCGATGCTGTTAATGTCACAGTTAAGTGCTCCTCACCATTTAAAGTAAATGATGATTTATCAACTGTTACTTGTGCATCGCCAAAGTTTTTTAACATATCAACAGCTACCGTATAGTTACTACCTGTACCATTGATATTTTTCACAACAATTTCTTTTGTTACTTGAATATTTTGCGCTTTAATTGGTTGTGGACCAAATGTCACAGCACCTTTTTCATGCTCAACAATTTCACCACTTGCATCACGCTTTGCCGAATCCTGTACATAGGCAAGCGCACTTGGGAATGCTGCCTCATACGCATTGACACGTCCAGCACCTTGATCAAATACATCGTACTTCGCTGTATTTAAAACATCGGCTGTATTCGCTAATGCAACCTTCACATCAAATGGCGTCCAGCTTGGATTTGCTTGTTTAATTAATGCCGCAATTCCTGCAATATGTGGTGTTGCCATTGACGTACCTGTTTTACGATCATATGCCTTTGTTGGATCAATCGCATTTCCTTCAGTAGTGCCAGTTTCATAAGTAGGCACTGTTGACATAATGTTTGTTCCTGGTGCTACGACATCCGGCTTAATATCAAAGTTTGGTGTCGATGGACCACGAGAGCTTGAATCGTTAATCTCATCGCCAATTGATGTCATTTGTCCATATTCATTAAAGCTAATTGTGCCAACAGATGTAGCTAGTGCATTGCGAATAGCTTGTCCATCCGTTACAGACATATCAAATGTCGGAATAAAATCAAAGGAATCGCCTAAAAACGTTTCAGATGGACCTGGTGCATTTGTACCTCCTGAGAAGTTGTGAATAATAGCACCGACTGCACCTGCATTTTTCGCATGCTCGATTTTTTCTACAAAGGCGATATCACCACGCGAAATAAGTGCGATTTTGCCATTCACATTAATGTTTGTATAATCCGTTGCCGCTCCTATTCCTGGTACAGCAACTAATTCAAACTCACCACTTAATTGCTGTGTTAAATTCCCACCAAACGTTGTCGCCATTAAATTCAATTGCTGCGACCATTCAAAATTACCAGCTGATATCGTAGCAACTGCATGATAAGCTGTTTCAGGGTTCGTTGAGTTCCCAACCGCAATACCTAATGGCGCTGTTGAAGGTGTACCCAATGTTCCACGGTTTGGACCCGAATTTCCTGTAGCAATTACTGGAATAACCCCTGCCAATGCTGCATTGTTAATCGCAAATGAGCTCGCATCATTTTCAGAATTTGAGCCACCACCTAAAGATAAGTTAATAACATCTATTTCTTGCTCAACAGCGTATTCAATTGCTGCGATAATACCCGATGTCGCACCGCTTCCATATGCCCCCAATACACGGTAAGCATATAAATCTACTTTTGGCGCAATCCCTTTAATACCATATGGATTTGCCCCGATTGCAGCAATCGTACCTGCTACATGTGTGCCGTGCGAAGTAGCGTAAGAGCTACCACGTGCATTGATAAGTGGCTGATTGGAAGGACGCTCTGCTGGTTTTGTTTCCGTTGCATCATTATCTGCACGCGGTGATTTGTACATGTTTGAATCGTGTACAATAAAGTTTTTCCCGCCTTTATAAATGCCTGCAAACTCGGGATGTGTTGTATCAATCCCTGTATCTAAAACAGCCATTTTAATGCCTTGACCTTCTAAGCCCTTTGCCCATAGCTGTTCAATACCTAAAAACGAATTACTTGTGTTCATATATGCATCCACTTGATTCGTAGCTGAAACTTCTTCATTCGCATATACTTCAGCATCCGGCTCAATAAGTGTAACGCCTTCGATTTCTAGCAATTTTTCTAAATCATCCGCTTTGATTTGTGCTGCAAAGCCATTTAATACAGTATTAAATGTATAGCCTTGCTTAAAGGAGATTTGTTCTCCTGTCATTTCTTTTAGCACTTCTGCTTGCTGTGCTTGTACAGCCTGTTTAATTATTTTTGCGTCTGTTGCGCTAAAGCTTTTTCCTTCTAAATCTCTAATCCCTTTTTCTAGTGCAACAGGCTTCTCAGATAGATGTACGATAACGGCAACTGGGCTGCTACCAGATACATCCTGTAAAGCTGGATGCAGCACTGCTGGTCCATTAGCTATGTTTAGTTGTTCGACTATTGCTGCTTTTGTTAATAGCGTGGCTTCATCATTTGCTGGTTTTGATAAACTAAATTCGCTATCCGCCGATACTTGCAATGGCGAAAGCATGCTGAGGATCATCATCAATGCTACAAAAATAGCAAAAAGTCTAGTAATCCCTTTGTTTTTCAAAAACAATTCCTCCCTCAAATAATTTAATAGGCACCTCATACTACATAAAGCGAACTAATATTTATTAGCTCTCACCCTATCCCAGAGAAACGCTTGTCTACTTCGATAGGATACTTTAACAATATATGCGTGAAAATATCATTCTATGTAAATAATATTGCAAACAAGTTTAAAATATAGTAGAAAAAGAAAAACGTATGGAATCAAGCTTAAATTCTTGATTTCATACGCTTTATCTATTATTAACGGCTTTCAATAACCTCTAAGAAGTTAATCACCATTTTTGCTGTATGTGCACGCGTTGCTGGTGCTGTTGGTTTAAATTTACCATTATCACCTGTCGCAATACCTAATTCTTGAATCATTGCAATCGCTGCACGTGTTTCTTCATTATATTGACCTAAATCGCTGAATGTTGCATCACCTTTTGGTGTATATTTTTCACCTGTTACATGCTCATATGCACGATATAGCATCAATGCAAATTGGGCACGTGTTGTTTCACCTGATGGGTTAAATTGACCGTCTACACCTTTTGCAATACCTGCCTCAAAGATTGCTGCAATTTCAGCCTGTGTTGCTGGCGCATATTTACTTACATCACTAAATGGTGCTTGACCATCTGCCTTTAAGCTTAATGCTCTTGCCAAAATGGATGCAAGCTGGGCACGTGTTACATTAGCATCTGGCTTCACTTCACCTTTTTCATTTCCTTTTAGCAAGCCTTTTTCAATCATTTTTTCAATATAGCCTGCTGCCCAATGATTAGCTGGTACGTCTGTTGGCGTAAATGGTGCTGGTTTTTCTTGCTCCTCAGGCTGTGGAGTTTCAGGCTTCTCTGTTTCTGGTTTTTCTTCAGGCTTTGTTTCAGGTGCTGTCGTTCCACCGCCTGCATTACCGCCACCAGAGTTATTGCCACCACCATTACCTGGGTTACTACCTCCGTTGCCTGGATTGTTACCTCCATCTGGCTTTGGCTCTGTATTAGCAGCCTTCACATCGATTTGCGCTAAAATTGGATCATGGTCACTCGCACGACCTGCCATATCTGTGAAATCTGCATTAATATGAATCGCATCAATTTCTGTAGCTTTCGCTAAATTATTTGATACTAAAATATGGTCAAGCACCTGTGAATTACCTTGGAACACATAAGAATAACGATCTTCCTCTGGTAAATGGTTAATCATATTTGTCATATGACGATTTTCTAAAATTTTCACAGAATCTGCGAATTGGAAATCATTAAAATCTCCTACTGCCACAATATTCGCTTTCGGGTTTTTCGTTTTCACATCATTGATAAAGCCCTCTACAATTGTTGCAATATTTTTACGCTGTACTTCACTTTTGTTCACTACCGGCTGTTTAGAGCCATATAGTGCGTCGTCACCATTTTTTGAATTCCAGTGGTTGACAATAATAATAACTTGCTCACCATTAAAATTAAATTGTGCTGCTAACGGTTTACGGCTGCTTTTGAAAGCATCGTTTTGTGGATCAATACGTCCTGGGTTAACAGTTAAATTGCCATTTTCATAGCCAACTGCTGTTGTTGCATCGCCAGCCGCAATGTCTGATAGCTGTACACGCTCTGGATTATAAAGCACACCAACGCGAATATTTGCTCCTGGTGCACCACCATCAGTGTTGTTGATAGGGTCGATATTGGCATATTTATACTCTACGCCACCAGCTTTTACAATTTCATTAATTAAACGCTCATAGCTTTCATTTGCTGCTGCGTTGCCTTTATCTGTATCGCCATCATTATCTTGTACTTCTGTTACCCCTACAATATCAGGGCTGTTTAAATCCTTCACGAAGGCACGTGCTAATTTTTGTGCTTTGTCATCAGATGTTTTACTCTTATTATTTGAGAAGTTTTCAAGATTGTATGAGCCAACTGTTAATTTAGTTGGATCTTTGACAATATGCGTTTTCTCAAGCTCCACTGAACCTTTCATAAAAGCAGCTTTCATATCATCAAGCGGTGCATAAATTTTATAGTTTTGATAAGAATAACCCACAACCCCTACAATATCTCCTACAAATTTATCGCCTGTTGCTACCTCAAACTTGCGTGCATCACCATTTGGCTCTAAGCGAAATTGAATAATGTCTGGATTTTTATTATCTTTTTGTAAAAGCACACCACCATTTTTTGTATTCGTCGCTTTGCTTTCAAATACGGTTGTCAAGTCACCATTCGCCTGTGGTCCAACAGCTTTCACGTTTGATACTTGTACACGCATGCCTTCTAAGCTTTCCCAGAAATCAATTGCATCCGTTTCTGGATTGAATACTGCTAAGTTATCGCTATCAATAGCACCTGTTGGTAGATTATTTTCATCGATGATAATTGGTGTTGGTAATGGTACATTTTTTTCTACTACAGTAACCTTACCACCTTGATCATCGCGCACACTAATTTGCGTTGTTAATAAGTCTGTTGTTTGACGCTCTGTATAGCCTTCAATTGCATATTCAGATACTTTCCCTGTTACAGAAACTAAATCCCCTACTTCAATTGGCCAATTTGTTTTACCAGCATATAGAACAATACCTTCAGATGTATATGGATTATTATCGATTTCTGCATCTGGTGTTTGGATTGTATAATACTTCGCTCCTGAAACTTCATAACTTGATGTTATAATGCCTTTTACACCTTCTACCATCTGATTATTAAACTTAGTTGTGTGAGCTGCACCTTGAATATCGTGAATGCGTAAAGCCTCAACGATTTTGTAATCTATTGTAATAACATCGCTGTACTCAGGTGATGATATATCGCCTCGCTTTACAACAGCTTTTAATGTTGTATCTTCTGTAATATTAATTGGACTTGCATACGTTGCGCCACCTATTTTAGGATCTACATCATCCAATGTATATAAAATTTCTGCATTTGCAGTTGTTGCTGTTAACTTAACTGTTGTTCCTCCAATAAATGTCCCACCTGCTGGAGTTGCTACTGGTGGTAATAAAACTGTAGGATCTACTGTAACATCCGCAACAGAACGAGGGATAATTTGATAGTCATTATTATATTGCTGAACGATTCCTACAATTGATGCATAATTAACATTCTCTAATAAACTTAATGAATTATTTTCATCACGCACAATAAAAGTATTACTGCCATCTGTTGCGGTGTAGTTACCATTTGCGCCACCACTCAACTTGATGTTTTGTACTTCAACTAGTTGCGACTCATAATCTTCACCTACTTCATTAGCTGCAATCACTTTAGGTGACAAGTTAATTTGCGCTGTATCTTTAGAAACTACTGAGGCTGAATCTAATTGACGTAATCCTAGATAAGTATTTAATTTCCCTGTGATTGTGACCAATTCACCCTCTTGCACATTAAGTGAAGTAGGTCGAACAGAAATGCCCGCTGTCACATCTTGCATAACGATTGTATTTTTTAATTTTGCTGTTACTCTACCTTGAACCGTTACTGTTGCTCCATCTGGTGATGTAAGTGCATTATTAATTGGGACAATTGTTGGTGTATCTGGTGGTGTAACTGTGGCACCAGTGAATGCGATAGCAGTTAATGATTTTATGCCTGCATGTGAACCAAAATACTTCTCTAAGCTACCTGTTAGTACAATTTCCTTACCTAATGCTGACGGATTTTGTAATATACTAAATGTTGGGCGATCACCTGTCGCTAATTGAATATACAGCATTTTTTGGGTATCTGTTTCATTTGGATCTGCTGCAATCGCAACATTTGTATCTTTTACATTTGGACCTGTTGTAATAACGTCCGTTTCCGAATTAACATAACCTACAATATAGCCACGGACAGTTGTATTACTAATTTTCTTCGTCGAATCATAGTTAGCAAGTACCTCTGTAACTGTCAACGCCTGCTGTGTATCCGCTTTCACATTTACCGGCATTGCTGGTGCTACTGCACTAATTACAAGTGCTGAGGCTGCTAACATACTAAATGACTTGCGTAGTTTTCCTCTTTTCATTCCCTTTGTTCTCCTTTTTCTCCCGAATAGTATTCCCCTTTTTATTAATAAAAAGGAAGGATGTCATACTTCCTTCATTGTAGCAAATTTGCTATCTATTAAGATATAAGTTTTTGTAAATTTTGTTTAAAGGCAAAATTAATCATGAGACTTCAAAAGATTTTCTATTACCTATTTTTAAAGAAAATTAAAACGCACAGACATAAGTGAAAAATACTTAATTCTGTGCGCCTTATTTATTTCAGTAACAATTAACGATTTTCAATAACCTCTAAGAAGTTAATCACCATTTTTGATGCATGTGCGCGAGTTGCTGGGTTTGTTGGGTTAAATTTGCCATTGTCTCCTGCTGCAATACCTAACTCTTGAACCATCGCAATTGCTGCTCGCGTTTCTGCATTATAGTTGCCTAAATCCTTAAACGTTGCGTCACCTTTTGGTGCATATTTTTCACCTGTCGCAACTTCATATGCACGGTATAGCATTAATGCAAGCTGTGCACGTGAAATTTCGTTAGATGGCATATACTTACCATCAGTTCCTTTCGCAATACCCGCTTCGAAAATAGCTGCAATTTCAGCTTGTGTTTCTGATGCGTATTTGCTTACATCGCTAAATGGTGCATTGCTATTCGCCGTTAGACCTAGTGCTCGCGCTAAAATGGATGCAAACTGTGCACGTGTTACATTGGCATTTGGCTTTACTTCACCTTTTTCATTTCCTTTTAATAGACCTTTTTCAATCATTTTGCCAATATAGCTTGCTGCCCAGTGATTAGCTGGTAAGTCTGTTGGCACGAATGGTGCTGGTTTCTCCTGCTCTTCTGGCTTCGTTGTTTCTTCCTCAGGCTTTTCAGCTTCTGGCTTTTCTGCTGGTTGAGCCTCAGGTGCTGTTGCTCCACCTCCGCCGCCAGCGCCACCTGATCCACCGCCAGAATTGTTAGCACGTACTGTTACAGGAATTTCAACTGTATTTACCCCGTACTTAACTGTAATTGTTGTTGTGCCTGACGCTTTAGCTTTTACTAAACCTTTTGATATCTCAACAACATTGTTATTTGCAACTGTATATGTTGCTTTTTGAGTTACATCTACAACTTTATCTGATACAAATGTTGTTGGGCGAGCTGGACCATCTGATGATGATGCATTATTTGATTTATATTGTACATATGAATGATTAGTATTAGTTGGTGCATCAAATGATGCTTTTTCTATAATACTTGTTTTCACTACATTGTTCTTCATTATTGAAGTAAGATTTGGGCGTAATGAGGATTGAAGTAGGTCCCTCACATTCTTCACATTATTAAACTCCACATCAATATCATACTCATTATAATTTCCAGCAGCATCTTCTGCTCCCAAAACCAAAACATCTGTTGATGGATTGAACTCTGCTATATCAAAATTGAAAGTACCATCCTCATTTAATTCGATAAGGTCAAGAGCAACAATATCATCGTTGCGTAATACTGCATAGAACGCTATTAGTTTATCCTCTAATTTAATATCTAAACCGAAGGAATTAGCTGTAGCAATTTGCTCAATATAATCGTCAACTACTGTCCCTTCCACTGTAAGACTTGCGCTATCGCCTGTAACGATAGTGCCTGTATCACCACTAGTTACAAAGCTAGAAACACTACCAATATTTAATTCATGCGCTGTCACATTTACATCGAATTCTGTTGGCGTTGATTTAATAAATATTGGACCTACATCCTTAAAGACTTCTCCTGTTTCTGCTAATCCAGTGAAATCAATTGTATAAACGCCATCGGGGATACGTTCTTCCCCAGTTGCTCCATGTGGATAGTAGCCACCTGTAATTGGTAATCTCCATGCGCCTGCTGGAATGGCACCTCCATCTAAGTAACCAATGTAGCCATCTTCATACAGACCACCATCTGGATTACTTAAATCCCATAGCTCAATAATACTATTTTGGACATCTCCAGTTAACTTAAAGAATAATCCAGCATATGGGTCATTATTTTTAATGCCTTCTGCCAAGGATAAATCTTCAATAAGTACTTCTCCTGCTGTATCAGCTAGTAATAGGTATTCAAGTGCCACTGGTGCAACGCCACCTAAATCAGCTGAGAATGGTAATGAGATAACTGAATATGTTCCAGCTGGTACAGTTGTTTTCTCTACAACATTTAATTGAACAGAGCTACCTGCTGTCATGTTTAGAGAAGTTTGATCAACCGTTAATGATACTCCATCTGGGCCAATTGTAGTTGGCGTAATATGAATATAACCAAATAACTCATCACCGAACTTAGCAGCTACATTTTGAGAAGCAGTAAGTTTAACAGTTATGCGCTCTTCTCCATTTAAAGTAAATGATGTTTTATCAACAGTTACTTGAGCATCACCAAGACTTTTCAATGTATCAACAGTTACTAAGTAACTACCGCCTATACCGTTTATATCTTTCACAACAATTTCTTTTGTTACTTCAATATTTTGGTCTTTAATTGGCTGTGGACCGAATGTTACTGAGCCTTTTTCATGTGCTACGATTGCGCCACTAGCATCACGTTTCGCCGTATCTTGTACATACGCAAGTAAGCTTGGGAATGCTGCCTCATATGCATTAACACGTCCAGCACCTTGATCATATACATCATAGTTATCTGTATTTAAAACTGTTGCTGTATTAGCTAATGCAACTTTCACATCAAATGGCGTCCAATTTGGATTAGCTTGTTTAATTAATGCTGCAATTCCAGCAACATGAGGTGTCGCCATTGATGTTCCTGTTTTACGATCATATGCCTTGCTAGTTTCAACTGGTACTCTTTGTTCAACACTCGTTTTATATGTTGGAATTGTTGACATAATATTTGTACCAGGTGCTACTATATCAGGCTTAATATCATAGTTTGGTACAGACGGACCACGTGAGCTTGATTCGTTCATTTCGTCTCCAATAGATGTCATTGAACCATGAATATCAAAGCTTACTGTTCCATCAGTTGTAACTAATGCCTCACGAATAGCTAGTCCATCTGTAACAGACATATCGTATGTTGGAATAAAATCAAAAGAATCTCCTAAAAATGTTCCTGAAGGTCCTGGTGCATTTGTTCCTCCTACAAAATTGTGGATAATAGCACCGACTGCACCATTCTGTTTCGCATATGCCATCTTATCTACAAATGCAATATCCCCACGTGAGATAAGCGCAATTTTACCATCTACATCAACATCTGCTGTATAATCCTCTGCTTTCCCTAGCCCTGGTACTGCAACTAATTCAAATTCCCCTGCTAGTTGTGTTGATAAATTTTTACCAAATGTTGTTGCCATTAAATTTAATTGATCAGACCATTCAAAGTCACCTGCTTTTACAGACACTGTTGAATAATATGCTGCTTCTGGATTTGTTGAGTTACCTACAGCAATACCTAATGGCGCTGTTGAAGGTGTACCCATTGTTCCACGATTTGGACCCGAGTTCCCTGTTGCAACAACTGGGATAACACCGGCTAATGCTGCGTTATTAATTGCAAATGAGCTTGCATCATTTTCAGAGTTAGAGCCACCACCTAATGAAAGGTTAATAACATCCATCTGTTGCTCCACAGCATATTCAATTGCTTTAATAATATCAGTTGTTGAACCACTTCCATATGCTCCCAATACACGATAAGAGTATAAGTCCACTTTTGGCGCAATTCCTTTAATACCATATGGATTATTTCCAAGTGCTGCAATTGTCCCAGCGACATGGGTACCATGAGAAGTCGAGTATTCACTTCCCTTAGCATTTACAAGCGGTTGGTTCGCTGGCTTCTCTAAAGGCTTTGTTTCCGTTGCATCATTCTCAGCGCGTTGGAAATTATAAAGTTTTGGATCATGTGTAACAAAGTTTCTTTCACCTACAACATTTAAATCTGGGTGAGTTTTATCAATCCCTGTATCTAATACCGCAACTTTAATTCCTTGCCCTTCAAATCCTTTATTCCAAAGCTTTTCAATACCTAAAAATGAATTGCTTGTATTCATATATGCGTCAAACTGTTGCTCATCTGGTTGAAGTTTAGATGCTATCATATCTTCTTCGAACGCGTACATTTCAGCATCAGGTTCGATTAATGTAATGCCATCAATCTCTAGTAGCTTCTCTAAATCATCAGCCTTTACTTCTGCCGCAAAGCCATTTAATACAGTATTGTATGTATAGCCTTGCTCAAATGAAATATTTTCTTCAATCATTTCTTCAGCAACTTGCTCTTGCTGTGAAATAACACGTTGTTCTACTTTTTTCGCCTCATTAGCTGTAAAAGATTTCCCAGCTAATTCTTTAATTCCTTTTTCAAGTGCTACAGGTTTTTCTGATAAATGTACAATAACCTTTACACTTTGATTACCAGACACTCCTTGTAAGTCTGGATGTAGTCTAGCTGCACCATTTAATACTTCCAATTGCTCAGCAATCGCTGATTTCGCTTGTAGTGTAGCTGCATCAAATGGTGATTTTAGCTTGCTAAAATCACTGTTCGCCGATGCCTGCATTGGCGAAAGCATGCTGAGAATCATAATGAATGCTATAAAAATAGCAAAAAATCGATTACTCCCCTTGTTTCTCAAAACTATTCCTCCCCTTAATAAGTTACTATCATCCCCATATTGCAAACTACTAGGTTCCTCTTAGTAAAAAGGAACCTAGTAGTTTATATTTCGTCTTAAATTGACAAAATACTTTTACAATATATTCATAAAGATACAATTCTACGAAATAAACGTCAACTAGATTTCTGATAAAATAGATTTTTTAATTAATTCAAACTATTCTTATTTGTTATATGATAGTTCTAAAGGACTAAAATCACCTTTTGATTATCTAAAAAATAACAGCCTTTCTTTGCTATTATTCTCACAAAGAAAGGCTGTTTATTTATATGATTATGATGCTTTTGGTAATGCTTTTTCTGTTTGCCAAATCAATTGTACCCATTGTGGGTTGTCAATGAATGGGTTGCGGTTGCCTTGAATTTCATAGATTTTTTCGTTGCGTGCACGCTCGATTTCATCTACTGGATCTTGTAAATGCCATTGCAATAATACAGACAGCTTACCATGATATGGAGCTGTGCCATTGTTCAATTTTTCATTTAGCTCAAGGTCAACACGATCGCCTTGCTCATAGCGAGTTGCCATGTAAAATAGCATACGGGCTACGTCGCCTTTGACGCGATTTGGTGGCTCAAATGATGTGCTCGTTTTAAAACAGCCATCACAGCCTTTCACACCGCTTCCACCATTATCGAAATCTAAATTGCCACGCGAGCTGTTCACTTGCACATCCGTTGCACGTAAATGATGAATATCTGTTCCCGGCCCTACAGACGTGCCAAAATTACCATGTGATTTTGCCCACACATGCTCACGATTCCAGTTCCCAACATTTCCACCATTTAAGCTTTTAGCGCGCGATTCGCCTGAATATAACAAAATTACATTGTTTGGGTTGTTTGGATCTTCATCTGTTTGCTTTAATGCATCCCATACTTGGTCGTATGTTAGCTTTTTATGATCTGAAATAATTGTGTGTAGAGCTGCTTTTAAAGCAGCTCCCTCCTTGCCATAAGCAGCAGCATAATAGTCATTTTGCTCTGGCTTACTTTCAACAATAGCCGTAAAGCGTGCAGTTGTTGTCAGCTTGCCATCATTTGCTGTTACAGCTACAAGATGCGTACCTTCCGCTAATTGAAGCGTTAGTATGCCATTTTTGATTTCACCTAAAGTTGATGTAAATGTTAATGCATCATTTTCTGCATCTGTAAAATGCTTTGTTACATCAATTGTTACAGCTTCGCCAGCTGTCACTGTTACATTATCAAAAGGCTTTGCTACGATAGGTGCTGTATTTTTCTTGCCTACATAAGAAAACTTAATATTGCTTTCTTTTGCACCGTTTTTATAAACGATTTCTTGAATGTTATCAGCACCACGTACTTCAGATGCTTTCGTGCCCTCGATAATTAGTTGCTTCACTTCCGCACCTTCGAAGTCGATAACCGCATTTTTATGAACGGATGCAAAACGTACAACATTATTTTTTAACGCGTCACCTGTGAATTCACCGTAAGCACCTTTAAACTCGATACCCTCTTTAATAAATGTCGTACCAGTTACTTTCACTGCTACATTTGGACCATTAATTTTTAACTTTTTATCGTTCACATTATGATACGTAAAATGCTTAATTGGTGCATTTGGCTTCGTATCTTTATCTTTGCCTGGCTGCTCAGGCTCTACAGCTGTAGGCTTAATATCTACTTGCACTAAAACTGGGTCATGGTCACTTGCGCGTCCTGCCATATCTGTGAAGTCTGCATTAATATGAATTGCATCAACCTCTGTTTTTGCTGCTAAATTATTCGATACTAAAATATGATCAAGCACTTGAGAATTTCCTTGGAACACATATGTGTAACGGTCGTTCTCAGGTAGCTTATTGATCATATTTGTCATATGACGGCTTTCTAAAATACTCATCGCCTCTGAAAATTGGAAGTCATTAAAATCACCAACAGCTACAATATTAGCATCAGGATTTTTCGTTTTCACATCATGAATAAAGCCTTCTACAATTGTTGCGATTTTTTTGCGCTGTACTTCGCTACCATAATAAGGGGGCTGCTTAGAACCGAATACTGGTGTATCCCCATTTTTCGAATTCCAATGATTAACAACAACGATAACTTGCTCACCATTAAAATCAAATTGTGCCACTAATGGCTTACGACTGCTCTTAAATGCTTCATTTTGTGGGTCAATACGCCCTGGATTTAATGTTAAACTACCATTTTCATAGCCAACTGCTGTCGTTGCATCACCTGCTGGTAAATCAGCTAATGTTACGCGCGCTGGATTGTATAAGAAACCTACACGAATATTCGCATTTGGTGCGCCTCCATCTTCATTGTTGATAGGGTCAATATTGGCATATGCATACTTCACGCCACCAGCTTTAACAATTTCATTAATTAAACGCTCATAGCTTTCATTTGCTGCAGCATCTCCTGCGCTTGCACCATTATTATCTTGCACTTCCGTTACCCCAACGATATCAGGGCTTTGTAAATCTTTAACAAATGCGCGTGCTAGCTTTGCTGCCTTATCTGCAGACGTTTCCTTCGTATTATTAGAGAAGTTTTCTAAGTTATATGAACCAATTGTTAGCTTCTTGTCATCTTTTACAATATGCGTTTGCTCTGGTGTTACTGAACTCTTTACATGAGCATTTTGCATTGCTGCAAGATTCGCATAAATTTTATAGTTTTGATAAGAGTAGCCAACAACGCCAACGATATCGCCTACAAATTTATCACCTGTCGACACTTCAAATTCACGCGCTGCCCCATTTGGCTCTAAACGGAATTGGATGCGATCTGCATTTTGATTATCCTTCTCTAAAAGAATACCGCCATGCTTCGTGTTCGTCGCTTTCCCCTCTAACACTGTTACTAAATCACCATTTGCCTGTGGGCCAACTGCTTTGACATTCGATACTTGTACACGCATACCTTCTAGGCTTTCCCAGAAATCAATTGCATCTGTTTCTGGGTTAAATACTGTTAAATTATCACTATCAATCGCATTCGATGGCAAATTGCTTGCATCAATTACAACTGGTGTTGGTAGTTTAACATTTTTCTGCAATACCGTTACTTTGCCACCTTGGTCGTCCCGCACATTAATTTGTGTCGTTAATAAATCCGTCGTTTGGCGATCTGCATAGCCTTCGATTGCATATTCAGACACTTTCCCTGTTACCGAAACTAAGTCCCCAACTTCGATTGGCCATTTATTGCGACCTGAGTACAATAAAATGCCTTCTGATGTGTGAGGGTCATTGTCCATCAGCTCATCAGGTGTTTGAATTGTGTAATATGTTGAACCAGTCACCTCATAGCTTGATGTCACGATGCCTTCCACACCTTCTACAACTTTATTGTTGTAAGTCGACGTATGGCTCGCACCTTGAATATCGTGAATACGCAGTGCATCAACAATTGTATAATCCATTGTGATAACATCGCTGTACACTTGATCTGCTGTTTTGACAACTGCTTTTAACGTTGTATTTTGGTTAATTTGAATCGGCTCTGCATATGTTGCGCCGCCAACTTTAGGGTCTACACCATCCAAAGTATATAAAATTTCCGCATTCGCTGTCGTCGAAGTTAAAGTCACCGTCGTACCGCCAATAAATGTGCCTCCCGCCGGTGTAGCAACTGGTGGCAACACTAACGAAGAATCAATGACAACATCCGCACTTGAACGTGGAATAATTTGATAGTCATTATCAAATTGCTGTACAATCCCTGCAATTGACGCATACGGATTTTCAGTTAAGCCTAAATCGCCCTTTTCATCGCGCACGATAAATGTATTGCCCTCTGTGTCAGTTGCTTTATAATTTGCCCAGCCAGTACCTTCACTGTCTTTTGTTAATATCACGTTTTGAATTTTTACTAATTGCGATTCATTACGCTCATCAACCTCTGCACCTGCAATGACTTTTGGCTGAGCAGCTTGTCCACTTTCCTTTGTTACAACTGCTGCTTTATCTAGCTGCAATAAGCCGCGATAATCTGCAAGTGTGCCTTTTAATGTGACAACATCCCCTTCAGCCACATTTAGCGAAGTAGGTCGAACAGCAATACCGCCTGTTGCATCCTGTACAGCTAACGTATTTTTCAGCTTAGCCGTAACTGTACCTTTAATTGTCACTTCAGTTCCTGGCGCAGCTGCACGAGCCTCTGCCATTGTCATTGCTTCTGGCTCTGTTGGTAACTCCGGCTCTGTCACGTCACCTGTAAATTGAATTGCACTCGGTGACTTTAACCCCGCCTTTGTAAAGTAGGCTTCTAGATTACCTGTAACATCAATCTGCTTCCCTAGCGCAGCTGGATTCGATTTCAAGCCAAATTCAGAACGATAGCTAGAAGTTAACTGCACGAATAGCATTTTCGAAACATCCGTCTCATTCGGATTATCCGCAATCGCAATATTCGTATCCTCTACACCCGTTGTCACAACGCTCGTCGCTGACTTGACATAGCCAACGATATAACCGCGAACTGTAGCAATACCACTATTATTGGCAATTGCCTCCCCTACAGACAGTGCTTGTCCAGTCTCCGCATGTACTGCCATTGGCATAGCAGGTGCTACTGCACTCACAACAAGCGCCGACGCCGCTAACACATTAAATGAAGTACGCCATTTTCCTTTTTTCATAAAAGGTCCCCTTTTCAATTTAATACTTTCATAGTTTTCTTTATATGTCTGTTTTCTATTAAACAGACGTCTTACTTTTACCATTATAGCAAGCGCTTTCTTAAGTTTTTTTAATTTATTGTAAATTTGAGCGGGTTTTGGGGAAAATCGTTCGGAGGGCCTATGGGGGGTGTTAGTTTTGGAGGGAGTTGTTGAAGGAATGCATGGGAAATAGGGTTTAGACTTAGTAAATCAAGAGTAATGACAATCAAACACTTAACGTCACATTTCTTTTTGTCGAAAGAAATGTGACGTTTAAATTACAGACAATTAATATATTGTTATATGTATCGAAACTCTATGTCTCATCTATCTTTAACAATAAAAGAATTTCTCGAATATCGGGCTTTTCTTGCTATTAAATAACTTCTTCTACTTTTACAGTCCCTAATTTCTCTAAAAATTGAATGATATCTTGTTTTGCAGTTTTTTTGCTTTTATGCGTTTCTAAAAAATATGGACCAATTTCAAGCGGCGCATTAAAGTCAGCCCCATTCTGATGCACAGCTTTATCGCTAATCAAATACCTGATTTTCCCTGTTTTATATGGCACAATATCTTCGAGCTTCACTTCTTGCTCAATCAAATATTCCATTACATTTTTATAAAATTCTCTTACGGTGTTTCCTCCTATAACTTCATTATTTATTTTTATTTGTAATTCATAATCTGGCCTTTTATTTGCTGCCCTAATCTTATCTATCAAATTTTCAAACTTAATAATTTCACTTTGAAAAGCCTCTTTTGTCGCATCATCTGAGGTATTATTATATGCCTCTAACAAAGAATCTACCATCCGTATATAATATTCAAGGAGTAGATCTTGTTTAGCTTTAGAATAGTTTATTTTCAACTCTTCAACATTGTCCATCAAACTTTCCATCTTATTCCCTAATTCACTATTTATTTTTTCATTTTCATTATTTTTTTCTTTCACTTCTTCAATAGATTCTTTAATTTCCTTTCTTAATTCATTATTCATATTTTCAGATTTGCTATAGCTTTCTTTAACCAATTTAATTTGCTCTTCATAATACTTTTTTAATTCTTTATTTTGTTCTTTCGCATCCTTCAAATCATTCATAGCAGCTTGAAGTTTCTGCCTTCTAAAATACTCAATTGACAGAGGTAAAACCCCTGCTACTAATGAAATCAGAATAGTAATTACAATAAGTAATTTATTCCAAGCATTATTATAAAATTGGTCTAAAAGATATAGAAGATCTATCTGCTCTTGTAGATTCAACTCTATATCACCATTTGTTGCTAATGTATGTATAGGTGTACATAGAATAACCAACATTATGATGCCTATAATTAATATAAAATTTTTTTGCATGTTACAATCACCTTCCTGTGAGTTAATTTTAGCTTTTAAATCAAAATAATTAAATTTCCCAAAATCACATTTTATTCAAATCAAAAGAACTCGATTCCTGTTGCTTCTTTTCTTCAATTATTAAATCCAGTATTGATAGAAAATACTTTAAAGTGCGTTTTTCAATGGTAAAGAAGTTTATTGAGAATTTAGCAATAATCCAAATCACTAAAACTATTGCCAATACCATAGCAAACAGTGGGATGTTCTCTATTTTTAAAACAGCATTTACAAAATCCATAATTTTATTGAACTGTTCGTTATTACCAGGGTTTGCTCCCGAAAAATAATTTCCAATACTTTCAATTCTATTATTTAAAATTTTTATTACAAATGGCGTTATCGATAATGTCACAATTGGAAAAAGTAGAACCTTCAGTTTATTAGAGGGATTATTTTTTATTTTGAATTTTAAATGATTTCTTAATAGCTCATAGTAAAATAAATTATCTTCACATAATTCTTGAATTTTATGTTTTACTTTTTTTAGATTTTTTATATCATTAACTTCTGCTAACTCACTAAAATGAGCGAAAAAGAAATCATAGGTTATGCTAGGCTTACTAAGCCATATTGCTAATTCTTTATCATAAATTGCAGGCCGTTTGTACATCATTCTTAGGAGAAAATTATATATGATTGTAACTACAGAGAGTGCAAAAATTATAGATATCGTAATAAAGAAATATATTAAGATTGCCCAGATTAAGTAATTGATTTCTCCAAAAGAAGACATTTTTTCAAGCTTTGTTGGATAAATACGCACTAAAACAGATAATATAATCATCCAAATAAAATATTTAAGCATACTTTTAAAATCTTGACTGATTTTAAATTTTTGAAAACCTCCTACAGAATTTTTACCTATGTAAATTAATGTTTGAACAATAAAGTTGCAAATAAGCATTACGAGTAATAAGACTAGTAAATACTCCATCATATCACCTTCTCACAAAATAAGTTATATTCATGTCAATAAAAGGAGCATTTAATCAATTATATAGCACTATAAGAAAAGAGCGTCCAATGCAAAAGGACGCCTAATTAGTTAGAATATAAATAGCAATTTAATAGAGATGTTTATTTACTTACCCACGCCACTAAACCAAATATGTAAAGTTTCAATAACTACATCTAGCATAAATTTTCACCCCTTCGATATAATTTTCAAATTTCATGATAATATAGAATTAGAAAAAATGTAAAAGTAGTCATAAAAGACTAGAATTGAGGGTTAGAGTTGTTAGGTAAAAATATTAAGGAAATTAGAATGAACAAGGGACTTTCTCAAGAATATGTTATTGAATCATTAATGACTCAAAGTGCTTATTCTAAATTTGAGTTAGGCAAATCAGAAATAAGAGCTTCTGTGCTTATTAATATTTTGTCAAAGTTAGATATGAGTTTAGAAGAATTACTCTATATTACAAATGACTATAAATTCATGGCAAAAGAAGAGCTTGTGCGTAGCTTTTTTGAAATTCCTTCAATTGGTTTAACTAATTTAGAGAAAATACTAAATAAAGTAGAATTATATTTAAATTCACATAGTGATGATACAATTCAAAATATCTATTACCTTTGTAAATCATATATAATACTGATTAAAACGAATGATTTTGAACAAGCTAGCTTATTTGCGTCAAAAATATGGAAAAAACTATCTAAGCGAAACCAATTTTATGTGATTGATTTATATTTTTTAAATGCTATTCTTTTTATGTTTCCGCTAGATGTAATATTTAATTTAAGAGACTTGATGGAAAAGTCAATTGCTCAATATAATGGTCTATTTAAACTACAAAAAATTCAAATTAATATTAACTTGAATATTGCACTTTTATTGATGGAAAAACATCGTTTTGAGGAAGCTTTAAATGAATTGGAAACTATAAGAGATGTTTTGAAAGAGGAAAAAGCCTATGAACAGCTTGGAATTTACTATATAAGAAAAGCCTTATGTTTAAATAAATTAAATCAAGAATGGATTCCTTTAGCTGAAAAAGGGAAGTTATTATTATCTGCAATCGAAGAGTTTGATTTATTAAAAAGAGCTGAGCAAGAAATTGAAAGATGGGGGAATTAGTTTAAAAAATATAAAAGTTGCAACATCGGAAAATATACTATTTAATTTTAAAATAAAAAACACTCTCATTTGACCTAGTAACATGCCTAAGTCAAATGAGAGGTGTCTCTTCTAATCAATATTCCACTATTTCACCAACGCCACAACCGCCCTCTTCACAGCCTCCAACTTCTGCTGTGCTGCTTCCATCGTCTCATCCACAACGCCAATATAAAACTTACATTTCGGTTCTGTGCCTGATGGACGAACAGCAATCCATGTGCCATCAGCCAAAATAAATTTCAAGACATTTTCCTTTGGTAATGTAAGTGACTCTGTCTGACCATCTGCTAACGTTGCTTGTCCTGCTAAATAATCTTCTACACGTTGTACAGCGAATCCCGCAATTTCCATTGGCAGTTGGTCACGTAAGCGTTGTAAAATCGCCTGCATTTCTGCTTGCCCATCTTTACCTTCGAATACTTGTGAAACAAGTGCTTCTTGGTAATAGCCAAATGTTTCATAAAGATGCTCCAGCTGATCTAATAAGGTATGCCCTTGTAGTGCATAGAACGCAGCCATTTCGGCTACTTTCAATGCGACTTGTACCGCATCTTTGTCCCGCACAAAGGTTTCGATTAAATAGCCATAGCTTTCCTCATAACCGAACAGATAGGTGTGCTCACCTGTTGCTTCATAGTGCGCAATCTTCTCCGCAATATATTTAAAGCCTGTCAGTGTATTTTCTGTGACCACGCCAAAGCTCTCTGCAATTTTTGCTCCAAGCTCCGCTGTCACAATCGTCTTGACCATGACACCGTTGTTTGGTAGTGTGTCATTTTGTTGTTTGGTTTCCAATAAATAATATAACAATAATGCGCCAAGTTGATTGCCTGTTAACAGCTCATAGCGCACTCCATTCCATACCGCCACACCTAAGCGATCTGCATCTGGATCTGTCGCTAACAATAGCTCGGCACCCACTTGTTGCCCTTTGGCCATCACCAGTGTAAAGGCTGCTGCCTCCTCTGGGTTAGGATAAGTCACAGTTGGGAATGAACCGTCCTGCACGGCTTGCTCCTCCACAATCGTTACATCTGTAAAGTCAAATGCCCGTAAGCCTTCGCGTACAGGGACTAAGCCTGCACCATGTAACGGTGTATACACAAGCTTCATATCGAGTGCAACTTTACGCGTATCCTTCAATGTTAGTAATTGTTGCAAATAAGCTGCATCAAGCGCCTCTAATAACCATGTAAGCAGTCCTTGTGCTTCCAATGTCTCAAGCTCTACTACATCAATGGAGAAAATATCCTCGATGTCCTGCATATGCTGGATAATGGCATTTGCCCCATCTGGCACAAGCTGCGCTCCATCTTCCCCATATACTTTAAAGCCGTTATATTGTTTCGGATTATGACTCGCTGTAATGACCACACCTGCATAGGCATTCAACTCTCGCACTGTAAACGATAGCTGCGGCGTTGGGCGAGCCTCTTTGTAAACATAAGCACGAATGCCATGTGCCCCTAAAACACGTGCTGTTTCACAGGCGAATTCATAAGAGAAATGACGCGTATCATAGGCAAGCACAACACCACGTGCCTTTGCACTTTCTCCATTCGCTGCTACATAACGCGCCAGTCCCTCTGCTACACGGCGAATTGTATAGAGATTCATACGATTTGTGCCTACACCAAGCACACCACGCATACCACCTGTGCCAAATGAGAGATCTTGATAAAATCGATCCTCTATCGCTTGTTCCTCTCCAGCAATCGCTGTTAATTCTTCCTTTAAATGATCTGGTAAGGACTGCTGCATCCATTGTTCATATCGCTCTTGTACACTCACTCTGTTACCGCCTTTTCTTCTTTCAATAATTCAAGCATTTTACGTTTATATGCCTCTACCCCTGGTTGGTCAAATGGATTGACCTCTAATAAGCAGGCACTCATCGCACAAGCCTTCATAAAGAAATAAATTAAATACCCAAGATGGTACGCATCCAGCTTCGGTAGTTCAATTTGAATAACTGGGACATCGCCCTCTGCATGAGCTAATGCCGTTCCTTGCTTCGAAATCGCATTAATTTCATTAAAGGTGCGATTCGTTAAATAATTTAAGCCATCCTCGTCACGCACATCATATGGTACTGCCATATCCCCTTCAATTTCATGGAAATGGAGCAATGTTTCAAATAAAATACGACGACCATCTTGAATATATTGCCCAATCGCATGTAAATCAGTAGAGAACGTCACCGTTGAAGGATACAGCCCTTTATGGTCCTTCCCTTCACTCTCCCCAAATAGCTGCTTCCACCATTCATGGAATTTGCTTAAGCCTGGCTCAAACGAGGCAAGTAACTCATTTGTATAGCCTTGCTCATACAGCATGTGACGCATCACGGCATACTTATAAGCATCATTAAAGGCTAATTCCGGCTGTGCCAGTTCAGTCGCTGCATGACGTGCGCCATCCATTAGCTCCTGAATATCGATACCAGCAACCGCCACAGGCAATAGACCAACAGCTGTTAACACGGAATAACGCCCACCCACATCATCTGGAATCACAAACTGACGATAGCCCGCTTTATCTGCAATATTCTTTAAAATGCCCTTCTCTTCATCTGTTGTGACAATAATACGCTCTACTGCTTTATCCCCGTAGCGCTCTTCCATATACAAACGCAACACACGGAAAGCTAGAGCTGGCTCCATCGTGCCACCAGACTTTGAAATAACATTGACATAGACCTGTTTGCCATCTAAATAAGCAAGCAACTCCTTGATATAGGCACCGCTCATATTTAATCCAGCATACACTACCTCAATGCCGCCTTTTGGCAAGCCGAAATAAGGTGCTAGTGCCTCTTGAATGGCACGTGCACCTAAAAAGGAGCCTCCGACACCGATTACGACTAAAACATCTGCACATGCTTTGATTTCGCTAGCGACATAGTTAATTGATGTCACTAATTTCTCATAATCATGTAAAGGAGCATCCATCCAACCTGTTGCGTAATGGTTAGGTAGGTTCTCATGAATTTGCTTTACTTGATCTTTATATGTTAATATGTCCTGTTCATCTAGTGAACAATTAAGTAATGTTGTTTGTAGAATTTCCTTTTTCACAATTAAAAATCCTCGTTTCTTCTAAAAAATATAATAGCCTTATTATGACATAGAATAGTTGGAAAAACCATTTATAATACAATTGCTTTATATAAAAGGAAAAAAGTATGTCCTAATTATGTAGAACATACCTTCAAATTAAATTTGCTGTTGATGCCAACTCCAGGCACTTTCAATAATAGCCTGCAAATCAAATCGTGCTTTCCAGCCAAGCTCTCGATATACCTTTTCAGCATTCGCAACAAGTATTGCTGGATCACCTTCTCGTCTATCAACATACTGTATATTTGCTTGCTTCCCAGTAACTTGTTCGCACATTGCAATAACTTCTTTTACTGAATAGCCTCTACTATTTCCTAAATTGTAAATAGCAGAAGTAAGCCTATCATTTAATAAGCTTTCAAGACTTAGTAAATGAGCTTTTACTAAATCCGTTACATGAATATAATCACGAATACATGTACCATCTGGTGTAGGATAATCTGTACCATAAACTGAAATCGCATCTTGCTGTCCTAATAAATGCTGTAAAACAAGTGGAATTAAATGAGTTTCAGGTGAATGACTTTCTCCAATTTCGGCTGTCTCATATGCTCCTGCCGCATTAAAATAACGTAATATAACATATTTTAAACCATAGCTATGAGCAAAATCTTTAATCATTTGTTCTACCATTAGCTTTGAATGTCCATATGGGTTAATAGGTGCAGTAACTGTATGCTCATCTATTAGTTCCACATCTGGTACACCATATGTTGCTGCGGTTGAGGAAAAAATGAATTTATCAACAGGATTCGCCTTCATTAACTTCAACAAATTAAAAGTTGCCACTACGTTATTCTCATAATATTTCATAGGATCTACTACAGATTCACCAACTAAGCTAAATGCTGCAAAATGTAATACAGCTTTAATCTCATATGTATCAAATAGGCGCTGTACTGTGTCAACATCTCCTAAATCGCCCTCAATAAAAATGGCTTTTTGGTCAACTGCCCAACGATGCCCTGTACTTAAATTATCTAGTACAACAACCTCATGTGTTTTCACTAATTCTTTTACAAAGTGGCTACCAATATAGCCAGCTCCACCTACAACTAAAATCATTCTTATTCACCACTCAATTCTTTTGCTTTTTGCAAAATAAAGGCTTTTACACCATCACTTAAGTCTTTGCGGGCCAAAGCAAAATCAATGGTCGTCTCAATAAAACCTAGCTGTTCTCCAACATCATAACGATGTCCTTCGAAAGCATAGGCAAATACTCGTTGTATCTCATTTAATGATTCAATTGCATCTGTTAATTGAATTTCATCATTTTTCCCTTTTTTCTTTTCATTTAAAAAGCGAAAAATCTCAGGGGTGAGTATATAACGACCAATAATTGCATAATTTGATGGTGCTTCCTCTAATGCAGGCTTTTCCATAAACGTTCTCACTTGCATTAATTTGTCATCGGTACTAATAGGATCAATAATTCCATAGCGATGCACGTCCTCAGATGCTACTTCTTGAACACCGATTACACTAGAAAATGTTTTTTCATATTGATCCATTAATTGTTTCAAACAAGGTTCATCACTTTTCACAATATCATCTCCAAGTAACACAGCAAACGGCTCTTCTCCAATAAATTTGCGAGCACACCAAATCGCATGCCCTAAGCCTAGTGCTTCCTTTTGACGAATATAATGAATTTCAACATTGGCTGACTCTTGTACTTTTTCAAGCATATCGAGCTTACCTTTTTCCATTAAATTTGTTTCAAGCTCCCATGCATTGTCAAAATGGTCTTCAATCGCTCGTTTATTTTTACCTGTAACAATGATGATATCTTCAATACCAGAAGCAATTGCTTCTTCTACAATATATTGAATCGTAGGTTTATCTACAATAGGTAGCATTTCCTTTGGCATTGCCTTTGTAGCAGGTAAGAAACGAGTTCCTAAACCAGCCGCTGGGATAATTGCTTTTCGGATTTTTTTCAAACCTCTCACCTTATTCTACTAATTTAATAAGCATTTTTATTTACAAAACCATTCACAATCGTTTTAAAAATAATACGGATATCAAATAGCAACGTCCAGTTCTCAATATACTGAATATCATGTTCAATGCGATCCTCAATAGACGTATCTCCACGCAAACCACAAACTTGGGCCCAGCCTGTAATTCCTGGACGTACATGATGTTTAATCATGTATTTAGGGATCTCCTCTTTAAACTGATCAACAAAGTATGGACGCTCTGGTCTTGGGCCTACAATGCTCATGTCACCTTTTAATACATTAAAAAATTGTGGAAACTCATCCAAGCTTGTTTTGCGAAGGAATGTACCAAATTTCGTTCTTCTCGGATCATTTTCAACAGTCCATTGTGTGTCTGAAGCTACAGTTGGCATATCTTTCATGGATCTAAATTTATACATATTAAAAGTTCTACGATTTAATCCAACACGTTCTTGTTTAAATAAAACTGGACCTGGTGATGTTAATTTTACACCTATTGCAATTGCTATTAACAATGGTGATGTAATAATAATTGCACATAATGAAAACACAATATCGAATAAACGCTTCAACACTCTATTCACGTATTCATCTAATGGAATATCACGCACATTAATAACTGGTAAATCACCAAAGCGCTCAAAGTGAGGCGTCGCTGGTAAAACATCATAAAAATCTGGCACAATCGCTACACGCACACCAGCCTTTTCACATATAGAAATTATCTTATCGTATTTAGAAAATACCGTTAGAGGTAATGCAATTACTACTTCATCAATAATTTTATTTTCTAAAATTGTTGGTAAATCTGCAATTTTCCCTAATATTTTTTGCTTTCCATTCTCTTGCTTATAATCATCTAAAAATCCAACAGCTCGCAATCCATATTCTGGGTGATTCTCGAGGTTCTCAATATATCTCTTTCCAATAGAGCCAGCACCTAATATTAAAACAAATTGTTGGTTAAAGCCCTTTTTACGCATACCTCGCAAAAATTGTTTTACAAAAAAGCGATATGTCACAATAATAAAGAAGCCTGTAAGTAGGTAAAGAAATAAAAACATACGTGAAATATCAACAGTTTTCACAACAAATAAAACACTTAATAATACAAACATGCTATATATTTGTACTTGAATAATTTTTGAAACTTCCTTTGCAAATTTCATCTTCCGTTTTGGAATGTACAGGTGAATTAAAAACCCTATTGCTAAAAAGGAAACAGCATAAATAATATGCCATGTAAAATAATCAGACATTGGTAAATAGGATCCTTGTTCTTCTTGATTCACAACAAATCGTAAATACCATGCCATAATAAACGCCAACTGTAAAAAAAGGAAATCCGTTGTCATATACAGCTGTGTAATAAAGCGTTCCTTTCCTCTTATCACTATAATCACCTATTTTTCATATTTTATCGTCCTTGCTTCAACAGATTTGTGATTGTTGCAAGTGCTAATTTTAATGTAATCCCTATATAGACAACACCATTAACTAAAAAGTTATAGCTTTTAGCAAAATGCTTTTTATGAAATAAATACATCGCCCGATGGAATTCATAAACAATTTTAAAGGGTTTTTTTCTGCTACTTGCTCCCTTATAATGAATAATCGACACAGTTGGATTATATACAATGCGCCAACCGGCCTCCTTTATTCGGTAACACCAGTCAATATCTTCTCCGTACATAAAGAACTCTTCATCTAAAAGCCCTACCTGTTCAAATGCTTCCCTACGAACAATCATAAATGCCCCTACTAAACAATCAATATCATGTATTTCCTGCATATTCATATAGCTTTTATGATAACTATTAAATTTTGGACTATTAGGGTATTTTCGAGACAAGCCTGTCATATAATAAAGAGAAGCATCTGGTGTTGGAAACCCTCTATGACATGCTTTATCCAACGAACCATCTGTCAAATTTACCTCACATCCTGCTGCCCCTACATCAAGATGAGCATCCATAAACTGCACCATCGTATCTAACGTATCACTATGAACAATTGTATCTGAATTGAGTAGCAACACATAACGACCTTTACAAGCTTTAATTGCTTGATTATTGGCCTTAGAGAATCCTACATTTTGCTTATTAGCTATAATAGCTATTTGTTGTGGAAAAGCTTCTTTCAATTGTTCAATAGAATCATCTGACGAAGCATTATCAACTACATAAATTTCATATTGAATATTCAACTTTGCATCAAGAATAGATCGAATACAATCTATCGTCAGCTTTGGTGTATTATAATTAACAATTACAATGCTTAAATCCATTTTATTTTACCATATTCCTTTAAAATACTCATATATTTGTTTAGAGGGTACTTTACTATTCGTTTGTATCCACCTTCTTTTCATTTTTAAAGCTTTATATTCTTTAAAAAATAATTGATACGCACTAATTAGTCTAGGCTCCTTTATTACCATATATAATAAACAAGCTAGCTCATATGTACAAATGATTGGTAAATGTAATAAAAAATATGAAAGTTTATCATTCTTCAAAATGTAAAAATGTCTATTAATATAGGAATGCTTTCTTGTCTTAAGAGAAATATTTTTTCTAGAGTTGTTATCCTTCCAGCCTCTTTCATGCTGCGCAATTGCTTCTGGTACAAAGCAAATTTCCCACCCTGCTAAACGAGCACGCCAGCTAACATCAACATCCTCTTTATAAGCAAAAAAACTCTCATCAAAAAATTGCCCTTCATTAGATATGCTATCAATCATTGCTCTTTTATAAATAGCTGCAGCTCCAGACACACCAAAAACACTCATATCCTTGTCATATTGTCCGTGGTCTATCTCTCCAGCCCCACGGTCTACTGCACGTCGATTTTTATTGATATTAATTCCTGTGCTATCCATAATACGTGACTCCATATCTCGATACAATTTTCCTGTTGCTGCACCAACATTCATCTTTTGTATTATACATTCCATAATACGCTCTACATAGGTTGGTTCCAAAACAACATCTGGATTTAATACTAAAACATAATCTGTATTTGCATAACTTATAGCTTGATTATGTCCACCTACAAAGCCATTATTTACACTATTTTTTATAAAATAAACCTGGGGATATAATGTAACAATTTCTTCAGTATTATCTTTTGAATTATTATCTATCACTATGATTTGTTGAATCGGATAAGTTTGGGCAAAAACCGAATCTAAACAAGTACCTATATCTGCCGCACTGTTATATGTCACGATTTGTACTACTATACTAGTCAAATTACCCCTCAATTCTATATTCTACTTCTCTTTTTATTATAGCTATATAAACAAAAATAACAATCTGCTAGAGATTGTTATTTTTGTTTATATAATCATTCAAAGCATCTTTCCAATGTCTTCTAGCACCAAATCCATTAATTCGCAACGATAAATCTCCTAATACTGAATACGCAGGTCGTTTTGCAGGTCTTGGGAATTGGTCTGAAGTCAATGGATTTACCTTTATATCTTTATTAGCTAATTTAAAAATTTCCTGAGCAAATTCATACCATGAGCATGTCCCACTATTTGTACAATGATAAATACCATACTTTTTAGTTTGTACTAGCTCTATTAAAAATTGTGCTAAATCTACTGTATAGGTTGGGGAACCGACTTGGTCATGAACAACGCCTAGTTCAGATTTTTCTTCAGCTAGTTTGAGCATTGTTTTAACAAAGTTTGGTCCATACTCACCATAAACCCATGCTGTACGCACAATAAAGTATTTAGTATTAAGCGTTTGTGTTAAAAACTCTCCTGCATACTTTGATTGACCATACACACCTAGAGGGTCTACATTCATATATTCAGAATATGGTGTTGTCGCTTGTCCATTAAACACATAGTCTGTGCTAATATAACAAATTTTTGCCCCAACTTTTTCCGCCGCCACAGCTAAATTACGTTGTCCTGTTGCATTTACTTGAAAAGCTAGCTCTTCATTCGTTTCTGCTCCGTCCACATTCGTATAAGCTGCTGCATTAATAATAATATGTGGTTGAATTTCCTCACATATAGCATTTACTTGGTCCATGTTCGTAATATCTAATTCAGTTTTCGTATATGCAAATAACTCATGCTCACTAACAGTTAATTGTTTTACCAATTCTTGCCCCAGTTGTCCATTCGCACCCGTTACCATAATTTTCATTATAGTTTGCCACCATACTGTTCTGTATAATAATTTTGGTAATCACCTGAAATGATGTTTTCCCACCATTCTTTATTATCTAAATACCATTGTACAGTTTCTTTTAACCCTGTTTCAAATGTATATTTCGGCTCCCAGCCTAATTCCTGTTGTAGTTTTGTTGGATCAATCGCATAACGTCGGTCATGTCCTAAACGATCTTCTACATATTTAATTAATGTCTCTGGTTTACCAAGTTGCTTTAAAATTTCCTTTACAACTTCAACATTTGTCTTTTCATTGTGCCCACCAACATTATATACTTCGCCATTTACACCTTTGTGTAAAACTAAATCGATTGCGCTACAATGATCCAGTACATGTAACCAATCACGTACATTTTTTCCATCACCATAAACAGGCAATTGTTTATCATTCAATGCATTAATAATCATTAACGGAATTAATTTTTCTGGGAAATGGAATGGACCATAGTTATTAGAACAGCGTGTGATATTAACTGGTAATCCAAACGTTTCATGATAGGCAAGAACTAATAAATCTGCCCCAGCCTTACTTGCGCTATATGGGCTATTTGGAGCTAATGGTGTTTGTTCAGTGAAGTAACCTTCTTCACCTAATGAACCATATACTTCATCTGTTGATACTTGTAAATATTTTTTCACGTTGTACTTCTTTGCAGCATCTAACAGTACTTGTGTTCCTTGAATATTCGTTTGCACAAAGATTCCTGGGTTCGTAATACTACGATCCACATGTGATTCCGCAGCAAAATTAATAACAGCATCCACCTTATCACCAATCAGCTGGTCCATCATTGCTACATCTGTAACATCAGCTTTAACAAATTGATAATTTGATTTTCCTTCAGATTGTTTTAGATTTTCTAAATTCCCTGCATATGTTAAAGCATCTACATTAACAATTTTGTATGCAGGGTACTTCTCTACCATATAATTAACGAAATTACTACCAATAAAACCAGCGCCACCTGTTACTAGAATTTTCATATTTATCATTCCTTATCTTTGTAAATAAATTGTGTTTCTAAATCCTTTAACTTTGGTTGTTCCTTATCTTTATCAGATAGAATCGGATTAGAAATTGGCCATTCTATATTTAAATCCAAATCATTCCATGCAATGCCGCAATCATGTTTTGGCGAGTAGTAATTATCTACTTTATATAAGAACTCAGTGTTTTCAACTAATGTACAGTAACCGTGCGCAAAGCCTTTTGGTACGAGTAATTGTCTTTTATTATCCTCACTCAAAATAAACCCTTCCCACTGACCATAAGTAGGAGAGCCTTCTCTAATATCAACAATTACGTCATATACTGCTCCTCTTGTCACGCGTACTAACTTCGTTTGGGCAAATGGTTCTAGTTGGTAATGTAAGCCTCTTAGAACCCCACTTTCTTTTGACAGAGCATGATTATCTTGTACAAAATTAAAAGAAAACCCTTGTGCTTCTAAAAATTGAGTATTATAAGTTTCCATAAAGAAGCCGCGATGATCTCCAAATACCTTTGGCTCAAAAATAAAAGCATCCTTTAGTTTTGTTTTAATAATATTCACTATACAGAACCCCTTATAGTTTTTTATTTGCCAATTTAATTAAATATTGACCATAACCATTTTTCTTTAATGGCTCTGCTAACTCTAATAATTGTTCCTTTGAAATATACCCTTTACGGAATGCTATTTCCTCTAAACACGCTACTTTTAAGCTTTGTCGTCTTTCAATTGTTTCAATGAATGCAGATGCCTCTAAAAGTGACTCATGTGTCCCAGTATCAAGCCAAGCAAATCCACGTCCTAATAACTCTACATGCAGATTCCCTGCTTCTAAATAAGCCTTATTCACATCAGTAATTTCAAGCTCTCCACGTGGAGAAGGCTTAATGGATTTTGCAACTTCTACAACGCTATTATCATAGAAATATAAACCTGTTACAGCATAAGTTGATTTAGGATCTTGTGGCTTCTCTTCAATTGAAATAGCTTTCCCATTTTCATCAAATTCAACTACTCCAAAACGTTCAGGATCATTTACATTATAACCAAAAACAGTTGCTCCGTTTTCTCTTGAAGCAGCTCTTTCTAGCATCGAAGTAAATTTATGACCATAGAAAATATTATCCCCTAAAATCAATGCTACTGAATCATTACCAATAAACTCTTCACCAATAATAAATGCTTGTGCTAAACCGTCTGGTGAAGGTTGTACTGCATATTCTAAATGAACCCCTAAATCCTCACCATTGCCTAGTAATTGTTCAAAACGTGGTGTATCTTCTGGTGTTGAAATAATTAAAATTTCCTTGATTCCCGCTAACATTAATACGGATAGTGGATAATATATCATCGGTTTATCATAAATCGGTAACAATTGTTTAGATACCGAGCGCGTTAACGGATATAAGCGTGTGCCACTACCACCAGCTAAAATTATTCCTTTCATAAAAACCCACTCCTAAGCTGATTTATTTTTTAAAATATATTTGGACAAGATATATGTCACTGGTAGTGAAATTATTATAACTAAAATAGGTGCAATAATTTCATTCACAATATTATTTTTTACTAACAAATTAAGAACAATCACATTGATGACATATTGTACTACATACACAATAGGATACTTTATTGCCTTGCTTAAAGTTAATTCAACTTTAAATACGTATTTGCTATTAAGTAAAAAAGAAATAATAATCCCACTCACATAAGAAATAGAATAGGAAATATTATAAGTGGAAAACAAAAGCAATAATAAATAGATACCATATGTAACTACTGTATTAAATCCACCAACAAATAAGAAACGAATGACCTCTTTATTCATATACTTCATCTACAATATAACCAGGTTTTTTACGTGTTTCATCGAGAATACGCCACAAATATTCTCCGATTATTCCCAACATCATCATAATAATACCTTGTAATAGTGTTACTAAAGCTATAATTGTTGTCCATCCTTGTACTACGACATAACCAGCTAAATAAGCTCCTATTGTGAAAAAAGCGTATATAAAACTTAATGCTGCTACGATAAATCCTAACATTGTCATGAAACGAATTGGGGCATACGAAAAACTTACAAATGAATCTACAAATAACTTTATTTTTTTCGAAAGTGTCCAGCGTGACTTTCCATGTTCTCTTTCTTGCCGAACATAAGGAATAAACTCTTGATTATAGCCAAGTGAGAAAATCAAACTCATAATATTTGTATTCTTTTCACTAATCTCAACTAATTCCTTTACTACTTGCTTATCTATTAATACAAAGTCAAATCCACCTTTTGGATATCCCTTGATAGCAAATTTATCCATTAAATAGTAATAAGTATTAGAGAACAATTTTTGAGAGAAACTTTCTTCTCTATCTGACCTTGTAGCCATGACTACTTTTTTGCCATTTTCCCAGCTATTAACCATTTGTACAAATAGCTCTGGTGGATCTTGCAAATCAGCCGAAATAATCCCCACACAATCTCCTGAAACATAATTCAAACCCGCTTGAATAGCTTGCATTGATCCATAATTCTTACTTAATTTTATTACTTTGATTCGATTATCTTTCTGTTTCTCTTCAAGTAGTAACTTTAAAGAGTTATCCTGAGAACCATCATCTACAAAAACAAATTCAAGGTCATAGTTTGGAAATAACTCTTCCAATGACTGTAATTTGGGAATTGTATGTGGAATATTTAATTCGTTAAAATAGATAGGAACTAATATTGAAAAGGTTTTTTTACTCATACTTATTAATAACCTCTACAACCTTTTTAGCTTCTTCCAAAGTCATAACAGGACTAATTGGTATGCTTAATATTTCCTGATGAATTTTCTCAGATACTTCGTAATTTAAATGATTCCACTCTGCATACGCTTTCTGTTTATGTGGGGGAATTGGATAATGTATAATTGTTTGAATTCCACTATCTAATAAATATTTCTGAAGTTTATCTCGATCATTAGTTCGTACTACAAATACATGCCAAACATGCTGGTTATCCACTTCTGCTTTAGGCAATACAATCTTTTCATTTTTTATATTTTCTAAATAGTATTTCGCTATTTCACGTCTGTGATTGTTTTCACCATCTAAAAAATCTAATTTAACAGATAAAATTGCAGCTTGCATCTCATCAAGTCTGCTATTAACACCTTTATAGATGTTTTCATATTTTTTATGTGAGCCATAATTTCTGTGAGCTTTTAGGCTCATATATAGCTCTTCATCATTTGTTGTTATTGCTCCTGCGTCACCTAGTGCACCTAAATTTTTTCCTGGATAAAAACTAAACGCTGCCGCATCACCTAAATTACCAATCTTTTTCCCTTTATAAATTGCACCATGAGCCTGTGCACAATCTTCAATTACCTTTAAATTATACTTTCTAGCAATCTCATTAATTGGCTCCATATCGCAACTTTGCCCGTATAAATGAACAACCATAATCGCTTTTGTTTTATCAGTAATAAGAGCCTCAATATTGAGCGGATCAATATTATATGTGTTTAAATCGGGCTCAACTAAAATTGGTGTAGCTCCATTTGAAGATATAGCCAACATCGAAGCAATATAAGTATTAGAAGGTACTAAAACCTCGTCACCTTCGCCAATTCCATATGCTTTAATGATTAAAGATAATGCATCTAGTCCATTCGCTACACCTACACAATATTTTGTACCACAGTATGTTGCAAACTTGTCTTCAAATTCATTTACAGACTCTCCAAGTATATACCATCCTGATTTTACTACCTTATCAATAGCTTGAGTAATTAAATCATGATGTTGTTCGTTAATTTTCTTTAAATCTAAAAATGGAATCATGGTACCCTCCTTAAATTTTCCGTGACACTTCTCCAGTAGAAGCCTTACTATATTTTTTACCACATTGACATGTGGCTTCATCAGATACAAAATGTAGTTTTTCTGTACATTCACAAATATAATATTTCAATTTTGCAGGATTCCCAAAAACAACAGAATATGCTGGGACATCTTTCGTAACAACAGATCCTGCCCCAACAAGGGAGTATTCACCAACAACTGTACCTGCAATAATTACACTATTAGCGCCTATGCTTGCACCTTCTTTAACTAATGTTTTTAAAAAAGCTTCAGGATACTGCTTACTTCTTGGCATTAAATCATTAGTAAATACAACATTCGGTCCTAAAAAGGCGTTATTTTCAACCTTCACACCATTCCATATATATATTCCAGACTTTATCGTAACATTATCACCAATTTCTACATCATTTTCTATAAAGCAGTGATCACAAACATTACAGTTTGAACCTATTTTAGCCCCCTCCAAGATATGTACAAAAGCCCATATACGTGTATCTTCACCTATATCATTTGTTTCAACGAGAGCATGTGAGTGTTTAAAATAATTTCCCATTTCAGACCTCCTGAACTTTTTGTGAATATACTTCTAAAAATTTATCATAATCTCGAATATAGTCACTGCTATTATATAGCTCTGACGCCAATACTAACAACACACAATCCTCTGAAAAATCATACATCTCATGCCAATCATTAGGTTCTAAAATCAACATTTTATTAGGTGAATCTAGTATAACATCTTCTTTTCTTTTCGTATTATCTAAATATACTTTACAAGAGCCCGATACACTAATCAAAGCTTGCCTAGTTTGGTAATGTCCATGGAAACCTCTTCTTACCCCCTCTTTTGTCCCATAAATATAAAACACTCTCCTGATTTCAAATGGAATGTTTTTCATTTCTTCAATTACTGATAGATTACCTCGTTCATCACCAAGTGTAGATATTTCTGTTATTACACTGTTTCTCACATTAATTCCTCCAAATCTACTATTTATTTATATATTGCAATACTTAATTTTTCTCAGATTTCAGTTTTAAATAAAAACTCAAACCAATTTATTCTACCTGTTTGCAAATCTAAAACAAACGAAATTAAGAACATCACTATCACCAAAGAAATTATCCCAAATAGGCTTCTTTTAGATAACCTACTCTCAGTTGAAAACCATCCGATAAAAGGTAATAATAAGAAGAACATCGGATATCCGAATCGTGATTCTATTGCTGTAGTTGCTATAAATAATGTATAGCAAATTGCAGAAATAAGAAGGCCCATAAATCGGAAATTAATTTCTTTTTTTCTGATTACTTTAAATATTCCCGAAAATATCAATATCCATGTAACATATAAAAAAACTGATCCTACTAACCTACTTATCGGGTAAAAATTATTGATATATGTATCAATATATCCCCAATCTAAAACTCCAAAAATATGTGCTATATACACAAAAATAAAAGCAAAGAAATCCTTGTATATCAGCTCATAAATTCCTATATCTTTTTCCGTCTGAATAGGATTAGTCCAATAAAGTTGTGGTTGTTCATCTGGAATAACAACTGTACCATATTTCAACATTTCCACTGCCCATTTACTTTGACTGTCATATAGATTTTCATGTATTAATGGTGTAAAATTGTTAAATTTCGTTACATTCATATATAACTGTGGTAAAAAAACAAATGTGGATATCATAGCAGCAACTGCATATCCTACAAATACCTGTTTTGTTTTCCCCTCACTATATTTCATAATTTTATATGTTAGTAACATTAACATAATAAGTAAAAAAATAAGAGAGGATGGCCTTATCATAATCGCCGAATAAATCAGAATAAATGTAATGAATTTGTACCTAAATTTTGTACAATCGCAAAATTGAACAATGGTAATTGCCAATACTGAAAAACAAGTAGCTAATATATCTGTTAAGAAAAGTGTAGTTGATTGAATTAAATAAGGATTCAACAACCCAAATCCAGTTATATATAAAAAAGCTTTTTTTTGGTCCTTAACTTTAAAACTTTCAATGGACTTTACAGCCAAGAAAAAGATTGTACATAGATATACCCCATATTGAAAAATACTCATCAATATTTTACTAATAAACACATTCTCGCTTGAGGAAACAACTAAAAAAATTGAAATTATTAATGAATATAAATATGTTCTTAGTCCATTTGCAACTTCAAACAAACCTAAGTTTTGTATATCTTTCGCAAAATTAAAATACCCTACTTCATCATGATAACTAACCTTATTGTTTAAAGACAAGTAATATACAAATATAGTTAATGATAGTACGCTTATCATTATGTATACCAATTGTTCTTTCAAACTCAAAGTTTTTAAAATCTTCACACCAAATCCCCTCTCGGACATTATTCCATAAACCAAATAACCCCAAATTGCATCATTTATTACTTTCAACTCTTGATGAGTTTTGGATTTTAATTCATAAAGCTCTATTGCTCACCTTTATTTATTGACTAATGAGGCAAATTCACATAATACCAAGACCCTGATGGGTTTGATAACTTAACTATAATATAGTTCGGATTTACAATAATACTTCCTTCTACAGGCCAATTAGGTATTTCATCAATCTTTATTCCATTAATACTTTCCTCAATCATTTCTGCAGAAGGTTCTAAAAATTTATATCCCAATATCCGCAAAAAATTATGAATTCTCACATTATTTCCATTATCCCATTCAAAAAATGATGCTCCTAATGTATCAAATTTAATAATTCTTGGATTTAATTGATGACTATATTCCCCAATAAACACTACTGGTTTAGATAAATCTCCCTTTGAATTAGTTAAAATATCTTCCGAAATAGAATTACCAATATTTTCATCCATCTTGTACCTTACGTTATCTCCATAAAAAATCATATTTAAGGATTGAATTTGAACAAATAATAAAAGAAATACTATTATTATAAATATGTGCTTAACCCACACTATTTTTTCTAGTAAATGAATTAAAAAAAACATTACAAAACCAACAAATAAAGGTAAAGCTAATAGAGTTCTATATGGCATCATATTGCCAGTTACTATACATAAAGAAAATGGAAGTATCGGTAAAGTTAAAAATATTATTAATAAAAAACACTTCTCATTGATACTTCGCTGATGAATCAGTATTAATATAAGTATCATAACAATAGTTACTAGTGAGAAAAGTAAAATATTATCTAATATATTTAAATTACAAAACTTTTGATACATTTCTCTATATAAATCACTGATTATTACCTTTAATGGAGCATTTCCCCATCTAATAAAATTATCGACATAACCGCTACTCGGCCAAAAAAATTGAAATAATTTTTCGGTTAGATAAAAAAATGTTAAACCCAAACTGAAAGTAACAATAGCATTGAAGATAAATTTTTTGATATTTTCTTTCTGTTCGAAATATAATAACAAAGACAGACAAATTATTATTCCTAATATAAAAACTGTTATAAATGCTTGATACAAGCATAACGATACTGCCAAAAATGCACTTGCCCAAAATATATTTATTTGCTTGTTTCCAGTAGATTTGATGATATAAAAAATACTGATTGGAACGATTAACATCCCTAAAGCAATTTCTAAATTATAAGTGCTGAAGGAAAAGAAAGATGCATTCACACTTGGTAATGCTAAATACATCCCTATAAAAATAACCATCGATACACTAGACAGTTTATCTAATGCTAGTTTGTTAATTATAAAAACCCAAATTAATGCTGAAATAGCCATAAGTACGGCTGCCAACACTGTAGTTAAATATGGTATATAAGTAGCGTTTAATATAGCCCATTTGATTATACCTATACCTATTCTTCCTTGTACAAACCAGGGAGAATAGTCGTCCCCTCTATAATTGACTTTCTCTTCATCAATCGATAATGTAAAATTAATTATTTCATATCCATAACACAATACTAACAAAAAAATAGTAGGATATATTAAGTTTTTTTGTTTGTAAAAAGAATTAAATTCCCCCAGAAACTTCGCCACTCCTATCTCATCCTCCTATCCAAGCCACAGCATTCATATGTTCATTTTTTCACAAAAGATATATCTAGTAAATAAAAATCCCTAGATTCAATCTCTTCCCCGCCCATTTCCTTTAATTGGTTATAGACTGTAAACACAGGTTCATATCCTTCTATTTTTTCTTTAGGAATTATTACATAATCAATTTCAGCCCATTCCAAATACCTTAAAAATTCATCTTCAGATGAAACGATTTCAGGATTTCCATACCATGCTGAACCTAATCCGCCATTTATGTTTTCAAAGCGACAAGAAAGACGATTCAACACTTGTTCTGAAACATTATTTGTACCAAATCCTACTGCTCTAGCTTTATTAGTTTTAGAAATAATATATGTTTCTATTTCAGTTAATCCAGACTCTTGAAATATTTTTTTATTTCTTATTTCAGTATCTAATTCTTTTTCTACAAGTGAATAATTAACCACATCTGTTCCCCATTGCCAAGACCAATGCGAAACAAATGTTATCATAGTTTGAGTTGGAATAAATAAGGCTAAAGAAAGGTAAATCATGATTTTAACAAAATTTCGCTTCAATCTAGTGAACCCTACATAAAAAATCATAGCTGTGGCAATCAAGGGGATAATGTAATAATTACCATCTCCACCTTTATTAAAGATCGAAGCAGAAACCACTCCTGACACTAACCAAGGTAGAAAAATAATAAATTCAGTTAAAATCAAATTTCTTACTTTTACTTGACGAAAAATTAGCAAACATATAAAAACAATAAACATATAAAATATCAAATTTCCTGTCCATGTGTTTATAATATGAGGGAAATCCTTTGGATCAAATAACAAATTATACCATCTACTTATGTATGTAAATTTTTCATCAGACAAACCAGGTAACTGAGGAATTTGGGTAAATGGATATTTCAATTCAAAGCCTAAATTATGCCACACATCCGATAATAGAGGGAAAAGAGGATAACCCGTCAAACTATAAGTTCTGTAAAATATCCCTCCTAAAACAAATAAACTGCTAAAAAGAATAACCATCTCAAATTTCATAAATTTTAAAACTCTATTCTTTATTACACCAAAAAGCTTTAATGTTTTTTCTTTATCTCTTCCTAAGTGATACAATATCATCAAAATTATCCCCAAGACTAGTAAAGGAGCATATAAAAAACTCGTTATTTTTCCTCCTAATGATAAAATAAGAGGACAAATAATCATAAAGAAGTACTTATAATAAATAGGTTTTCTCAATAAAAGTAAAAAATAATATACACTTAACAACAAGAAAAAGGAAGTAAACAAATCTGTTTTAGCTGTAGAAGCCATATTTGCAATGGTTGGTGTACTAGATATTAAACATGAAAGAAAAAGTGCTTCAAGGTCACTTGTCCCCATTAATTTTGCTAACGAGAAAACTAATATGATTAGCAATAAGAAAATTACAGTATTAGCTGCATAAATAAAACTATAATCCCCAAGTCCACTTATCGGTATAAAAAAAAGCTCCATCAACTTAGGGTAATAATGAACAAACTGCACTAAACCTAAATTATCAAAAAATGAATTAGGACCTATTAACACATACTCTGGTCTCAATCCATACCAGATCGAGTCATAATCTATTGCTCTATTTGATTTAGCAAACTCAACCAAAACTAAACTCAACAGAAAGGAAGTTAAAATTTGTTCCCCACGATTGAATCTTTGCACTGATTGAATTATCTTCCATATTAAAAAGGGTGTTTTCTTCTTTTTTACAAAATACAACAAACTAAAGATCGAAAGAATTGCTGTAAGAATTCTTAAATCATCAAATGTCCCTTTTCCTAGTAAAGAAAGAATTATTGCAAACATACTCCAGAAAGATAATCCTACTGTAAAATAAGCAAGATAATTTGAAATGTTTTTTCCTCTTGATATTCTAAAAATGGAAAGAATACAACCTCCAAAAACGATAATACACTCTATATAAGTATAAGATACGATTGTACTCACTAAAACTTGATTAAATTTCAAATAAAATAATGATAATAAGAATACCAAAAATAAAGATAGTTGTGGTTTAAAAAACCATATAACCAAGGTGAAAACTAGCATTAATATGAGTAATTCTATCCCGCCCTGTATTGACTCAGGTTGTGATAAATGCCACCCATAAACGTCTAGTAAAATGTTCTTTATTACCATAAATTGAAAGAAACAAGCGATCACTATAACAACAAACAAGAGTATAGCTAAATTAATTCTTTTTTGTTGATTAAAAACAAACATTATTCTTGCCTCCTTAGCAATACTCACCAAATGAAATCTTCACAGCCATATCAATATTTTTGCTTAATTTTGAATTTCAAAATCTTACTCACTTCACACTGATTAATTTTAAAATTAGATATTACCTTCTTTTTAAAATTGCTTTGCCTCGAAGGTATATTTATATTATTCGTTGCATATTTTTCACGTATATATTCTGTTTGCTCTATTAGCTCTTGCTTTCTTGTTAAAGCATCCGTTTTTTGAAAAGGAACTTTGTAAATAGATGTGATTTTTTCAATATATAAAAAATCATACTGGGTAGAGAGTTTAAGCCAATAATCCCAATCCTCTAAAACCTCCATAGACTCATCCATTCCACCTAATTTATCATATACCTCTCTCGCAAATAACACAGTTTGAATAGGGAAATAATTTTGTGTTAATAATAATTGTCTATCAAACTTAGAATTAAATTCTATGCTATAATGTATTTCTTCATAGATATACGGGTTCATAGAAACTAACTTTGTCGGTGTCTCAAATGCAATACTATATGCTATTTTGTAACTAGGATTATTTATTAAAGAAGTAACTAATACTTCTATATGGTCTGCATATAATAAATCATCATCATCTAAAAAATTAAAATATTCTCCTGTAGCAAGCGCTAAACCTATATTAGCTAGTTTTGTTCTACCAACCTTTTCAATTGTAGCATGATACTTAATATTCAAATTTTTAAAGCTCTTCTCCACAAGTTTTTTAGATTTTGGAAAACCATCTTCTACAACAATTATTTCGATATTTTGATATGTTTGATTCTTTATTGTAGTCAACGCTTCTCTTAGCATTTCTGGTCTTTGATTCGTTCTTACAATTATAGACACAAGAGGGGTTTCAAGCAGTAGGGAATTATGAAATTCATGACCTAGTCTATGAATTTCATAATTCCAACCACAAAAATTTGCTACCAGATTATTGGGTTTACGTTTAAACATCTTCGAAAAAGATTTTATGAGTATCTGACTCAATTTTAAGTGAAATTTAAAATTTCTATGCTTTATTGCCCATAGTAAGCACATTACATAACCTAAAATAATATCTTTAAAACTTCCATATCTATATCTTAAAAATAAATTACTACCTATTATATTTAATAATTCATTATCTTTGTTAACCTTACTCTTTTCAAAAGTATAGTGGTAGATAATACTTTGGGGAACATAGTGAATTCGATATCCAGCAGCTCTAATTCTCCAACTTAAATCCACATCTTCCCCATACATAAATATTTCTTCATCAAAGCCACCTATCTTTTGAAAGCATTCTCTTCTTACTAATAAAGCAGCTGCGCTACTCCAAGAAACCTCAAGTGTTACGGGATTATAATGCTTTGGATGTTCATAAGGAAATTGACGAGACTCCCAGGCTCCAACTATTCCCTCATCAATCAAAGCTTGGTTTACTATGTTTATTAATGTATCTTGATGTAGCTCTGTATCAATATTTAAAAAGTATATATGTGATTGATTAGTTTTGGAAGCTGCAATATTATTAGCAGCCCCAAATCCGATATTTTTTTCTTGCTTTAAAATCGTGTAGTCTCCAAATTTCTCCTTAAAAATACAACTATTCAATAAATCATATGACTTGTCCTTTGAATTATTATCAACAAATGTTATATGAATTTTCTCTAAAGGATAATGTTGTTTTTTTAAAGAATTCAAAAAATCCCCAATCCATCTTTCAGAATTATAGATTACAACAATTATATCTATAGAAATCTGCATTATATAGTTATCCTTTTTAGTTTATTTAGAAATTTCTTCTTTTATACTATTTTGAAATACTTCTTTGATTTCTTCGTTATTCATTTTTCTGTTATTTAAACCATTTGTAGAGAATATATAATCATCATTAATAATTAATTTATTATCCTCATAAAATTGGGATATCGATTTTAACATTAACTTTGGATGATATCTAAAATTCAAATAATCTTGCTCTTTTTCTTTTCTCTGTTCGTCAAACATAATATGGTGGTGAATTAATAATGAATTAGGTGAATTCACTAAAAGCTTACCTTCTTTACGTAATTTATACGAAATGGCTGCATCTTCATAAACATTTGGATAACCTTCAACTATTGGAAACCACCCTTTAAACAAAGTAGCCCCTACTGGATTCCAATCAGTAATATACCTTTCTAGTGTACTTAAATCATGTACATTTTTATTAATATTATAAAGTTTAAATTCCACTCTTCCATCGCTTATTTCCTCAAATCCACCTGTAAACTGTAATGTCTGGTTCGGAAACATTACTCTACAAGTGACTGAACCAATCTTGTCATTTTCTTCTGCTCTAACAAGTAATTCTTCAATCCAGCCTTCCGTTACCTCAATATCATTATCTAATGAGATATAATAGCTATCTTTTCTTGCATATTTAAGAGCTTCTTTACGTCCTAATGACGGTCCAATATTTTTATCTGCATATATAACTTTTACATTTGGAATTGGCTCAATATACTTTTGAATAAATTCTACACAAGCTGCTGAAGAGCCATTCTCATATAAAATAATTTCATGTGGAATATTTACAGTGTTTTTAATAGATTGTATAGACATTAAGGTTTGATCTTCTTTACCATACGAAACCATGATAAAAGAAATAAATTTATGAAATGTCCCATTTCTTATATCTCTACGCATTTTAGCTTGATCGCTAATTCGAATTGACATTGCATATTGCTTTTCCTTAACAGTTTCTGAAGTTTGCTTATCATGGATTCTGTGTTTATATAAAAATTTAGGAATGTGAACAAAAGCACTGTTTGGATAATGGAACGCTACCCTAAGTACCATATCATAATCTTGCGCTCCATCGTATTCTGAATTAAATATACCAACCTTTTCAAATACATCTCTGCTAATTAATTTAAAATGAGAAGCATACATTCTTACGTCTAAATGATCTTCAAAAATATTATCCTTTGGAAGATGGTCACAACCAAATCTACCAATCTCCTGTGAGTCATCATTTATATGGATTCTATTTGAAAATGAGTATTTAGTATCCATTCTCCAATATTTAACTGATTCTTCTACAGCATTTAACATTAAAATATCATCGCAGTCTAAGAAAGCAATTATATCTCCAGTTGCTTTGGCTAAACAAACATTTTGAGTAGCAGATATCCCCATATTTTTTTCATTTTTATAAATGCGAACAAAATCATAATGTCTAAATTTATTCAAAATTGTTTCAACTTCTGGCATTGGTGAACAATCATCAACAAGAATAACCTCTTTATTTTCATATGTTTGATTGACTGCAGACAGTATACAACTTTCTAAATAGTCTATATTATTATAAACAGGAATAATTATAGAAACCTTTCTTGTTCCTTCTTTTTCTTGCACCACATCTTCTTTTTTTAGCATATCTTTAGAATTGACTGTTTTTAAATATACCTTTTTTGCAATACCTCTTAATGGAGAAGGTAACTTTTTAGCAGAATTGAATGTAAATTTTTTCAAATCTCGATTTACTACTCTCAGTCGATTTTTACCTTTTCTAGCTGTTCTACCAATCATCCTAAGTGACCCTGTCAATTTCCACGATCGTGAGTTTATTATAGATTCTATTTCTTTATTTGCTAGTTGATTTTCAAATTTCATTTTATTAATTTCATTTTTCATAGATAAAATCTCATTTTCTAAATAAGTTACTTTGAGCCTTTTATCTGTCAAACCCTGATTCATTTCTGCAATCTTTTCATTTAACTTGGCTATCTCCTGTTTCAAGAATATCTTCTCATTTTCACTATTTGACACTACTTCCTTCAAGTTTTCTCCGGAAACACCTTGAATAACTTTCAATCTCACTTTTACATATAAATCTTGGTTTATATTTGGGGTGAGATTATCTATATATATAATAGGTTTTTCTCCTAAACTTACTAGTTTCAAAGAATTTGTAGAGGTTAATTTAATTAAATCGCCTGCTATCCTCAAATCTTTATAACCATCTTCAGAAGATATAGTTTTAATTAAATTTCTCTTCTCCTTGATATCATTGTTGGAATAAATCTCTATTTTGTCTAAGTTGATCACTGATTGTTGGTAACACGGTTCTAACCTGAGTGTATTGCTTGATAAATTCTTTAATTTCAAACAATATTCTTCATATTCATTATTTAATGCAATAGGTAGCATGTCATAATTTAGTTCCTCAGAATTATCCTCTACAAAAATATGCATAAAATCAGATGGAAATTGTTCATTATATATGTTATCTATCGTTGCAATATTCTTTAAATAATTGGACTTATACTCTCCGAAATCTTTTCCAACATACTTTAAAAAATTCTTCTCCATCTCCTCATAATAAGGAATATCAGTTACTTCCATTTCCAACACTGCAAATATATCTTCTATCAGAAGTTCATCACCAAAATGACCAAAATATTTTGTCTTAAAGACCAATAATGCCCTATAAATTATATAATTAACAGGTACAGGAAACCTAAATATCCATTCATAATCTATTGTTGTAAATTTTGTATTATTTTCTATCAAAATTATATTATCAAAATTAAAATCAACATTTGCTAAATTTAAAGCTTTATGACCTTCTAGCCTTGAAACATCACCAAATATATTAATAAATTCTGTCGTTTGATAAAATTCACATTGTTCTTCTTTAAAAAATAAAGATTTATACCATTTAAGTTGCTCTATAAATCCATTTTTATTATTATCAAAAAGCTTTTGAGCTAAAACTTCATCGAAGCTATTTCCTATTACAAAAGGAAATACAATTCCTTTATCTTGCATGTCTATTTCAACTGGATTAAAAGAAGTTTTCTTGTATTCTTCATAATTAGCATATATACTTTCTAGATGCCTCTTCGATTTTTCAGAGTAGGCTTCTTTTATTACATATTTTGAATTTCCTTCTTCGTATATTATAGTCTTTAGTTGAAATTCTTCTTTACGATTAACACTATATTTCACACTATTAATTTCCAAAATAATCCTCCTTAATCAATACTAGCAACAACAAGAAAAGAGTTTGAGAAAAAAGAAAAATTATCATTCATGTTTAATGAGTCATATACAACATCTTCATTAAATAACGTAAATCTATTGTTATCATAATTATGGATTAAATCTCTAAGTTCGCCTATTTTAGGTTTTCTTTTATCTGAAAAGATTTGGAAGGGTAATTTATAATCCGGAAATGGATAATAAAAGTCAATATTCCTTATACCACACTCCTCTAGTAGTACTTGTAATTCATACTTAGAGAAAGTACGAACCTTATTTGACTCTCTGTAGCCCTCAATTGAATCGAAAAATTTCCCAGTGTGATCTTCCCTTGCGCCAGCCCAATACTTCAAGCCATATCTATTTTCAATTGCAATAAATAATTTCCCATTAGGTTTTAGAAGGCTTTTTACATATTTCAAAAAGTCTTGAAATGGCTTATCTGAATTTGAAAAAGATGGTGCATATTCTAGGACTCCTATTAATGTTATATAATCAAATTGATATTCAAATTCCATTTCATTAAAGTTACCAACAAATATTTCAATATTTTTTGAATTTTGATGCCGATAAGCATTAATAAGTGAGCGTCTTTTTGATAATTCTACACATGTTACACTATTGACTTTTCTGCTTATTGCTCCAGTAATTGCCCCACAACCTGCTCCAATTTCTAAAGCCCTATAATTATTATCAAATGGATACCATTCAATAATATGCTCTCTATATTTTGATAAATGATAAAGAATTGGCCATCTTGTATCATTTTTTATAATCTCATCAAATGTATTATAATTTTGTACAATCTCTAACAATTCATTTTCTATCTCACCATCACTATATTGGTCTTCGCCAGTATAGTAAGTTAAATTTAATTTTACGTTCCCAATTTGTTCAATCATGTTTTTCACCTATTGTATAGTAGATACTTCAATTTTAGAATTCAAATCAAAGTACCCTACAGTATTTTTGGAAGATATTACTTGAAACGAAATAATATCATATAAGCGATGATATACTACAAACTCTTCATCCTGAAAGCCAGTACACCCCAAGGATAAGAGATAATCTCCTGCTCGAAGGCTCATTTTTTGGCTAAATGAAGCCTCCAATATTATACCTTCTTCTATTGCATCAATTGTAATATTTTCTATCATTGTATTAGTACCAGTAATTTCAGTGCCTTTCAAATCTTTAATTGTAAATGCAAAAATAGGGAAGTCTAACATCTCATTAAATTGGACTCTTATTTTAATTTGACAGTCTTTGTCTTTCTCAATAGTTGAAGTCAATTCACCAAGTTCATCAAAAAGCCCGAAATCAACTATACTTGCTTTACTATTTCCATAGTTTAAATGCTCAGGGTTAATTTGATAAAATTTTTTCCATTTTTGAAGTGAATCTTCCTTTTTAATTTGCTCTTTTGTGATTTTAGGCTTATGTAAATTAACAACAAGCTTTTTAAACAAATCCACGCCTTCTTTTGCATTATGCACACCTAAAGACTCACCATTATTTAATATCAAAACATTATCACAATATTTAATTACGCTACTTAAATCATGTGTTACTAAAAGAATAGTTTTTCCTTGTCTTTTAAATTCTTCAAATTTCTTATAACATTTAACTTGGAAAAACATGTCTCCAACTGCTAGTGCTTCATCCACTATTAAAATGTCTGCATCAACATTGATTGCTACAGCAAAAGCTAAACGAACATACATACCACTCGAATAAGTTTTTACAGGTTGATCAATAAAATCACCAATATCTGCAAATTTTTCGATTTCTGCAAATCTCATTTTCATTTCTTCTTCAGAAACTCCTAGTATAGAACCATTCAAAAAAACATTTTCTCTACCTGTATATTCTGGATTAAATCCACTTCCTAACTCTAAAAGTGCTGCTACTCGTCCATTGATATGAACTTCTCCTTCTGTAGCTGTTAAAGTACTTGCTAATATTTGTAGCAATGTACTCTTCCCTGAACCATTTTGACCCACAATACCAAATGTTTGTCCCTGCTGCACCTCAAAATCAACTTTATTCAAAGCACTAAATTCACGATAATATTTCTTTTGTCCAAATGAAAAAGATTGCTTTAATCGATCTATCGGCTTTTCATATATTTGATATTTTTTTGATAGATTTTTTACACTAATCGAAATAGTATTAGAGGACATCTGCAAAACCCTTCCTTGTTTTTTTAAACCATACATATCCTAGTATGGAAACCATCGCCCCTATAGCTGTAACTGTAATCAATGATTCCCAATGTGGAAACTCTCCCCAAATAATTGCTCCTCTCATATCTTCAACCACATAAGTAATTGGGTTTAAAGAATAGAAAAATTGAAATTCTTCTGGAATTGAAGTTCTAGGGTAGAATATTGGGCTCACAAACATCAATGCGGGAATTACTACTGCAACAATTTGCCCAATATCTCTAATATATACAGCCAGAGAAGCTAAAAACCATGTAATGCCTAATGAAAAAAGTATTAATGGAAAGATAATTATTGGAAATAACAATGCAGTCCAATGAAAAGTCCCCATTAACATCAACATTGCTAACAAAAGTATTAAATAGCTAATAAATGCTTGAAAAAGAGCTGATCCTAAAGTTACAATAGGCAGAATCTCTAAAGGAAATACTACTTTTTTTACATAGTTACTATTAGAAATAATTAGACTGGGTGCTCTAGAAATAACATCAGAAAACACATTAAAAACAAATAATCCTGTAAATAAAAGTAAGGCAAACTCTGCTTTATTTGTTTCCCCTGTTGTTCCCCACCTTGCCTGAAATATAACACTAAATACAAAAGTATATATTGTTAACATCATTAAAGGAGTTATAAATGACCAAACTATCCCTAAATAAGAACCTTTATATCGATTAGAGATCTCTCTTCTTGTAAATTGATTAATTAACGATTTTTGAGCAAATAAGTACTTTATTTCTCCTATTATTGAATTTATCATTTGAAATACTCCTTAATAAATTACCGTATCATCAAGTCTATAAAACAAGAATAGGGAATAATAAAATTCCCAATTCTTATTTAACTTATTTTATTATCTATCTTTTTGACATTCACTAATATCATACCTATAAGTATCATCATAGGCGCAGCTACTCCAGCCAATGTATCATTAAACATCGCTTGACACAAAAATGCCAGTATAGCTACCACTAGTACAGTATCACTATTTCTTCCATCAAATACTTTCTTTAAGCTTTGTATCACTACAAATACTATTAATACAAGAAATGTTGCAAATCCAATAATTCCAGTACCATATAAAACACCTAAATACATATTATGTGGTTTATCCACAATTACTGACTCTGTTTCAAGGTTTGCTCTCGCATCCTCATTATAGTGTGGGAAATTATACATTAACGTATCTAAGCCATAGCCAAAAATAGGACGATCCTTTACTAAATCTAAAATATACGTCCAAATATAAATACGTCCAGATCCAGCGCCTACACCACTCCCTGCTGGAGCAGGAAGTTCAAATGTCGCATCAGCTGCGTATACTCGTTTACTCAAGCTAAACAGTTCGTTATTAAAAGATACCGCTTCTTCTTTATATGGATTATTTGATACAAAGAAACCTACCGACTCATCCCATACCTTTGAATTTTGTTCAGCTAATACATGAATACTTACAGATGCAATGATGATAAATCCTATTACTTGCACTAAAGCTCCCACTCGTTTTTCATTTTTAAAAGCAATCCATAAAATGAAAGGTAGCATCACAACAATTGTTAAGAAACCACTTGTTGATAGTGACATCAGTACAATTAATATTGATATAACAGCCATTACAAAGTTAAGAATCTTAATAGATACCTTTTGATCAATTAGACCTTTTGTTAAAAACATTGCTGCCATAATAGCAAACATACCACTCATATAGTTGCCATGATTTAATGTACCTAACAAATAGGAACCCTCTGAAATGCCAGATCCACTTGGTAGGAACATAGAAACCATTTTTTTAGCCCAGTTATGCTGCAAAAGATCATTATTTGTAAAATTCAATACAACAATTACAAAGTTAATAATAGTAAACGGAATAAAGGCATATGTAATGTATGTCACAGCATTTTTAGGATATTTAATATTTAATGCAATAAATATCAGTGCTACATAACATAACCAACTAATGGCGCCATCTGAACGATTGTATAAACCATTTAGTGCAATATTTATTGTAGGTGAAGTAATTGTAGAAATAACAATAGTTACTACTAATATGCCTAAAACATAGTTTAATTTTGTTTTATAAATTGTTCCTCCCATAAAGAAGATTTTCGATAGTAGTAATACCCCACTGACAATCGTAATCACTAATACAAATAAAGATTTAAAATGAGTAAACAATTCACCTTTTGTACCTGACCCCAATACTCCCACATTAGAAATGAGGGGGCTTGTTACTTGTTCGATATGAGCCATTACAATTAATGGTGCTACTCCAATTATTAAAAGTAATAATCTAAATATCCATTTATCAATATTCATACGTGATTGAATATTTTCTTTTTCATCACTCAATGAATTCTTTTTATTAAGCTCTTCGTAAAACGACGCCATTTGTAATACCTTCCTTATTGCATATTTTCCATTTGTAATAACATTCCTTGAACTTGCTCTTGATACTCAGGGTAATCTTCTGGAGCCCAACCAGCATCTATACAACGTTGTAAAACTATTTTAGCTTCTTCATATTTTTCAGCAGAAAATAGCATTTCTCCAAACTGTAACATGAATATAGGTCGCTCAACATTGTATGGGTTGATATCTAATGCTTTTTGCATAAATACTACTGCTGCGGGAAAATCCCCATTTTGCCCAGCTATTAGTGCAGCTAAGTAGTTGACCATTTCCGAATCAGCTTTTTCAGTAATTAAGTCTGAAATCAATGCTTGTGCATCACTGTAATTACCCTCTTCATATAATTGAATCGCTTGCTGATACAAAATATCTTCAGTGCTAAATACTTCGTCTTGTTTTTTTGCTAAAACATTAGCGACTATTAAACCGCCTACTACAAACATTACAAAACTAGCTAATATGTATTTCCTAGTACTTTCTTTTATATTCATTTTCTCATTCCTCTTACTCTACTTTTAAATAACACTTCTATTATACACTATCTAGGACTATTTTTCTTCTATATTCTAATAGGAACACTTTATTTGTATTTTTAAAATTATTTAACAGTAGTGATTTGATAATCAAATATTTTTGAGTTCACCTATTACTTTATATGTAAATTAATCATATCTTTTATTAACACTTTTAGACATAAAATAAATCAGAGTCTGAGAAAAATCTCAGACTCTGATTTCATACAACTAGTAAAATTAGTTATCTCTTGAAGAAATTTTACCTGTCGCTGGGTCATATTTAAATTTATAAGTTTTACCTTTATAAGAAATGCTGAAGTTTTCGCTACCAGCTGTTAGTTTAGGGTCATTGAAGTATACATATACAACTTTGTTATCTGTAGAATCAGATGCTTTAGTAGCATTAGCAATTTCAGATACTACAACATCATTAGCAGAAACAGCCTCTGTAAATGTTAATGTGATAGAATCAGCAGTTGTTTTAGTTGTATCAGCAATTGAGAAGTAAGAAGTGCTAGCACCTGCTAAGAAAGTTACAGCTTTAGTAACTGACGTTAAACCAGATAAACCAGAATTAGTTGGTGTTGCAGTTACACGCACATTTGTTGCATCACCTTTAACTTTAATTGTAGCTTCAGTACCAGTAGTTGCAATATTTCTTACAAAACTTTGTGTGCTATATGCAGATACTTTACCTAATTCTGTTACACCATCTACATCATAAACTGTTACTTCTGATGCATCAGTTCTTACAGTAAATTGAACTGATGTTGAAGCGTTAGTTACCTCAGCAGCTGAACGTGGTTTACCATTTTGGTCAGATAATTGGTAAGTAAATGTAGCTAACTTAGCTGAACCGAAAGTAGTAACTTCTTTCTTTTCCTCATTTGTAACTTTTAATTCACTTGTGTATTCACCTGCTTTAACAGCACGGAAGTAAGTAATCTCAGAAGTTACTTGAAGATCTTTAGAATCTAGACCTACTTTAGAGCCTGTTTCCAAGAATACGATTGGTGTTGCAAATGAATCAACAACAGATTGAGTTACAGTAAATAGAGCTTTACCGTCTTTATCAGTAGTTAAAACGAAAGTATCATTTGTAGTACGTGGAACTTCTACACCGTCTGCATCGTATACTTTTAATGTGCCAAGATTATTTGTTGTTGCTTCTTCAAATGTAACTTTAACTGGTGAATTCGGAACCACTTTACCCGCTTTAGTTTTTAAAGTAACAACATAATCACGTCCACCGATTTCATCAGTTGGAGCTGCTTTGTGTACTGCAGCAGTTTGTTTCCCTTCAGCAGTAACAGTTAAATCAAATACAGATTCTTTTTCGAACTTAACTGTAGAACCAGTTGCTTGTAATGCTGTTGCATCATATTTAGCGTTTGTTCCTGGATTGTTAACGAATACGATTGGTGTTACTGATGCATCAGAACCAGTTAAAACTAAATTAGCTTTACCTGTAGCATCTAATTTAACAACACCTACTTTATATCCACCAGTAGTGTACTCATAAGCAAAGTTTCCAGTAGAAGCTGTATCACCAGTAGTAGCTAAACCTAAAAATTCAACATCACGAACAGCTTTTTCAGGAGCAACGTTTAAATTCTCTTTGAATGCTACGTAAACTACTTCGTTATCATCACCAGTAATTTGGTAAACTTTTTGCTCACCATTAGCTAAAGTAGTTTCTTTAGTAACATCTGCAATAGTTAATGATGTATTCCAGTATACTTTTGCTGCTGCTTTTGAACCTGGTTTGTTTACAGCGTAAGCATTTACTGTATCAACTTCACCTTGAGAACGAGTGTAAGTATAAGTAGCTACGCCTTCTGCATTTGTTTTAACTGTTTCAGTGATTTGTGGCACGATAGTAGTATCGTTAGCTAATTTCTCATGGAAAATATCGAATTTCACCGCGATGTTTTCAGCAGATTCGCCTTCTTTAACAGTTACTTTTGCAGTTAAAGTTACTTTCTCACCAAATTTACCTTGGATTGAAGTTTCAGCTAATTCGATTTTCTCTGGTACTACTTTTGAACCTTCTACTTCAGCGCCTGAGATTTCAGCGTTGATTGTTTTGTATAAGAAAGTAGCGAATTGACCGCGAGTTGTGTCACCTTTTGGATTGAAGTTAGCAACTGTTGGGTTTGTGATATCGTAGTAATCTAATACAGAGATTGCGGAACGAGCTTCAGCTTTAGCTTGAGCTAAGTCTTTAACGTCGCCTTTGAAATCTTGTTCAGCTACGAATTCTTCTAAGCTAACACCTTTAACAGTGTTAACCATACGTACTAATACGATAGCCATGTTTTCGCGAGTGATTGAATCGCTAGCTAAAAGGTTACCGTTAGAACCTACGAATACGCCTGCTTCTTTAACTACAGAAGCGTATTTTAATAATTCTTCGTTAGAAGCTGTTGTTAAATCGTTGAAAGCTGGGCTAGTTTTCCAGTTTGAAGCTGGAGCATAACCTTCAGTTTCTAAGTATTTACCTAATAATTTAACTACATCAGAACGTGATAAAGTTTTATTAGGTTTGAAAGTGCCATCTGGGTAGCCGTTGATTACGCCAGCATCAACTAATGCGTTGATTGCTTCTTCGTGTGTGTTACCTGAGATGTCGCTTAAGTTTGCTGCTGAAGCAACTGGTACGATTGCTGATGCTACTAAAGTAGCTGTCGCAGCTGTTGCTACGAATTTTTTGTATTTCTTTGGTTGGTTAGCCATTGAAAAATTTCCTCCTCATATTTCAAATAATCTCTTAGTCTCTCACTACAAAAATAGTGTAGATAAACTAACTACACATAAATTCTAGTAGTATACAATTACAATGTCAATCCTTTTTTTAAACAAAAACATTATTGACATGTTTTGCTACATTTAAAAAATATAACAAACCTGTACTTGGAGTGACTTCGAATTTCTTATATTATGACATAAAACTACTTGATAAAACAACATTTTATTCTAAATTATATAAAGCACGTTATAAAAATATAGTAGAAAATCGCTTTTTATAGTATTTTTATGATTAATATTTCACTTTTCTATAGTTTATATCATATAAATACAACGAATAAATAATGTAGTAATTTTGAACTTTTACATTTTTTCTATTTTTAACGTACAGTGGCATTATATTTTTAGTGTTGTTGGATTATGCATTTATTTTTTATTTAATTTATAGACAAAGAAGAAGGTTTAAGCATTTGCTGCTTAAACCTTCTTCTTGGGCTACCAACCGTTTTTTTCCTTGCAGGGAAAATTTTAAACTCTTTATCATAAGAGGAAATCTTACTATGGATACAGTGTAACACTAACATTACAATTTAACAATCTATTATTACAAAGATTACACAATATTTTTTTCGGCAGTGTTTATTTTTTCTTTCTATCCCTTGCTACTTCAAGCAAAAACAGTGGTAGCGAAATTTGTCGTTTTATGCGATGTGGCTCTTTCATTAGACGATAAAACCACTCCATTCCCACCTTTTGGAATGCTTCTGGGGCACGTTTTACATTTCCTGCAAGTACATCGAAGGAGCCGCCTACCCCTTGATAAATTGTCGGGTGAAGCTGATCACGATTAGCATTAATCCAATTTTCCTGCTTTGGTGAGCCCATTGCGACAAATAACAAATCAGGCTTTGCTTCATTAATTTTTGCTACTACCTTGTCATTATCCTTTTCATAACCGTCCTGTGTTCCTGCAATAAGGATGTTTGGGTATAGTTCTTGAAGCTTTTCAGCAGCTTTGTCCGCAACACCTGGCTTACCACCGTATAAGAAAATCGGCTTGCTGCGCTTTGCTGCTTCTTCGCATAGGCGCATCATCATATCGACGCCTGTTACGCGTGATGTAATTTGCCCTTTTTGAATTTTTGAGGCTAGAATGACGCCAATGCCATCCGGGATTTGGAATTCTGCATTATTCAGTAATGTCTTTAATGCAGGGTCTTCCTTTGCCTTAATAATTTTCTCTGGATTAATCGCTACGATTAATGATTTTTTCTTGTGTTCGATTTGTTCAAATACGATAGGTAACAGCTCATCGTAGCTTTCTGTATTGACTTGAATGCCTAGTACGGTTTCTTTCATCATATTTCATCCTTTCTTCTTATTGAAAAAACAGTGTGCTAGGTGCACACTGTTAGTTTTTTGCATCGCCAAGTAAATGGAATTGATAGCCTGCTCGCTCCCAGCTTGTGCGGTCTAAGCAATTTTTCGTATCGAATACGATTTTATTACGTGATGCAAAGGCTTGTGGGTCTAATGCTTTAAATTCTTTATGGTCCGTTAAGCATAATAAAATATCTGCAGCCGCAACAACTTCATCAAAATTTTGCGTCTGTGTCGCATGCTTGTTTTCTTTAATATGTGGGTCAAATGATATAACGTTTAAGCCAAGCTTTTGTAATTCATCAATAACGATTGTTGATGGGCTTTCGCGCATATCGTCTACGTTTCCTTTAAATGCTAAGCCTAGTACGCCGACAGTAGCGCCTGCAATTTTATTTTGATTTAAAATTGTTTGTGTTTTTTGCGCAGTGTAGCTTGGCATGCTGTCATTCGTATTGCGTGCTAAGTGGATGATTTCTGCCTGTCCACCACCGATTTCTACTAAAAACCATGGGTCTACTGCGATACAATGACCACCAACACCTGGTCCTGGGAAATGGACGTTTACACGTGGATGATAGTTCGCAAATTGAATGGCTTCCCAAATGTTTACATCTAGCTTGTCCGCCATTTTTGCCAGCTCGTTGGCAAATGCAATATTCACATCACGGTAGGTATTTTCCATCACTTTCACAAGCTCTGCTGTTGTCGCATCCGTTAAATGGATTGTGCCTCCAACAAATGTTTCATATAGTTCCTTCGTTAGCTCTGCCGATTTTTTGTTGATTCCGCCAACGATGCGATCGTTTTTCACGAGCTCCTCAAAAATACGCCCTGGGATAACGCGTTCTGGTGAGTGTGCAACATAAATTTGTGTGCCGATTTCTAGCCCTGATTTCACTAGCTCTGGTAACATAATATGCTCTACCGTTTTAGGTGGCACTGTTGATTCTAAAATAACTAAATTTCCTTCTTTAATATACGGTACAATTGAAGCTGTTGCTTGACGTACATATTCTAAGTTAGCTGTATTGTCCGGGTTAATTGGTGACGGTACAGCAACGATGAAAACATCTGCCTCCTGTGGCGTTGTTGATGCTGTTAAAAACCCTTCATCTACCGCTTTATTTAGGCGTTCCTGTAGACCATCCTCTTCAATATGTAGTTTCTTTTCCTGAATACTTTTAACAGCAGCAGGATTTAAATCTACTCCGTGTACCTTTACACCATGATTTGCAAACATTACGGCTGTTGGTAAACCGATATATCCTAAGCCAACAACACAAATTGATTTTGTCATGCTCGTTACTTCCTTTCATTTATCAAGAGCGAATGTATATTATAATAAACGCTTTTCTGGCAAAATGGTTCGAAAACCTACTGTTTAACAGTATACAACTTTTTAGCGTATCATGTGAAATAATATTTATGGAAAAATGTCAAAAAAGAAAAAGCTCAGTCTGAAAAGACATTTTGAGACCGAGCCTTTGCGACGAGGACGGTGATTGTCACCGCAGGAGCACACTTTTTAGCGAATATTCGATACAAAAGCAAAGGCTGTTTGAAAAGATGACATCTTTTCAAACAGCCTTCTCCTACTATCTACGTCCAGCATCTAGCAATGTTAGTACAGAATAAGCTTGCTGCATATGCAAGCGCATAATATACTGACTTGCTTGGAGCAAAATATTAGCCTTTACAAAGTTCATCATTTCCTTGGCAATGTCGGCATCGCGAATACGTGACTCAGCAGCCGTTAAGTTTTCTGCCGTATTCATCACATTATTGTAGGCATGCTCCATGCGGTTTTGATAAGCGCCCATACGTGAGCGCTCTTTTGATACCTTATTTAGCGCATCATCAAGCTCTCCAATTGCTTTATCTGCATTTTCACGTGTTAAAATGTCTGAGTTATCAAGACCAAGACTTGTCGAATTCATCCCACCAATATATAAATCAATGGTTTGCCCTGCATTGGCACCTGCCTGTATTTTTATTGGTGTATTTTCGTGGTCGCCGTTTAACAGCTTTTTCGTATTGAATTCCGTTTGTTGTGCAGAACGAGTAATTTCTTCCTTAAGCTGCTGGTACTCCTGATTAATAAGTTCTCTATCTTTATCTGTCAAAGTATCACTTGCTGCTTGCACAGCTAACTCGCGCATTCTTTGAATCATCGCATGTGTTTCATTCAATGTTCCTTCTGCTGTTTGCACAAGTCCAATACCATCTTGAATGTTTTTCCCTGCCATATTTAAGCCGCGAATTTGGGCACGCATTTTTTCAGAAATGGCTAGCCCTGCTGGATCATCCGCTGCGCTATTAATCCGATAACCTGATGAAATGCGTAGTAAAGCTTTATTCGATGCCGCATAATGGCGATTCATATTGTTGAGTATAGAATAACCGAGCGAACTCCATTGACCTAGCATCATTTGTGCGTATCCCTCCCTCACCTCATTTTTTATTTATATCGGCGCTTTTAGTGGGGAGTTTATCCTATTTTATTTGAATTACAGTATATCAGAGATCATAATAAAGTGAACCTTCAATCAGTGGGGGTTTTCCTCATCCCCCACTGATTGGTAGTTTCACCAATCGGGTTTTTACAGGCTGTTTGATCTCCCACTTCAACACCTTGATTTTATCTGTTGTTTTGAAGGGGGGTCTTACAGCCTGTTAATACGGGATAAAAACACCTTTCAAACTTTCCCGAAAGGTGCTACAGCATATCACGTTGCTCTAAATGCCAAACTAAATTGTAAAACATGGCTTCATTGCGCTCTGTTAAGGCATAGTCGATTAGACGCTCAACATTTTTTCCTTCTAGCTCACGAATTATGGAAGAAGTCTCTGGCTCTGCTTCAAATGTATCTCCTACCGTTGTATTCGCTAATTTTTCCTCAATGATTGGCAATAAATAATCATAGACATTTGAAATTAGCAGGAGCTGGTAGAGAGGGATTCGTATAAATCGACTACCATTTTGGAATACGAATACATCTGATACATTTTCAATTTTATACGTTTTTAAATTAACAACCATTTCCTTTCCATCTAAAGGAATAAAATGAAACAGCTCATCCTCCTTTATAATTGAAAGATGCTGATAAGCAAAAACAAGGCATAGCTTTGCCCCAGCCATTTTCGTATACAATGGCTTCATAAACTGGATGCGAATCACCTTCACCCTCCTCAAACCTTTTCGCTTTTATTACAGCTTATTTTCTCCATTAGACAGCGATTTCAAACATTATTTATTGGATGTTTTGAAATCGGATATTTTAGGTTGTTGATGTTGCTTGCGTAACTGTTGAACCTTTTCTAAAGATAAACCTGTCACTTTTGTAATGAATTCATCACTTGCGCCTTCTTTTATCATATTGATAGCTGTCTGTTCTAATCCCTGTTCTATTCCTTCTTTAACTCCTGCTGCATGTGCGTCTTTTTTACCAGCTTCTTCATCCAAAATATATTTCAAACGAGATTCATAGGCGATGCGGGATTCAGGGGTTTGGCTTAACTCCTCCCATGCTCCAAAAGCTTGGCGTAAGTTTTCATCTTTCATAGCTAGCTCCTCCAATTCTTTATATATTTGATCATAGACATGGTGCTTACGAGCATCAATCGTCCCTAACAGCATAAGCCACCTAACAAGAAGGTCATCGAGTGGGGTCACTTTTTCTGTAAACCATGCTTCTAGAAATTTGTTCATTTCAATCAATTACGCCTTGGCGTAATTGCGTCCAGATTTTTTCGAACTTGTTCGAAAAGCTCCTCTTCAAAATCTGTGACATCCGCCGGAGGCTTTATCGTGATTCAGTAGGGGTTTGGACACCCACTGAATCACGATAAAGTGGATTTCTAGTACATCATCTTCCTTCATCATGCGTCCACCTGTGCTGTCTTCACACAAATGATAAATGTTGTGGTAATATGAGCTGTCCTTAATTAATGTATAATTGCAAATATTAATTGTAATAGTTGGATGTAATGTATTATAGCCATCGCCTTTATTGAATGGTGCACAGTATAATCTTGCCCAATAATAGAGTGTACGTTTGAGCATGCTTTCTTTTTGATGTAGCTGCATTTCGATATTTATATAATCCTCGCTTTGTGTTTTGACACCGATGTCTAATATCGATTTTTTATCCTCTTCATACTCCCCACTGAGCTCATTTTTTTTGAAGAAAACTTCCTTTATATTATCGCGTCCTGTTTTTTGCAAAATGGCATTTAAAAAGACAATTGTTATATGTTTATTGCGTTCGCTACCGAATAATTGCTTGAAGGCAAAATCGATTTTGAGATCAAGCAGCTTATTTAATAGCAAGCGGCGTAACAGTTTTTTGTTCATTTATATTCTCCCTTCTATTTTATCACAATTACAATTATGCATTCGGCTTACGTTTACTGCGGTTTCGGGGTATAATGGAAGGAACGACTTTTTTAGGGGAGAGACTATTATGGCTTTATCAATATCTGATGTAGCACGTCGCTATTCGGCGTTTATTCGTCAGCAACTTGAAGAAATGGAGCGCTTGTTGCAGCCATCATCCATAGAGGATGAGGAGCTTGTGCGTCGTGCTGTATTTTCCGTGCGAAATAAATCCGTGCTGTTTGAACGCTTTCTTCCACAAAAGGATGTGCTATTTACTGTTGTTCAAGATGTGCGCCCTGCTGAAGTAACTGTAGATTTTGGACAACAGCTTATTATATGTACATGTCCCCAGCAAAATTGCTGCCGTCATAAGCTCGGCGTTATTTTAGGACTTTATCAATATTTAGGTTCTGTGCAGGAATGGACGAGCAAGTGGCGTGCACAAAAAAATGTTCATTTAAAATCTTTAGCGACAGAGCGAAGTCCCGAGAGCTGGCAGCGCATGGTTGACGAAGTGATGCAGCACTCACTGCATGGTGCAAAGGCAATCGAAAGCTATTCTATTTCTGCCTTATTAACAACTACACATACAAAGCTGCAACGCTATACACCACTTGAACGTGAATGGCAACCACTATTTAAATTATTTATGGAGCTCTCTGTATTGAATAAGCTTTGGATTCATTTAAATCACACTAATTCACCTATTGATAATTATTATTTTGAAGCAGCAATGAATCATCGTTTAGACATCGTGCATACAATTGTTTCTGAGCTAGGCTCAAAATCGCGCTTATTTGCAACAGACCCATTTTACGATGCGATACAGGACCTTGTACGTGAGCTTCTTTTTGAGCGTAGTGGAAGACCACAAATACGCTTTCAATTTTATTTAACGATTTGGACAGAAGTCTTTACTGAAAAAGCTCGCTATGAAAAAGAGTTATTTCTATTAGAGAAGTTGCATACAACAAGTGATTTCCCAATGACTGTTAACAGAACTCTTTTCTACGTTTTATTAAAAGATTGTGAAAAGCTTGATGAGCAACTATCTTATTTAGAGCAATCACAGCTCGCATTTTATTTGCCGATTGCTAAATTAGCATTGAAGCATTATATGGAAGGTCTCCAATTATTATTAAAGGTCATCCTACCATTTTTAGAAAACTTTATTCATACGACTCTTGCGCCACAGCAGCGCCCATTATTTATTAAAGACATTAATGCACTTTATTCCGCTATTGAGCTATCTGAGCAAGAAGCAGTAATACTTTATCAAGCTTTCGGTCGTTATGGCATTCAGCCTTATGCTGATTTTTTATTGCAGAAGGCACGTTATGAGGAGTGGGTAGCTCTTCAACAGTTATATCCTTCTTCTATTAGCCATTTGGAAGCGCGCGGTTTGAAAACTGTTATTCAAGAGGCACCTGCAGCTGTCTTACCGCTTTATCATTATTATGCGTTAGAGGAGCTGCGCCAAAAATCACGCATGAATTATAAGCAGGCGATTCGCATTTGGAAATCAATGAAAAGCGCTGCAAAAAAAGCTGGCAAAATGACCTATTGGACAAATTACATGCAAACGATGCAACAAAAATATAAACGATTGCGCGCATTGCAAGAAGAACTGGATAAAAGCAATCTCATTTAAGGAGTTTTTATATGACTGACATACTGATATCACCTTTTGTAAAGTCACTGCGCTTAAAAATTACAGCTCTTCAAAATGGCTTTTTCTCCATCATGGCATTACATGAGGATGGTTTAATCGTGCCTCCAGAGAGCTGGATAGCACAGCTTTTTTATAAATATGAAGCAAATTTTTATGGGCTTACTGTATCTTTAGACGAACGCGATATTACCTTATCTACAGCTGAGCTATTAGATGTGCTCTCACCTGCTTTTAAACATCCTTTATTGCATATCATTGGCGCAGATGCTAGCTCAAATACTTTGCTGGAAAAATTCCAACAGCTTATTCCTCAGTGGACGAATAGTACGCTTTGGCAAAGCGCTTCCTTTCATGAGCAAATACTACAATTTGCTCATGATGAAGAGCGTATTTTAGCTACTGCTGCTACACAAAAGCTTGTAAGCAATGGCGTACAGCTTGATCAATTAGAGGAGCTTGTACCTTTTTTCATTAATGGCGGTTGGCCATTGCAAACTGAGCACAATGCTGATGGCTTAAAGGTGGCACTACGTTTAAGTGAACCGGATGAAACAAGCCAGCAGTGGCTTTTAGAAACGATTTTAATTACCTCAACAGAAAGGCATTGGACACCCGCTATACGCAAACGTGAACTGGCAATTGAAGAAGCATTGCCTGATAAGTGGAAAGCTGCCGCTGCTGATATCGCTGCTATCCAACAACAAATGGCATCATTACTAACTGTAGATGATATAAATGGTGAAAGCTTTATTTATCATCCGCTCACAGATGAGCAAGTAAAGGGCTTTTTGCGTAATGATATTGCCGTTTTACAGGCGCTCAGCTACGAAATTGTTTTACCTGCTTGGTTAAAGGAGCTGAAGCAATCGAAAATGCGAGTGCAAGTAAGTGCAGGTCAAGCATCTACTCGCTCTGTAGCAAGTCTTGATGATGTGTTAACATTCAAATGGCAATTTTCAATGAATGGTGAAAATATTTCTGCTGAACAGTTCCAAAAGCTTGTCGATGAAAAGCGCGAATTTATGCGAATTGGTACGGAATGGTTCCGCATTGATGCAGCTTGGATGCAAGAAATGCGTGAGCTTATGGATAAGGCGACTAATGAGCAATGGACAGTTAAAGAGTTGTTATTTAGAGAACTACCTGAAACGTTAACTGCACCCGCTGAGGAATTGGATGAAGACGATGCAGAACGTGATGACCCTATACTAGCGTTCCAAATCCAACAATCTTTGCAAAACTATTTACAGCAGCTACAGGAGAAACAAGGCTTACCTACTATTCCTGTACCTAGCCAGCTAGAAGCTGAGCTGCGACCATATCAGCAGCAAGGTTTTGAGTGGCTCGTCTTTATGCGTGAGCAAAAATTCGGGGCTTGCTTAGCAGATGATATGGGGCTAGGAAAAACGATTCAAACGATTAGCTATCTTTTATATACAGTAAATATGCTCAATGTCACAGAGCCTGCGATTATCATTTGCCCGACCTCAGTTTTAGGCAATTGGCAAAAAGAGCTAGCACGCTTTGCACCTTCTTTAAATGTTTATACACATTATGGAGCAAATCGCTTAAAGGATGAAACGCTGCGCGATGAAATCCAGCGTGAGAAGCCTCATATTATCGTATCAACATATGGCACAGTTTCACAGGATGTGGAGTTTTTACAGTATTTCAATTGGTCGAGCATTATTTTAGATGAGGCACAAAATATTAAAAACATGCAAACCATCCAATCACGTGCAATTCGTAAGCTGCGTGGTGAGCATCATATCGCATTAACAGGTACACCTGTGGAAAACCGCTTGTCAGAGCTTTGGGCAATTTTTGATTTTATTCATAAAGGTTATCTCGGTAGCTTTAGCAAGTTTCAAGAGCAGTTTATTTTACCGATTGAACGCGATGATTCCGAGCAGCATAAGGAGCAGCTGCGTGCAAAAATTCAGCCATTTTTACTCCGTCGGACAAAGCGCGATTCAGACTTAATGCTCAATTTACCTGAAAAACAAGAAATGCCAGAATTTTGCCCATTAACTGCTGAGCAAGCTGCCTTATATGAAAGCTATATTGAGGATACGGCAGCACAGCTTGAGCAGTTAACAGGCTTTGAAAAAAGAGGGCGCATTTTAAAAATGCTTAATAAATTAAAGCAGCTATGTAATCACCCTGCACTTTATTTAAAGGAGCCTTTTGATGATGCGGAGACGATGTTAAGCCGTTCTGTGAAGCTAAGACGTATTGTCGATTTAACGGCTGAAATCGTTCATAACGGAGAGCAATGTTTAATTTTCACGCAATATATTGGCATGGGCAATATTTTACAGCATTGCTTTGCTGAGCTGTACGATATTGATGTACCGTTTTTAACAGGTAGCATGCCAAAGCAACAGCGCGATCGCTTAGTAGAGGCATTTCAAGCTGGGGCATTTCCAATTTTTATTTTGTCCTTAAAAGCTGGGGGAACAGGGTTAAATTTAACAGCTGCAAACCATGTATTGCATGCGGATCGCTGGTGGAATCCTGCAGTGGAAAACCAAGCAACAGATCGCGCATATCGAATCGGACAAACACAATTTGTACAGGTCCATAAATTTATAACAATTGGTACAATTGAAGAAAAAATTGATAAAATGCTCACGATAAAATCAGCTTTGTCAGAGGAGCTTATCCAATCAAGTAAATGGATTACTGAGCTGCAAGATGATGAGCTACGCGAGCTTTTTGCGCTTGATTTAGTAAAATAAAACGAAAGCGTCCTATCTTTGCGCCAAAAGATAGGACGCTTTTAGGTTCTCTGTTATTCAGTTGTATTTTTTAATTGTGCTCCTGCGGTTACTCGTCGCAGAAAAGATTATTATGCGATTAAGAGGTAGGTTTTCGCACTCCTTTCTAATTGTTTTAAGATAGAGGTTAGTTAGTTTTGTGGAAGTTCTTTTTACAGATTAGTTGACAGTGTATCTTCAGGTAAAACAAAGTGTTCCATGACGTGCTGCATTTCATCGCTGGACTCCTCAGGTGGATTGTTTGCAGGCACGCTCTGTTTCAGTGCATAAAATCGGACGCTTTCTGCTAAAACATCCATCGCAAAAACACGGTTATTTTCTTTGTTCACATAGGAGCGTGTATGTAAGCGCCCGTTTATCCCAATTAAAGAACCTTTCCCGCAATATTTCGCAATATGTTCTGCTAGCCTTCCCCATGCGACACACAAAACATAATCTGCATCTACACTGCCCTCGCTATTGCGGTAATTGCGATTAATGGCTAATACGAAGCTCGTTTGTACTTTCGTATCAGATAATTGCCTTAGCTGTGGATTTTTTGTTAAACGTCCAACAAGTCCGATTTGATTCATTTATTCACCTCCTTCGTTAGCACTACTATACATGATGATGATTTTATTTGGCAAAATCTGAAAAATCATATTTGCTAACATTTTAGGGGGTTAAATTTTAAATTTCGACATTGCAAAAATTTATTTTGATCTATTTTAGCTTGCTAATACATTGCTCTGACAAGCGATAGCCGCAATATATCGAAAAATTAAGTTTCGCATTTTTTGTATGCTATACTAAAAGTAGATTCATTTCCAGAACAAATATTGAGGCTTTAACTATTATGAAGGGAGGCTGCTCGTTTGAAGACATTTAAACTAATGGCATTTCATTTATTAAATGAAGAGGCTATTCAGCCCATTCACATTATTGATGGCTTGACAATTAACTTAGAGGATAGCCATCAAACTTGGGTGCTTGAGCTGTTTATTCCAAATGAGTACTATTCAATTTTTAAAACGTTAGAGGACAATCAAACTGTATTTGACGCACATGCTGTTATTTCCTTTCCAGATAATGAACCCGCACCATTTTCTTTAATAGTTAGTGCCATTACCGAAATCGGTGATCGCTTATCCGTATTATTAAAAGGCTCGATTAAAGCCCGACGCCAAAAATATGCAGAGCAATTATTGCAGCAGCTATTAGAGGAAGGTTTATCGAATGATGAGCTATTGCAGCGTTTCCAGCATGATATGAAGGAGCGCCCAAAGTTAAATAAACAGCAATAGTCACAATTGACACTTTGATTAATTGAAAGAGTTGTCTGAAAGGCGTGTAGCTAATGCACATTTTTCAGGCAACGATATGCTTTCAGACAAAATAATTTTTTGTTCTAGAAATCGGGGCATTTGTTTGTGATTTCTCGGGTTATTTGCGACTTCTCCGATTTATTGGCGGCTTCCCAGATTTATTTGCGACTTCTCGAATTTATTTGCGACTTCCCAGACTTATTTGCGACTTCTCGGATTTATTTGTGATTTCTCGAATTTATTTGCGACTTCTCGAATTTATTTGCGACTTCCCGGATTTATTTGCGGATTCCACGATTTATTTGCGACTTCTCAAATTTATTGGCGGCTTCTCGGATTTATTTGCGACTTCCCGGATTTATTTGCGGCTTCTCAAACTTATTTGCGACTTCTCAAATTTATTGGCGGCTTCTCGGATTTATTTGTGACTTCTCGAATTTATTTGCGACTTCCCAGATTTATTTGCGGATTCTCCGATTTATTTGTGACTTCTCGAATTTATTTGCGGATTCTCCGATTTATTTGCGACTTCTAGGATTTATTTGCGACTCCCCAGACTTATTTGCGATTTCTCAAATTTATTTGCGACTCCCCAGACTTATTTGCGATTTCTCAAATTTATTTGCGACTTCCCGGATTTATTTGCGGATTCTCCGATTTATTTGTGACTTCTCGAATTTATTTGCGGATTCTCCGATTTATTTGCGACTTCTAGGATTTATTTGCGACTCCCCAGACTTATTTGCGATTTCTCAAATTTATTTGCGACTCCCCAGACTTATTTGCGATTTCTCAAATTTATTTGCGACTTCCCAGATTTATTTGCGGATTCTCCGATTTATTTGTGACTTCTCGGATTTATTTGCGACTTCCCAGACTTATTTGCGATTTCTCAGGTTTATTTGCGACTTCCCACATTTATTTGCGACTTTCCCCGCTTTATTAACTTAATAATACCCATTAGAAAAAACCAAAAGCGCTGTGAAGCACTTTTGGTTTTTCTTTAGCGGTTATCTACATTGTTGCGATCACGCATATCTGCTGGGTCCTCGATAATGTCTTCTTCGTTGACACGACGTTCAATTACGCGGCCATCGTTATCGACACCATCGTTAGGGGCAACGCGATCCACCTCGGCACCATTTCGTTCATCACGTAGGGCTGGAGGCACTGTGCTGTTAGGGGCACTATTGATTTCGTTATTGTAGCGTGGTGTATAGTTATCATCGATAACATCATCCACCCCTCGACGAATTTCCTTTGCTGGGGTATCGTCATTCATCGCATTACGGTCCCCTGCGTTACAGCCAGCTAAAAAAGATGTAGCAAGTAATGCTGCTGCTAAAAAGCCTTTCCACATAAAAATTCCCTCCTTTCCATGGACTCAATATGATCAATACTTGATCATTCATTAGAGTGCCCTGGAACGAAGGGAACTATCCGAACATTTTATAGATCTATTTCAATTTTTCTTTTAACAATTGCTCAACATATGCGGCTTCTGCCTTACAGCCATATTTGTAATTTGTGCCTAATTTTTTTTGCAGTTTTTCAATGGAGTCAATTTGCTTCTTTGTCGGCGCTTCATCTAAAATTTTCGCCATCACTTCATCCACTTTTTTTGCTATTTCATTATGAAATTCTTCACTCACTAATACTTCGTGAGGTACTTTATCAAACCAAGCTGCATTTTCTGTGAAGTATTGTTGCCAGCTTGCCATAAAGTCTTCCATTGAAAATTTATCTTCATCCCAACCAATACTCGCTAAATAAAGCTCAAATGATGTGGAAATTGATCGTGTAATACTTATCTTTACACCTGAAGACAGTTCTTTATACATAAAAATTTAAACCTCCTACGTTTAAAAAGCCAACCCCTCAAAACTCAACTTATATATCTTATAATTTTTTCTTCATAAATGCAAATAGCACTAAAATATGTGAAAAAATTGTCTATACAACCATTGTTACTTAGACAAAGCCATCATTTTGGTTGCTCTGGACCAATTGCAAATAAAATATCCGTTTCACATACTAGCTCGCCATCGACAGTTGCAACAGCGTGTCCTTTACCCATTTGACCGCGTAGCTTGACAAACTCTACTTCCATTTTCAATTGATCACCTGGCACTACTTGACGTTTGAAGCGACAATTATCAACGCCTGTTAAAAAGACAATGCGGCCTTTAAAATCATCTGAGCTTAGCAGCGCTACGCCACCTACTTGTGCGAGAGCCTCAACAATAAGAACGCCTGGCATTACTGGATAGCCCGGAAAATGACCATTAAAGAAATCCTCATTAATCGTTACATTTTTAATGCCTACTGCGCGTTTGCCTACTTCAATTTCTAAAACGCGATCAACTAATAAAAATGGGTAACGATGTGGTAAAATCGCTTGAATTTGTTCTGCATTTAACATAAAAATTCCTCCACTCATGTTCACTATTATGTATATTGTGCTCATTTAGTGAGATGGAGCTGTCTTTTAAGACAACTCCAAACTAGAGCATTTATTCTTTTCCTTCAATAATATCAAATATATGTTGCCAAGTGCTCCATTTTAATGCATCGCTCGGTTCTCCGCTTCCAAGAAAGCCGTAGCCAAACATCACGCCACCTGCTGCTGCACAAAGCAATAAAGCTAAGACAAGTACAATTCGCAACCAAATAGGAATTAAGCGTATTTGTACCCAGCGCGCTCTTCTCGCTCTTTCACTTGGCTCTGTTTCCTCGTTACGTCTGCTTCTCTTTTTAGGAGCTACATCTTGTTCATTGAATTCGTTCGTCATTTCTTATACTCCTCATGCTTATCGAATACCATTAATGAGCCCCAGCATTTGATCTGCAAGTGTTACTGCACGTGAATTAAATTGATATGAGCGCTGTGTCGCAATTAAATCTGTCATTTCTTTTGACATATCTACATTCGACATTTCTAATTTTTGATTGCTCAAGCCAATGTCTCCACGATTTGCTCCTTGTAAATCAGTCAAAATATCCGCTTGTGTATAACCGAGCCCTGCTAAATCTGTAGGTAGACCAATATATGTGCCACTTACATGCTCCATCACCTGAGGCTTTTGTAATTCTGATACAGCTAAATCTACTGCTATTACATCACCATCTGGATATTCTATATTTAAACGACCATTCGGTGATAGCGTAAAGCCTGTTGCGAAATCAGGGAAATAAATCGCCTCACCGTCACTATCTGCTACAGGATGTCCATCGCCATTGACAAGCATCATTTGTCCATTGCCCATCGGTGATACGTAAAAATCACCTTGACGTGTATATACTGTACGCTGCCCGTCACCATCAGGCATTAAAATGTTAAAATATTGGTTTTCTTTCGTAAACGCAAAATCAAGGTCGCGGTCTGTTTGCTGCAATGAGCCTTGCTTTTGATTTGCTTGAATTAATGATACATGTGCCCCAACACCATATCGAATGCCTACAGGTGATTGGCGCAATGTTTTATCTAATTTATCGTTATTATACTGCTGGTAAAGTAGCTCTGAAAATTGTGCATCCTTTGTTTTATAGCCATGCGTATTACTGTTTGCAAGGTTATCGCTAATTGTATCTAGCTTTGTTTGTAGCTGTGTTAATGTATTTGTTGCTGTCACCATTGTACGTAGCATACAATCACCCCTCCGTTACACTTTTCCAATTTCATTTACTGCTTTTTCCATACTGCGATCATATGCCTGTAAAACCTTTTGGTTTGCCTCGAACGCACGATATGCTGTTAATAAATCTGTCATTGAACGTGCTGAATCGACGTTAGATGCTTCTAAATTTTTGTGACTTGTTGTAAAAGTAACGCCTGCTTGTCCGTATGCTGACGGTAATATACCTTCATCAAGCATGCGATATAAGCCGTTATCCTGCTTCATTAAAACATCTGGATTTGCTGAGAACGCCACACCAATTGTTGCAACCTGTGCACCATTTTCATCTATAATTGCACCATTGCTTGTAATCGTTATATTATCATTTGCTAGCTGAATAGGTTGACCTGCTTCAGATAATACATAAAGACCTTGCCCATTCACTAGATTACCTTGTCCATCTAAAGTGAAGTTCCCGTTACGTGTGTAAGCTTCTCCGCCTTCTGGATGCTGTAATCGGAAATAAATTGCTCCTTGATTGCCAGATGCTTCATCGATTGGCAACGTAACATCTACTAATGCTACATCTGTTGGCATACCTGTTTGCAATAATGAGCCTTGTGCATTGTTCGCAATTGTTTCTTGTAAGTATACTCCTGTTGTCAGTGCACCGATTGGCTTCAGCTGCTTTAAAGCTAACCCTTTTTCCGTTGGTATGTTTGTTGCGCCTTTTGCTGAAAGCAACATATCTGGAAATGAGCGAATTGTTGATTGATCTGCTTTGAAGCCTGGCGTATTTGCATTTGCCATATTGTTTGTCAATATTTCTGTGCGGCGTTGCTGTGCAAGCATGCCTGAAGCTACTGTGTAAAAACCTTTAAACATAAAGCATACCTCATTTGCTAGTTATTTTCATTGCGTAAAACATGCTCCCTCTCACTTACGAAGGTCGAATTAGTCTGCTGAAGTTCCTGCCGAACGGTCAATATTATTTAACATAATACCTGTACCGATTGCTACACAATCCATCGGGTTTTCCGCTATAAATACAGGTACTTTTAATTCTTCAATTAACAATTGGTCAATCCCATGTAAAAGCGCGCCTCCGCCCGTTAAAATAACACCGCGATCAATAATATCTGCTGATAGCTCTGGTGGCGTTTTTTCTAATACATTTTTCGCTGATTGTACAATCATTGATACAGATTCATGCAGCGCTCTTTCTATTTCAGACGAATGAATTGTAATTGTTTGCGGCAAACCTGTTACCATATCGCGTCCGCGAATTTCCATTGATTCGTTGCGATTGTTCGGAAATACTGTGCCGATTGTCATTTTGACAGCCTCTGCTGTACGTTCTCCAATTAATAGCTTATATTCCTTTTTTATGTATTGCAAAATATCATTATCAAATACATCGCCTGCTACTTTAATCGATTCGCTTGTTACGATGTCTCCCATTGATAATACAGCAATATCTGTCGTACCACCACCGATGTCAACGACCATGTTGCCGCTTGGTTGGAAAATATCCATACCTGCGCCGATTGCTGCCACTTTTGGCTCTTCTTCTAAATATACTTTTTTGCCACCTGATTTTTCAGCTGCCTCACGAATTGCTTTTTGCTCTACACTTGTAATATTTGTAGGACAGCAAATTAAAATACGTGGCTTCGATAAAAACCCTCGTACATTTAATTTATTAATGAAATGTCGTAGCATTGCCTCTGTCACGTCAAAATCTGCAATTACCCCGTCCTTTAAAGGGCGAATTGCTACAATATTACCTGGCGTTCGTCCAACCATTTGTCTCGCCTCTTCACCGACTGCTAAAACTTTTCCCGTTTTTTTATCCATCGCTACAACAGAAGGCTCATTTAACACAATTCCTTTGCCTTTTACATGGATTAAAACATTTGCCGTCCCTAAATCAATCCCAATATCCTTTGAAAACATTCCTGTAGTTTCTCCTTCCACCACTTCAAGTCTTGACGTACATTTTTAGTTTAAAAGGCTGTGAATATCCGCTTTTTCACAAGTCCTTATTATACATTTAGTTATCTAGATTATTTTATCACAATGAACAATGAATTACACCCTCTTTTATAGTAAGATATTCCCTAAATATGTAATATCAATTACACCTCGGCTAACTCTCATCCAGATTTTTTTGAGCTCGCTTTTAGTAGAAGTTAACCTAAAAATCCGCTGATTCAAGAGAAATAGAGAAAAGCACCTAGATGTACATTCGTATCATCTAGGTGCTTTGTTCGTGTTGCTTCGATTGCCATTTTTTCTTTGTTGCCTCTCCGCCCCGCAAATGCCGGACGGATTTATGATAGGCTAAAACTTTCTTGACTTCCTGTGCAAGTGGCTCATTGATTAGAATAAGCCTTTCCGTTAAATCTTTGTGCACAGTACTTTTAGAATAGCCTGTCATTTTAGCTAAAGTGCGGACTGTTTCTTTAGTTTCGATAAGCAACTCCCCTAGCTGAACACAACGACGCCGAATATGTTCGTGCACGTTCCCTTCCTTTCTACTTAGGATGTAAGAATGTGCCGTAGCTTAGTAGTATGTTTCTTCACCTTATGAGTCGTCCGCACCTATTTAGAACTTAGAATGCAAGCAATTTTCTTGGATTTATTGCTTCACCATTTTCCAACACTTCAAAATGCAAATGAATTCCCGCTGTCGGGTTCCAATCATTTTCAGTTGTTGTCGCTAACGGTTGCCCTTGAACAACCTCATCGCCCTCTTTAACAACGATGTCTGTAACAGAGCTATAGCGCGTTTCTAAACCGTTTGCATGCTCCACTGTAATCATATTACCTGTGAACGCATCCATTTTGACCTTTGTTACGACACCGCTCATTGCAGCAAGCACTTCAAATGGCTCACTGTTAATAGCAAGCGACATGCCAGACGATGTCGAAAATGTTTGCTTAAAGACAAGCAGTGCATTTTCACGCGTTTTTGCATCCGCAGAGAAATCATAGAAATCTTGTAAAATTGTCAATTCCTCTAAGTATGCTTCATCGAATGGATATTTCAAATTTTCTTGCGTTGCATTTGTTTCAATAATCGGTTGTTGCTGCTCTGGAATCTCTTCCTTTGCCACTGTTTCTGTTAGAAGATTCTCTTCCTTTTTCGTAACTAGCACATTGTAACTAAACATAAGTGCAATTATCGCGAGTGCAATACCCGCATAAATAGCTGGCCAAAACCATGGCTTTTGTTGTAAATTTTTCGGAGAAGGTTTTAAATTTTTTTCCTCTCGCATGTTCATCACCTCTGAAGCTAGTGTGAACAATCTACACAATTTTTAAACACGCTTGCTTATTTTTTTGTACAAACATTGCCAATTGTCGTTTGTGGGTAGTAGTGCGTAAGTATTTGTTGTGCTGTAGCATCATTGTTAGCTAATTCATTTGCACCGTATTGACTCATTCCAACTCCGTGCCCATAGCCTTTCGTTGCAATGACAATGTCATTGCCTTCCTCCATCATCATAAAATCGGTTGAACGCAATTGTAAAAGCTCTCTAAATTCACGTCCACTAAAATTTTTTTTACCTTTTACTGTTTGCACACGACCTGAGCTATTTCGCTCAAGCTGTAAATTTAAAAAATCCTCCTGTGTCCAATTTGTTTGCAGCTTGGCATTTAATTCATTTACCGTCATTTTAACTGTTTCGCTGTTTTCTTCAGGTGATGCTACAGATTGTAAATAAGGTATATCCTGTCCACCATAATTTTCTGCTGATTCTGTTACTCCATTTGATGAGGCATGAAACATTGCTGAAATTGGTTCTTCTTTATATAGTATAATTTGTCCTGTTGTCGTTTTTACAGCCTCTGTTATTTTACTTTCGTACTGCGCAAAGGCAGTTAACCACTTTTGCTGCCGCGCTTTTTCATCGATAAATACTTGATGTGCTGTTGTTGGCTTAATTGCTTTTTTTCCGTAGTCTGTATTACGTATTACATATGTGCGTGCGGCAATTGCTTGTGCTTGTAATGCGGCTGGATGAAAGCTAGCGGGCATTTCCGCAGCAACAACACCGATTAAATAGTGCTCTAGCGGTATGCTCTTAGCTACGCCTTCAATGGTAATTAAAATTTCGCATGGCTCCGCTACTGGCTTTGGCTTTTTGTAATAAAGAAGCGGCACAGTAAACAACATACATATCACAATAATGATGAGTAGTAGGTTTTTTTTCATACGCCATCTTATGTAGCTATTGACAATTTTATTTGCAAAAATAAAGGAGCAGTCTGAAAAGATATACTCTTTTCGGACAGCCCCTATTTCTATTATTATGCAGTTACTTGTTCAGCATTGTCTTCTTTGGCAATCTTTACTTCGCCCTCAGTTACACGTTCGATGTTTGCACCTAATGCTGCTAATTTTTCGTGGAATTTTACGTAGCCACGATCTAAATGGTGTAGCGCTGTTACGCGTGTAACACCTTCAGATACTAAGCCTGCTAAAATAAGCGATGCTGCTGCACGTAAATCTGTTGCAGCTACCTCCGCACCTTGTAATGCATTATTGCCTTCAATAAAGACAGAACGCCCCTCAATTTTAGCAATTGCATTCATTCGACGGAATTCCTCAACATGCATGAAGCGATTTTCAAATACCGTTTCAGTAATAATGCTTGTTCCTTCAGCAGATAGCATTAATGCCATCATTTGTGACTGCATATCTGTTGGGAAGCCTGGATGTGGCATTGTTTTAATGTCTACAGCCTTTAATCCACCTGTCGCACGTACACGCAGCCCATTATCCTGCTCTGTAATTTCTACGCCCATTTCACGCATTTTGGCAATCAGCGCTGTCATATGCTCTGGAATGGCATTTTCAATCACAACATCGCCACGTGTAATTGCTGCCGCAACCATAAATGTGCCTGCTTCAATGCGATCTGGAATAACATAATGTGTAATACCTTTTAGCTTCTCTACACCTTCAATGCGAATTGTCGCTGTTCCAGCACCTGTTACACGACCGCCCATCGCATTAATAAAGTTCGCTAAATCGACAATTTCCGGCTCCTTTGCCGCATTTTCGATAATTGTCGTACCTTCTGCTAATGCTGCTGCTGTCATAATATTTTCTGTCGCACCAACGCTTGGGAAATCTAAATAAATTTCAGCACCTTTTAATTTTTCAGCACGTGCCTCTACATAGCCATGTCCAAAAGAAATTTCAGCCCCCATCGCTTCAAAGCCTTTTAAATGCAGTTCAATCGGACGAGAGCCAATTGCACAGCCACCTGGTAAGGCAACACGCGCAAAGCGATTGCGTGCCAGCAACGATCCCATCACTAAAATCGATGCACGCATTTTACTAACAAATTCAAATTGCGCTTCACTTGATAAATCCTGAGACGCATCAATAACAATTTCATTCCCGTCTACATAATATTGTACATCTGCATTTAAGCTTTTTAATACTTCACCAATTGTATATACATCAGCTAATGCTGGAACATCTTTAATAACATTTTTTCCTTCAGAAGCTAATAAAGCTGCTGCTAAAATAGGTAATACAGCGTTCTTTGCGCCTTCAACTTTCACGTTACCTCGTAAAGTCTGACCACCCATAACGATAATTTTCTCCACAATTCGTCCCTCCGAATCTCATTCTCGTAAACTTGCTATTTTATTTAAAAGTTCATTGATATTTTTTATCCAAACACTGCTAATAATACAGCTATAACCCAACTTTATCAAGCATCTAATTCACTATTTTGTGTCGAATTTTGGCTTTATTTTTCATACTATATATTACGCACGGTATGTATAGTTGGTGAATCTGATATTGAATACTTTTCATGCGAGGTCAAGTTGGGCATGTTCTGTATTTCCCATGACATTTCGACACAATATAACGATTGTATACACTGTTCTTTTATACACCAAAATTCGATATGTTAAACATTTTTAGTCGATTACCCAGGAAATATATACTTTGTAGCGAAAAGCAAATAATTGTTCTCCCCTACAACCTATATAATGCATTTTATTGGAAAATATAAACTAAGCTTCTTGACCACTGCGAAAAGTTAATAAAAAAGTTAGAAACTGTCGAACCGATAACGATGCTAAATAAAATGTAAACGAGCTGAATTTGAAATGTTTTGCCTTTTTTAAACAATTGCTCAAAACGAAATGCTTGTAATGCATAGAATGCCACAGCAATGAAGAAAATATGCGAGGCAAGACCGAAAAGTGCCTGTTGACCTATTTCCGTATAAAAGTTCATTTTTACGTACACTCCTTGTATGAAAAAAGTTGTTTTTTTGAAGGTAAACTTTTTGTTTATTGGCAGTTTTGCTCACTTTATTAGCGTTTTCATTTAAAAGAGCTGTTTGAAAAGCTAAGCTTTCCAAACAGCCCCATTTGAATTAGATGTTACCCTCATGAACGTTGATACGATTCAACGCACGTTTTAGCGCTAACTCAGCACGTTTGAAATCAATGTCATCTTTTTTGCCTTCTAAACGACCTTCTGCTCGTTTTAATGCTTCTTTAGCACGAGCAACATCAATTGAAGCTGCATCTTCTGCTGAAGGAGCTAAAATTGATACTTTTTCAGGGCGAATTTCGATGAAGCCGCCGCTAACAGCTACATAATCAGTTGAACCATCTTCTTTTTTTAGCTTTACAGCACCAATTGTAAGAGGCGCAACCATAGGAATATGGCCTGGAAGTACACCCATTTCCCCTGAAACTGTTTTAGCGACTACCATTGTTACTTCAGAATCGTATACTGGGCCGTCGGGAGTGACAATACTGACTGTTACTGTCTTCATATTATTTTCCTCCTCGCCGTTAGAATTAAACCTCTACGCCCATGCCTTTTGCTTTTTCTACTACTTCATCAATGCTACCAACTAAACGGAAAGCATCCTCTGGTAAGTGATCCCATTTACCTTCAAGAATTTCCTTGAATGAGCGAACAGTTTCTTTAACAGGCACGTAAGAACCTTTTTGACCAGTGAATTGCTCCGCTACGTGGAAGTTTTGAGATAAGAAGAATTGAATGCGACGAGCGCGTTCTACTGTTTGCTTATCTTCATCAGATAACTCATCCATACCTAAGATGGCGATGATATCTTGTAACTCACGGTAACGTTGAATTGTACGTTGTACGCCAGTAGCAATTCCATAGTGCTCTTCTCCTACGATTTCTGGTGATAATGCACGAGAAGTTGATGCTAATGGGTCAACCGCTGGATAAATACCCATTTCAGATAATTTACGCTCTAAGTTTGTTGTTGCATCTAAGTGAGCGAAAGTTGTTGCTGGAGCTGGGTCAGTATAGTCATCGGCTGGTACGTAAATCGCTTGAATCGATGTTACAGAACCTTTTGTAGTCGATGTAATACGCTCTTGTAATTTACCCATTTCAGTAGCAAGTGTTGGTTGGTAACCTACCGCAGAAGGCATACGACCTAATAGGGCAGAAACCTCAGAACCTGCTTGTGTGAAACGGAAGATATTGTCGATGAATAAAAGTACGTCTTGACCTTGCTCATCACGGAAATATTCAGCCATTGTTAAACCAGTTAAAGCTACACGCATACGTGCACCAGGTGGCTCGTTCATTTGACCGAATACCATCGCTGTTTGATTAATAACGCCAGAGTCTGTCATTTCGTGGAATAAGTCGTTACCTTCACGTGTACGCTCACCTACACCTGCGAATACAGAAATACCGCTATGTTCTTGTGCGATGTTGTTGATTAGTTCTTGGATTAATACAGTTTTACCTACGCCGGCACCACCGAATAGACCGATTTTACCACCTTTAATATATGGTGCTAATAAGTCTACTACTTTGATACCTGTTTCTAGGATTTCAACTGAAGTAGATAATTCATCGAATTTTGGTGCTTCGCGGTGAATTGAGTCACGACGAGCTGATTCTGGAATTTCTTCACCTAAGTCGATTACTTCACCAAGTACGTTGAATACACGCCCTAGTGTTACTTCACCAACTGGTACTGAGATAGCTTTTCCTGAGTCAGTTACTTCTGCTCCGCGTTGTAAACCGTCAGTAGATGACATCGCAATTGTACGAACAACATCGTCACCTAAGTGGATTGCAACTTCAAGAGCTAAAGTAGTTGGCTCTTCATTTGGACGTTCAATCTTAACAGTTAAGTTGTTATAGATTGCTGGTAAATGGCCGTTTTCGAATTTAACGTCTACTACCGGACCCATTACTTGTAGAACTTGTCCTTTGTTCATGTTGTGTACCCTCCTATCGTATTCTTATACGAAGTCAGTGAAAGTGCAGCCTATTCTAGGGCTGCAGCTCCACCAACGATTTCTGTAATTTCTTGTGTAATAGCTGCTTGACGCGCACGGTTGTATTGCAAAGATAAGTTGTCGATTAAATCAGAAGCATTATCTGTTGCATTACGCATTGCCGTCATACGTGAAGCATGTTCACTTGCTTTTCCGTCTAATAAAGCACCATAAATTAAGCTTTCTGCATATTGTGGAAGTAATACTTCTAGAATTGCTTCACCAGATGGCTCGAATTCATATGCAGCGCTTGTTGTAGTAGTAGCAATATCAGTTAACGGAAGAACCTTTTTCTCCGTTACTACTTGAGAAATAGCACTTTCGAAGTGGTTATAGTACATATAAAGTTCATCATATGCGCCATCAATGAACATACCAACAGCATTACGAGCGATTTCTTTAATATCAGCAAATGTCGGTTGGTCTGGAAGAGCCACAACACTACTAATAACATTGTGATTACGTTTAATAAAGTAATCACGTGCAACACGACCTAATGCAAAAACAACGTATTCGTCTTGAGATTGATGACGCTCGTTAATTGTGCGTTGAACTTGACGTAAAATGCTTGAGTTATAAGCACCTGCCAAACCACGATCAGAACCAATTACTAAGTAAGCTGTTTTCTTCACAGGACGAGCAGTTAACATCGGATGTCCACTGTCTTTTGTACCTGCTGCGATAGCGCCTACTACGTCTTGAATCTTTTCCATATAAGGAACGTATGCTTTAGCGTTTTGCTCTGCACGGCGTAGTTTCGAAGAAGAAACCATTTGCATCGCCTTTGTTATTTTCTGTGTGCTCTTTGTAGAGTTAATACGACCTTTAATTTCGCGTAAGTTTACCACTGGTATTTCACCACCCTCTGTTATTTAATCACAATCCATTATTCTCACAGCATCCGCAAGCAGCTAGCTTGCGGATTTGCAAAGAACGATTTAACTAAGATTATTCTGATTTAGCAAAAGTCTTTTTGAAAGCATTGATTGCTTCAGCAAGATCTGCATCAGCTGGAATATCTTTTGTTGTACGGATATGATCTAATACGCTTGTGTGGTTTGTATCTAACCAGCTTAAGAACTCACCCTCGAAACGAGTGATATCAGCTACTGGAATATCATCTAAGAAGCCACGAGTTAATGCATATAAAATGACAACTTGTTTTTCAACTTTTAACGGTTTGTTTAAGTCTTGTTTTAATACTTCAACAGTACGTTTACCGCGCTCTAATTTAGCTAAAGTTGCTTTATCTAAGTCAGAACCGAACTGAGCGAAAGATTCTAACTCACGGAAAGCAGCTAAGTCAAGACGTAATGTACCAGCTACTTTTTTCATCGCTTTAATTTGTGCTGAACCACCTACACGTGATACAGATAAACCGGCGTTGATTGCTGGACGTACACCTGAGTTGAATAAGTCAGATTGTAAGAAAATTTGACCATCAGTAATCGAAATTACGTTTGTAGGAATGTAAGCTGAGATATCCCCTGCTTGTGTTTCTACGAATGGTAATGCAGTGATTGAACCATTTTGGTAAGTTTCGTTTAATTTTGCAGCACGCTCTAATAAACGGCTGTGTAAGTAGAACACGTCACCAGGGTAAGCTTCACGACCTGGAGGACGACGTAATAATAATGACAGCTCACGGTAAGCAGATGCTTGTTTTGATAGGTCATCATATACTACTAATACGTGTTTACCTTGTAACATGAATTCTTCAGCCATCGATACACCAGCAAATGGTGCTAAGTATAATAATGGTGATGGTTGAGAAGAAGAAGCTGTTACAACGATTGTGTAATCTAAAGCACCGTTTTTACGTAATGTTTCAACTACGCCACGTACTGTAGATTCTTTTTGACCGATTGCAACATAGATACAAATCATGTTTTCACCGTTTTGGTTTAAGATTGTATCGATTGCTACAGATGTTTTACCTGTTTGACGGTCACCGATGATTAACTCACGTTGACCACGGCCGATTGGTACTAATGCGTCAATCGCTTTAATACCAGTTTGTAATGGCTCATGTACTGATTTACGTGCCATTACACCGAAAGCTGGGCTTTCGATTGGACGAGTTTTTGTTGTGTTGATTGGACCTAAGCCATCCACTGGTTGACCTAATGGGTTTACAACACGACCAATTAGTTCTTCACCAACTGGAACGCTCATAATACGACCTGTACGACGAACTTCATCGCCTTCTTTAATGTCAAGGTACTCACCTAGAATAATAATACCAACGTTACCTTCTTCTAAGTTTTGAGCCATACCCATAACACCGTTAGAGAACTCTAAAAGCTCTCCAGCCATGACGTTGTCGAGGCCATGAGCAAGTGCGATACCGTCACCAACGCGGATAACTGTACCTACTTCGCTTACTTGTAATTCAGATTGATAATTTTCAATCTGTTGTTTAATCAGACTGCTGATTTCTTCAGCTTTGATGCCCATGTATGTTCACCTCTCACATTTCTTAAAGTTAAACAACTAATGTACGCTTTAAACCTTCTAGTTTAGAAGCAATTGTGCTGTCATAAATATAGTTGCCAATTTGTACACGAATACCACCAAGAATTGATGGCTCGATAATATTGTTAATTTCTAGTTTGCTTTTCCCTACTAGCTGTGCAAAGGCTACTGAAATCTCTGCACTTTCAGCCTCGGTTAAAGCGCGTGTTGAGTAAACTGTTGCTTTTGCGGCACCGCTCGCTGCAGTTGCAAGAGCTTGGAACTCTTCTGCTACAGCAACGACTTCGCTAATGCGTTGTTTATCAACTAATAATTGAACTGTGTTCACTACTGCTGAATTAGCATTTGCTAAAATTTCAGATAGCATTGCTTTTTTCTTTGCAGAAGAAATTTTAGGTGCTTTTAATAGCTCTAATAAAGCTGGTGTTGCTTCGATTGCGGCTGTTAATTCTTTTAAATCAGCACTTACTTCTACAAGATTTTGATTTTTGCTAGCTAATTGAAACAATGCTTCAGCGTAACGCTTCGCTACTTGACTCATTTCGCTTCGCCTGCCTTCGCAATCGTTTCTTTAATTAATGCGCTATTGTCCGCTTCAGAAATTTCTTTGCCAAGTACTTTAGATGCTGCAAGAACTGATAATGATACAACTTCTTCACGTACTGCTGCAATTGCTTTTTCTTTTTCGTTTTCAATTTCACGCACAGCTGCATCTTTTAAACGAGCTGCTTCTGCACGAGCCGCAGAAATAATTTCTTCACGCTGTGCATCGCCTTGTTTTTTAGCACCTTCTACGATCGCTTGTGCTTCTGTACGAGCTTCTTTTAGAAGGCTTTTTTGTTCTTCTAATAATTGGTGCGTTTCTTTGCGCGCTTTTTCAGCTGCATCGATTTCGCTTGCAACTAATTCTTCACGTTGTTGCATAATGCCCATTAATGGACCCCATGCGAACACTTTAAGAAGAATCATTAAAATAATGAACGTTAATAATGTTGCAATGATATCTCCACCATTAAAACCGCCACCTGCACCTAATACAAGATCATTTAATAACACGATTGGTTCACTCCCTTCAAGAGCTTGTTCAAAATCTATAACACATAAATCTTTAATTTCAAATTCATTGTTGCTTTCTTCACATAGTTGATATGTGAATTTCATGTATTACATAAAAGGAATGGCGAAGTAGTAAGTCTGGTGAACTTTTTCTTCGCCATTGACGTCGTAAGTAGTAATTATTGATTCATTACGATGAATGCTACTACTACACCGATGATTGGAAGGGCCTCAACTAATGCAACCCCGATGAACATTGTTGTTTGAAGAGCACCACGTAATTCTGGTTGACGAGCGATACCTTCTACTGTTTTTGATACGATAAGACCGTTACCGATACCTGCACCTAGTGCACCTAAACCGATTGCGATTGCTGCTGCTAATAAACCAATTGAACCTGTCATTGTTAAATTTCCTCCTTGGAATATGTGTTTTTTTATTGTGGTTCAAATACCGCAAAATTTGCGGAATTTATAATTAATGGTCGTGACTCACTTTGTGTGCCAAATAAACCATCGTTAACATTGTAAAAATGAAAGCTTGGATAAAGCCGATGAAGATCGAGAATCCTTGCCATGCGATAGCTGGAATAACCATTCCGAACCATCCTAAATAGCTTGCCCCTGCGACACCTGCGATTAAGCCAATTAAAATCTCACCTGCGAAAATGTTACCGTAAAGACGTAGACCAAGCGTTAACGTATTGGCAAACTCTTCAATAACTTTCAGCGGGAACATCCACCACATTGGCTTTAAGTACGTGTTCTTCGCATAACCGCCAGAACCATGTGCTTTAATACCGTAGTAGTGCGCTAATAGCGTTACCATAACAGCTAATGTTAATGTTACTGTCGGGTCAGCTGTTGGCGATTTCCACCATAGGTAGTGATCATGGCTAATAGAGAATGGTAAACCTAGTAAGTTCGCTACAGCGATAAACATAATTAATGTAATCCCTAATACGTGGAACTGACCACCTGTTTTCCAGTCCATATTGCTTTTAATGATCCCTTTCACGAAGTCCATAATCCACTCCATGAAGTTTTGCATACCTGTTGGCTTAAGCTTTAGGTTGCGTGTGGAAATAAATGCGATTAAAAATACGATAACCGCCGTAACAATTAACATCAACACAGTTGATTTGTTAAATATTAACGTGAAATCTCCAAATAGCTTTAGATGAAACTCTGGATTTTTATGATCCATTTTTGCATTCACCTCTCTTTCATTTTAGTGATGTTTGACAAGATGTACAATTCGCTCAACTACGAGAAAAATGTACGGAATCATTAGCCCAATAACGGTACTAACTAAATGAAATTTCTCTGGCAACGACATGGCGATTGCAACTGCGGCAACACCTGAGCCAAAGCGTAAGGCTGTACCTATTGATGATGCCTTTCTTCCTTCACTAATCGAACGGTCGAAGTTGTCCATTCGTCGAACTAAAATCCAAAAGTTGTATGTACCGAAGAATGCACCTAAACCTAGTCCTGCGAAGATGCTAGCATATGGCGTAAAAGCCCATCCTAGTACACAGAGGGCGAGCAAAAAAAATAACACTTTCTTTTGCTTAGCGAAAATGTAGTGCAAATCTTCCATTGGCAATAAGTCTCCTGAATTTTTTTCGAGTAAAGAATTGATGCTGACCAGTCAGTAAATTCAAAAACTATTGAATATACTGAAGTATGAGGTTAAATAAATATGTAGCAAGGTTTGTCTTGGAGTAAATTTCTACATACGAAAGCTTTAACCTTTATGGATGTGAATCCAGACGCATCAAACTGTTGTAAATTAACAATTGGAATCCAACTGTTAATTCAGTAGAAACTTGATATAATAAGTGATTCAAACTTTGAAACCCTTATCATTCTTACCCTTTGTTAGCATACAATAGGCGATATTTGATGTCAATTAGTAATGGTGAAAAACTTCACAATCCCTCTAATGTTGTCAAATTGTCGACAAATTTGTGAAGAGTGATTTTGGACGTGAAGTTTGTCCCATTTCCTTATATTGAAAAAGTTATTTTAGCATTACTGCTTCGCTAAAAACTCAATAAGCGCTTGCACAATTCGCTCCGATGCATGGCCATCACCATACGGATTAGATGCATGTGCCATCGCATGATATGCTTCCTTGTCAACAAGCAATTCATTTGCTAAACGATAAATCGTGTCCTCATCTGTACCAGCAAGCTTTAATGTACCTGCTGCAATCCCTTCAGGTCGCTCTGTTGTATCACGCAGCACAAGCACGGGCTTGCCTAATGAAGGTGCCTCCTCCTGCACACCACCAGAATCCGTCAAAATCATATATGAACGCGCTGCGATATTATGGAAATCAAATACTTCTAATGGTTCAATTAAATGAATGCGCTCATCATTACCTAGCACATCATTCGCAATTTCACGTACAACTGGATTCATATGAACAGGATAGACAACTTGAATATCATTATGCTCCGCTAATAAACGTTTAATGGCATGGAACATATTGCGCATTGGCTCACCTAAATTTTCACGGCGATGCGCTGTTAATAAAATCATTCGATCTGCGCCAATTTTTTCGAGCACCGGGTGGCTGTATGTTTCGCTAACAGTCGTTTTTAATGCATCAATCGCTGTATTACCTGTTACGAAAATAGCCTCAGCAGGCTTGTTTTCACGCAGTAAATTTTCCTCTGACTGCTTTGTTGGGGCAAAATGTAAATCTGCCATAACCCCCGTTAGCTGACGGTTCATTTCCTCAGGATATGGCGAATACTTTTGTCCTGTTCGAAGACCTGCCTCCACATGTCCAATCGCAATTTGATTGTAAAATGCAGCTAAGCTCCCGATAAATGTAGTTGCGGTATCACCATGCACCAACACGATATCAGGCTTTGCTTCTTTCATGACCGCGTCTAACCCTTGCAAAGCATTTGTCGCTACATCTACAAGCGTTTGGCGGTCCTTCATAATGTTTAAATCGTAATCTGGCTTAATTTTAAATGTTTCCAACACTTGATCAAGCATTTGACGATGCTGTGCTGTCACGGTCACAATTGACTCAACTTGCTCATGCTTTTCTAGCTCTAATACAAGCGGTGCCATTTTAATTGCCTCCGGACGCGTACCGAAAATCGTCATTACTTTAAATTTCGTCATTCCGAATTCTCCAGTCTATAAAAATTAATTTAGGGTGTCTCAAAATTTCTTTTCAGACAACCCCTTCAATTTTATTTTGTACCGAATAAACGGTCTCCCGCATCACCTAATCCAGGTACAATATAGCCATGATCATTTAATTTTTCATCCAATGCTGCAATATAAATATCTACATCGCCATGTACTTTTTGAATTGCCTCTACCCCTTCTGGAGCCGCAATTAAGCACATAAATTTAATATTTTTCGCACCGCGCTTTTTCAAAGAATTAATGGCTTCTACTGCAGAGCCACCAGTTGCTAGCATCGGGTCAACAATAATGAAATCGCGCTCCTCAACATCTGCTGGTAGCTTCGCATAATATTCAATCGGCTTTAATGTTTCAGGGTCACGATATAATCCAATATGCCCTACTTTTGCAGCTGGGATTAAATTTAAAACGCCATCTACCATGCCGATTCCTGCACGCAAAATTGGCACAATAGCTAGCTTTTTACCTGATAAAACTTTTGATTTTGCTGTTGTAACAGGCGTTTCTACTTCAATTTCTTCTAGTGGCATTTCACGCGTAATTTCAAATGCCATTAATGTTGCTACTTCGTCAACAAGCTCACGAAATTCCTTCGTTCCTGTGTTTTTGTCACGAATATACGTTAATTTGTGTTGAATTAATGGATGATCGAATACATATACTTTGCTCATGGCGGCTCTCTCCTAACTATTGTTTATCCTTCATTAGCTTATAATTAATGAAGTTTCACTTTTTCTAAATAAGTATAACAAAAAAAGCCTATGCTGTGTTGTAGAACATGATATCGGCGGGTTTGGATTGTTTATCGGCGATTTTTATAACATATCGGCGTTTCTTTTAAATATATCAGCGACTACCAAAAAGAGCAGCGACAATGATTGTCGTTGCTCTTCTTTCATTAAGCATATAATGGGAATTTATCTGTTAACGCTTTTACACGTGCTTTAGCTTCCTCTTGTACAGCTGCATCTTCAACATTTTTTAAGACAGATGCAATGATTAGGCCTACCTCTTTCACGTCTTCCTCTTTGAAGCCACGTGATGTAACAGCAGGTGTACCGATACGAATACCTGATGTCACAAATGGTGATTCAGTGTCATAAGGAATTGTATTTTTATTTGTTGTGATACCGACTGCATCTAATGCATGCTCTGCTACTTTACCTGTTAAACCAAGAGATTTTACATTTAATAGTACGATATGGTTGTCCGTACCGTTAGAAACGATTTCTACACCTTCAGCGATTAATGTTTCTGCTAATACGCGTGCGTTTGCTTTAACTTGCTTTGCATATTCCTTGAATTCTGGTTGTAATGCTTCGCCGAATGCTACTGCTTTCGCTGCGATAACATGCATTAATGGACCACCTTGAATTCCTGGGAATACCGACTTATTTAATTTTTGCTCCCATTCCTTTGAAGCTAAAATTAAACCACCGCGTGGACCACGTAATGTTTTGTGCGTTGTAGATGTTACGAAGTCAGCATATGGTACTGGTGATTGGTGCTCACCTGCTGCAACTAAGCCTGCAATATGCGCCATATCTACCATGAAGTATGCACCGATTTCGTCTGCGATTTCACGGAATTTTTTGAAGTCAATTTCGCGTGGATATGCAGATGCACCTGCAACGATTAATTTCGGTTTATGCTCTAAAGCCTTTTGACGAACATCTTCGTAATCGATTACGTGTGTATCTTTCGTTACACCGTACTCTACGAAATTATATAAAATACCAGAGAAGTTTACTGGTGAGCCATGCGTTAAGTGACCGCCATGTGAAAGATTCATACCAAGCACTGTATCGCCTGGCTCTAAAATTGTATGATACACAGCCATATTTGCTTGCGCACCAGAGTGTGGCTGTACGTTTGCGTATTCAGCACCGAATAGCTCTTTAATGCGATCGCGTGCGATATCTTCTACTACATCGACATGCTCACAGCCACCATAGTAGCGTTTGCCTGGGTAGCCTTCTGCATATTTATTCGTTAATACAGAGCCTTGAGCTTCCATTACAGCTTCTGATACGAAATTTTCAGATGCGATTAGTTCGATGTTCGCTTGCTGACGCTTTTTCTCTGCTAAAATACCATCTAGTACTGCCTTGTCCTGTGCTGCTAACTTTTCAAATGCCATGTAAAATTCCTCCCAAAAGTAAATTATTCATATTGTGCACGCACGCCGCCAATTAGTTTCGGGCGTGTCGTTGCTACTGTTACGACTGCTTCACCTAGTGTTTTCACTGATGTGCGGATTGGAACTGCTACTGCTTTTAAGTGCATGCCTATTAATGTTTGACCAATATCAATACCTGCATGTGCTTGTACATTTTCCACGACAACTGGCTTGTGCATTTGCGTGTAAGCGTAAGCTGACATCGAGCCACCTGCTGTTTTTACTGGAACAACGTGTACAGGCTCTAGCTGATATTTTTGTGCGGCTGCATATTCAAGTGTTAAAGCACGATTAATATGCTCACAGCCTTGGAAAGCTAAATATAATTGATGGCGTTCAGCAAACTTTTGTAGCTCCGTATAAATTGCTGTCGCTACATCCATCGCCCCTGCTGTTCCGATGGTCTCACCGATTACCTCAGATGTCGAGCAACCAACAACAAATAATTGCTCTGGCTGGAACACTACTTGCTGCTCTAAGTCACTTAACAATGTTGATAGCGTTGTCTGTAAATTACTCACATTTGTCATTTATTACACTTCCAGCTCTGAAAGCTTTTCTACGCGGCGTGTATGACGTCCACCTTCAAATTCAGTGCTTAGCCAAGTTGCTACGATTTCACGCGCTAGACCTGGTCCAATAACGCGTTCGCCCATTGCTAATACATTGGAATCATTATGACAGCGTGTCGCTTTTGCAGAAAATACGTCATGCACTAAAGCGCAACGAATTCCTTTTACTTTGTTTGCTGCGATTGACATGCCAATCCCTGTACCGCAAATTAAAATGCCTCGTTCAAATTTTCCAGACGCAACACCTTCAGAAACAGGCTTTGCATAGTCTGGATAATCAACAGATTCATCAGATTGTGGACCGAAATCTTCATAGCTAATGCCTAAGTCATCTAACAGAGACATAATTTCACGGCGTAAATTATTACCGCCATGGTCAGAAGAAATTGCAATTTTCAACGAAGCTCCCTCTTTTCACGATATATTCACCAATAGTGTACCATTTATTCCAGCAGAAAAACATTCTTTTCAACTAGAATAATGAAAGTTTTTTAACAAAACACGAACATTGTATAATTATTATGCTTAAAAGTTCATTTTTTATTCTTTTTCTATACTGATTATCTTCTTGATATTCGTATTTGGAAAATTTACAGAAATTTCTTATGATTAAGCATATGCTTATATTTATTAGAAATCTCTCTCAATTACGCCCTACAAAGAAAGGGCTCTTCTAAAAAAATATTAAAAAGAAAACTCGAACAACTTAGTTAGGCTGTTTGAGTTTCCTCTCTGTAATGCTTTTTTATTGTGCGTTGTTTGAGCGATCAAATCGAGCAATTACTTTATATAATTCATTTGATTGCAGCTGAAGATTTTCACATAAGCTTTGCGTCTGTTCAATTTCCATTGCTTGCTCCTCTGTAATCACGCGAACTTCCTGTGCCCCAGCAGATGTTTCCTCTGCAATTGCGGCAACCTCTTGCGACTGCTGTGCCGTTAACTCAATGCTGCCTAGCTGCTGCTGTGTTAATGAAGAAATATCTACTACGGCATGTGCAACTTCCTCCACATTTTGTACCATACTATCAACTGTTGCTGTCGTTTCAGATACACGTGCTGATTCTTGTGTAGCGAATGCAACTTGCCCATTCATCTGCTTCACAACAAGCTCTACATTTTGCTGCATTGCTTGAATAATGCCTGTAATTCCTTGTACTGCCTTCGCACTTTCGTCTGCTAAAATACGAACTTCCTCTGCAACAACAGCAAAGCCTTTCCCATGCTCTCCAGCTCTCGCTGCTTCAATTGACGCATTTAATGCAAGTAAATTCGTTTGTGCTGCAATATCGCCAACTAGTCCGATTATTTGCTCAATTTGCTCCGCATTTTTTTCTAGCTCTTGAATATTACCTAGCGCTTCCTTATTTCCTTGTGCAATTTGTTGAATACTTGTTACAAGACTTTGAATGGCTCCTTTTGTTGCTTCTAAATTATTTAGCATTTGCTTGGAGCCATCTGCAGAATTTGTTGCATGTATATTCACATCAAGTGCCAATTGACGAACATCGACAAGTGCCTCTGCCATTTCCTGAACAGATACAGCTGAAGTTTGTGCACCCTCTGAAATATGTCCCACTGTTTGTGTTACATCATTCGCTTTGCGTGAGGATGCAGTTGTCAGCTCAGATAGCTCGTTAATTGTGGAATTCGTAATATTGTAGTTATTTTCAATTCCATCTACCATGCCACGTAAATTAACTAGCATATGCTGAAACGCCTCTGCTACTGCACGAATCTCATCATTTGTTTTTGGCATTGTAACATCTTGCCCTATTTTCCCTTCAGCTACCCTTGATGCAGCCTGCTCCAATGATTGTAGCGGACGGACTAAAATAATGCTAAAAATTGCCGCTAAAATACAAGACCAAACGATCCCCGCTATGTATGTACTTATTTGGAAAATTTTACTATTAATCGATTCGAAAAACATCGGATGGATAAACTCAATAAATACAAAACTAGTAGAATATGTAACAAAGGCCAAAATCCCTACAAATAACACTAACTTTTTGCGTAAATTAAAACGTTTTTCATTATTCACTATTTGTGCCCCCTTCTTGTTTTTGCACTAATTCTTCAATTAAATGCTGTAACTCATAAAATGTTTGCTTATACGTATGCAAGTCTCCGCCAAATGGGTCAGACACGTCTAGTGCTGTATATGGCGTAACATATTCCTTCAACGTATACGTTTTTTGTGCAGCAGCTTCAAAGCTATGAAGTAATAGCTCCTTATGCGCTGTGGTCATCGTTAAAATTACGTCTGCCCATTCAATATCCTCACCTGTTACTTGACGAGAAGTATGGCTATGAGGAATATTTTCATCATTTAAAACACGCTGTGCATTTACCGACATTTCGCCCCCTTCAAGCGCATAAATACCTGCTGAACGGATCGAAACATTCGGGAGTTGCTTCGCCTTCAAAATTGCTTCCGCCATCGGACTTCTGCAAGTATTCCCTGTACAAACAAAATAAATATTCATCTTTCTCCCACTCTTCCAAAAATACTTAATTCAAAAGTATCACAACACTAATGATTAACAATAATATACCTGCTATCATTTTAAAAATTTGACTGTTGAAAATTGACGTCTTTGCAACAATTAGCGCTATATAGGATAGCAAAAAAGTACCAACTCCAGCACTCAATATAAATAAATACTTTTCTAAATTTAGCATACCAAAAGAAACGCTTGCTGAAAAGCTATCAATGCTCGCCATAATCGCTAAAATTGGCAAGGCAAGTTGCGGGACATGTTGATTTTTAGATGATAAAAGTAATTGAAGTGCTATGCAAAATAATAAAATTGCAGAAAGGTAGGATGCCCATTCTGCCATAAAAATACTAACCCAACTCCCTAATTTAAACCCTAAAAGCGGAAAAAGCATATGCCAAAAAGCCGTCCAAACAGATAGTAAAAAGCGTTGTGAAACAGCTGGCAATAAAATATACAATGCCACAACGTCTAGCGCTAAAATAATGCCGACAATTATTTCCTGCAACGCCATGCCTCCATCATTCATTAATCTTGAAAGCTACACACGTTGCTTTCACTCTATTTGTATGTGGACAAATTGGTAGCAAGAACTTAATTAAAAGAAAAACCCAAGCCACCTCGATAGCTTGGGAATTGTCTTTAATTTTCAGAATTGTTTGTGTGCCAGGCACCGCCCGCTGCTTTTTCTAAGCGGTTCATGATCGCCACACCTACACCAACATGTGCAGTTGTTGTTGCCAAAATAATCGTTGCATCCGTTTTATCACATGCACGTAACGCATCATAAAGCGCTACGCTCATTTCCTTAACGTTGCCGTCCTTACCGTATGTAAAGAAATAATTTGCCTTGCTCTCTGCAAAGCTTTCTGATGCTAGTAATGCAACACGATGGCCCTCTGCCTGTAGCTGCTCAATTGCTTGTTGCACTTTTTCAATTGTAGGCTCGATTAGTACAACAGGTGCTTCAGGTGCATAGTGTGTGTACTTCATACCAGGTGCTTTCGGTGCCTCTGCACTTTCCTGCTCATTGTTTGTCGGTTGAATAACTGTTCCGATTACTTTTTCTAGCATTTCCTTCGTTACTCCACCTGGACGTAGTATGACAGGTGGTGTGACAGTGACATCTAGCACTGTTGATTCTAAGCCAACGCCTGTTATTCCACCATCTAAAATACAGGCAATGCGATTTGTCATATCTTCTGCTACGTGCTCTGCCTTTGTCGGTGACGGTTTACCACTTCGATTCGCACTTGGTGCTGCTAACGGCTTTTTGATTTCTTCCAATAAACGTAATGCAACAGGATGGTTAGGTACGCGTAAACCAACTGTAGATAAGCCCGCTTGTACATTTGCGGCAAAAACATTTGGCTTCGCTTCTATAATAAGTGTTAGTGGACCTGGCCAAAATGCATCCATACATTTTTGTGCTACTTCAGATATAGCTGTTACATATTCCTTCGCTTGCTCCTTATTATGAAGATGGACTATTAACGGATTATCGGATGGTCGCCCTTTCGCAGTGAATATTTTTTGTACCGCTTCCTCATCTGTTGCAACAGCACCTAGCCCGTATACCGTTTCTGTTGGAAATGCTACAACTTCACCACTATTTAAAAAATCCACAGCTTGTGTATAAACGCTCGAACTATCCACATTTTTATCCACAATTAAATATTTCGTCTCCATATTGTCACCGCCTTTTATTTCGCTATTTTTATCATAGTTATACACATATTGTTGATAACTTATCGTTAATTGTGTATAAGTTATGCCGACCTGTGAGTAAATTTAGGATAACTTTCGTTTTAACCATTCATAAATGACAAATTTGCGCTTCTCTTCTTTTCGTTCCTCTGGTTTTTCACATGTTTTTGGAAAAGCTGAGCAAAACCAGTTATCTCCTCGTGCCTTCCCTATTGTTAACACAACAGATTGATAGAAATTTTGTGGATAAAAGCTAGCAAATTCATATTTAGGTGGAATTAAGTTATCCCCAATTGAGATATGCACACCGTATTGTGCATAGTTTTTCTCTAATACTTTCTGTAAATCTGCTACTATCAATTCTGTTTGCTGTGTCTCAGCCATTTGCTCAAAAATCGGCTGTACTGCTTGCACAATTTCTTGCTTCAATTGCTGATCCTCTTGTAAATTACTATTTGCCACAACTCTAAATAGCAATGGGCTCGCTTCTTTTTGCTCATGCCAGCCTTCACCAAAATCTACGAAATGCGGTACGGCTACAAATAGTATATAACTAATTAATGCATAGCAAACATAACGGAAAATCATAAAAACACGTGATGGCTTTCTAGCAATATTATAATCTTCTAACATATAAATCCCTCCTTGCCTGTTAGCATAGACAAGGAAAATTCATTTTATTCATCAATTACACAAAAAACCATTCGATCTTTTCCATTAATATCTTTAACGATTTCTACCATCGCCTGTGGAAAATGTTGCTGGAAGAAGCTAGCTACTGCTTGTCCTTGTGTATAACCGATTTCCACACCAATTAAAGCTTTCGTGTTCATTAATTCTGGCAATTGCTCCGCTAGTTTACGATACAAAATAAGTCCATCCTCTTCTGCAAAAAGCGCTGTGTGGGGCTCATGCTCAAGCACAACATCCGACATTTGCTCCGCTTCTTGAAAGGCGATATATGGCGGATTGCTTAATACGACATCCCATTTCTCACATGCGATTGGCTCAGTTAAATCCCCTAAGCGAAAATCAATTTCAGCATGTAATTGTGCTGCATTTTTCCTCGCTGTAGCTAGTGCCTCTGCTGAAATATCTGTTGCTGTTACAGCAAGCTTTGGACATTCAAGCTTCATCGTGACAGCAATTGCTCCGCTACCTGTGCCGATATCTGCTAGTTTAATAGATGCCTCCTTGCCAAACAGCTTATGAATATGCGCCATTGCACCGACAATTAATTCCTCTGTCTCTGGGCGTGGAATTAACACGGACTCATCCACTTGAAAGGTACGTCCATAAAATTCCTCGATACCTGTAATATATTGAATCGGCTTGCCTTCTACGTGCATTTGCAGCATTTCCTCAAATAGAGCTAGCTGCTCCTCCGTCATCTGCTCTTGCATTTGCAGCATTAGCCCCGAATAATTTGTTTGCAGTACATGCTGTAATAATAAGCGTGCTGCTGTTTCCTCTCGACCGTTAGCACTTAAAAAAGAAGAAGCCCGTTGCAGGACTTCAAATACTTTATTATGCATCTTCATTTAATCGAGCTAATTTCGATGCCTGCTCTTCTAAAATAAGCGCATCAATCACTTCATCTAATTTGCCTTCAATAATTTGGTCGAGTTTTTGAATTGTTAAGCCAATGCGATGATCTGTTACACGATTTTGTGGATAGTTATATGTGCGAATACGCTCTGAACGGTCACCTGTACCTACAGCAGATTTACGTGTTGCATCTACTTCTGCCTGCGCTTCTTGCATATACATATCCGCTACACGTGCACGTAAAATTTTCATTGCCTTTTCACGGTTTTTAATTTGTGAACGCTCATCCTGCATCGATACAACAACACCTGTTGGAATATGTGTCATACGCACAGCAGACATCGTCGTATTAACGGACTGACCACCAGCACCAGACGATGCGAATGTATCCACACGAATATCTTTTTCATGAATTTCTACGTCTACTTCTTCTACCTCTGGTAAACACGCAACTGTTGCTGTTGATGTGTGAATTCGTCCTTGTGATTCTGTGGCAGGAACACGTTGAACACGATGTGCACCATTTTCAAATTTAAATTTAGAATAGGCACCTTGACCGTTAATCATAAAGATAACCTCTTTATAACCACCCATCGCATTTGGTGTTGCTTCCATAATATCAATTTTCCAGCCTTGTGTTTCTGCATAGCGAGAATACATGCGGAATAAATCACCCGCAAAAATATTCGCTTCGTCTCCACCAGCGGCACCACGAATTTCCATAATAACGTTTTTAGAATCATTCGGATCTTTCGGAATTAATAAAATGCGAAGACGTTCTTCTAAATCAGGAATTTGATCGTTTAATTCATGGAATTCTTCCTTAACCATTTCTAGCATATCTGGGTCTTTTTCAATTTCTAACATTTCACGTGCATCTGCAAGCTGCTCTTTGACAGCTTTATATTCACGATAAACATCGACCATTTCTTGAATGTCCGATTGTTCCTTTGAGTAATCACGTAGCTTTTTACTATCACTTACTACGTCTGGATCACTTAATAGCTCATTTAATCTTTCATAACGATCTTCAACTGCTTGTAGACGATCAAACATGATATTTTTCACCTCTGTAATTTTAGTCCTATTATTTATCCCGCATTAACGGACAGTAAGACGCCCACCTCAAGACTAGAGAAAAACAAAAAGGATAGGTGGGCGATAACTGTCCGTAAAAGCCCGATTGGTTCAACTAACAATCAGTGGGGAATGAGGAAAACCCACTGATTGAAGTTTCACTTTATCTTTACTAAGTATAAAGAAATTATGTTGCTCTTGCTACATTTTTAAAGTGGTGGGTTGCTGTGGCATTTTCTGCATACTGGATAGTAGGAGTCATTGCCGCCAATTTGAATTTGGTCGCCTGTGTAAACAGGTTTGCCATTATCATCCACGCGCAAATTCATTGTCGCTTTTTTATGGCAGAACCAGCAAATTGTTTTCATCTCTTCAATTTTATCTGCATAAATCAGCATGTAGCGGCTGCCTTCAAATAATTCGTTTTGAAAATCATTTTTTAAGCCAAAGCCCATAACAGGGATATTTAATTCATCAACAATTTGCGTTAGCTGTAACACATGTTCCTTCGTTAAAAATTGCACTTCGTCAATTAATATACAATATGGCTTTACGTCCTGTTTTTTTACGTGTTCATAAATGTTTGTGTCATTAAAAACAGCAATGGCAGGGCTTCGTAAACCGATACGGCTTGATACAACACCTACTTCGTCACGCGTATCAAGACCAGACGTAAAAATAAGCACCGGCTTATTTTGCTCCTCATAATTATGAGCCACTTTTAAAATCTCAATCGATTTTCCGCTGTTCATCGCACCATGTTTAAAAAATAATTGCGCCATTTTCTCCTCCACCTAATAATCATTTTATCTCTCAAAAAATGCCTGCCAGACAAAAACCTGGCAGGCATCTTCAAAATATTATTTGTTAAGACCGTATTTTTTGTTGAAACGATCAACACGTCCGTCAGCAGACGCGAATTTTTGACGACCTGTGTAGAATGGGTGACATTCGTTACAGAACTCGACAACGATTGATTCTTTTACAGAACCAGTTTGGAATGAGTTACCGCAAGAGCAAGTTACTGTTGCAGTTTTGTAATCTGGGTGAATTCCTTGTTTCATATTCGTTTTCTCCTCTCGCCCTGAACCATCTGGAACAGAGTATTATCGAACTGCACCTTACATAGCCCGAATATGTCGGCTACATATGTGCACGTTGCATACCTATGGATTATAGCATAGATTTTTGAGTAATTTCAAGTAAAAAATTTTAACTGCGCACCTCACGGTAGTCGTTATCCTCTAAGCCAATGCTTTTATTAAGCTCCTTAAAACGGATATTATGTGATGAAACATAGGCTGCTTTCGGCGCATCTGGCTCTATATATAGCTTCGCACTATTTAATGCTAAAATCGCATCAGCAAATGCGCCTGCTATATAGTGTACCTTGCTTGGATGACTAACAAAATCACCTGCTCCATATATACCTTCAATATTTGTTGCACGTTTCTCATCGACAATGGCATTGCTATCCTCAATATGTAAGCCCCATTTTTCAAGCGCTCCATAATCACATTTCAAGCCGTGGCTAACAACAACAGCATCGATCTCAAGTCGCTCAATTTCTCCTGTTTCCTTATGTGCAATCGAAACAGCTTGAATTAAATCGCCATCTCCATGAAGCTGCACAACTTCATATGGCGTTTTTACATTTGCTGTTTCACGCATCATCACAACATTTCGTTCATGCCCACCGAACTCATCTCGTCGATGTACAACGGTCACACTTGAAGCAATCGGTGCTAATTCATTGGCCCAATCGACAGCCGAATTCCCTCCACCTGAAATGAGCACATGTTTATTTCGAAACACTTCCAGCTCCTGCACGGTATAATGTAAATTTGTTACCTCGTATTTATCTGCCCCTTCTATTTCAAGCTTTTGCAATGACAGTACACCATAGCCAACAGCTAAAATAACTGTCTTTGAGTAATGCTTTTCACCTGTGGCAGAAGTTAAAATAAATGTACCATCCGCTTGCCTTTGTAAATGCTCTACTTTTTGATTAAGCACAATTGTTGGGTCAAATGTCTTGGCCTGCTCAATTAATTGTTTAATTAACTGTCCACCTAAAATCGGTGGCATGCCGCCAATGTCCCAAATCATTTTTTCAGGGAAAATTAATACACGCCCACCTAATTGGTCACTGCACTCAATAATTTTTGTTTTTAAATCGCGCATTCCACTATAAAATGCGGTAAACAGCCCTGCTGGTCCACCGCCAACAATCGTTACATCATACATTTCTTGCGTCATATACTAAACTCCCCATTTCTTGTAGTTTTATTCCTTTAAACGAGCCAATAAATACAGAAAATATGGTGCACCTAAAACAGCGACAACAATGCCCGCTGGAATTTCAGATGGCTCTAAAATTGAACGACCAATCGTATCCGCAAGTAACACTAATAACCCACCTAAGAGTGCCGAAGCAGGCAGTAAAAATTGATGCTTTGCTCCAACAAGCTGTCGCGCTAAATGCGGTGCAACTAACCCAACAAATCCGATACCCCCGCTTACCGAAACACTTGCACCCGCTAGTCCAACAGATGCTGCTAGTAGCCATCGACGCTCTTTTTCAATGGAAGCACCTAAACCTACTGCCGTTATTTCACCTAAATTTAAAATATTTAATACGCGAGATTTGGCATAGACAAATGGTAGCAAGACGATGAGCCAAGGCAGTAAAGATAGAACAAAGCGCCAATTTGAGCCCCAAATGCTCCCCGCCAGCCATGTTGCAACAAATTGATAATTTTCCGGCGTTAATCGCAGTGTTAAAACAATCATTGCTGAGCTAATTCCCGCTGCTACTGCAACCCCTGTTAAAATAAGGCGCATCGGTGTAATCCCCTCATGACGTTTATAGGACAACGTATAAATAATAATCGCCGTTAAGCCAGAGCCTATAAAAGCTAATACTGGTAGCAAGTATACTGGTGCAGCCTTTGTTGATGGAAAAAAGGAAATAAACAGCATAACTGCTAGTCCTGCACCTGCATTAATCCCTAAAATACCCGGGTCTGCTAAGGCATTTCTTGAAATGCCTTGTAAAACAGCTCCTGAAACGGCTAAGCCCATTCCTACTAAAACTGCTATCACAATGCGCGGTAGTCTGAATTCAAATAAAATTAATTGCTGTTGAGCATCACCTTGCCCAAACAATGTGCGAATTACTTCCAGTGGTGTCAGCTTAATAACACCTGTGTTCATGCTAATGACAAAAGTAATTAAAATAAGTACAACTAACGTTCCTAAAATGATAAAGTTTTTTCTTTTCATCTTTTGTTGATTTGCTGTTAAGAAGCGATTATTCACAGCTCTTTTCCTCCTTTACGAGCTAAATATAGGAAGAATGGAACTCCGATAAAGGCAATCAACGCTCCAATTGGCGCTTCGTATGGAGCATTGATATTGCGTGCAATAAAGTCCGCTAACACGACAAGCAATGCGCCATACACTAAAGAACAGGAAATAATCCAGCGATAATCATGTCCAACTATGTATCTTGTTAAATGTGGTACAATCAACCCGACAAAGCCTACCGCTCCCACTACCGAAACAGCAGCTCCTGCTAAAATTAAAACAATAATCATTCCCCATATTTTAATGACACCTGTACGTTGCCCAAGTCCAATCGCTATCTCCTCACCTAAGCTAAGCAGTGTAATCGAACGCGATAGAATCAGTGCACCTATCATCGCAGCAAGCAGCCATGGAGATAAAATTTGCAAGTGGCTCCATTTCGTACCCGAAACGCCGCCAGCATACCAAAATGCTAAATCTTGCCCTATTCGATAATGTAATGCAATCCCTTCTCCTAATGCGCCTAAGAGTGCGCTAACTGCCGCTCCTGCTAACACTAAACGCATTGGCGTTAAGCCACCTTTAGATAGTGAGCCGATGCCATAGACAATGACCACGCCAAGTCCTGCTCCTGCAAATGACCACATAATTAAATACATGTAAGGTAAGCCTGGGAAAAAGGCAAAGCAGATAGCTAGCATAAATGCGGCTCCTGCATTTAAGCCTAATAATCCCGAATCAGCTAAAGGGTTGCGTGTCATCCCTTGCATAATAGCTCCTGCTACCGCAAAAGCGGACCCTACTAACGCTGCTCCTAGCACACGTGGCAAGCGAATTTCACGAATAATTTGATGCTCTGTTAATTCAGAGGAAAAATTAAAAACAGCCTGCCAAACCATACCTAATGAAATATCTGCGGCACCAAAAGATATAGATAAACCAATTGCAAACATTAAACCTATAATCCCTATAATGAGTGCTACAATTGCACGAATTGGATAGGAACGTCTTTGTAGCTCCTGTAATTTTTCAAGCCCTTCGGCTGACATAGCCATGTGCTTCCTCCTTAAAACAATCCATTGTGAGAACAACGGAATTTCATTTCTACTGTTTTTTATACAATTGATAGGACAGACAAATTGGATTATAGCTATAAGGGCATACGGTCATTTCTGCATCAATTTGAAAAACCTTTTGTAGATTTTCCCTTGTCATCACTTCATTTGGGTGACCATTGACAATTAAATCACCGTCCCTCATTGCCACCATAAAATGAGAAAAGCGCGAGGCATGGTTTAAGTCATGTAAAACCATGACAATGGTACGCCCTTCCTCTTCATTAAGCTTTTGCAATAACAAAAGAATATCGAGCTGATGCGCTAAATCTAAATAGGTTGTTGGCTCATCTAACACAAGAATATCTGTCCCTTGTGCCAATGCCATTGCAATCCACACGCGCTGACGTTGCCCACCCGATAAAGCTTCAATCGGTCGATCACAAAATTCACGTAAACCTGTGACATCAATTGCCCAATGAATATATTCATAGTCTTCTTTCTGGAGTGTCCCGAAGCCTGTTTGATGCGGGAAGCGACCATAGGATACGAGTTCAAAAACGGTTAAGCCGTTTGGAGCTGTTGCGGTTTGAGGCAAAATAGCCATTCTTTTCGCAACCTCTTTCGTTTTTAATTGGTATATCGCTTTGCCATCCAAATAAATTGCGCCATCCTGTGCTCTAAGTATGCGTGCTACAGCCTTCAGTAACGTTGACTTGCCACAGCCATTTGGACCGATAATTGTAGAAATTTTTCCTTTCGGTATTTTGACACTTAAATCATTTACAATGCGCGTTGAAGAGTAACCGACTGCAACATGCTCTATTTCAATGACTGTCATCGTTATTAACTCCTTTACTATTTGTTCTACATTGAGGGATTATCTGACAGGCGATTTAATACACCATTTGTCAGACAATCCTATGCTTTATAGCTGTAAACCAAATTGTGCCGTATACAAACCATAATAGACTTTTTGACTATTCATTAACTCCTCATGTGTGCCTTCTTCCACAATACCTTTTTTCGATACGACGACAATGCGGTCTGCATCTTTAATCGTAGCTAGTCGGTGTGCAATAACTAATGTTGTGCGCCCTACCGCTAGCTCATTTAATGCTTCCTGAATTGCTTTTTCTGTTTCTGTATCTAGGGCAGATGTTGCTTCATCTAAAATAAGAATTTTAGGGTTTTTCAAGAAAATACGCGCAATCGATAAGCGCTGCTTTTGACCACCAGAGAGCTTGACACCACGCTCCCCAATAAGCGTGTCCATCCCTTCTGGCAGTGCACGAATAACTTCTTCAAGCTGTGCACGCTTTGCCGCATGCCATATGTCTTCCTCGCTTGCATTTAAATTTCCATAGGCAATATTTTCACGAATGGTACCATCAAATAAGAAAACATCCTGCTGTACAATGCCAATATGTGAACGTAAGGAATGCAGCTTAATATCACGAATATCGATACCATCGATTTTAATTGAGCCCTCATTCACCTCATAAAAGCGTGGCAATAAACTACAAATTGTCGACTTCCCTGCTCCTGATGGTCCGACAAGTGCAACTGTTTCACCAGGTCGAACCGTCAAATTAATATTGTGTAATGCTCGCTTATCCTCTGTATAGCCAAACGAAACATTATCAAAAATAACTTCACCTTCTACATGATTAACCTCTTTCGCATTTACACGATCTGCAATTTCAGGCTCTGTTTCAATAAAATCAATATAACGTTTAAAGCCTGCCATCCCTTTTGGATAGCTTTCAATAAACATATTAATTTTATGAATTGGGTTTAATAGAATGCCTGACAGTAAAATAAATGCGACAAACTCACCGCTCGTTAAATGACCATTTAAAACGTAATATGCACCTAAAAACAGTGTGAACAGTGATAATACTTTTGTTAAAATACCTGAAATCGCCTCATTCCAAGCCATTACCTTATAAGAAAATAGCTTCGTCATGCGGAATCGCTCATTATTTACTTTAAAGCGTTGAATTTCATGTGCTTCATTTGTGAAAGCTTGTACGACACGAATACCGCTTACGTTATTCTCTACACGTGCATTAAAATCTGCGATATCCCCGAACATTCTGGTAAAGGCTTTTGACATTAGCTTTCCGAAAATAATTGTCAAAACTAAAATAATTGGTACAAGGACGAATATTAAAATCGTGAAGGTAGGATCAATATAAAACATGACACTAAATGCTCCAATAATCGTCATGACTGCAATGAACAAATCCTCTGGTCCATGATGTGCAAGCTCTCCAATATCCATTAAGTCATTTGTTAAGCGCGACACAAGATGCCCTGTTTTATTATTATCAAAATAGCGGAACGATAGCTTTTGTACATGGCTAAACGCTTCTTTACGCATATCTGTTTCAATATTAATTCCAAGCATATGTCCCCAATAAGAAACGATGAAATGGAAAATTGAATTTAAAATATATAAGCCAAATAACAATAGACTGACCATTAAAATCCATTTCAATTCACCATCAGGTAAAATATCATCAATGACCTTGTTTAAAACTAACGGAAAAGCTAACTCAATAAGTGCAACTAAAATAGCACATGAAAAATCAAGTATAAATAGCCCTTTATAAGGCTTGTAGTAAGAGAAAAATCGCTTTAATAGCACTGATGCAACCTCCTTGTTGTAAAATACATTTTATTGATAATGATTATCGTTATCAAATATACTATATTTCTCTTATTTTATGCAATGTTATTTTCATCAAGCTAAAGGGCTGTCCTAATACAGAACAGCCCTACTACATTCACTTTATTGCGCTGATTTTGCTGCTTGCACAATCGTTTCTGCCATTTCCTCTGCTTGATGCAATGCAGAAAGCGGGTCAGAAGCAAAATAATATTCTGGCGCTAGATTAAGCGTTTCATTATTTTTCACTACATCTAAATTCGTCCAAGTTGCAGGAAAATTCTCCTCTGGATTGAAGAAATTAATGACAAAGACGTAATCTCCTACATAGTCACCCACTACCTCGTAGGAAATATCATAACGACCATTATTTGATTCCTTCGTATCAAATAACTCCTGTACTTTTTCCTGTGGCTTCATGCCCAATACTTGATACAATGCACGTCCACCCGATACGCTATTATTCGCTACAACTGTGGCATTTTTCTCAAATACATCAAAAATCGTAAATGTTGCATCTTCAGGAATAGCCGCATAAATTTTTTCACGAGCAGCTGCTATACGCTTTTCAAAGTCCTGCGCAAACTTTTCTGCTTCAGCTTGGCGACCTAAATATTCCCCCATTGCCTTCACTTCATCTACCGCCGACTGATGGGCTGATTCAGAAAAGACAATTGTCGGTGCAATTTTTTCAAACTTTTCTACATCCTCTGCATTCCATGTAATAATTAAATCTGGCTTTAGCTCTAATATTTTTTCTAATGAAGCACTGCCATCTGTCCCGATATTCGTAATTTCTCCCTCTTTATAATATTGCTTTAAAAAAGCGGCATAATCTAAATTCGCTACAACGGCACCAACTGGCACAACATCCAACGCAAGCATTTGCCCTAAATACCAATCTGTCACAACTCGCTCTGGCTTAATTGGTATTTCTACTTCACGCCCTGCATCATCTGTAATTACTCTTGTTGTCGCTTCTTCCTTCGCTGTATCTTCTGATTTTTCTGTTGCATCTGCTCCGCAGGCAGCTAACAGTAAAATTAAGCTGAATAAAAATGGTGTTGCTAATTTTTTTAACATGAACGTATTGCTCCCATTCTCAAATAATTTAGCTTGCATAAGCTGATTATCATTATATTGAAAATGATTCTCATTATTAATAGACTTATCGGACATATTAACTGGATATTTCAGTCTGTATTCACTCGGTGTTATATGTAGCTGTTTTTTAAACATTCGGCTAAAGTAATATTCATCCTCATAGCCAATTGCCAATGAAATTTCTTTAATGCTTAAAGAGGTACCTTGCAAATACTTCTGTGCTAGCATCAAACGATATTGCTGTAAGTAATTTTGCGGTCCCTCTCCATAACGCTCTTTAAAAATACGCAGCAAATGACGCGTACTAATATTTAAAAAATCAGCTAGCTTTTGTACTGTTATTTGCTGATTTATATTTTTTTCTATATATATTTTAGCGCTCTCGGCTAAATCCACCTCATGCACTATAGCTTTTCCTGTTGCTAGCTCCTGAAAAATTTGCGCAACTAATTCATAAAAGCTTCCTTTGGCAAATAAATGATTTGGAGAGGAATCCTCCTGCCATTTGCTATACATATTTTGTACTAAAGATTCAATTGCCACTGGATTATTTGGTATACATGAAAAGGTTGTATGAAAAGGCCTACATTTTATATATAAATGCTGAAGTAAGGCATCCACATACATCACATCACCTTGATAATAAATCATGTAATAGCTTACAGTGCTTGCTGCTTTATATTGCAGTTGCTCTGATTTCCCTATGTGAAATATACTAAAACGCGTTATATGATACGGAATTTGACCAATACAAAGCTCCATCTCCCCTTTCACAATGATGAGAAAGGCACTATGTGGCATAATGCGCTTACTAGCTTTTACTGAATTGCTGACATACTCCATCTTCTTTATTTTTACATAGGCATTCTCCCATAACAGCATATGCGTTTTATAATCCATGACGTTGCCCCCTTGTATTGCTATCTAGCATTGAAATACTTCATTAATTTTTATACAATACGATTAATTGAGAATAATTTTCATTTAAATTCATTTTCCCAAATAAGAGGTGATTCTGCAATATGGCAACGCCAATATCATTAAAAGATGTTCGACAATATATGATTCAGCACCACCATCAGCCCTTATCCATTGAATATTTAGCGGAAATTGCTGGCTTAAGTGCTAGTTATTTTAGTGAGGCATTTAAAAAGGCTTATGGGCAAAGCGCTATGGACTATTTGACAGAGCTACGTATTGGACATGCAAAACAGCTATTACGAGATGGCGATTTATTACTGCGAGACATTGCTAAAAAGGTTGGCTATAATGACGAATTTTATTTTAGTCGCAAGTTTAAAAAAGAGGTTGGTGTTTCCCCCTCTGCTTATAGCAAAATAGCTCGTCAACGTGTTTCCACATTTTCTGTCGCTATTACAGGAGATTTATTAGCGCTCGGTATTACACCTGTTGCTGCACCGTTAAATGCAAAGTGGAGCCCTTATTATTACAATCATTATCAAGAGAAAGTGCCTGTGCATTTAACGATTTTTGATGAGGAGTCAGAGGGCAACTTTAGAAAGCTTGCAGAAGCTAAGCCAGATATCCATCTTTTTCAGAAGGAGCTGGCCCCTGCAATGATCAATTGGCTAGAGGAAATTGGTGTGCAAAATATGCAGATTCAAGCTAACAATTGGCAGGAACAGCTATTAGAAATTGCTCATATTGTGAATCGACAAAAGGAATATATGTGCATTATTCACAGCTACGAGCAAAAAGTAGTGCAAGCGAGACAAGCTATACAACAGGCAGTAGGTAATGATGTTTTTGCAGTTCTTCGATTATGTGAGGATCATTTATACTGCTATTGCAATCAAGGGATACAGGATGTTCTTTTTACTGATTTACAGCTTCAGCCAATTGATGCACAAAAGAAAACATGTAATGAGCAAATAACGCTTGAGCAGCTACTCGCTATCAACCCCGACCGTTTATTGTTTATTATTTGCCCTGATGCAGCTACACGGCATTATTGGCTTACATTACAATACAATGATAGCTGGAAAAAATTAAAGGCTGTGCACAATGGACATGTTGATGTATTACCATCCAATCCTTGGTTTGAGTATTCAGCAATTGCTATTCATCGAATGCTTGATGAAGCATTATTAATACTAACAGGGAAAAATCCAAATCCTTTCCCTGATTTTGTCCATGGTATCCTATCCAATGCTGAATTATAATTCCATTTGAGAATGATTATCAGTAAAAGGAGAATTGGAATAACATGAACAAACGAATGTATATATTCACACTTTTGTTGCTAACGATTAGTGTGTTAGCAGCCTGTAACGCACAATCAGAAAAAACAGAAGCAGCACCACCAACATCAGCAGAAGGCGCTGTTTATCCGTTAACAGTACAGGATGAGCTTGGGCATGATGTCACACTGCCAGCAAAGCCTACAAGAATATTTGCACCTATTTTAGAGGATTCTTTGCTCGCTGTAGGTGTCAAACCTGTTGTGCAATGGTCAAATGGAGTAAACCCACCGCTTTATTTACAGGATGAACTGGACGGTGTACCTGAAATTAGCTTTGCGAATGGAGCACCGTCTCCTGAAGCACTTATGTCTTATAAACCAGATTTAATTATTTTAAACAACTCATTTTATGTGGAAAATGGCACATATGAGCAATATGCTAAAATTGCCCCTACCTATGTATTTAACAATGCTTCTAGCGACATAGCTGGGACGATTCAAGTAATGGGGCAGCTGTTAGATAAGCAAGATACAGCGAAGCAAGCTGTGCAGGACTATCAACAAAAAGTCGATGCAGCAAAGGAGCAGCTAACTGCTGTAACTGCGAATAAAAAAGTAGCATTAATTCGCTTTAACGCAAAAGGAATGTTTTTTATGACAGATGAATATTTTAGCGGCTATGTGTTAACACATGAACTAGGCTTTACTTTAAGCGATTTCGTAAAAAATGGAGCTTTCGAGGTTTCATTAGAAATTTTACCTGAGCTAGATGCTGACTATATTTTCTTAATTAACGATGGCAATTTAGGGGATGAATTTTTAAAAGAGCTCAAGGACAGCCCTATTTGGCAAAGTACAGCGGCATTCAAAAATGGACAAGTGTATGAAACTTGGGATGACCATTGGCTCAACGGTGGGCTTCATGCACATGAAAAGGTAATTGACGATGTATTGGAGTATTTAGTGCCATGACAAAAATGATGACAACCGCTTATATGTCTAATAATTACTTTGAATATGCGATGACCTCTGAAAAACAATTAGACTATCGTATTTTAATTGCTTCTCCAACCGATGAGCCACCAGCAGAGGGCTACGCAGTTATCTATGTATTAGATGGGGATGCACTTTTTGCAACGCTGGCAGAAGCCGTCAAATTGCAAACACGAAAGCCAAAGGGCTATGAGCCTATTATCGTTATTGGTATTGGCTATCCCTCCAGAGAGCCTTTTGATTTCGAACGTCGATTTTATGATTTCACACCACAGGTTCATGAAAGTCAGCTAAACCCTCGTCCAGATGGCTCAGCATGGCCAGCAAATGGGCATGCTGACGATTTTCTGGATTTTCTTGAGCAGGAGCTGATGCCTGCTGTAGCAGAGGAATGGCCTATTAATCTGAACAAACAGGCTATTGTAGGTCATTCATTAGGTGGGCTATTTACACTTTATACTTTATGTGCAAGGCCACATTTATTTAGCCATATTGTCGCTGGTAGCCCTTCTGTTTGGTGGGGGGACAATGATTTATTGAACAAGCTAGCTTCCTTTGCTGGAACATCGCAAGGTAGTCAGTCCATTCAGCTACTGCTTACAATTGGTGCGAATGAATTACCTGATATGCTGGAAGGTGCTAATCAAGTTGCTGAATATATGAAGCAGCTTACTAAACAAATCAACACACAGTATGTCATATTTTCTGAAGAAGACCATGTCAGTGTGCTACCATGTATGCTTAGTAGAATTCCTCGCTTTTTACATGGCGAATAAAAAAACGGGGCCGTCCAGAAAGTGAACTTTCTGAACAGCTCCGCTTTTTTACATAGTCAATTTTTGATTAAAATTGTGCTCCTGCGGTGGTCACAATAGAGCTTTTCTGCGACGAGTAACCGCAGGAGCAAATTGTCACCATCCTCATCGCAAAGGGGGCGTCCCAAAATGACTTTTCGGACGCCTCCTTTTATTTGATTAGAGCAACCCTTTACCGTTCGTTGCTTTTTTCATATCTTGGTTGAGCTTCTCGAAAAATTCCTCATTGGATTCCGTTGTGCGGAGCTTGCGTAAAAACTTTTCAGCAAAGTCTGGTGCATCGCTAAACGTTTTGCGAATTGCCCATAATTTTTCAAGCTGCTCTTTCGGGATAAGCAATTCTTCCTTACGCGTACCTGAACGACGAATATCAAGTGCAGGGAAAATACGGCGCTCTGCTAAGCTACGATCTAAATGTAGCTCCAAGTTCCCTGTTCCTTTAAATTCCTCATAAATTACTTCATCCATACGGCTTCCTGTATCAACTAAGGCTGTCGCTAAAATGGTTAAGCTACCACCTTCTTCAATATTACGTGCCGAACCAAAAAAGCGCTTTGGACGGTGGAATGCCGCTGGGTCAATACCACCAGATAACGTACGGCCGCTTGGTGGGATAACTAAGTTATAGGCACGTGCTAAACGAGTAATAGAATCCATTAAAATAATGACATCACGCTTATGCTCTACTAGGCGACGTGCGCGTTCCAATACGATTTCTGCTACTTTGACATGATTTTCAGGTACTTCATCAAATGTAGAAGAAACAACATCTGCTTTGACAGAGCGCTCAATATCCGTTACTTCCTCTGGACGCTCATCAATTAATAGAACGATAAGTTCTGCCTCTGGATAATTTGTTGTAATGGCATTGGCGATTTCTTTAAGTAAAGATGTTTTCCCTGCTTTTGGTGGTGCAACGATTAAACCACGTTGACCAAAGCCAACAGGTGCAATTAAATCCATGATACGTGTAGAGAGCTTTTTAGAAGTTGTTTCAAGCTTAATATGGCGATCTGGATAGAGCGGTGTTAATGCCGGGAAATGCACACGCTCCTTTGCCACTTCAGGGTCTTCCCCATTCACTGCGTCTACTTGCAATAAGCCATAATAGCGTTCATTTTCTTTTGGTGGACGCACCTTACCTGAAACTTTGTCTCCATTTCGTAAATCAAAGCGACGAATTTGAGAGGCAGAAATATAAATATCTTCTTTAGAAGGAGAATAGTTGATTGGACGTAAAAATCCAAAGCCTTCCTGTGAAACGATTTCAAGTACGCCTTCCATAAAGAAGAAGCCTTCTTGTTCAGAGCGTGTTTTTAAAATCGCAAAAATTAATTCTTTTTTTGTTAATTTGCTATAATAAGAAATTTTGTAATCTCGCGCAAGAGCATAAAGCTCTTTTAAAGTCATATTTTCTAATTGCGCAATTGTAAGTGATGCCATATGATGACCCCAGTCTTTTTAAATTTTACTTATTGGAGAATCGTTGAAGCTAATCATCATTGATTAGTCGACTTTCTTAAGAAGAGTAGGGCCGATTCGCTTCAGCCCTACTTTATAGAAGCTTAATACGTTGGTTTTTTTTCGATGCTGTGACGACCTTCAATGAATCGTACAGTACCTGATTTTGCACGCATTACAACGGAATGTGTTAATGCATACGCACCTTTATATTGAACGCCTCGTAAAAGCTCACAATCTGTTACAGCTGTTGCTGCAAAAATTGCATCATCACCTTTTACTAAGTCATCCATATATAATACTTTATTCACGTCAATCCCCATTTTATTACAACGTTCTAGCTGCTCCTCATCTTCAGGTACGAGCTTCGCTTGGAAGTCACCGCCTAGGCATTTTAAAGCAACCGCTGAAATAACACCCTCTGGAGCGCCACCGATACCGAACATTATATCGATACCTGTTTCATCAAACGCTGTATTAATTGCTGCACCGACATCTCCATCTTGAATGAATTTAATGCGTGCACCTGCTTCGCGAATTTCATCAACAATCGCTTGGTGACGTGGACGATCTAGCAATGTCGCTACAACGTCTGAAATATCTTTATTTTTTGCCTTGGCAACTTGTAGCAAGTTGTATGTGACAGAGGCATTAATATCAACTTTGCCTGCCGCTTCTGGACCGACAGCAATTTTATCCATATACATGTCTGGTGCATTTAATAAGTTGCCACGGTCTGCAATGGCTAATACAGTCATTGCACCATTAGCACCCTTTGCAACGATGTTTGTACCTTCTAATGGGTCTACAGCGATATCTACTTCTGGACCACCGTTACGCAAGCCTAGCTCTTCACCAATATAAAGCATCGGCGCTTCGTCCATCTCGCCTTCCCCGATTACAACAGTCGCATGCATTGGAATTGTGTCAAACATTGTACGCATCGCTGTTGTAGCTGCATCATCGGCAGCGACCTTTTCGCCTCGCCCCATCCATTTTGCAGATGCAATCGCTGCTGTTTCTGTTACTCGTACTACTTCCATTGATAAACTGCGTTCCATGTTTCCTTATCCTCCTGCTATCATACTTGCATATTTTTCTAAATCATTGATTGCTATTTGCTTGTATGTACAATGGTTTCACGGCGAATTTCCGCTCCAAGTGCACAAAGTTTTTCAATCAAGCCACCGTAGCCTCGCTCGATATGGTAAATGTCGTGAATTTCTGTTTCACCTTCTGCAATTAAGCCTGCTAATACTAATGCTGCACCTGCGCGCAAATCTGTCGCAGTTACCGTTGAGCCTTGCAGTTGTGTAGGTCCTTGAATAATTGCTGTATTTCCTTCTACCTTTGCGTTGGCATTCATTCTACGTAGCTCATCAATATGCTTGAATCTTGCAGAGTATATTGTATCCGTTACTTTCGACGAGCCAACTGCTTGCGTTAGCAAAACTGATAGCGGCTGTTGAATGTCTGTAGCAATACCAGGATAAACAAGTGTTTTTATATCGACTGCTGTTAAATCTGTCGTTTGCTTCGGTATAAAAATACTTTCCTCCCCAGTCTCTATTTTAACGCCCATTTCTCGCAATTTCGCTACTAATGACTCTACATGGAGTGGAATCACATTGTCGATTGTGACACCATCGCCAATAGCAGAGGCCATAATCATAAACGTTGAGGCTTCAATACGATCAGGAATAATGGTGTGCTTCGTCCCGTGTAATTCCTCTACACCGTCAATGCGAATAACGCTCGTACCGGCACCTTTAATTTTTGCCCCCATATTCGTCAATAATGTCGCAACATCGATAATTTCGGGTTCTTTTGCCGCATTTTCAATCACCGTGCGCCCTTTTGCACGCACAGCAGCAAGCATAATATTAATTGTTGCACCTACGCTTGCAACATCTAAATAAATTTTCGCACCGATTAGCTCATCCGCACGCAAATAAATTGCACCATGCTCATTCGTCACAGTCGCCCCCAATGCTTCAAAGCCTTTAATATGCTGGTCGATTGGACGCGGACCTAAAAAACAGCCCCCTGGTAAACCGATAACAGCTTTTTTAAAGCGACCTAGCATTGCGCCCATCATGTAATAAGAGGCACGTAGCTTTTTGACATTGCCATTTGGCATAGGCATTGCCGTCATTTTACTTGGATCAATCGTCATTTGCCCGTCTTCAAATGACACTTCTCCACCAATTTCCTCTAGTAAAGCTTTTAATGTCCATGCGTCAGAAATCGCTGGGATTCCTTCAATTGTTACGGAAGAATTCGCTAGGATTGATGCTGGAATTAAAGCAACCGCACTATTTTTGGCTCCACTAACTTTCACTGTACCTTTTAAACGTCGTTGTCCTGTAATTTTATAAACATCCATAACGATTCTCCCTTAAAAAGAATGGCTCATTATTGTCCTTGGCGCTTTGACCAGTCCGCTAAAAAACCTTCGATTCCTTTTGCTGTTAATGGATGGTTAAATAATTGCTGTAATACGTTAAATGGTGTTGTTGAAATATGAGCACCAGCTAGAGCTGCGTCTGTAATATGTTGTGGGTGACGGATTGATGCAGCAATGATTTCTGTTTTAATATCGTGAATTGTGAAAATATCTGCAATTGTAGAAATTAACTCTACGCCATTATGACCGATATCATCTAAACGTCCAAGGAATGGAGAAACGTAAGTAGCGCCTGCGCGAGCTGCCATTAAAGCTTGGTTCGCACTGAAAATTAATGTAACGTTTGTTTTAATCCCTTTTTCTGAGAAATGCTTACATGCCTTTAAGCCTTCTGGTGTCATAGGTAGCTTCACTGTAATATTCGGATGAATTGCAGCTAGCTCTTCCCCTTCTTTAATCATGCCTTCAGCATCTAAAGAAATAACCTCACCTGAAACCGAGCCCTCAACAAGCTCTGCAATTTCCTTTAAGCGATCATGGAAGTTTACACCTGGCTCTTTTGCTACAAGCGATGGGTTCGTTGTTACGCCAGATAAAATCCCCCAAGAGTACGCTTCTTTAATTTCATCAAAGTTTGCTGTATCAATAAAAAATTTCATGCTAAAAAATCCTCCTAAAATTGCGATTTCATATTAATTCAAAAATGAAGAGAAGGCCGTTGTGACACTTCTCCTTCACATACACTGACCTTCAATAAGGGATGAAAGCTAACAATCAGTGGGAGGTGAACCCCCACCCACTGATTGAACTGTGATTTTATGCTTTTTGATTGCTACCAAATTCACGAATTTTCCCAATAACTGTTGCTTTAATCGCCTCACGTGCAGGTGTTAAATATTTACGTGGGTCATATACTTTCGTATCATTTGCTAGCACTTCACGAATTGCTTTTGTTGCCGAAATTTGGTTTTCTGTATTTACGTTAATTTTCGCTGTACCTAATGAGATAGAGCGTTGAATATCTTTTGTTGGGATACCTGTTCCACCATGTAATACTAACGGAAGGTCTGCTAATTTAGAAATTTCTTCCATTTCAGCAAATCCTAAGTTTGGCTCACCTTGGTATGGACCATGCACTGAACCTAATGCTGGCGCTAAGCAATCAATATTTGTTGCTTCTACAAGACGCTTACATTCTGCTGGATCTGCGTACATAATACCACCGATTACGCCATCCTCTTCTCCACCAACTGTACCAAGTTCTGCTTCTACAGACACACCATTTGCATGTGCGTATTCTACAACTTGCTTCGTAATGCTAACATTCTCGTCAAATGGGTGGTGAGAAGCATCAATCATAACAGAAGTAAAGCCTGCATCGATTGCTTCTTTACATTTTTCAAAGCTTGAGCCGTGGTCTAAGTGAATCGCTACAGGTACTGTAATTTTATATGATTCGATTAAACCTTTTACCATATGAACAACTGCAATGAAGCCACCCATATATTTACCAGCGCCTTCAGATACACCTAAAATAACTGGTGAATTTTCCTCTTGTGCTGCTTGTAAAATCGCTTGTGTGAACTCTAAGTTATTAATATTGAATTGCCCTACTGCGTAACCTTCTGCTTTTGCTTTAATTAACATCTCTTTCATTGAAACTAATGCCATGATTTAAATCCTCCTCGGACAGTTGTTGGTTATTGCTTATTTATGGCTCTGCTAGACATCTAGCAGGGAAAAGCCTTTAATTTCATTTTAGACAAGCTTTCACTTCGTCCAAATATTGCACGTCTCTATCATAACAAAAATGAAGGTGTCTGAAAAGTTATTTCAAACACCTTCGCTTTTACCACCACTTAGTATTTCATTCACTGCATCTCGCACTTCAAAAATATTAAACGGTTTTGTAAAATATTTTGTTGCACCTAGCGCAAATGCTTCATCAATGAGCGTTTGCTCGCCATATGCTGTCATCATCACAACATTTATTTCGTCGCTTAGTGTTCGCAGCTCTCGCAATATTTCAATGCCGTTCATCCCTGGAATTTTCATATCAAGCAAGATGCAATCAATTTTTTCCTTTTTGAATATGTCTAATGCTTCCATGCCATTTGATGCTAAATATGTTTCATACCCTTCTTTTTTAAAAACCTCGTTCAGCAATAATCGAATGCCATGTTGATCGTCTACTATTAATATGTTTGTCATTTCGGATATCTCCTATTTGCGTGCTTCAAATGGGTAAAATTGTATGTAAATAAAAAACTCATCTAATCATAAGTGATAAAGTTTTTTTGGATGCTACTGGTCACCTTATCGTAATATTAATTTCACCTTCCACAGCAATTAATATATTTATAACACACTTCTTTATTTTTTATGAATGAGTAAACATTCAGTGCATTCCTCTCAAAGATTGCCGAATAAAGATAGGTGTGTTGCCAGTAGCATCAAACCAATAATTTCGTATCAATGTCTGCTTGGTAAATCTGGAAGTGACTCTGAGAAGACTTGTCCTCCTCCGTTTAGTGATATATTACTAACAGATGAGTCTGTTTCTGCTTGTACTTGATAACCACCAACAGACAATAAAATGACACAACCTACAAATAAATTAGCTAAAAACTTTTTCATAGTAGCACCTCCTTTAATTAGTAATTTATTACAAAAAGAACAATAAATCAATATTTTTTTAAAATTCATAATATATTTTATGGTTTTTCCTATAATTTTTTCTTTAGTTGCTCTGTAATTCTAATAAAATCAATTTCACCTTGAAGCTCAAATATGCTTGTTGCTTGTCGAATATAAACTTCCGCATTGACAAATGCCTTTTCTAAAATAGATAGACGAGCTGCTTGGAATAATAGCTCTCCTAAAAAATATAATGTTTCATTTTCTAAGCAAAGCTTAATTGCTTGTTGGCAATAAAGTAACGCATCTTTGTAATCTTCTTTATACCCTAATGTTCTTGATTTACCATATAAAATCTTAATTTTCAAACGGTCATCTACATGATTTTGCTCAAAATTATCTATACACAAATTATAGTAATGAAGCGATGTATCATAATCTTTTATTTCAAAATAAACGACAGCTAAACTGCTCATAATTTCGATATCTAGAATGTCCTTCACAGCATCCTCTAACGGTAAACTTTCTTGCAGAATTCGGATAGATTTTTCTTTATTTCGTTCTAGATGGTATATGCAAATCCCCTCATTCCACTTTAAAAACCTTCGCTCTGTTGGTGAAAGGGTGTTTTTGTTATTCAATTCATTCGCAATAATATAAGAGACAGATTCATAGTCTCGTTGATGTATTAATTTCCGCACAAGCTTTTCAATTTCTGAATTTGACTGAACTGGTGTAGAATGTACATCATGAAAGAAGTTTTCGATTGGCACGCCTAATTTTTCAGCAATTTGGTGCATCACAACGCTCGATGGTGAGCTGCCGCCTTTTTCAAAGTTGCTAATCATAGCTTGTGTGCATATTCCTTTTGCTAATTGAGCTTGTGTATAACCCATTTTCTTTCTATAATATTTAATGTTTTTTGCAATTGTTTGTAACATCTTATTCTCCTAACGTATACTTTTTCATTCAATATAATGAATATATTTATATTATATTTTATTTTAATATCAATGAGGTGTTTTTTATGTCAAAAATATTAACAACACAATTAACAGGTGTCCTGCAAAAGATTCAACAAAATGAAGAGGATGCGATTGAGGAAACTGCGCGTCTATTAGCACAGGCTGCTATTGGGCAAGGTACAGTGTATTTTGCATGCTTTGATGAAATGCAAGGCATTGCTCAAAATGCGCTGTTGTCAGCAGAGCCAATGGCAAAGGTAGCACTATGGACAGCAGATACACTTCTGACAGAAACGGATCGCGTCTGCATTTTTACACGTCATGCTAATAATTCAGATGCCCTTGAATTAGCACAACAGCTTTATGATGCATTTATTCCTTTTGCAGCAATTGCTTGCGAGCAAGCTAGCAATGACAACCAGCTGAGTGAGCTTGCTTACACCTATGTTTCTCTAAACTTACGCAATCCCATTTTGCCACATCCTACAAAGCTTGGTACCCGTATTGTGATGCCATCTTTATTAGCTGCTCTTTATGTCTATGAAGCAATTAAGCTGTCCTACGATGAAATGCTCGTTTTAGACGAGGATGACGATGAGGAAATTCAATCACCTTTTGGGTAATCAAAAACGGCAGTTTGGAGAGCTTACCAAACTGCCGTTTTCCTATTTATTTATTGAATGCGGCACCAACAAACTCACGGAATAATGGTTGTGGACGTTGTGGGCGTGAAATTAGCTCTGGGTGGAACTGTGCAGCTACGAAGAATTTCTTCTCTGGTAGCTCGATAACTTCCACTAGTTTATTGTCAGGTGAAACGCCTGAGAATACTAAGCCTTCTGCCTCCATTGCTTCACGGAACTCATTATTAAATTCATAGCGGTGGCGGTGACGCTCGTACACTAACTCTTCACCGCTGTATGCCGAACGTGCTACTGAGCCCTCTTTTAGCTTACATGGATATAAGCCTAAACGTAGTGTACCACCTAAATCTGTATCCTCTGATTGATCTGGTAAGAAGTCAATAATCGGATATTTTGTGCTATTATCTAGTTCTGTTGAGTGGGCACCTTCTAACCCCATCACATTGCGAGCAAATTCAATTGTCGCAAGCTGCATACCTAAGCAAATACCTAAGAATGGTACATTATTTTCACGCGCATAGCGAATTGCTTCAATTTTCCCTTCAATACCACGATCACCAAAGCCACCTGGTACTAAAATGCCATCTGCTTGGTTTAATAGCTCTTCCACATTTTCAGCTGTTACATTTTCAGCGTTTACCCAATCAATTTCGATATCTGAATTATAAACATAGCCTGCATGCTTCAATGCCTCTACAACAGAAATATAAGCGTCCTGTAACTCTACATATTTCCCTACTAGAGCAATGCGTGTTTTGTTTTCTAAGTTTTTCACTTTATGAACAAGCTCTTTCCAATCTTCCATATCCGCTTTTGGTGCTTTAATGCCAAAATGATCTAAAACGATTTGGTCAAAGCCTTGTGCAAGTAAGTTTAGTGGCACTTCATATAAATGCTCTGCATCGCGTGATTCAATAATATCCGTTGAGCGAACATCGCAGAATAGCGCAATTTTATCCTTCATTTCCTGTGGTACAGGCTGCTCTGTACGCAATACGATAATGTTCGGTTGAATACCTAATGAACGCAATTCTTTTACAGAGTGTTGAGTTGGCTTTGTTTTCATTTCCCCAGCTGCTTTAATATAAGGCATTAATGTACAATGGATATACATCACATTTTCATGCCCTAAATCACGACGCATTTGGCGAATCGCTTCTAAAAATGATAGTGATTCGAAATCTCCTACTGTACCGCCAATTTCAGTAATAACAACATCCGCAGACGTTTCGCGACCAGCACGTTGAATGCGGTCTTTAATTTCATTTGTTACATGAGGAATTACTTGAACTGTTCCACCGTTATAATCGCCACGACGTTCTTTGTTTAAAACAGATTGATATACTTTACCTGAAGTAACTGTTGAGTGTTTGCCAAGGTTTATATCAATAAAACGCTCATAGTGACCTAAGTCTAAATCTGCCTCTGCGCCATCATCTGTTACGAAAACCTCACCATGCTGGTATGGGCTCATCGTACCTGGATCGATATTTAAATATGGATCAAACTTTTGAATTGTTACTTCTAATCCACGATTTTTTAATATGCGACCTAGTGATGCAGCAACAATCCCCTTACCTAGTGAAGATACAACGCCACCTGTTACGAAAATATACTTTGTCATCCTGTATTCCTCCTTCAAAATATAAAAAACTTGGTTCACACTACAAGTTTTGCTGGGTAAATCAACAACAAAAAACGCTCCACCTGCAGTATAGTTTGCAGGGGGAGCGTGTTACGTATACGGTCAATCTCCTTTTTTAAGGAGCCCAATTAAAAGATTAAACGGAAGCGGAAAAGAAGTCAAGAGTTTTTGCTTATGTTCATTCAATTAATGTCGAAGGCGATATTACTCCTCGATTTCTTCCTCTTCTTCTTCTAGCTCTTCTTCTTCATCGATAAGGAATTCATCATCTTCCTCTATTAAATCCTCATCAATCTCTTCGTCGATATCTTCAATTTCTTCTGTATCAAAATCGATTAGTTCTTCTTCAATTTCTTCGTCATCTTCTACGAATTCCTCGAAGTCTTCTTCAAAGCCGATATCATCTTCATCAAGATCTTCTAGCTCTTCTTCATCTTCAACTAGTTTCGATTTTTTCTTGCGTACTTTAACTGTTGGTGCAGTTTCTTCTTCAATTGTTTCAATTTTATACCAAATGCGTAGACCCCAGCCATTTTCATGGTTCAATAGAAAGCGACCATCTATGTTCATATCTGTATAAAATTGTACTAAATAGCCTTGTAATGCTTCATCAGATAAGCCATTGAAAGATTGAATTTCTTTTAATAAGTCGGCGAATAAAAGCGGTGATTTTCTTTCCTCTAAAATTGCGTATGCTAAGTCGATTAACGACTCTTCTGCTAGTTGTTCCTTTGTCATTTCACGAAGGTTCAAAATTGCGCACGTCCTTTCTTTTTACGTGTAAAGTTAAATCATGATAACCATTATATACAAACATAGCCCTACTATGCTAGCATCATTTCCTGTTTTTTATTTTTGCAACCTCTTTTGCACCGATATAAAAGAGAAATGCTGATAGTAGAAGTAAAGGAATCGAAGCCATTTGTCTATTATACAGCATAAAAGTGGCGAATAAGCCTGTTAAAATAACCATCAATGTTAGAAAGCTTTTCATTTTGCCACCTCACCTTGTTGTATAATACGCACTATTAAGTATACTGCAATTTTTGCATTGGTATATATTATTTCGCTTCTATTTTGCAAAAATTTTTCACGAAAGAAACTGCTTGAAAAGTCTATATCTTTCCAAGCAGCCTATCTATCTTACATATTACGACGGTATTGCCCGCCTACTTCATATAATGCCTTGGTAATTTGCCCTAAGCTTGCTACCTTCACTGTTTCCATTAATTCTGCAAAAATATTGCCGCCTGTTACAGCTGCTTGCTTTAAGCGTTGAATTGCTGCCTCAGCTTGCGTTGCATGACGTGTTTGGAATGCTTGTAAGTTGGCAATTTGTAAATCCTTTTCTTCCTTCGTTGCACGTGCAATTTCCATACTGTCAATTTGCTCTGCTGATGGCGGATTTGGATTTAAATATGTGTTCACACCGATAATCGGTAGCTCACCTGAATGCTTCAAATGCTCATAATACATCGATTCCTCTTGGATTTTACCGCGCTGATATTGCGTTTCCATTGCACCTAGCACACCGCCACGGTCATTCATACGATCAAACTCCTCTAGAACAGCCTGCTCCACTAAGTCCGTTAATTCCTCAATAATAAAGGCACCTTGCAGCGGATTTTCATTTTTTGACAAGCCATGCTCCTTCGTAATAATCATTTGAATCGCCATCGCACGGCGCACAGATTCCTCTGTTGGCGTTGTAATTGCTTCATCATAGGCATTTGTATGCAATGAGTTACAATTATCCTGCAATGCCATTAAAGCCTGTAATGTTGTACGAATATCATTAAAATCAATTTCCTGTGCATGCAAGCTACGCCCAGATGTTTGAATATGATATTTCAGCTTTTGCGAGCGATCATTCGCACCGTATTTATCACGCATAACGATTGCCCAAATACGGCGTGCTACACGTCCGATTACCGTATATTCAGGGTCTAAGCCATTCGAGAAGAAGAAGCTTAAATTCGGCGCAAAATCATCGATATGCATACCACGGCTTAAATAATATTCCACATAGGTAAAGCCGTTTGCTAATGTAAAGGCAAGCTGCGAAATCGGGTTAGCTCCAGCCTCCGCAATATGATAGCCTGAAATGGATACAGAATAGTAGTTACGCACTTTATGGTCAATGAAATATTGTTGAATATCGCCCATCATGCGCAGCGCAAATTCCGTTGAGAAAATACAAGTATTTTGCCCTTGGTCTTCTTTTAAAATATCTGCCTGCACTGTGCCACGTACGACTTGCAGCGTTTTTGCACGCACTTCGGTAAATTCCTCTACGCTTAATGTGCGCCCTAGCTCCTCTTCACGAGCTTTTACTTGCTGGTCAATTGCTGTGTTCATAAACATTGCTAAAATGATTGGTGCTGGCCCGTTAATTGTCATCGATACAGAGGTAGAAGGTGCACATAAATCAAAGCCAGCATACAGCTTTTTCATATCGTCTAACGTACAAATGCTGACACCCGACTCCCCAACTTTTCCATAAATATCCGGACGAGTATGTGGGTCTTCTCCGTATAATGTCACTGAGTCAAACGCTGTAGATAAACGCTTTGCATCATCGTCCTTCGATAGGTAGTGGAAGCGTTTATTCGTGCGCTCTGGCGTTCCTTCACCCGCAAATTGGCGCTTCGGGTCCTCGCCTTCCCGTTTGAATGGGAATACCCCTGCTGTATATGGGAATTCCCCGGGTACATTTTCTGCATAAACCCAGCGTAAAATTTCACCGTAATCCACAAAGCGTGGCAATGCCACCTTCGGAATTTTTGTACCTGCTAACGATGTCGTACGCAAAATTGTGCGAATTTCCTTATCGCGCACTTTCGTCACAAGCTCCTCGCCCGCATACGCTTCTTTTAAGGCTGCCCAGTTAGCTAAAATGCGCTTTGATTCAGCTGATAACTCATTTTTAACGCTTTCTATTAGCGTATCAATCGAAGCAAGCAAAGCCTCTTCTGTTGCAGGCAATTGCTGCTTCGTGCCTTCAAGCTGATATAATTTGCGCGCGAAGTCGACTTGCTGCTGCGCCTTTTTATGATAGCCACGCACCGTATCTGTAATTTCACGTAAGTAATAGCGGCGGTCATTCGGAATAATAACATCCTGCTTTTGCGTTTTAATGGATTGCTCATACGATGTTGCCCAGTCTAGCTCAAACTTCTCGTTAATTGTTTTAACAAGAGCTGCAAATAAAGAGTTTGTCCCTTTATCATTGAATTGGCTCGCAATCGTGCCATAAACAGGCATATCATCTAAATTGGCTGTCCACAATTCGCGTGAGCGCTGGTATTGCTTTTGCACTTGACGTAATGCATCCTCAGAGCCTTTACGCTCGAATTTATTAATCGCAATAATATCCGCATAATCAATCATATCAATTTTTTCTAGCTGCGTTGGTGCGCCGAATTCACTTGTCATTACATACATCGAGAAATCCGTATGCTTCGTAATTTCCGCATCCCCTTGACCGATACCGCTCGTCTCAACAACGATTAAGTCATAACCAGCCACCTTTACTACATCAAGCACATCACCAATCGACGCAGATAGCTCTGTATGCGAACCACGTGTTGCTAAGCTGCGCATGTAGACGCGATTATTGAAAATGGCATTCATACGAATACGGTCACCTAATAATGCACCACCTGTTTTTTGCTTCGTTGGGTCAACTGAAATAATCGCGACTTTTTTGTCAGGAAACTCCTGTAAGAAACGGCGAATTAGCTCATCTGTTAAGGAAGATTTCCCGGCACCACCTGTTCCTGTAATACCAAGCACAGGTGTATTCTTCGATTTTGCCCGCGCTTCTTCTAACAAAGGTTGAACATCATCCCCACCAATTTCCGCTGCTGTAATTAAATTCGCCAAGATTTCAGGTGTATTTGTAGACAGCTGCTCTAGCTTTGCTAAAAAGTCGCCTTGTACTGTTGAAAAATCCGTTCCCTCAATTTGACGATTAATCATCCCCTGTAAACCGAGCTGTCGCCCATCTTCTGGTGAGAAAATACCTGCGATACCGTATTCATGTAGCTCTTTAATTTCACGTGGCAAAATAACACCACCACCACCGCCATAAATTTTAATATGGGGTGCACCTTTTTCACGTAAAAGATCATACATATATTTAAAATACTCCATATGACCGCCTTGATAGCTGGAAATGGCGATGCCTTGTGCATCCTCTTGAATTGCGGCATTGACAACCTCTTCAACGGAGCGATTATGCCCTAAATGAATAACCTCTACTCCGCTTGCTTGTAAAATGCGGCGCATAATATTAATTGATGCATCATGACCATCAAATAAGCTGGATGCTGTTACAAATCGGACATGGTGCTTTGGACGGTACACTTCTACTTTTTCCATTGCTCTTTCCCCCTTCAATTGCTCGTAAACATTACGCAAAGGGGCGTCTGAAAGGATATGCTCCTTCCAGACAGCCCCAATATCCCTTTACTCTTTACGTAAAATACCATTCAACAACGTATTCGTTTGGTATGCAATAAATTCATCTATCGTGCAATGCTTATGTAGCGCCCATCTTCGAAACGCCCAGCTTTGCCCTTGAATAACAATATGATTTGCTGCCAAAAATAGCTCTTGCTCAGACAGCTTCAAAATGCCTAGCTCTGTGCAATTTTTCAATAACTTTTCAAAGAGCGCAACCATTTCCAACTCTTTATTCAATACATAATGCAATGCTTCAGTCGATAGCGATTTTGATTCTTGATACATAATGGTAAATGCATCTGACATGCTATCAATGACGAAAAAGTATTGTTTAATTGCTTCCTTTAGCTCATCGACAGTGCCTGAATGCTGTGGAAAGCTGTCGAGACGTTGCCTTACTTCGTGATAGATGCTATCACATAGCAGGTACAGCACATCCTCCTTCGTGCGCACATATTCGTATAATGTGCCGATACTAAAGCCTGCCACCTTCGCTATTTCACGCGTTGTCGCTCGATGAAAGCCTTTTTCTTTAAACAGCACGATAGCTGCATTAATAATTTGCTGGCGGCGAAACTCAATAAGCTGTGCATCTTTTACAGTCGTTTCAACTTGCAGTTTTTCTTTGCTTTCTGTCATAGATTACTTCGTTAAATTACGCGAAATTACGAGGCGCTGAATTTCCTGTGTACCTTCGTAAATTTGTGTAATTTTTGCGTCGCGCATAAAGCGTTCTACAGGATAGTCTTTCGTGTAGCCATAGCCACCAAAAATTTGCACTGCTTCCGTTGTCACATTCATCGCTGTGTCGCCTGCCATTAATTTTGCCATTGCTGACGCTTGCCCATATGGCAAATCATTCGATTCTAACCATGCTGCTTGGTATGTTAATAAGCGCGATGCCTCTACCGCTGTTGCCATATCTGCTATTTTAAATGACACGCCTTGATTTGCCGCAATCGGCTTACCGAATTGCACGCGCTCCTTCGCATATTCCACCGCTGCATCTAATGCACCTTGTGCGATACCAACCGCTTGTGCTGCAATTCCATTACGTCCACCATCTAACGTTTTCATCGCAATCACAAAGCCTTGCCCAAGCTCGCCTAAAATATTTTCTTTTGGTACGCGGCAATTTTCGAAAATAATTTCTGTCGTTGGTGATGAACGAATACCTAGTTTTTTCTCTTTCTTCCCTACAGAGAAGCCCGGCATATCTGCTTCTACGATAAATGCTGTTGTACCATGCTTTGCTTCAGGATCTGTTACAGCAAAGACCACATAAATGTCAGCTACGCCACCATTTGTGATAAAAATTTTAGAACCATTTAACACATAGTCATCGCCATCTAATTTTGCATATGTTTTCATGCCACCCGCATCAGAGCCTGAGCCCGGCTCTGTTAAGCCATATGCACCGATTTTCTTGCCCTCTGCCATTGGACGAAGGTATTTTTGCTTTTGCTCCTCTGAGCCGAATTTATAAATTGGCCAGCCTGCTAATGATGTATGTGCTGATAATGTTACCCCTGTTGATGCACATACGCGTGACAGCTCCTCTACTGCGATACAGTACGCAAGATAGTCAAAGCCTGCACCACCATATTCTTCAGGCCATGGAATACCTGTTAAGCCTAGCTCCGCCATTTTATCGAAAATCTCACGGCTAAACTCTTCATTTTCATCGCGCTCCGCCGCTGTTGGTGCTACCTCATTGATCGCAAAATCGCGAATCATTTCACGTAATTGCTCATGCTCTTCTGATAGTTGAAAGTTCATTTCGTTAATCCCCTTACTTTAGTAAATTTTTTCCGATAACGATACGTTGGATTTCACTTGTACCTTCATAAATTTCCGTTACCTTTGCATCACGGAAATAACGTTCTACTGGATAGTCCTCTGTGTAGCCATAGCCACCAAATACTTGCACCGCATCAATTGCAACTTGCACTGCCGTTTTAGAGGCAAATAGCTTTGCCATTGAAGCCTCCTTACCACATGGTAAGCCTTTTGAGCGTAAATCTGCCGCACGATAAACGAGTAGCTTCGCCGCCTCTACTGCTGTTGCCATATCTGCAAGCTTGAAGCCAATACCTTGCTGTGCCGCAATCGGTTTACCGAATTGTACGCGTTCCTTCGCATAAGCCGCTGCTGCTTCTAATGCCGCCTCTGCAATGCCTAATGCTTGTGCTGCGATACCAATACGTCCAACATCCAAGTTAGCCATCGCAATTTTAAAGCCTTCCCCTTCGTTGCCTAGCAGATTCTCTGCTGGCACCAGCATATTATCAAATGTTAGCTGTACTGTGCGTGAGCCATGCAAGCCCATTTTATGCTCATCTTTCCCGATAATTAACCCCGGCGTATCCTTTTCTACGATAAATGCTGAAATGCCTCGTGAGCCTAATTCTGGATTTGTGCTTGCAAAAACGATGTAAACATCCGCTTCTCCACCGTTTGTAATAAACACTTTCGAGCCATTAATTTTATAATGGTCGCCCTCTTTTACAGCACGTGATTTTAACGAGCCCGCATCGCTACCTGAATTTGGCTCTGTTAAACAAAATGCCCCTAAATATTCGCCAGTCGCTAGCCTTGAAACATATTTCTCTTTTTGTGCTTCATTGCCGAAATAAAGAATTGGATTCGTACCGACAGATGTATGAACAGACAAGATGACACCAACAACTGCGCTCACTTTAGACAATTCATTAATCGCTAAAATATACGATGTAAAGTCCATCTCTGAGCCACCATATTGCTCAGGTGTTGTAATGCCCATTAAGCCAAGCTCGCCCATTTTCTTTAAAATTTCGCGCGGAAACTCGCCCGCTTCCATGCGGTCAATAAATGGTGCAATCTCGCTCTCAGCAAAATCCTTGACCATATTGCGCATCATTTGCTGTTCTTCTGTAAAACGTAATTCCATCGTGTCTTCCTCCTAGTTGTATACGTAAAAGCCTCGCCCTGATTTTTTACCTAACCAGCCTGCTGCCACGTATTTGCGTAACAGTGGGCAAGGGCGATATTTACTGTCACCAAAGCCTTCATGTAAAATTTCCATAATGTATAAGCATGTGTCTAAGCCGATAAAGTCTGCTAATGTTAATGGCCCCATCGGATGATTCATCCCCATTTTCATGACATCATCAATCGCTTCTTTTGAGGCTACACCTTCATATAGCGCATAAATCGCCTCATTAATCATTGGCATTAAAATACGATTCGAAATAAAGCCTGGGAAATCATTTACTTCAACAGGTGTTTTTGATAGCTTCAACGTCATTTCTTCTACCGCTTTATACACCTCATCCGCTGTCGCAAGCCCACGAATAATTTCAACAAGCTTCATCACAGGCACTGGATTCATAAAGTGCATGCCGATTACTTGCTCTGGTCGTGTTGTTACCGCCGCAATTTCCGTAATCGGTAAGCTCGATGTATTTGTTGCCAAAATAGCATGCTTTGGTGCAATCGTGTCGAGTTGTTTGAAAATCGATTGCTTCACTTCCATATTCTCCACAGCTGCTTCAATGACAATGTCTACATCCTTTGCGTCCTGCAAATCAAGCGACATCGTAATACGCTCTAAAATCGCTTGTTTTTCTTCCTCTGTTTTCCGTCCCTTTTCTACATCACGTGTTAAGTTTTTTGTAATAACCCCTATGCCGCGCTGAAAAAATTCCTCTTTCATATCGTTCAGTACAACTGTATAGCCTGCTTGTGCACAAACTTGCGCAATGCCTGAGCCCATTTGTCCTGCACCGATGACCATTACCTTTTGAATCATCCTTTTGCCCCCACTTCGATCATAATTGCATCCCCTTGGCCGCCACCTGAACAAATTGCAGCAATGCCAATACCGCCACCGCGACGACGTAATTCATATGCTAACGTTAAAATAATGCGTGCACCGCTTGCTCCAATTGGATGACCTAACGCAACCGCTCCACCATTAACGTTTACTTTGCTATCATCAAGTCCTGCAATTTTACTGCTCGCTAATGCAACTGCTGCGAATGCCTCATTGATTTCAAATAAATCAATATCCGCTAATGTTTTCCCTGTTTTTTCAAGCAATTTTTGAATAACAAGACCTGGTGTTTGTGGGAAGTTTTGTGGCTCCACACCAACTTCCGCATGCCCGATAATCGTTGCAAGCGGCTTGCGATTTTCTTGCTTCGCTCGCTCTTCACTCATACAAACAAGTGCACATGCCCCATCATTCACGCCTGGCGCATTCCCTGCTGTAATTGTGCCATCCTTGCTAAATGCTGACTTTAACGTTGATAGCGCTTCCAAAGTTGTGCTAGCTCGTGGCGCTTCGTCTTTGTTAATCACAATCGGCTCACCTTTACGCTGTGGAATTTCAACTGCGATAATTTCCTCTGCTAGCTTACCTTCTTCCATTGCCTTCAATGCTAGCTGATGGCTACGTAACGCCCATTCATCCTGCTTTTCACGTGTCAAATCAAAGCTTTCAGCCGTTTGATTACCATATGTCCCCATATGTACACGCTGTGGATCAAAGGCACAAGACAAGCCGTCGTAAATCATGCCATCAACAAGCTGTGCATCGCCCATTCGTAAACCAAAGCGTCCCTTTGGTAAATAGTACGGTGCATTGGACATCGACTCCATACCACCTGCCACAATCACCTCTTCGTCCCCTAATCGAATTAGCTGATCAGCCAAGGTTACACTGCGCATGCCTGATGCACATACTTTATTAATTGTTTCTGTTTTAACATTCCATGGAATACCAGCCTTCGTTGCAGCTTGGCGTGAAGGAATTTGCCCTTGCCCTGCTTGTAGCACCGTTCCCATAATGACTTCCCCAACATTTGCTGGCTCGATATTTGCTCTTTCCAATGCCGCTTTAATCGCCGCGCCACCTAAATCGCTCGCCTGCAAGCTTGCTAAGCCTCCCCCAAACTTACCAAATGCCGTACGTGCACCATCTAAAATTACTGTTCTATTCAAAATAAACACCCCTTGTTTAGTTTTGACTGAACGCTCGCTCAGTTGTATTGTAAAAAAATATTGATTTGTACTATTAGTTCAAAGTTTACTAGAAAGCATGTTGATTTTCAATTATTGTTTTCTAAATTTTTGAGCGAGGCTCCTAGAATAAAGGTTACAATCCGCCCGTTAAAATAAGAAAACGCAAGAAATCTATTTTCAAAATGTTGATTTCTTGCGCTTCATTAATTTTTATTCTTTCTTTTCTGTTTGTTCAGTAACTGTGTCTTCTGTTGCAACCACTTGTTCAATGACTGTTTCCTCTGTTGCTACTTCTTGAGAAGTGATGTCCTCTGTTACAGCTTCAGTTTGTTCTGTTGCTTCTTCCTCAGGCACTTCAACTACTTTGTCGCCGAAGACAGCACGCTCTAAAATCTCTGCAATGTCAAATGTGCCAACTGTGTCTTCAACTTCCTTCGCCTTTGTACCGTCTGATAGCATTGTTAAGCAGTAAGGACAGCCTGATGAAATAACGGATGCCTCTGTAGCCAATGCTTGCTCTGTACGTGCAACATTGATGCGGTTCCCAACATGCTCTTCCATCCACATTAGACCGCCACCAGCACCACAGCACATACCTGTTTCGCGGTTACGTTCCATTTCAACAAGCTTGACACCTGCGATGCCTTTTAAAATTTCACGTGGTGGGTCGTAAACATCATTGTAACGACCTAAGTAACAAGAATCATGGAAGACGATTGTTTCCTCAACACGGTGATTCATAATTAGGCGACCTTGCTGAACTAAATCATATAGCAGCTCAGTATGGTGCAATACTTCACCATTCCAGCCAAAATCCTTATATTCATTTTTGAAAATATTGTATGCGTGTGGGTCGATTGTGACAATTTTCTTCACATCGTTTTTCTCAAACTCATCAATATTGGCTGTTGCAAGCTCTTGGAATAAAAATTCATTTCCTAGACGACGTGGTGTGTCACCAGAATTCTTCTCTTTATTTCCTAAAATCGCAAACTTCACACCTGCCTCATTCATTAAGCGTGCAAATGCTAGTGCAATTTTTTGTGAACGATTGTCGAATGAGCCCATTGAGCCTACCCAGAATAAATATTCCATTTCCTCACCTGATTTTTTCAATTCCTTTACAGTTGGAATTGCAACCGATGAATCAAGCTCACGCCAATTTTCTTTTTCTTTACGGTTTAAGCCCCATGGATTACCTTGACGTTCGATATTTGTCATCGCGCGCTGTGCATCTGGATTCACTTTTCCTTCTGTCATCGTTAAATAACGGCGTAAATCAATAATTTTATCAACATGCTCGTTCATTACCGGACATTGATCCTCACAGTTACGACAAGTTGTACAAGCCCAAATTTCTTCCTCTGTAATAACATCACCGATTAATGATGGGCTATAAATATCTTCAATTACAGCTCCCTCTGCACCAGCAGCCATCGCTAATTGATTCCCCTGTGTATTTTTAAACATTTGGTATGGCACCCAAGGCTTTTGCTTCGTAACAACCGCACCTGTAAATGTTAAATGATCACGCAATTTGACGATTAAGTCCATCGGCGACAGCATTTTCCCTGTACCTGTGGCTGGACACATATTCGTACAACGCCCACATTCTACACATGCATAAAGGTCGATTAATTGCTTCTGTGTAAAGTCTTGAATTTTCCCTACCCCAAGCGTTGGCATTTCATCTTCATCCTCTGCTTCCTCAAGTGCTGAGAAGTCGATTGGACGAAGTGTCCCCATGCGCTCTTGTCGGTTTAAGAAAACATTGAAAATACTTGTAATCAAGTGGAAATGCTTTGATTGTGGTACATATACTAAGAACGTTAATAAAATTAATAAATGCACCCACCATGCTACATAAAAAATAGCTGCTGCAATTTTTGGTGACAAGAAGCCAAAAACAAAGGCGATGCTTGATGCTACTGGCTCTGCACCTGTTAAGCCATGCTCATGCCAAATTAAGCCCATTCCATTGGCAATGAGTGTCGAGATCATTAAGCCACCAATGAAAATTAATACAAGACCGTTTTTTAAGCCACGCTTTAAACGGACAAGCTTTTCAACATAGCGGCGATAGAATGCGATAACAACCGCCACTAAAATCGTTAATGCAACGATTTCTTGGAAAAATGTAAAGAACGGATAAAGCGGACCAAACGGCAAATGTGAGCCTGGCTTTAATCCTTTCCAAATTAAATCGATTGCACCAAGCTGAACGAGTAAAAAACCGTAGAAAAACATAACGTGCACAATACCCATTTTTTTATCTTTTAACAGCTTGGATTGTCCAAACACTTTTTCAACAATGTCGCTAATTCGATCAGATAGCTTTTGGTTAAACTCTTCTTTCTTCCCTAGTCTGATGAATTCATAGCGCGTTTTTAATAAATACACAAATAGCCCTGCCCCATACAGCACTACTGCGATAAACGCGACCCAATTCACAATTAACAATGTGCTCATTGTTTCTCCCCCTCATGAATACCTATATTCGTAAACCCCTTTGTAAGCTTTCTCCCATTATAAAATGTAATTGTTTATATGTCACATTGTAAATTATGAATGAACATTCAGTCAACACAATTTCGAATTATTTCTTTTAGAGTTGATTTGAGAAGGAGAGCCTAATAGATTTGCGGAGCTCTGATATATTTGTGGATTTCTCATTTTATTTGCGAGTTTTCCGATATATTTGCGAGTTGCTCATTTTATTTGCGGCTTCTCTGATATATTTGCGCTTTCCCGATTTTATTTGCGACTTCCTTGCATATAAAAAAGAGCCATTTGAAAAGATAAAATATCCTTTCAAATGGCTTGTTCTGCACTTTATTTAAATACATCCGCACTACGCACATATTCGATATCTGCAACATTTACTCTTGCATTCGCTACACGTGCTGCTGCAAATAAATAGTCTGATAGACGATTTAAATATTTTTGTACAACTGGTGAAACATCATCGTCCGCCTTCATTAAGGTAACCGTTTGACGCTCTGCTCGGCGAGCTACTGTACGTGCAATATGCAATGTCGCTGCCGCTGGTGTGCCACCAGGTAAAATAAAACGCTTCAATGGTGGCGCTTCGTCTGCTAATGCATCAATGCGTGCCTCCATCGCTTCGATTGGTGCTTCTGTTAACTTATAAACGCGCTCTTTCATAACATTCGCTAAATCGCCACCGCCATCAAACAGCTCATGTTGAATGCTTTCTAAATCCGCTAAAATATCTTGGAATAGCCCTTTATCTAGCTCTGTCCTCGCTTTGCCGATTACTGAATTTAGCTCATCCATTGTGCCGTATGCTTCTACGCGCAAATCGTCCTTATCAACGCGACGTCCGATAATGCTCGTTTTCCCTGTATCACCTTTTTTTGTGTAAAGCTTCATTTCCCTCATCCTCTCTTTTTATATTCGGCAATTGCCTTTGCAGTTGCTTCAAAAACGCCTCGACCAATCCATTTGCCTACTGTAGTAATTGGACCAGCATAAGGCATTTCTTCCCCTATTTGTGTTGCCGCAATCAATAAACTATCCGTACTTGTACCTGTTGCAATCGTACCCGTCCTTGCATCGCGTACATTTTCCTCTGCAAGCGCCTTTGTTTTAGCCTCTGTTGCTGTAATCATCGCTTGATAAAAGGCTTCATCTGACAGCTTGCCATTAATAATAACCCATGTATTAATCGTGCCAATATGTGGTGATTGCTCTTCCTCATATGTGCGCGTGACATCAACAGCATGGTGAACACCAGCAGTTACTGCTACAATAACGAGCCCATCAGCGTATGATTCAATAATAGCATTTTGTGCTGCAATCGCTGTCATCATGATCACGGTATTTGTTGGTACAAAGCCACTTGCCGCTAAAAATGCTTGTGTTTCCTCTTTGACATTTTCAATTGGATAAGTAGGCTCCACCGTTCGATTAAGGAATGTTGTATACCAGCCCATTCCTGCATTATAAACAGCTGATGAAACTACCTTTAACGGTGCATCTGCTTGAAATTGTACGTAGTTATCTGTAAGCGTAAAATGCTTTTTTGTAACAGGTGCAAATAAATTCTCACGGGTCATCCTTGGTAGCTGTGTTACTTGTGGCTTTGGTAACTCTGGATGAGCATATGTCGCTACCTTTGCTCCATAGACATCCGCGATTTGCGCTTCGAGCAGCACTTCATGCGGTTTACCGAAAGCCTTCACTTGCCCCTTTTCCATTAACAAAAGCTCATCGCAATATAAGGAGGCTAAGTTCATATCATGAAAAACAGAGACCACTGTTAATTCACATTCTAATGCTTCCTTACGAATCATATCTAGTATTTGCTGTTGATGTGCAATATCTAGATGATTTGTCGGCTCATCTAATAGTAATAGTCCTGCACATTGTGCCAAAGCCTGTGCGATAAATGTACGTTGCTGCTCGCCACCCGATAGATATTCTAAATAAGCATGCTCATAGTGTTGGACACCTGTTTGCTGCATCGCCGTTTGTACAGCGTGTTCATCCTGCTCTGACCAGCTAGAAAAAAAGCTAGATTGATGTGGATAACGTCCAAGTGACACCGCATCACGTACAGAGTTTGAAAAAGCATTCGCATGTAGCTGTGGCAGCACTGCCATCTTTTTGGCTAGCTCCTTCGTGGAATATGTACCAACTTCCTTGTCATCAATTAACACGCGACCACCTGTTGCAGGAAGAACACCACTAATAACTTTTAGTAATGTAGATTTCCCACTACCATTCGGCCCAAGAATGCCAACAATTTTCCCTTTTGGCACTGTAAATGACACATCCTGAATAACCGGTGTAGTGCCGTAGCCGCCAGAAATATGCTCCACTTTTAGCATTATGCTCCCCCTTTTCTACGTTGTTTGTAAAAAATATAAGCAAAAATGGGTGCACCGATAAATGCTGTGATGACACCTATTGGCAGCTCTGTTGGTGCAATAATTGTACGTGCAACTAAATCGCAAATAATGAGCAGGCTAGCGCCATTAATAAATGATAAAATTAACAGCACTCGATGGTCTGCCCCAACAATCAATCTCACCATATGTGGTACGACAAGCCCGACGAAGCCGATTGTGCCTGAAACAGCAACAGCTGCACCTGCTAGGATAGAGCCACCTGCTAAAATTACATATTTACTGCGTTTCACATCGACACCTAAATGCTTGGCACGCTCTTCACCATAAATCATCGCATTTAGCTCACGACGATTCAGCCAAATCAATAGCACACCAATAAGGACAAATGGCAAAACCATTTGTACATATGGCCAACCACGCATCGATACACTGCCTAGCAACCAGCCCATAATCATACGCAGCTGCTCTCCTGTTAAGGCAATCATTAATGAAATACAGGAGCCTAAAAAGGAGCTGAAAATAACGCCTGTTAAAATAAGCGTTTCCATTTTCATCGTTTTATCCACAAAGCGTGCAAAGGTCATGACAATAATCATTGTAATTGCTGCACCAATCATGCTAAAGATTGGCAATGTAAAAATCCCAAGCATCGGTAGCGAAATTGAAAAATAAATGGTAGCGACCGCACCAACTGATGCACCGGACGAAATACCGAGCGTATACGGATCTGCCAACGGATTTTTCAATAAACCTTGGAACGCCGCACCAGCAATAGCTAGAGATGCGCCAACAAGCGCCGCAAGCACGACACGCGGCATGCGGATATTCCATAAAATGCTGTACGCTGTAGGATCAGCCTCTTTATTCCATAAAGTAGATAGCGGTATGTTCACTGAACCTACCGCTATCCCTAACCATATACTAATCAGCAGTAATGCAATCGATATACTATATGCTATTACGCTTTTTTTATTTTGGCTCAGTGGAAACGCCCCCTTTGTTAATGAGCGCTACAAATTTTTATTTAAACAAATCTGGATAAATAGCTTTTGCAATTGACTCAACGCCATCTGCAATACGTGGGCCTTGACGATTTGTTGTAGCATCATCGATTGCATAAACTGCACCATTTTTCACAGCGTCCATTTCAGCAAATGCTGGATTATTTAAAATTGTATTCACATCATCAGCATATGTTACAAGAATTGTGCTAGGGTTGCTTGCAACAAAATCCTCTGCACTGTACATTGGCCAGCCATCTGCTTCAACAGCATTTTTCACATTGATTGTCTGTAGCATTTCATTCATAAATGTATTTTGACCAACTGCATAAATATCAGGTGTTGCTCCAACGACAACAAAAGCTGATTTTTCTTCTTGTCCTTCTACTTTTGCTTGAAGCTCAGCTAATTTCGTTTGTATAGCCTCTTCAATCTTTTGCGCCTCTTCTACTTTGCCTGTTAGCTTGCCGATTTCCTGTATTGTTGTATAAGTCTCTTCAAATGTTGAAGCATTTTTCACAACGAACACTGTCACTCCAGCTGCCTCTAATTGCTCTACCGCTGCTTGCTCTGTATTCATGCCATGTGCAAAAACGATATCAGGCTGTAATGAAATAACTTTTTCAATATCTAATTCATAGCCGCCAACCTTTTCTTTGTCTGCTACTTCTGGTGGATAATCATCGTTATCTGTCACAGCAACTACTTCATTTCCTAAACCTAAAGCAAATAAAATCTCCGTATTTGATGGAATTAACGAGACGATTTTCTCAGGGGTCTTCTCTAATGTAATTTCTCTCCCTAAAGAATCGGCTACCGTTACAGGAAATGCCGCTACTTCCTCTTGGCTCTCTACCTTTGTCTCATCCTGTGTTTGTGGCTCCTTATCATCTTGTCCACATGCCGCAAGCAAGCCTGTTGCCAACAGCATTGCCATAAAAATTGACCAAAACTTCTTCATTTGAACTTCCTCCTAAAATATACTCTGAAGTATCATTGTCTCCAGTTCAAAACTTGTACTATTTACCAAAGGTTTATTTCAATTCAACATATAAAAAATGCAAATAAAAAATCCCTCGACATAGACGAGAGATAATAAATGGACGCTCAAAAAAGCGTTGCCATCCTATCCTCGTAGGCTGTCATTGGCGTTATACGAAGGCAGGTCTCCTGGCTTATGCATCAAACGTTTCTAGCGCCTTCCCAAAAAATCAGTGGCATATTGCTAGAAACTAGCATTTACAGTGGCGGGACCGCGTCAGATTTTCACTAACTTCCCTTTTACTCCTTGCTCGCTGCAAGGAACCTTACGTACTACATTATGAACTTATTGACAATGAAAAAATCTCAATGTCTCCATTACAATTATAACGGAAATATTGAGATTGTGTATAGGTTAAATATGATAGTTATACTCAAGGTAAATTCTTTCTTCTCTATATTTGATCAATCGCTGCTTCTGCTAATTTTTTTATTGTCATATCGTCCATCGGTGGATTGTGCAAGCCTGCCCTTACATCGCGATAATAACGCTGAAGTGGATTATTGCGCTGTAAGCTTTTTGCACCAACTAATCTCATTGCCTTGTCAACAATTTGTAGTGCATTGTTTGTTACTACATGTTTAGCAATATTGAGCTCATGCTGTACAAGCTTTTTACGTGCTGGATCTGCATAAGCCTGTGCTGCACCATATAATGTAAACCTTGCTGTCGCAAGGGCTAAATCCATTTCTCCAATGAGTGCTTGCACATTGGGCAAATCGCTTATTGGTCCTTTTAAGCTATTTGGTTTATGTGTTGTAGCAAAGTGCACTGCGTAATCACGTGCAGCTTGTGCGATCCCTAAATATGTAGCAGGAACAAGCAAGCTCCATCCATTCACTCTAAAGCCTGTAGAATAGCTTGGAATTTCAACCAAATCAGTTGGATTAAGCTCAACATTTTGTAATACTAAATCATGGCTACCTGTACCACGCATCGCAATGACATCCCATGTTTCATCTATAGAAACACCTTTCGCATCATGTGGAATAAGGAAAAACCCAACTTTCTCCTCACCCTCTATCCAAGCAGATGTTAAAAAATAATCAAGCTCTGGTGCCCCAGTTGTATAATTTTTACGACCATTAATTAACCAGCCTGATGCTGTTTTTTTCGCCGTTGTTAGCGGCTTACCGCCGCGCGTTGGGCTACCCATTGCAAACTCACTCACTGCCCGATTAATAATTGCTCCCTTTGCCACTTCCTGTGCAAAGCTTTGTAGCTTCGCTGGCTCCCATCCTTCTTGCTCAAACAAATCGCCTACCGTTAATAAGGTCCACCCGATTGTTAGAGCTGTACTTGCATCATAGCTTGCCAGCGTTTCATGTAATAAAATGGCATCGTAAATATTGAAGCCTTCCCCACCTAACTGCTTTGGTAAAGTAATTTTCGTATAACCTATCTCCCTCAATGCATGAATATTTTCATGTGGAAAACTTGCTAGCTCATCAATTTGCTGTGACCGACTTTTAAATGACTCCTTAAGCGTAGCGATTTTCTGTAACCACTCTCGCTGTGCTGCTGTTTTAATGAAAAGCTGTTTATTCAAAATAGCGGCCCCCTCTGAATTTCCAATGATATTGAAATTGATTGTACGTTGTGTAGAAATGGAAGTCAATCTTTCATTCCTAGTTTTTTAATAGGCTTTATGCATTTTATTCAGCATCGCTAAAGTGTGATACGGCTTTGAAACATTAAAAAACTGAGGATGCCTATGTTAGACATCCTCAGCTTCTATTTTCGTTACATTCTTTCTGGTGCGCTTACGCCGATTAGCTTTAAAGCATTCGCTAATGTTGTGCGTACAGCTGTAATTAAAGCAAGGCGCGCCTCTGTTAATTGCTTGTCCTCTGCATTGATTACTTTTTCTGCATTGTAGAAGCTGTGGAATGCGGCTGCTAGCTCCTGAATATAGTTTGCAATACGGTGCGGTGTACGATGCTGTGCTGCATCTGCTACAACTTGTGGGAAGGCACCAATTTTTTTCAATACATCCACTTCTTTTTCAGCTGTTAATAGCTGTAGATTTTCCATGCTTGCGCGGAAGCCTTGCTCCTCTGCTTGACGGACGATTGAGCAAATACGTGCATGTGCATATTGTGCATAATACACTGGGTTTTCATTTGATTGCGATACCGCTAAATCAAGGTCAAAGTCCATATGTGAATCGCCTGCCGTTTTCACAAAGAAGTAACGCACTGCATCTAAGCCAACTTCTTCTACAAGCTCACGCATTGTTACTGCATTACCTGTACGCTTTGACATTTTAAATTTCTCGCCATTTTTATAAAGCTGTACCATTTGAATGATTTCTACTTCTAATGTATCACGCGCATAGCCAAGTGCCTCAATTGCTGCCTTCATACGAGGAATATAGCCGTGGTGGTCAGCGCCCCAAATATTGATAAGCTTATCAAAGCCTCGTACAATTTTATCCTCATGGTAGGCAATATCTGGTGTTAAATATGTGAATGAGCCATCGTTTTTGATTAATACGCGGTCTTTGTCATCACCAAATGTTGTCGAGCGGAACCAAGTTGCTCCTTCTTCTTCAAAAACGTGACCATTCGCTCGTAATTTATCTAATGCCACTTCGATTTTACCGTTTTCATATAGCGATGTTTCTGAATACCATACATCAAACTCAACGCGGAAGTTTTTCAAATCGTTTTGTAATTTTTCAAGCTCTAGCTGTAAGCCATGCTGACGGAAAAATTTGAAGCGTTCTTCATCGGATTTATCTAAAATGCTTGCACCATACTCTTCAGCCAATTTACCTGCAATGGCAATAATATCAGGACCATGGTAGCCATCCTCAGGCATTTCTGCCTCCATACCTAATGCTTGCTTGTAACGAGCCTCTAATGAATAAGCTAAGTTATTAATTTGATTGCCCGCATCGTTTATATAATATTCACGTGACACTGCATAGCCTGCGAAATCTAATACGTTACATAATGAATCACCAACAGATGCACCACGCGCATGTCCTAAATGCAGGTCACCTGTTGGATTGGCTGATACGAACTCCACTTGCACTTTTTCACCCGCACCAGTCGTTGAGCGACCATATGCGTCTCCCTGTTCAAGCACTGCTTTGACAACACCTGTTAAAAGGTCTTTGCGCACTGTAATATTAATGAAGCCTGGTCCCGCGATATCGATTTTCTCAATATTGGCCGCAGCTAAATCAATATTTTCAATAATTGCTTCTGCAATTGCGCGCGGTGGTTTTTTCGCAAGCTTCGTCAGCTGCATGGCAATATTTGTTGCAAAATCCCCATTAGCTTTATCCTTTGGTGTTTCTAAATGAATTTTTAATTCCGTGCCTTCTTCGATTAGCTGGGCTTTCGTCACCGCATGTGCTAATGCCTCTTTAATCGTTTGTTGTAATTGCTCAACCGCGTTCATTATTGTACCTCCGTATAATAAATTTCTAATTTATAATTGCCTGCCACTGCACCGCTGACGATTAAATCATAATGTGCAATAAACTGACCTTGAATACATTCCTCATTTGGTTCAAATGCTAAAGCATATGTTTTTGTAACGAGCGGCAGTGTACCATAGATGCTTTCATAATGCCCATTTTCTTTTTGCTCCATATTGAGCGGCAAACGCATATTGACATCGCCTCCACGCAAAATAAAAGCCTGTCCATTTGCTAGCTTCACCGTTGTTCGAATATGTGCTTCTTCCTGTACTTCTTCATAGCGTAAATAGTAGCTTCCTGCCTTTTCCACATAGGAGCCTTGCAGCCACATTTCATACGTTTCGAGCTCCCCATCTGTTGGGATAATGGATGACACAAGCTTAATTTTTACTTTTGTTCCTACATCCTGCATGGGCGGTACACTCCTTTTTTATAAATGACTATAACCTTATTATTATAGGATGTTTTTTAGTGTTTAGGCAAGGAAATAACAAAAAGGGTGTTGAGAAAGATTGTACTCTCCCAACACCCTAAAGTTTATATTTTTTGTCCTATGTATTTCTCTAAATTGCGATATTTATTCAATAACCTTCCTATACCTACTAGTGTGCTAAACAACCCTCTTTGTACACGCAATGATTTGCCAGCTATCAATGTATTTTGCAATTTTAAAATTAAAGCTAGATGGAAAAGGCTTTTCGGTACACCTTGCTCATTCGTTAGCCCATCATCCATTAATCCATAATGAATGCGGACAGACTCCTCGAATTGCGATGGCGGTGTTAATTTTACTTGAAAGCGTACATCTTCATGATGGCGATTATTAAATGTATGCGCTATGCCTTTGTCAGCAGTAATGGATTGTCCCTTTCCTAAAATATAATTTCGCTCTCCCACTGTAACAGTTAATATACCTTCCAAAACGATAAACTTTTCCACAAACTCATCATGACAATGTAGCGGAGGTCCCTCTCCCAATGGAGGCAATGTCACCTCAATTAGTAAATGCTCTCCATTTGTAGCCGCGGCTGTCTCAATAAACGTAATTTGCTCACCTGTATACTTATGCTGTACTGTTGCTGCTAGCATTACTTCACCCTCCTCAACATTAGTGGGCTCATTATAAAATACAGAGGTTAAAATTTAGTTAAAAAAACGAGAATAGCTAAAATTTTTTATATTTTCCCTAGCCTAATATAGTAGGTGAGGTGCACAAGATTATGCTTTAAATTGAAACCTTTACCAATCAACACCGTCGAAATTACAGAATGTACAATTTATTTTTAAAAGGAGAAGTAGAGATGCTAAAAAAAGCTATAATTCCAGGAATTTTATTGCTTTCAGCTTTATTAGTTGGATGTAATAACAAGAACGAAGAGCAGGTTCAAGTAATAGAAAATGAACAAAATGTAGCAGAAAGTGAGCATGGAGAATTATTATCAGAATTAAATAACGAAATAATAGCATCAATTATAGAAAAAACGAAAGTTGATCGGGAGTCTATAGCCATCATGCTAGGTCATGGCACTAGCCAAGGAAATATTGATGTATCCGTCGGTTTTCCAAAGGATGCAAAAGTTGATGATACGCTAATTCAACAAATAGTTGAAGATGCTGTAAAGAAAGTTTCTGAAACAGAGAACGTAACAATTAGCGAAGAAAATATAGCAATAAAAATCGAGAGATACTAACGAGGAGCAATTATCTTTAAAAGTAAAGTGGCTTTATAAGATTGCGAAAAATGCAAGTAAAACAGGGTTGATTCTTCATGTATTAGGAATCATGCCCTGTTTTTGTTTTAAACCTTATTTCACCCAGCCTAAAATCATCTCACGAATCAGCTTAGCTGCTGTGTTCGCTGTCATTTCAGATACATCATAAATTGGTGCGACTTCTACTAAATCGAAGCCAACTACGTTTACATTGCTACCTGCAATCGCATGGATGGAAGCAAGCAATTCTTTTGGTGTGATACCACCACAATCTACAGTGCCTGTGCCTGGTGCATGTCCTGGGTCAAGGACATCGATGTCGATTGTCACGTAAACATTGCGCCCAGCTAATGTTGGTAGGACTTCTTTTAATGGCTCCAGCACTTCAAATTTTGCAATGTGCATGCCGTTTTCCTTCGCCCAAATAAATTCTTCCTTTAGACCAGAGCGAATGCCGAATGAGTACACATTATGTGGACCAATATGCTCTGCAATTTTACGAATTGGTGTTGCATGTGAGTATGGCTCACCTTCGTAGTCTGTGCGTAAATCTGTGTGTGCATCAAAATGGATAATCGCTAAATCATTATATTTTTCGTATACAGCTTCCATAACAGGTAGCGATACTAAGTGCTCACCGCCCATACCAATTGGCACTTTGCCATCTGCTAATAGCTTGCGTACAAAGTCTTTAATTTCCTCTAATGATTTTTTCGGATTGCCAAATGGTAACGGAATATCGCCTGCATCAAAAAACTTCACTTCTTCTAGCTCACGGTCTAAATATGGGCTGTACTCCTCTAAACCGATGGATACTTCGCGAATACGCGTTGGACCGAAGCGAGAGCCTGGACGATAGCTCACTGTCCAATCCATTGGCATACCATATAAAACGGCTTTTGACTCTTCGTAATTTGGATGGCTTTTAATAAATACATTGCCTGAATATGTTTCATCGAATCTCATGAATCGTTCACCTGCTTATGATTATTCGGTCATTAATGATCTAGTCTCATTAAAATTCCCATGTTTATTGTATTTTATTGTGACTATGACACGCAATATAATACGAAACCTTTTTTCGACATTTTTCGTATACATATACGCAAGCCAAAAGTTTTTTTGTTGCTTGTATGAAAAATAACTGTCTAGACACATACTATGCATAACACAAATTGTGTGAAAATTGTATGTGTGCCTGGCACCTAAACAACGAGGTGATTGTTAATGAAAAGAAAACATTATATTCGCCAACGAAAACGCAAACGCTTCAGCAAGCGACTTGCCTTATTAACAATTACTATGGTTAGTGCTGTTATTGTTGGGCTCATATCGCTTCGCATTTATGCGCAAATTGCTGGAGCACCGACATTGACTGTACCAAAAGCGACCATTTTTTTAGACCAGCATGACCATCAAATTGGCGACTACTTTCAATCAGAGCGTCGCTATTGGCTTGAGCTAGATAAAATGTCACCATACTTAACAGAGGCAACCGTTGCCATTGAGGATAAAGATTTTTACAAGCATGGTGGATTTGATTATTCACGTATTGCTGGGGCTCTATTAGCTGATATTAAAGCAGGTCGCAAAGTACAAGGAGCGAGTACGTTAACACAGCAATATGCTCGAAATTTATATTTATCGCATGAGAAAACATGGACACGTAAAATAAATGAAGCACTTTATGCGTATCGTTTGGAGATTTTCTACTCAAAGGATGAAATTTTAGAAGGCTATTTAAATACTGTTTATTACGGGCATGGCATGTACGGTGCTGAGGCTGCGAGTCGCTATTATTTTGGTAAATCGGCAAGTGAGCTGACTTTAGCTGAGGCTGCGATGCTTGCAGGCATTCCAAAAGGCCCAACATATTATTCACCGATTGCTAATATAGAAAAAGCAACGAATCGACAAAAGCTGATTTTAACGTTAATGGAGCAGCAAGGGAAAATTACGACAGAGGAAAAGGCGCATGCCGAAAAGGAGCAGCTCGTTTATAAAAATAGTGAATGGGTTGCGAGCAAGTCGATTGCCCCTTATTTTTTAGATGTAGTATGGACAGAGGCGAGTGAAATATTAGAGTCTAAAAACATGAACATTAGCGAGGGCGGCTGGACGATTAAAACGACATTAAATCAGGCGCACCAAAAGGCAGCTGAAGCAGCGATTGAAAAAAATATGCCAAAGACTGATTTACAGGTTGGTCTTGTCAGCATGGATGTCAATACAGGCTTTGTCACAGCGCTTGTTGGTGGACGCGATTATAGTACAAGCTCCTTTAATCGCGTAACTCTTTCAGAAAGACAGCCTGGCTCATCAATTAAACCGATTTTATATGCTGCTGCATTAGAAAAGGGCTTCACACCGCTAACGTTTTTGAATGTAGGTGAAACAATTTTCACTTATGATAACGGACGTGCAACATATAAGCCTCAAAATGTGAATGGACAATTCGCATCACAGGAAATGTCACTTGCACAGGCAATGGCGATTTCCGATAATATTTATGCAGTAAAGACGTTAGAGCAAGTAGGCTATAAAGCATTTCGTGAAATGCTACAGCGCTTTGATTTAAATTACACAGAAAAGGATAACCCTTCCATTGCGCTTGGCACAATTGAGACATCTTTATATGATTTAACAAATGCCTATAATACGATTGCTGCGGAAGGAGAAAAGCGCAGCGCAACAACGATTTTATCCATTACAAACGCCAATGGTGATGTTGTTTATCAGCATGCTAATCCTGAAGAAAAGCGGGTATTATCCGCACAGGATGCTTATTTACTAACAGATATGATGACAGGTATATTTGACCCTGTTTATAGCGATTATTCACCTGCTACAGGAGTATCAATTCGTGGTCGCATGACACATACTTATGCTGCGAAATCTGGTACAACGATTAGTGACCAATGGTTAATTGGTTATACACCAAGCATTACAACAGGGGTTTGGAACGGCTATGACCAAGGGAAAACATTATCTGTTCAAGAGGATATGGCTGCCACAAAGCAAGTATGGATTGATTTCATGGAAACAGTGCATAACGGTAAGGCAAATGAAGAATTCCGTGTACCTGATGGCATTGAAGGTGTGGTCGTTGATATCGAAACAGGTAAGCTCGCAATGGATGCCTGCCCAAAACAGCGACTTGTTCATGTGAAAGCAACTGATATACCAACTGAGAAATGCCGTACCTTTGAATTTTTCGAGCCAGATACTTGGGGCAACCTGCTTGACTTTGAGGTATTTAGCGATTTTTGGTGGAACTAAAAAAAGCTCTTTCTTCCCCGGAATAACGGTTTCCGTGGGAAGAAAGAGCTTTCTTTCATGGTAAATGAAAGCATGAGAATCATGGGGCATTCGGCTTGGGTTGGTTCAAATGCCGCATAGCTCTCATAGCTTGCCTATTTACCATTCATTGTCCTAGCTCACTAACTGCAAGCCTTATATACAAGTGTACTTTTTTTCATGTGCACTTTCAACTACCTTATGTCGAATGAAGGAAATTGTCACATTTTGTTCATCTATTTTTCAACAATGAGGCCAAAAAAGATTGACGCATATTTTACAATCGTTTTAGAGTTCATAAATGTATTGGCGCTTTTCTTTATTATATCTGCGCTTATCCATAATATATCTGCGAATTCTTCACGGTTATCTGCGCTTTCCTCTCATATATCTGCGAATCTCCACAAGTTAGCGCTTTTTAAGCCAAATCATTTCGTAGCTTTTCCTCACTACGCTGCCATAGCTCGCTGTTATGCTGCTGTAGAAAGTCTGCTAGCACCTTTTTCGATACATCATCCATATGGTCTACAATAATTTGACGCTTCATGGATTTATCCATTTTGTTAACATGGTCAGCTAAAATTTTATAGCCGCGACGCTTTTCACGGTTCACAACCATTTCACATGCTGTCACACCTGCATAATATGGTCCATCCTCTTTATGATCAATTGTTACCCATACAAGCCAGTAGTTTTTCCCACCTGCTGAATCCTCCCGATTGACTGTAAACTTAATACCACGCTCCACAGCACTTTTTGCATGCATTGCACCAATATCGACAATGGCTGTTTGCTCTTCCACATCTATAATAACAGGAGACACATTTTCCAATGTCAAAGAGCCGATACCGAATCCTTTATGTCCATCTGTTGGGTCATTTTTTATAATTGTAAAGCCCATTTTTTGCTTTGGTTTTTCTTCATTAAACATCTTTTATACCTCCAATTGTGCTATTATTAATAATATACACTAAACTACATAGAGGAGGACAATATTATGCCAATCATCACAATTAAAATGATTGAAGGTCGTACAGATGAACAAAAACGTGCACTTGTACAGGAAGTAACAGAGGCAGTTTCTAAAACAGTCAATGCACCAAAAGAAAATATTTCAATTATTATTGAAGAAATGTCTAAAAATCATTATGCTACTGCAGGCGTACTGCACATGGATAAATAAAAACGAGGGTGCGCTGCTGAGACGCACCTTTTTCTATAAGGTCGGTGTTTTTAATGAAAAAACTGCGGGCTACTTTAAATTTAATTGCTATTATCGCCCTGTTTGCTATAGGGCTAACACTTATTTTCATTAAGCCCATCCAAGCATTGCTCGTGCAACATTTAAGCGAGGAGCTTGTGACTACCTCACCAGCAATACTCGAATTTAACAATGCATTAGAAGAAGCAGACTTCGATTTTGAAGAGGTACAATCACTATCGATTTGGGAGGTATTGCAGGCACAAGCAAACCGCAAAGACTTGCCAGTAATCGGAAGTATTGGCATTCCAAGCGTTGACATGCAACTGCCCATTTTAAAGGGCGTTGGCAAAAATGCATTGGCAGTCGGTGCAGGCACAATGAAGCCTGAGCAAGTGATGGGGCAAGGTAACTATGCACTTGCCGCACACTATTTTGAAAATCGCGATATTTTATTTGGTCCTTTATATCACAGTGAAATTGGCGATGCCATTTATTTAACAGATACTACCGCCATTTACGAATATCATATTACAAAAATTGAGGTCGTTGAGGCAACGGCAGTTCATGTTATCGAAGATGTGCCAAACGAAACCCTATTAACGTTAATTACATGCGCTGACGAAGGTGTGCGACGACTTCTCGTGCAAGCAAGCTTTGTCCAGCAGTACGACATCGAATCACCGCCAACGGCATTACAGCAAGCAAATTAAAAACCCTTCAAGCAAATGCTTGAAGGGCTTTTTGTGCTTACTTTTCAGTTGTTGTGAAGCGACGACGTAATAACACAAAGCCTAGTGCTACTAGCACAATACCTGCAAAGATAGCAGCTGTTTGGTCTGCATCATTTGTTTGCGGTAATTTGTTTTGGTTATTATTCGCTGCCCCAAGCACGTTTGCTGCTTGTTGTAATTCATGTAGAAGACTTCTCACTAAGTCCATATTTACAAGCTCATCAACATATGCCTGCTCCTCTGGAGATAGTGCTTCGTATTGCTTAACGAACGCTTCTAGTTCTTGAATTGTTTGTTGAAGCTTCGCTGGATTTTTCGATAGCTCCTCAACAATTTGTGGAATGTTTGGTACTTCATAACGTACTGGATCCTCTGAACCTGGCGTTGGTGGTACCGGTACAATACCTGGGATTTCAGGTATTTTCTTAATTACTTCCTCAACTGCTGGAGGTGTTGTCGGTTTCTCCTGTGTTGTTGGTGGAGTTGTTGGCTCCTCCGGTACTGTCGGTTCCTCTGGTGTCGGTGGAGTTGTTGGCTCCTCTGGCACTGTTGGTTTTTCTGGTGTTGGTGGCGTTATTGGTACTTCTGGTGTTGGTGGTGTACCACCGCCACCTCCGCCTCCACCACCTGGTGGTGCTGGTACTGGCTTAGCTAATGCTGCACAATCTTGTACTGTAATCGCAAGTGGTGACTCTGTACCTACTACTACATAGTTACCTGGCTCTACAGTATAAGGAACTGTCGCCTTACCTTCTGTATCCGTTGTACCTGTTGCAATTGTATTGCCAGCATTGTCTTTAATAACGAACGCTACCTCTTTACGAGGGTTACCATTCACATCTTGAATTGTTAGTGTGAATAATGGGCATGCGTTTTCTGGGACTTTTACTTCTGCTCCACATACTTCGTCTGTGTAGCTTACGTCAATTGTTCCTATTACTTTACCAGCTTCGTTGATAACTGTGTATGTCTCACCCTGCTTTAACGGTCCATTGCCGCCATCGCGCTCATAAATGATTTGCCCATCATTATTTGTTTCACGATTTGCGACTACTACATTACCATTTTCATCAACAATGCTTACTTTCACACCAGCTTGAACGGATGTTCCATCTGCTGTTTTCACTGTTAATGTAAACTGTGGACATGCATTTCTAGGAAGTTCAACTACTGTACAATTATCCGCATATGTTACCTTTACGGGCTCTGTACCAATTTGGCTACCCTTCGAACCATCTTCATTCACCTCATAAACAGTGTAATTCCCTGGTTCTTGGTTTGCTGGGAACTCTACTTTACCATCTTCGCCAACTTCAAGTGGGTCAGATGTAATAGGGTTACCATTTGCATCTTCAATAATAACTTTTGTACCTTGGTCTTCATTGCTACCATCTGGCTTTTTCACGGTAATCGTGAACACTGTACATGCACGTGTTTTTTCTACTGCATCGGCACAATCACTAGCATAAGAAACTTGGAATGCACCATCAATACTATCAAATGTTCTAACTTTACCATGTGCATCTGTATAAGATACTACTGTATAGTTACCCGGCTCTAATGAATAGATTCCATCAGTTACTGGGAAAATCACTTGACCATTATCACCTACTGTATAGTCAGTTGTAACGGTTTCACCATCTTTTAAAATCGTTACGATTGTACCTTCTGGTAATAAGCCATCTTCATTGCTTACAGTTAGTGTGAATTGTGAACATCCTGATACTAGTGGTTGAACTGTAGCTTCACAATTTATATTTGTTGTGAATTTGCCAATTTCTATACCACCTACTTCAACAGTATATTCATCTGGCTCTAAACCATCAGTTGTACTTCCACCACCAAGTGTAATTTGACCATTTGTTGCTGGTCCCGTAAATACGGTACTACCATTAGAGTCTTTTATTATTACTTGCGTGCCATCAGCTACCGCATTTCCATCAACATCATTCACAGTTAGTACAAATGTTGGACACGTTGGTGCTAATGCAACCTCAAATTCATGACCACAATTTTCAGTATATGTTAATGTTACAGTACCTAAATATTGCTTACCTTCGTAAACATGATAAGTATCTGGTTTAACTCCATCAACAGGATCCTTACCATTTGAATCAAATATGAATTGGCCGTTCGCATTTGGCTCTTGTTTCATCACTTCAATAGATCCTTGTTTTAAGGTTAACTCTGTGATATCTGTACGAACTTGCCCATTAGCATCTTTAACAACTATTGTAAAAATATCACATGCTGGTGCTGGTTGAGCAATTGCTTCACAAGGCGTGTTGTTATACTGCACTACAATCGTATCTAGTTCTTCTCCATTATAGACAATAGTATACTCGCCCGCTTTAACTTCAGTAGAAGTAAATGTAACTTGACCATCTGAATCCAGCGCTTGGTTTGTTGATAAACCTGTTGCTGTACTCACTAATGATACTGTTTCATTGCTAAGTGCTCTACCATCAATATCAAATACTGTTAATTCAAACTGAGGGCAACCTAAACCGCCTTCTGGTTCATTTGTAATCTCGATAACTTGGAAACCTTGATACTTACCTGAAGTTTCAATTCTATCTGGGTCTAATATAAACTCATAATCGCCCAAGTCTTCATAACCATCTTGCTTTTCTTCCACTACCTTGTAAGGCGTTGAGTTGTTTCTGCTTTGCGCTAGTTTTAAACCATAATTTAAATAACCGTCTTCATTTGTTGAACCTGAAGCTAACATTGTACTTCCTGTATAAGGTCCATACAATTCAAACTTAACGTTCTCCATAGGTAGACCTGTCGCTGCATCTGTTTTCAAGATGACAAATGGAACTGTACCAACTGTACCTCCAGCATTATATTCAAAACTAAGGTTATTAACTACATCTGAGCCACTACTTCCATCTGCACTTGTATAGTCAACTCTTACCTCATTATCTACATTACTACCACTTGGCCCCATATAAACAGTTGCATACTCAACATAGTAAGCTTTATCGCCATCTGGTAAATTTAATACAAATGTTCCTGCTGCAATATTAACATCTAAAGCAACACCTGTAGCTGTAGGGCTAACTTGACCATTTGTAATTACTTGACTACCTCTTGTTGGTGTGGAGTTAGTACCAGTAAAATCCATTTCCCACACATTAAATGAGTTTTGCAAAATCAATTGACCTGGATCACCATTAATTTTACCAACCTCATCAGTAATCACAATATTATTTAATTGTGATTGTGCGTAGTTAAATTTAAAGTTCCAAGTGACTTCTGGTGTTGCATTTGTTGATGTACCCGTTTTATCTAAAATCTGTTCTGTATATTCAACTGGTACATCCTCGTTCCATTCTCCTCTTGGTTGATCTTCATTACCTTGAGCGTATAATTTTGCAGTATTGCTAATAGTAATAGCTGAACCATGAGGATACACAGCATCTGCATCTTTTGTCTCATATGTTACTTTATATGGTGTTGTAATTGTACCTAATGCAATTTCAATTTCAATAGTAGCTCCATTTTCTGATACTACGTTCTCAATCTCTGCTGCACTATAAACTTTGGTATCATTTGGGTCTGTACTTGCCACAAAATTACCTGCTGGATTTAATGTACCTTTTTCTACTTTAAGAGCTGTTACTTCTTGACTTGAAGGTAATACATCTTTAAATATCGCATCTGTAATTGAGTTATAATTGAAATTTAACTCTACGTCCCAATGGAATGTTTTTGTTTCATAGTTGTAGTAGCCTGTTTTATTACCATTTCGTGATTGTTCACCTCTAATAGCTTGGGACGCTGAATCTGTAGATGTACCAAAATTAGGTATACCTGTATCACTTAGTACTACTCGATTGTTATAAACACGATCATTTTGGCCGACATCTTTAATTTCATACGTTGTTGTATACTCAATTTCAATTTGTTGGCCATTAATAGGTTTTAGTAATTCAATGATAAAGCCAGTTTCCCTATTTTCTCCGTCAACTGCTCCGTGAGTAAGAGTTAAGCTGTAATCAGTATCCCTTTCTAAAGTTCCTCCTGCAGCCGTTGTAATTACTAGGCTACCTTCTTGCAAGTTTAAATATGAGCCTTCATATGTGTCTGTAAACTTTGTACCGACTGCTAAGTTATATTGTGCTTGGTTCGCAACGATTTTCCAGTACATTTCTTTAACATCTGTATAGTTCACACCTTCAGCAGTTTTATTTAACACCCAAGATGTTTTATTATAAGTAGCAGTGCTACTATTCTGTAAGCCTGTATGACTCGTAAAGTCCTCACGTGTTACAGTATTTGTAATAGTACGATTTGATGTTGGATATACCTCGCCTACTTTGAGTTGCGTTTTATATTTAATTACATAAGCATCCTCTGTACCATTTGGGAATGCTAAGTCAAAACCTAGACCATCTGCTGCAAGTGTAAGATTATAATTAGCAGTAGGTTCAGCAGTTGATGAACCATTTTTATAAACTTCTACATCTCCATACAATTCGTGTCCTGTTGTCCATACATCAGTTAACTTCGCAACACCAGTTGGAATGTTACGTTTATTTTGATTGTATTCAATTTGCCACTCAGTAGTTATTACACCAGGGCTTTCCAATCTTGGTTGAGTAACAACTGATTTTCTCAAAGGTGTGTCAAATTGAACTTCCACTGTTCTATCAACTACTGGTGAAGTATTATAACTGGCAGCATTAGAAAATCTCGCTGGTGGGATATTGCCCAATTCATCTACTTTCGTTCGATAAACAATTTCGTAACCGATATGCTCTTGATTTGGTAGGTTAAGAGTCATTGATTTTCCACTAATAGCAGGTAACGGTGTTGGGGCATCTCTATTTGTCAGTGTTACCGTACCATTTGGAGAAATATCTAACTCTTTAATTGAAACAATAGAATCAAATGTGTGATTACCTGTTAGCGTGTCTGTAAATGGTGTTGTCCCAACATTTGTATTGACAGCTAAATTTGTATTTACCCTTACAGTCCAGTCAATGTACTCACTGTTACGACCTGAATTATCTGGTGTACCTGTTTTAGTAATTGTAGCACCTGTACCACTTCTAGGCTGGAAATCCAGTGTGATATTGTTATAGCCAGGCACTTGGATTGTTTGTGTCCAATCATTTCCTACAGACTGCAATGTTCCCCGAATTTCAAAGAATACTCCAGAAACTATTCCACCTGTTAGACCTGTATCATCAAGAATATCATTAAATGTGAGTATCGCTTGTTGACCTGAAATACTTACTGTACCAATGTGCTTGCCATTATCATATATCGTTGCGGCACCTTGTACAGTTAAATTTGCAAATTGATCTGGTAGATCATAAATAAGTTTAGATTCTGGACCATAACCATGCCCTGGTGCTAGCCCTAAATCTACTCTAAACACCACTGTATCACCAACTCGGCCTTCTGCTGTTGTCCCACTAACCAAATCCCCATTAAATGTAAGGTTGATTACTTCATCAAAATCCGCATCATCTCTATCAACATCTGGATAAACCCCTAATGGATTATTTAGTGGCATGATCACATTGGCTGAATCAGGTGTTGTTGTAGCTTCATCTCCTGTCTCACCCGCAGTTTCTCCAGTATCATCCGTTCCTTCAGTTACTGGCGGTGTTAGTTCAGGTATGGTTGTTTCTTCTGCAAACACCGACAACGGTCCAATGAATGTTTGGAACACTAATAGTATTGTCAGCATTGCAATATTAATCTTTTTCCTCATGTCTCTCTCCTTTTCTTAGGTTTCAGAGAGTGCCCTTGTTGTTTGCTGACGACATGTAGCCTGCTGTTAGGAAGGTTACTGCAAACAGTTGGCTAAGCTCTCTTGCCTAGTGTTAATTAGTCGTCATTTTTGAACACACTTTCAGTCTTCGAAGTGATGTGGAGACAAGATATTTATGTTGTCCGCTACTCCAATTGTGTGTATTCATTTTTTGTAACGAGCCGATAGAAATTTGTCTCACCTCCTTCAAAGCATCGACTCATGTACGGGCTTATTGGAATTAGATCTTTAATTGGAAATTTTACTTTTACTTTACTAAAGGAGACTAAACAGATTCTATACAACCTTTCGTCATGCGCAGCTGACAGTTTTTGTGTAAACTTTGTATTCTTTCAGCAAATGAAACATACAATTTATACCTACTAAAGAATCACTCAATGATATTTAGTATGTCATTACTCATTGTTATTTTCAGATAAATAGTCCATAACACCTAAAATAGCCGTTAAAGGATAATTCATGTTGAATTATCCTTTAACGGCTTCAATTAATGACTGCGGGATACTCCTCTTTTATCCACCCAAAAAATGAAGGCAAAGCTCCTTCTCACTTTGCCTTCATTTTTAATTATGGAGTAACTCGTATAATTCTTGTTTCACTGCTTCATCTAAAGTTTCATCTATTAATATTTCCTCAGGATAGTACACTTTATGATCGGTTTTTAATCTGCCTGCAATGGCGTCAACGAGTGAGCTTTCTTGCGATAGCTCCCGTATTTCACCATTTGCCATTTGTAGCATAATTGGTAGTTTTCCTGTTGCTACACCTGGCTGATATAAATCATAAGGTAAGTCTGAGGTTGAATCGTGGACTAGATAGTAGGCTGGATCAATGCCTATTTGCTTAAATAATTGTTGTAAGCGTGCAAAGCGCTGTGGTTCTTTTTGTGGATCCATATTCATATAGCCAAATAATTTGCGATTAATAAAGCGACTGCTTAAATCACGTAAAATAGCATCTTCTTCCTGCATCCAAAATTGAATGTATGTCAGCATAATACTTTCATCTAGTGCGATATAGTCTTCTAATGTAATTTCATTTTTGAAAAATGGTTTGAAGTGGCTTGGTGCATGCTTAAATGAATAACCTCGCTCACTTAACGTTTTTACGCGCTTTAATATATGATTTAAAATGACCTCCGCACTGCGTGACACAGGGTGAAAATAGATTTGCAAATACATTTGATAGCGCGACATAATATAGTCCTCTACCGCATGCATGCCACTTTCTTTGATAACAACTTGACCTTCACGTGGTCGCATAACACGCAATATGCGCTCCATATCAAAATGACCATAGCTAACGCCCGTATAGTAAGCATCACGCTGTAAATAATCCATACGATCTGCGTCAATCTGGCTTGAAATTAAGCTAATAACGAGCTGATTTGGATATGTTTTTTCAATGACCTGTGAAACCTTTTCAGGAAAATCTGCTGCAACTCGGCGTAGCACAGCGTTGACTTCTGTGTCTCCAAGCAAAATAGCACGTGTATATTCCTCATGATCTGTGCCAAAAACGTTTTCAAAGGCGTGTGAAAATGGGCCATGCCCTAAATCATGGAGTAGTGCTGCACATAGCACAAGCAAGCGCTCTGACGCATCCCATTCAGGTCGACCTGCAAAAATATCATCAACGATACGTCGCACAATTTCATAGACGCCAAGCGAATGATTAAAGCGACTATGCTCTGCACCGTGAAATACTAAATAAGTTGTGCCGAGCTGGCGAATACGTCGCAAACGCTGAAATTCTCTTGTTCCAACTAAATCCCAAATCACTTGGTCACGCACATGAACATAGCGATGTACAGGATCTTTGAATACTTTTTCCTCTATTAATTTTGCGGTTGCATAGCTCATTTCTCTTCCCCCTTTGCTTTAGTTAGTCCTATTTTACCATTTTCTAATTGCCAAAAGCGAGGGTGCTAAAAAACCCTCGCCTATCTCTTATAAATAATGTTTATTCGGTTCAGCTGCTTCATTTCACACAAAGCTTAAGAGTTACATCCTGTTTTCTTATTTTTATAACAGATAGCGTTTTACTTGGTCCAGATGTTCCACTGTAAAAATATTTGCCAGAATGAGCTGAAGAGCTGGCTGGTCCGCCTTTGTCAATGCTTCTTTAATTTCATCAGGCAGCTTGCCGAACTTACTTGTGAGCTGTAAAAGCGCTACATCTACTAATGCTTCACTTCTTCCTTTTTCCAGTCCTTTTTCCAGTCCTTTTTGCTCACCTTGTCTTTCCCCTATTTCCTTCCACATTTCTGCCAGTGTCATCGTAAATTCCTCTCCCTTCATTTCATTTGTTTCTAATTGTTTGATGATGCTCTTCATATCAGCTTGTGTTAATTTTCTACCTGCTTCAAAAACGTAGCGTAGCAATGTTTCCACATAACCCACTACCGAGGTTTTATTGTTTAACTCTTGCAAATGGTGGAATGCATTTGCTATGGAGTTAATTAGCTCTGTACCTTCCTTTGTCTGAACATCGCGTAATAACATTATTACAATGCGAGTAATGACAGAGCCTTGAATATCTCCATCTTGATAGCGGGATAAATCGCACAAGACGTATTCAAAACTCGGTACATATATTTGGATAGCTGATGGCAAATTATCATATCCGTTCAACTGTGCACTTAGATTGGTTGGCAATGTCCATTCCTTTTTGCCATGATATATGACTAAGGGAATAACAATTGGAAGCTCTTGCACACGCTCTTTATTACGTTTTGCTTCCCAAATCTCTACCATATATTTTAGCAATTGTACTGCTGTGTCTTTATCAAGATAACTTTTATGTTCAAATAATATATACAAATAGCCTTCTTGCTGATTGATTGCTACTTTGAAGAGAAGGTCGGAGAAGTTTTCCTCTAGCTTCGGATTTAAAAAACTATCCTTCTGTGGCTCCAATGTATTCATATCAATCACTTGTCGTATCGCTTCTGGAAGATAATATTGGATAAAATCTTTTGTCACCTCTACATTACCAAAAGTTTCTTTAAAAAACTTATCGTGCGGATTTTGCAGCTTCATTTCCTTTCCCCTCCTCACAGCCCTATGCTTTTATTATAGCAAATATATACTTATTAATTATAAAAAAAGAGCCTGTACAACAGGGAGCGATTTGGTCTTCTCCCTGTGACAGCACTCTTTATTTTTTTAATTTTGCCAGCACTTTTTCCATTAACTCATCCTCTGTTAATGCAGCAACTGGTCTGCTATTTACAAAGGTAAATGTTTTTTTACGGCCAGGACCGCAGTATGAATGACAGCCAATTTCAATCGTTGCATCTGGATCAATTGCTTTTAATTTCGGAATTAACGTTTTTAAATTAACGGCCTGACATTCATCGCAAACTCGGAATTCGTTTGCCACTATCGTCAACACCTTTCTATTTTCGCTTTTAGTCTACTAGCTATTTTAGCTTATGACGACACTTTCATTCAAGTGGAATTGTATTTTCTCCAGCAAAGGTCTGAAAATTTATAGATACCTTGCATAAATCATTTCAATATTGGTCATGCTTAGTAATGAACAATCAAACTATCAACATGCTAGGAGGAAAATAAATAATGAAAGTAAGACAGGATGCTTGGTTAAAAGAAAATGATGAGCTGTTAGCAGAGGCGGTGCTACGACATGTAAAAGAAGGGAGCACACAATTAAATGCATTTGATGAAGTTGGTGATGCATTAAATCGTACTGCAGCTGCATGTGGTTTTCGCTGGAATGCAGTTGTTCGTAAAATGTACGAGGACCAGCTAGCAGAGGCGAAAAAAGAACGGAAAGAGAGATTGCGAGCATTGGGCAATCCATCTCGTCGTCGTGTACAGCAAATCGTCGTAACAGCAGAAGGACATGAGGCGAAATCTATTCCCTTATCAGCACTTTCTTTAGATGTCGTGATTGCCTATTTAATGCGTTTACAGCACAGCTCGGGCGATATTGAGAGCTCTAAATGGCGCTACTTAGCAAATACAGCGACGGAAAAAAATCACGAATTAGAGCAGGAGCTTGAGCAATTGCGTAAGGAAAATATCGCAATTCGCGAAGATTACGAGCAATTCGTGCAAATTATGAACCGTGCACGTCGCTTCGTTGCATTAGACGAGGAAGAGGAACGTATTGCGCCGGTCTTTAAAATGGAACGCAATGGAAATCTTATTTCTGCTCCTATGGAAAACAATGAAATACAAATGTAATGGAGAGGAGCGAAATTGCTCCTCTCTTTCAGGTTTATTCCACGTTTTTTAAAGTTTATTCCACATTTTCATGAATTTATTCCACGTTCTCCATCTCACTTAGCAAGCATACTTTGGTTGCGCTGCAAAACGCGCTGTAAATAATGCATGTATAATTCATTTTCAGATGCTTGCAGCGGCAAAAGCGTCCAGCCTTGTAGCATTTGCTGAATGCGTAAATTTAGCTCAACAACTGTTATATTTTCCCCTGTTAACTCTCGTAATGATGCCATAACACTGGGCTCAATGCGTGGGTACTGAAACTTTGTTTCCTCGTTTCGCAAGCTTTTTTCATAGAACTGCTTAATTAGCTCTGCGCGTTCGCTACCACTGCCTTCAACACATAAATAAATTTGCACAGCAACACCACCCTGCATGCGCCTTTGCGAAATGCCTGCAAACTTTTTACCAGCAATGCTTAAATCATATGAACCTGGGCAATAGGAGCCAACAATCTCATATGCTTCGATGCGTTCTGCTATTTCGGGAAGTAGCCATTTAATTAGTTCCACCATCATTTCAAATGCTGCATTAATTGATAGCGGCTGCTCCTTTTCACTGACAACGAGCGATATATTAAGTACACCAGGATCTAATACGACAGCTAAGCCACCTGAATTGCGCACAATCGGTGTGTAGCCTTGTTGATTAAGAAACTTCATTCCATCTTCAATAAATGGTAGGCGATGGTCTTGGATGCCGAGCACAACAGATTCCTTATGTACCCATGTGCGGATCGTTGATGTAGACAGACGATGTCCAACTAAATGGCACAGTGTATCGTCCATAGCGAATGATGCTAATGGGGAACGTGTCTGCAAATTCGATTCATCTACTAGCCGCCATTCACTATTTTGTAAAAAATATTCCATGCTTAATCTCTCCAATATTACGAATTGAACTATTCTCTAGCATACACGAATAGGCGAATGCTGAAAAGTCATGACGAAATCGTGACAGCATGTGTAGGATAGAGAAAGTTGTGCTAAACTAATAGAGAATGATTTTCACTTAAAAGGAGTGTTTCATAAATGAACGAAGCAGCAATTACATTAGATGGTTGGTATACGTTACATGAATTCCGTTCAATCGACTGGGCTTCTTGGAAGCTTGTTTCAGTAGAGGAGCGCACAGCGGCGGTAGAGGAATTTGTCGCTTACCTAGAAAAATTAAATGAGGCAGATATTGCGAAAACAGGCGCACATGCATTTTATGCAATCGTTGGGCAAAAGGCAGACTTCATGTTAATGACATTGCGCGAAACGATGGACGAATTACAGGAATTAGAGGCTGAATTTAATAAATTAGCAATTGCTGATTTTACAATTCCTAGCTATTCATATGTATCTGTTGTGGAATTATCAAACTATTTAGCAGGCGAATCAAACGAGGACCCTTACCAAAATCCACATGTGCGTGCACGCCTTTACCCTGAGCTACCACGTGCTCAATACGTGTGCTTCTATCCAATGGATAAACGTCGTCAAAATGATGACAACTGGTACATGCTATCAATGGACGAGCGCAAAAGCTTAATGCGTTCACACGGCATGATTGGTCGTGGCTATGCGGGCAAAGTAAAGCAAATTATTACAGGCTCTGTCGGCTTTGATGATCATGAGTGGGGCGTAACATTATTTGCAGATGATGTCCTACAATTTAAAAAGCTTGTATATGAAATGCGCTTTGACGAAGTATCAGCACGTTACGGCGAATTCGGCTCATTCTTTGTCGGCAACATTTTAGACAATGAAAAATTAGCGAAGTTTTTAACTGTATAAGTAAGATGGAAAGGCAAACGGTGGAAGTATCTCTGACCGTTTGCCTTTTTTCCTGTTTAAATTGTGTGAGAATTGTATGTGTGCCTGGCACTCCTATTCGGGTGCGCGCAAAATCACAATAACTAGCTGAATAAAAAAGCCGATACATACAATTAAAATAAACAAATACCAATGGAGCGGTTGTTCAAAGTAGGCAGCGATTAAAAAAGCGAGGACTGCGCTGAACAGGATGCTGAATAGTTGACCTATGTCGATCACCTCGTCTAATAGCATGCACACTTTTCTCTTTCATATACAGGCGATTCTACATATTTTTCACTAGTTGCTGCATACATTAGTTTCAAAAGGGGGTTTGTTGTATCGCTGTTGTTCCAACGACTACGGCACAAACAGCTTTGCTTGCTCGCTTAATGCGCGCAGAGGCTGAAGGAGATGGTGAATTAGGGATGCTGATGGTTGGCAATGTCGGTGTCAATCGAGTACTTGCAGATTGCCTTGATTTCCCTGATGTGCGAACGATAGAGGATATGGTTTTTCAACGACCTGGGGGGTTCGAGGCGACAACTAAAAGCTATTTTTATCAACGAGCAAGGCCACAGGATATTCGCTTAGCGGAACGTGTCATTAGAGGGGAGCGTTTCCATCCTGCATCGCGTGCATTATGGTTTTTCATGCCGAGTGGAGACTGTCCTGCGCAATGGTATGGTCAATGGAATACGGGACGCTTTAAATCACATTGCTTTTTTGCACCGACAGAAAGTGAATGTCAAACTATTTAAAATGAAAGGATGTTCTTTTGACTTATTATTGGACACCACCTATGCAACAAATGCCATCAGCAGCACCTAGACGAGAGGAATCTTATATTGAAAATATTTTAAGATTGAATCGTGGGAAGCCAGGTGTGTTCTACTTTTCATTTGATAATGCTGTAAATGGGCAAAACACAAAAGCGGTTCGCGGGGTTGTGGAGGCAGCAGGGCGCGATCATGCCATTATACGCGAGTTGAAAACAGACCACCGCTTCCTTTTCCCAATGATTTATTTTGATTATGCAGAATTTGATGAAGAATTAGCTTATTTTACGCAAACACCATGAAATGAAGCTTCATTTTTGTAAAAGAAAATAGCTATTGGAAAAGCAAGTATACTCTTGCTGTTTCCAATAGCTACCTTTATACACGGAATTTTTGTATTTCTAGTTGTAATCCTTGTGCATTTTCACTTAAGCTGACTGCAACTTCGCTCACCTGCTCCATCGTTGCAGATTGCTCCTCCATTGCAGCAGCAATCATTTCGATATCAGTAGCTGTTTCAGTCGTGCCTGATGCAATACCATTAACAGAGGCTGACACTTGCTCGGCACTTGCAGATAGCTGCTGTGACGTTGCAGAAATTTCCTCAATTTGTGTCGTCATCTCTTCAATAGCGCCTTCAATTGCTTGGAATGCCTCTCCAGCTTCTCCCATAATCCGTACGCCATCTTTTACTGAGATTAAAGAATTGTTAACTGCTTTTTCTACACTTTCCGTATCGACTTGAATTTCTGATGTTAATAAAACAATTTTATGCGCTGAGCTTTTCGATTGCTCTGCCAGCTTGCGCACTTCATCCGCTACGACAGCAAAGCCTTTGCCATGCTCCCCTGCGCGTGCTGCTTCAATTGCTGCATTTAATGCTAATAAATTAGTTTGCTCTGTAATCTCTGTGATTGCCTTTGTCATCTCACTAATTTCTTCCGTTTGCTGTGATAGCTTTTGAACAAGCTCATTTACTTGAACAGTGGAATGATTAATCGTTTCTATTTGCTCTCTTGCATGCTGAATAATTGTCTCTCCATTATTCGCTCTCTGACGTGCAGTTTCTGAGCTTGAATGCAATGTTTGTGAAAACTCGGCAATCCTCTGTACCCCAACTGCCGTTTCCTCCATCGCATGTGCACTTTCATTTGCTGATAATGCTGCCTCCTGTGTATTTTCAGAAGTGTTTGCTACTCGACGGGTTACATCCACTGAAGTAGCCGTTACTTGCTCGGTGCTTGCTGATAATTCCTCTGCCGCTGCGCTTAATTGCTCTGTATTTGATTGCACATTACTAATTAAACTTTTTAAGTTATCTTTCATCGTATTGAAGGCTACAGCAAGCTGACCGATTTCATCCTTACTCTCAACTGGTAAATCAGGCTCTGTTAAATCACCTGTTGCAATAGTATTTGTCGATTTCGCAATACGCACTAATGGTAACGTAATCGAACGTCGCGCATAAAAAATCGCCATAACACTAACGATAATAACAATGACTAATGCTGCAATCGAGATAATTTTTGACATGCTAATTGTTGCATCCGATGCCTTCATCGCTTCTTCTAACTGCTCCTCTTGGAACGTTAAAATTTCGCTAGAAAATGCTGTAATGTCTTTGTTTGCCTGCTGTAAATCGTTGATAACAAAATCTAAGGCACGGTCTGTATCCCCTTTTCGAATAGCATCTAAATACTGCTCTGCTACTTGATTGAACATATCGACTGCCCCCGCTAAACCCGTATAATAACCACGCATTTGCTCCGTCATAATAAGCCCATCTAACCGCTTCATTTCTTCATTTAAAAGCGTATTAAATTGTACAAAATTATCGTCATTGGTCTGCGTATATTCAATAACAAGCGCTCTTGCAAACAAGCCTTGCGATGCTCCCGCTAGCTTGATTTGATCGACGGAACGCACTGTTGCTACGCGCACATCTAATGCTTCATCTACTTTTTGCTCAATGTTTCTTAAATTAAAAAAGCTAAGCGTTGTGGAAGCTATTAGTAATACGATAATTGCTAGAAATACTAAATTCAATTTTTTTCCTATACTCATAATCATTCCTCCATATATGTTTATTATAAAATGCATTTTTTTCCATTTATATTTAAAAAATAAAACGGCTTACGCCTTTAACACTTTAAATATACCACTGTTTTTCGAAAATTTTAATATATTAAAAGACAAAAACTGTTCAAAAAATGAATGTTTTTTGAACAGTTTGTTGTTTATGCTTTTTTTAAAGTTGTTACAATAATTAGCACCCATGATGTTAAAAATAAAACGCCACCAATCGGTGTAATTGCGCCTAAAATACCTATGCCTGTTATTGCTAAAATAAATAAACTACCAGAGAAAAAGACAATGCCTAAATTTAAGCAAATTGCAGCGATTTTTAATTGCCTTACTTCGCCAAATATTTTCGTGCTCATTAAAATACCAACTAAAATTAATGCGCTCGCATGAAACATTTGATACTGCACTGCTGTATCCCAAATGCCCGTACTATAATCATCTAAAATACCTTTTAAAGCATGCGCACCAAATGCGCCTAAGGCAACAGCTAAAAAGCCGTGAATTGCCCCCGAAATAATAGAACCTTTCATTGCTAAATCCTCCGTATATCAAAAATCGAAAAGCGAATCGCCATTTGCGCCATTTTCCTGTAATGGTGTTGCCTGCGCTGTTGCCTGCGCTGTTGTTTGCGGTGTTATAACTTGTGGTAATGCTGCTATTTGTGGCTTGCTCTGTGCTGTTAATACAACATCACAGAGCGCACGTACTGCTGACAAGTGCTCGCGCATTTCCTGCTCATTCACAGCATTTTTTGCTTGTAGCACATGCTGCTCTAGTTGCTTCAATAATACATCATATGAAATCATCATTTTCCCTCCTGCTTTGGTGCAAATTTCAAACATTCCATGCCAGAGGATTGTCTCACAACAGCTGAAGGGATTTGCTTCGTTTTAAAGCCATATGCCGTACAAGCTCTCGGATTTGCAGGCTCCCACGTAACACGAAAATAACGACATTTAAAACAGTTAACTGCCATGATTTCCTCCTCTTATCAATTACGCCTTGCGAACTTTTTTCGAACTTGCTCTTAGTAAAAGTTAACCTAAAAGCGTCACATCATGTGACATCCGCCAGGGCGTTTTCCGTACCTGTCGCGTTGCTTACGATTCAAAAAGACATTTGCCCCTGCGATTACTCGTCGCAGAAAAGAGTTACTGAATCAAGATAAGCACCAATCAATTGGCTCTTTGCCCCAAGCCTCTAACTGAGCATTGACCTGAGAATATGGTTTGCTGCCAAAAAAGCCTCGATGTGCACTTAATGGACTTGGATGTGGGGCTTGTAAAATAACATGTGCTGTTCCACTTTTCTTAATAATTGGTACCTTTGATTGTGCAGGTCTTCCCCATAAAATAAAAATAATTGGCTCCTCACGCGCTGCTAGCTTTTCAATGACAGCATCTGTAAACTGCTCCCAGCCCTTACCTTTATGTGAATGGGCTTGTCCTGCTCTTACTGTTAATACCGTATTCAATAATAGCACACCTTGCTGTGCCCATTTCATTAAATAGCCGTGATTAGGAATCGGACAACCTAAATCCTCACGAAGCTCCTGTAGCATATTGCGCAAGCTCGGTGGCTGCGGGATACCAGGCTGCACCGAAAAGCTCATGCCATGCGCCTGATTTGGCCCATGATATGGGTCTTGTCCTAAAATAACAACTTTTACATCTTGATAGCTCGTCGCATGGAAGGCATTCATTACATCCTCCTGCTTCGGATAAATTGTCTCAGTGCTATATTCTTTTGCAATAAATGAGCGCAGCTCGTTGAAATACGGCTTGCTTAGCTCCTCGCCAATAACTTGCTGCCAATCGTTATTAAATGCTTGTTTTCCCATTAAACTCACCTCTTAATTCAATAGTATACTATAAGTTTACCTTTATTCAGCAACATTTTCCGCTGTCAAAACAACCATCTACTCTGACATTAAAAAAAAAATAATTTCTGACTATTTTTATAAAGTCACAACAATTGTATAGTTGTATGTAAATAATTTTAAAGGAGCTTTTCATGATGACATTAAAAAAAACATTAACAATTGCTGGCTCTGATACATCTGCTGGCGCTGGTATGCAAGCGGACTTAAAAGCATTTCAGGAGCATGGCACATACGGTATGGTCGCATTAACAGTCGTTGTAACAATGGACCCGAACGGCTGGCATCATCAAGTAACACCGCTCCCAACAGACTTATTGCAAAAACAAATTGATACAGCTTTATCGACAAAAGTAGATGCAATTAAAACAGGTATGCTATCAACAGAGGAAATTATTAAAATTACAAGCGATGCGATTCAACAATCTGGCACAGATATCGTTGTCATTGACCCTGTTATGGTATGTAAAGGCGATGACGAAGTATTAAATCCCGGCAATACAACAGCGATGATTGAATATTTACTGCCATACGCTACAGTTATCACACCTAACCTTTTCGAGGCAGGACAGCTTGCTGGAACAGGTACACCAAAAACGATTGAGGAAATGAAAGCAGCAGCAGCAAAAATTCATGAGCTTGGTGCAAAAAATATTGTCATTAAAGGTGGTAAAGCTTTAGCATCAGACAAGGCGGTTGATTTGTTTTATGATGGCACGTCTTATAAGCTCCTTGCCTCTGAAAAAGTAGCTTCCACTTATAATCATGGGGCAGGCTGTACATTCGCAGCGAGCGTTTGTGCCAATTTAGCAAACGGCCTTTCTGTAGAAGAGTCTGTCATTGAAGCGAAGGAATTTGTTTCTGCTGCGATTGCACATGGCTGGGCATTAAATGAATACGTTGGACCTGTAATGCACGGGGCAAAATCACGCTTCGGTGCACCAGAAGTAACAATCACAGAAATTTAAAGAAAAGTATCAGGCTAATTCGGTCTGATACTTTTTTATTGGCGAATCCATTTAGTTTTCAAGACGTCTTCTTTTCATTCTGAAAAAAATTCTACTATACTATCATATAGAGAGTTTAGAAAGGGGTTACGATAAATGAAAGAGGTACATATCGAAACACTTCAGGAATTGCTTAATTCTTTTGCTAATAAAGATGTTTTTATTCATTTAGAAACGACAAATGGCGCTTATGCAAGCCATTTTGATACGAAGGTTTTCAATGCGGGGGCCTTTATTCGCAATGCAAAAATTCGCTATGAGCTAGGAAAAGTAATTGATGATATGCCGCATCGCATCGGCTTAAAAATGGAGCATGGTTGGGTTTATGCGCAGGGCATTACTCACTATGAATTAGATGAACATGGTCGCTTATTAATGGCTGGTCTTGACTATACAGGCAAGCTAGCGATTGCTTTGGAAATTAGCGAAACACCATTTTCTTATTAAGGAGTGAAAGAAATGACATTACCTTCAGAGCGTCATGTATTAATTATTTTCCCACACCCTGATGACGAGGCATTTTCTGTTGCTGGGATTGCTAGACTATATCACCAAATGGGCGTACCTGTGACATATGCTTGTTTAACGCTTGGCGAAATGGGGCGCAATTTAGGTAATCCCCCATTTGCAACACGCGAATCGCTGCCAGAAATTCGCCGCAAGGAGCTTATAGCTGCATGTGAGGCGATGGCGATTCCTGATTTGCGCATGATGGGCTTACGCGATAAAACAATTGAATTTGAAGATGATGAAAAGATGGTACAGCTTGTCACAGCATTAATCGAAGAGCTGAATCCATCCGTAATCTATTCATTCTATCCTCACTATGCAGTGCACCCTGACCATGAAGCAACAGCACGTGCTGTAAAAGAAGCTGTGCGCCGCATTGATAAGGAGAAACGTCCACGTTTACTTGGCTGCGCTTTTGCAAATAACACTTTAGCAGAGCTAGGTGAACCACATGTCGTTGTCGACATTAAAAGCGTTGGTCACCATAAATTAAGAGCATTGCAGGCACACGCATCACAAACAGGCTGGATGATGGCTGAAACAGCAAAGCGTGTAGATGATGGTGAAACACCTGCTGATAGCTGGCTAAGTATTGAGAAGTTTTATGTTGTACAACAGGATGATGAGCTTGGCGAGCCAATTCAACGTGTACACTATTAAATTATAGTGAAAAAGCAGTATGTAAATTTCTTCGTTTACATACTGCTTTTTTACGAATAAATGTATTTTTATAAATTATTTCAGCATAAAATTAAATTTAGTGTAGATTTTTTCGCTCACCGAACTTATAATTATACAGGAAATAAATTAGGAGTTTAATGAGATTTATGAAAAAGTATTCGTTTTATATTTGGTTTTTATTTATTGCATTATCAAGCTTAGGAATCTTTTTATTCATTTTGCCGATTGGCACAGAGAATGGCATTAAAGTACCAATTGCATTACTAGCTAGTGCCCTTGCTGGCGTTGTTGAACCATTTATTCAGTGGTTCACTCTGATTGTCTTTATTATCGCTGCGATAGGTTCTTTAATTACAAAAGTAGTTCCAAAGCATGAAGGCTCATACACATTATGGGATTCCATTTTCCGTGTTAACTGGTTTTGGACTATTGTACGCGTATTAGCTGTTGTATTTGCAGCAATGTATATATTAGATTTCGGTCCATCGCCAATTAACAGTGACAATACAGCAGGTATTTTGCTTGACCCTGCCGGTGGTCTTGTTACGTATATGTTTTCAATTTTCTTCTTTGCGGGTCTGCTACTACCGTTATTAACAGATTTCGGTTTACTTGATTTCTTCGGTTCCATGATGGTCAAAATTATGCGTCCATTATTTAAAATTCCAGGACGTGCTGCGATTGACTGTCTTGCTTCCTTCGTTGGTGATGGTACGATTGGTGTTTTATTAACGAACCGTCAATACGAAGAAAACAATTATACAGCGCGTGAAGCTGCAACAATTGCGACAACGTTTTCTGTTGTGTCCATTACATTTTGTATCGTTGTTGTTGAAACAATCCATATTGAGCAATACTTCTTACAGTTTTATGGAACGGTCATTTTAGCAACGATTATATTAGCTGTCATTATGCCCCGTATTTATCCGTTAAAGAAAAAATCAGACATGTTTTATAATGGTCAAGCTCCTACAGCAGAGCGTGAGAAAGTAGAGGAAGGCTTTAACGTTTTTTCATTCGGCTTAAAAAACGCATTGGAAAAAGCAGAAGAAAACAAAAACCTCGGCAAAATCGTTTTCTCTGGCTCTAAAAATGTGCTAGAAATGTGGATTGCGATTACGCCAATCATTATGACATTTGCTACAATCGCTTTGATGTTAGCTGAGTTTACAAGCTTCTTCCGTATTTTGGGTATGCCATTTGAGCCTATTTTAGCGCTACTACAAATCCCTGAAGCTGGTGAAGCTGCTCAAACGATGATTGTCGGATTTGCCGATATGCTATTGCCATCTGTTTTAGGTGCTGGCATTGAGTCAGATATGACACGCTTTTTCATCGCAACTGTTTCAGTAACGCAGCTCATTTATTTATCTGAGGTTGGTGGATTAATTTTAGGAACGAGACTTCCATTAAAGCTATGGGATTTGTTTATCATTTTCTTAATTCGCACAATCATTTCAATTCCAATTGTTGCTGCTGTTGCACATATGATTTTTTAAACCACATGAGCTTTCATGTGGTTTTTTTATGCATCCGCTTTCATTGTGAACATTTTGTAAACAGTTGAATTTACTAAATATTTTCAACATTTCGTCATTAAATTATGTTAGAATAAATAAACGTTTTATCTTAATGGAGGTTGCTATATATGGAAGAAGTTTCAAACTCAAAAACCGTTGCGGTTGAGAATATTTTAATTGCCCATCATTTCTTAAAGGATGTTGTTGCACATACACCTTTGCAAAAAAATGATTATTTATCAGAGAAGTATGGGGCAAATATTTATTTAAAGCGCGAAGATTTACAGCATGTACGCTCATTCAAATTACGAGGTGCATACTATAAAATAAAAAAAATAGAAGAGCAAGCAAAAGAGGTAGGCGTTGTGTGCGCAAGCGCAGGTAACCATGCACAAGGTGTCGCTTATGCATGTGCCCATTTGCAAATTCAAGCAACTATTTTCATGCCTAAAACAACACCTAAGCAAAAAATTGGCCAGGTTCGCATGTTTGGTCGTGACTATGTCGAAATTGTACTGTCAGGTGATACATTCGATGATTCTGCGCGAAGTGCCCAAGCTTACTGTGAAGAGCATGGGAAAATTTTCATTCACCCGTTTGATGACTTTGATGTCATTGCTGGACAAGGCACTGTGGCAGTCGAAATTATGAACGATATTGAGGAGCCGATTGATTACATTTTCGGTAGCATCGGCGGTGGTGGCTTAATGTCTGGTGTTTCAACATATGTGAAAAACCTCTCCCCTACTAGCAAAATCATTGGTGTGGAGCCAGCAGGTGCTGGCAGTATGAAAGCTGCATTTGCCAATGACGCGCCAACCTCTCTATCTTCCATCGATAAATTTGTAGATGGTGCAGCTGTACAATGTGTCGGCTCTGAAACATATGAAACGTGTCGCAAATATTTAGACGATATCATTCTAGTACCAGAAGGCAAAGTATGTACGACGATTTTAGATTTGTACAATAAGCATGCAATCGTTGCGGAGCCAGCTGGCGCCCTTTCTGTTGCAGCGCTTGATTTTTATGCTGAAGAAATCAAAGGGAAATCAGTTGTCATCATTATTAGCGGAGGCAACAACGATATCGGACGCATGCAGGAAATTAAAGAGCGCTCACTTATTTATGAAGGCTTGCTCTACTATTTCATCGTCAGCTTCCCACAGCGTTCTGGTGCACTACGCCAATTTCTCACATCTGTGCTCGGACCAAATGATGATATTACAACATTCGAGTACACGAAGAAAAACAACAAGGAAAGTGGCCCCGCCCTCGTCGGCATCGAGGTCGCATATCGTGATGATTATCAAGGCATACTACAACGCATGCGAGAAAACGGCTTCGAATATAAGGAAGTCAATAAAGACAGCACACTATTCGGACTGTTAGTATAATGAAATCCCCCGCCAGCTGAACTGCACCTCCAATTATTAGATGTGTCTAACAATTGGGGTGCAGTTCAGCTGGCGGGGGATTTTTGCTTTATTCCATGTTTTTTTGGTTTTATTCCATATTTTCAGAAGTTTATTCCACGTTTTTTGAGATTTATTCCATGTTTTTCAGAGTTTATTCCACGTTACCTCATTAGGAATCATATACTCTCTTTTTTTGCGTTCTCCAATCCTCTCTAAATTAAGCTGAGCTAATAAATTCCCTGCCACTTTCACATCCCGTATACCAAAAAACTGCCGAAATTCACTATTTGTAATCTTGTCACTCACTAATATTTTATAATCACGTAAACCTTTTAAAATTGCATCATTTACACGCATTTCACAGCATGGACATTGAAAGGTTTTGCCACGCCAATGCTGCATGCGGATGGCAGGCTGACAAGTTGGACATAATGCACCCATTATTGTGTTTGGTGGAATCGTCAACCTAACAAACGGTTTTCTTTTATAGCTTGCTAGTAATTGTTCCTTTAAGTAACTTAATTGATTGCTTGTAATTATAGGAGGATATTTTTCAAAAAGCTGTTGTAGCTTTGTACGTAAGCCGGTCACGTGGAAAATCAAATATTGAGGTGGCGTTGTAGCAATGTGTGATGAGGGAGTCGTCACAACGATAGCTGGAATTACAGGAAGCTCAACTCCCCATTGTAATAGGAGTGTTTCCATCAGTAGGCGATGGCGTTCAACCTGATCGATTGGATTTCGGTAAACATTTTGCGTACCATCATTTTTAGTGCGGATAAATTGATGTGTCTGTTCTTCAAAATCGAGCCGCCCAACAATATGCTTTACTTCAATTAATAAAATAAAGGAGCGACAAATAAACAAGGTGTCAATTTGATGCGTAAAATTCGCTTTGTTTGTTAGTTGATAATCATAAAAAAGATAATGCTTCTGCTTTAAAAATATATCAGCCCATTCACGGTCTACTCGAAGCTCTCCTATGTATCCCGCATTCACACTCTGATATTGCTCATAAAAGTCTGCATTTCTTTGCAGCAATGTCTCTAAAAATAGCAATTGTTCTGGCATTTTTCTACACATAACAATCATTAGCATTTCCCCTTTTTTAGACAATATTATATAATATTCCCCAGGGAATTTCTTTATTGGAGATGAAAAAATGAAGCGTCTACTTATTATGACGGTTGGTAAAACACATAGTGGAAAAAGCTCGTTTGCTAAAGCATTGGAAAACAAATTTTTGTTATAGGCCAAGATAGCCATGCTGAATTTTTAATTGCTCTAAAAAACAGGCACAAGAACATTAAAAAATGGTCTTTCTAAATACATTTTGTCGTATGCCATTGAACATACGAGCCTACATATTATTGTGTGTAATGCCAATCGTGATAAAGGTAGTCGCACACAGTTATTTAGGGAATTCTTCACAGAGGAAAAGTTCATTCGCATTTTCGTACATTTTGATTTATCAGATGAAGTGCTTTTATAAAGAGTAAAGACAAGCAACCGAAGCACCAATATATTCAGGGAAAGTTATTCAAGCTTTCAGCAAGTACTGAATCAACAGCAAAAAGCCCCATCAGAAAATATCTCGTCTGATGAGGCAGATTATTTATTTGTTATTAAAGATAATGCGGAAAACGATTTAGTCATTGAACAAATTATAGAAATTGCGCAATCTATATCACCCTAACAACGCGCGGTCAGAGTTCATTTTTTCGCCACGAATGCGCTCAAATTCTGCCATCAAATCAGGAATGGTCAAACCTGGTTTTGTTTCTTCATCGATTTGTAAAATGATTTGGCCTTTGTCCATCATAATGAGTCGGTTGCCTAAGTCTAAAGCTTGCTGCATATTGTGTGTCACCATTAATGTTGTTAACTTGTCTGCTTCAACTAGCTCCTTCGTTAAGCGAGTGATGAGCTCTGCGCGTGATGGGTCAAGCGCTGCTGTATGCTCATCTAGCAAAAGAATCGCCGGCTTAGTAAATGTCGCCATTAATAGCGATAATGCCTGACGTTCGCCACCTGATAATAATCCTACTTTCGCATTCAGGCGGTTTTCTAAATTTAAATGTAGTCGCTCAAGCGATGTACGGAAGAAATCACGGCGCTCACGGTCTACGCCACGGCGCAAAGAACGCTTTGTATTACGTGAATAAGCAATCGCTAAGTTTTCTTCAATTGTCATTGATGGTGCTGTGCCTGCCATTGGGTCTTGGAATACGCGGCCCAAATATTGTGAGCGCTTATATTCAGGTAAACGTGTAACATCAGTACCATCAATTGCGACAACACCATAATCTGGTGTTAATGCGCCTGAAATCATGTTCATCATTGTTGATTTACCTGCACCATTACTCCCGATAATTGTCACGAAATCACCTGACGCTAAGTGCAAATTGATATCATTTAAGGCAACCTTTTCATCAGGTGTCCCTTCATTAAAAATCTTATTAATTTGTTGTAATTTAAGCAAGTGGCTGACCTCCCCGCTCTGCTAAGCGTTTTGCCTTGCTTTTTTGTTGCTTGCGTTTATTGACTATTTGCGGAATAACTAGCGCTAAAATTACAATGACTGCTGTAATTAATTTCATATCTCCTGTGTCTAACCAATCGATGCGTAGTGCAATCGCGTAAATAATACGATAAATAATTGCCCCTACAACAACAGCCAATGTTGTACGGAAAATCGTTTTCGTACCAAAAATGGCTTCCCCAATAATGACAGAGGCTAAACCAATAACAATCATCCCGATACCAAGCCCGATATCTGCATATTTTGCATATTGAGCGATTAAAGCACCTGAAAACGCAACAAGCGCATTAGAAATACCAAGCCCTAAAATAATGAGGCGGTCTGTATTGGCAGAGAAGCTGCGAATCATGCGCTTATTATCACCTGTTGCACGAATCGCAAGCCCTACCTCTGTTTTTAAGAACCAATCGACAATCAGTTTAATAATAACCGTAATAATAATGACAACTAATAAAATGCCCCATGTTGCTGGTACTGGTGCGATGCCCATGCTTGCTAGCATGTTATTTAATGCATCGTCGATTCCCAAATTACTCCAAAATGCATAAAACTTCGTAAAAATCGTTTCTTCGTTCAATAACGGGATGTTGGAGCGACCAATTGTATTGTCAGCTGTTAATCCCATAATACGCAAATTGATTGACCATAGGGCAATCATCATTAAAATCCCTGAAAGCAATGGATTTATTTTTCCCTTGGTGTGTAATAAGCCTGTCATGCATCCTGCAATAAATCCTGCAACAATTGCCACTAACGTCGCGAGTATTGGATGATAGCCGAGCACAATCATCATCGCTGCTGTCGCCGCACCTGTTACAAAGCTTCCATCAACCGTTAAATCTGGAAAGTCTAACACTCGGAATGTTAAATACACTCCGAGTGCCATAATTGCATAGATGATTCCTTGCTCCACCGAGCCAAATAATGCTGTAAACATGCTGAATCATCTCCTAGAAAAATTATTTCACTTCCGCATTCCAAGTATCTTTAATTTCAAGACCTAATGCATCTGCTACACTTTTATTGATTACTAATTTTAAATTTGCAGGGTATGCTGCTGGTACTTCACTTGGTGATTTGCCATCTTGTAAAATTTGAATCGCCATTTGCCCTGCTTCATAGCCGATATCATAATATTCAAAGCCATATGCACCTAAGCCACCACGTGCTACTGAATCAAGTTCTCCTACCATTGTTGGTAGGCTGTTCACTTTCGCTACATCGATAACAGATTCTAAAGCTGAAACAACTGTATTATCTGTAACAATATAAAGCGCATCTACTTTACCTACTAATGATTCTGTCGCTTGCTTCACCTCAGCAGATGTTGCTACTGATGCTTCTACTAATTCTAAACCTTCATTAGCTAGTGCTTGTTTTACCTGTGCAATTTGTGCAACAGAGTTTTGCTCACCAGAGTTATATACTGTCCCAACTTTTTTCGCACCTAGTTCATTTTTCATAAATGCTACTGTGTTAGCAATTGTATCTGGATGTAAGTCAATTGTACCTGTGACATTGCCCCCTGGCTCTTCCATTGAATGAATTAATTGCGCATCAATTGCATCTGTTACAGAGGTAAAGACGATTGGAATATCGGATGTTGCACTTTTTGCTGCTTGTGCAGACGGTGTGGAGTTTGCAAAAATTAAATCAACTTGATCCCCTACTAGCTTTTGAGCGATTGACATATTGGCATTATTGTCACCGTTTGCTGTCTGATAAATAAATTCTGCCTCAATACCTGCATCGGCAAATGCAGCCTGAAACCCTTTATATGCTGCATCAAGCGATGGATGCTCAACGATTTGTGTTACCCCAATTTTATATTTTTTTGTATCTTGTGATGTTTCTTTGTCCTCTGTACCTGTAGATGACCCATTGTTTGAGCCAGTCCCACATGCCGCTAGTAACAAAACGACGGCTACTAGTAAAAATGCTAATTTGTTTTTCATTTTCAATAAATCCCCCTGCTTCATTTGAATAAAGTGATAATTATCGTAATATTACATGGGGTATTCTATATAGTCAATACGATTTACGCAAATATTCTTACAATTTTTCGCTTTAAACCGCTAAACTAAAGTTTTTTCGGAATTATGAATTTTTTATGTCTTTTTTCTTTAAATGAATAAAAGTAATCTGTTAGTGATTACGTCGTTGGTTAATTGTGATGAATAGCCCTAATAATCGATCTGTCGTTAACTGCTTATTTTGCAAATCCTTTAAGTGAGATGCTTGAATAATACCTTCCTTTACCGCTTGTGCTAAAAACAGTTCTGCTGCTGTTTGCATAGCTGGACTTGCTGGATTCCATCCTGTCATTTTTATCTCCTCCTTTGCTTGACTACTTGAAGGTATTGTCATCATATCTTCAAGCTGATGGCCCTTCGGTAACCGCCAATTTCCTGTAACCTCGAAATGTGGACGGTCAATGCTCCCTAGCCAATCACCACCCCATGTGATATTTAGCTTACGGGCAATAGCCCCTACTTTATTTAAAGTAACCACATCATGCAGTGATTGTGGTGGGCCAACAGCGATATCCCAAGCTAAGCGTGATTTATGCTTACTATCAAGCGTCCATGTCACAATCTGTCCTGGCCTTGTGCGCCCTTGTGCATACAAGTAATTTTGTCTTTCCTGTGAGCGGTAGGTTTCCGTTATAAAAATATTTCGTATCCCAGCCTTATAACATTCTTGAAAAAGCAATTTACATGCTCTTTGTGCTACTGGTAATAGCTCATTAACATCCCGACATGTTGTTGAAATACTCATCACATCACTTCCCTTCACGATGTAGCAAGCCCTTGAAAAATTCAATAAAAGGGTCCATGCTCTTATCATCCTCTGCTAGCTTAAAGTGATTTAAAATCGAATTAATCTCACTTAATAAATAAACGATATAAAGCGCATATAACGCACTAATACCTAAGGGCTTTGGCATTAGAAGCGCTACGGGAATGGCATATACTAACACAACAAATAAAGTAATTTTACGTGCCACACCAAAAATAGCCTTTGAGCTACTAAATTTCACCTTTTTATTCAATTTTGCATTCAGCCAGCCCACTACTGTATCTAAAATGTTGGCAAACAAAATACACGATAAAATATAAATTAGCTTCGTGCTATCTGACTCTAAAAAGCCTTGCAAATAGTCAATCATCTCCATATACATCACCCTTCATTTTCGTTTTTATACAAAGAAAAGCCCTCCACAGCAGAGCTGTGAAGGGCATAAAAAATAACGCTAGTCGTTGGACTGCGTTTCCATAGCATTTGTAGGTAAGACACTAACGATAATGTGCTTATTAATGATTGCCCCACCGATATTAACAAAATTAATTTTTTGCTCATTTAATGTCGTTGTAAAAGCCTCCACATTAAACTCTGCATTTTTTAAAGTAATTGCTTGTCCATTGTTTAATTGTACTTGATAATCCATGTTTATCATGCTCCTTTTAATTAATTTCTACTTGTCCTAAATAGCTACCATTTTGTCTGAAGGTGATATATTTTTTTCCTCCGGTTGAGGTATAGGTCATTGTGTAACCGTTTATTGAATTTGCAGATACTGCATTTTGTACATTTGCGTCCAGTCTACCTACAACTCGAATATACTCAGCATTTAATTCAATTCCATTTGTTGCACTAATTACTAAGCTGCCCCCATTGTATGCAATACCTGCTGTACTATATTGTCCAGCAAATCGAATTGCTTTCGGATAAGTAGATTGCCAATTTTGACCAATTTGTAATGTCGTTCCTATAACGATGCTCTCTTGAACATTTATAGATGTAGCACCACTTATTGTGCCATTAACTATGACAGCACCGTTGAGGTTAATGCGATTCGCTTGAATCGTCACATCTGTAGCGGTTTGGTTAATCAATGATGCAATTGTATTACCATTATAGTCCGTCTGCGAGACCTTTGAGCTAATATTATGTTGCATAATACCAATAGACGCATTTGTATTATATTCTAAATCTTTTACGGATAGGTTAATTTCATTTGCACGAGCATTGATCTCTGCCACTTCATTTGTTATACGGTTATTAACACTTATATTGATATTGTCAGCCTTGAAATTTATGACTGCCATTTCATCTGTGATACGATTGTTTACTGATATATTAATATGGTCAGCTTTTACATCGATAGCAGCAATAGATTTTTCTAGCTCCTCCACTTCAAATTTAATTTGATTGTCTGTTTGCTCAATTTTGCTTTGAAATTCCTTTTTTGCTTCATCAATGCTTTCTTTCAATTCCGTTTTTGTTTCCGTTAATTTCTCTTTCGTTTCCTTCAGCTTTTCTTGCTGCTCAACAAATAAATCTGTAGAAGATTTATTTGTTGTATTGCCAAGGACAATAGAGGAAGTCACTAGCTGACCATTTTGTAAAATGAATATCTGCTGTAATATACGTGTCTGCATTTCAATATTTAACGGCTCGTATATTAGCCATACACGCTCACCAATTTCTCGTTTTGTCAGCTCTGGAATGGCTGATTCAATGACTAGCTCTGGCTCATCCTGGATTTGGCTCGCCATATATTCTTTGAATGCTTGAGCATTAGTAAATTGCTCATCATGAATAGGCTCTGCCTCTAGCTCCCCAAAAATATCAGCTTTTGGCGACCTATAAATTACCTCTAGCCCATCTTTTCCATAGCCACGCATAACCGTTGTTAGATTCGCTGTATCCTCTTTTCGCACAACACTTGAAACATTATGCTTATAACGATATTGATAATCATAATCTCCACCGATTTGCTTAGCAAAATACAGCCTTTTATTTGGTAAAATCAAATATTCGCATTGAAATACTTTACAGATTTTCGTGATTAATGAAACGACATTATCATTACCAAACTTTCCTATATCACTAATTAAATTAGCAATACTACGATCTATTGTAGCTTCCCACTCAGTTCCTTGGAGTGCAAAGTTAATATAATTTTGTAGTGTAGAACTACTATTGAAAATATTATGCTGCTGTGTTTTTGCATGGTCATAAAATATACTAATAGCTGTTACTGTCTTAATTTGTGCTGTATGGCTAAGCTGCTTCACACGAAAATCATAATCCATTATCGTAACCATAGATTCAGCTTGTAGCAATTCATAGCCATCATTATTATTACTAGGAAAACAAGAAAACGACACTGTCAAAGTGCCGTCTATTGCTTGTTCCATTTTAAAATCGCTGCCGATGTTTATTAAAGGCTCTACCTGTGACCCATCTAAGTTTGTTACATAAAACAATTCCTCACCATCTTTCTATCATTAACGTTATTTAACTGAAAGAAGTGACCTTACCGCCTGTAAGTTCCTGTATTAAGTTTGTCGCTGTTAAGGTATTGGCACTATTGTATAAAACTGTAGAGCCTACACTAGCTCTATAGCCGTTAGTATTACCTGCACCGCTAACATTATTTGCATACAGACTAGAAATTCTGTCTGCATACATAGCATACGTAGCATTATCAATCTTGACGTTAGATACTTCTACTCTAGCATTTTGAGATACGCTGATGCCTACACTATTAGATACAGAGCCGCAATTGACTTGAACGCTTGTAAGATTAGCATAAGCATTACGTACAGATATTCCGACACGCCCTGTAAAAGTGCCTTGATTAAAGACAACTTTAGTAGACGTGTTTGTTACACTTATAGAGCCTGTGAATATAGCGCTAAACATATTAATCTCAATAGTGCCGCCCTGTGTACGCCCTATATAAGTGTTGGCGTCGAAATACGTTGCGGAGCTAAATTCAATCTTAATCGTAACGTTAGGTGCTATTATATCTCCGATGGAATCAATAGCCTCTTGTAATGTCTTTATCGGTCTAGTTGCACCTACTTGGATAGTTCTATTAACCTTCTCAACTGTCGCCCCTCCAGAAGGTATAGTGACGTTACCGTTTATATCTGGAGATATATCATTTACTGTTAAGACACCCTTATCAACATACGACGTAACTCTACCCCCAGTTGATTCCTGTTTCAGTACAGTAGTAGTTATAGTATTGCTAGGGTCGTACAGGATAGAGCCGCCTGTAAATGCACGATAGGCAAGGGTATTGTTACTGCCGATGATTCCTGTTGCACGAATAGAGGATAATTCATTGGCAAAGATAGCAGTTCCTCCATTATTAATTCTAACGCCTGCTATGTCCATGCTTCCTTTTCTCGCTGCATATAATGCTATACTACTCGAATTGTTATCACAATCTATTTCAGTATTCATAATGCGGACTCTGGAGTTCAGGCTGTACACAGCAGTAGGTATCCCATTTTCAAGTAGGAACGAGCCGCCCCTAATATTTACTTCGGTAGTAGTATTTCTTACGTAAATACTACTTTTTATAACAGCACCACCTAACTGTAGCTCAATAGCGCCGCCTTGTGTACGACCTATATTTATAGTATTGCCTGTATACGTTCCTGCATCAAGTACTATAAATATTGTGACGTTTGAATCTATCATATCTCCAATGGAATCTATAGCATCTTGTAGTGTCGTAAATTCCCTAGTAGCTCCTACATAAATAGTTCTGCTATATTTCTCGACTATAGCGCCGCCTGCCGATATTTCTACATCGCCGTCTTCATCTGGAGAAATGCCATTTATAGTTTTTACATAGTCCGTTGGTACTTCTAGAATAGGAATTGTGATATTACCACTTGCGTCAGGCGATTGGCCATTAACTGTTGTTACTGGATTATAATTAAAAGGGATAATTCGTCCACCATAACCTGTTTCTTTTGTTAATTCAATCTCATTGGATTCAGCATAATTAATTACACTACTAGTCTGTGCTTGGTAACTTGTGATGTTACCTGTACCTTTAACAGCATAAGCATTAATGATACTGTTAGTATTTGCACTAATTGCATATTTACTATTGTTGATAGTTACAGACGTAAGTGCTACATTAGCAGAATATGTTAATATACCATAATTATTATTAAAGCTATCTATCAATGACCCATTAAGAACTACTGTACTGTTCATAATAAAGATAGCTTCATTCTTGTTGATATTGTTATTATTGAAGTTAATAGTCATGTTATTCAGAACTACTCTTGAAGATGTGTTACGTATATCAATACATCCATTAAGAGTAAATCTATTCCTAGAACTTGTGCACATAATGTCAAGTACACCACCTTGAGTGCGACCTATGATAATATTTTCATCATACACACCTTGGTCAACAGAAATAACAACACTAGTCTGGGGCGACATAATGTCACCTATCGAATCAATAGCACTTTGAATAGTTGTGAATTCCCTAGTAGCTCCTACATAGATAACACGACTTACAGTTTCAATCTTAATGCCTGTTTGTAAATCCAATTCCACGTTGCCCTGTTCGTCTGGAAGAACACCGTTGACAGAACTAACTGCACCTGTACCATCTACACCACGTTGAGCAAACAAAAGCCAATCATCACCACTAACAGGCGTAACACCTGTATTCGCTCGTTTAGCTTGCCATGTAGACCCATTATAAGTAACAAGGTTGTGCTCTACATATTCAGCTGTATTGTTCCATCCGCCTTTTTGTTCCCAACCTTCTATTAGGTCTGCCGCTAAATCAGCACGCACTGCCGCATTATTTGCATCTTCTGTAGCGACTATGGCTTCACCAATTTTCACAATCACTTCATCTTTTGCACTATTGGCTTCTGTAGCTGCGATATTAGCTGAAAGAGCTGCTAGATTGGCTGCTGTGACTGCTTCATTTGCGCTTGTTGTTGCTTCACTTGCTGCTGTTGTAGCGGCTGTTGCATTTGTAGCTGCCTGTTCTGCTATACTTGCTGCTGATGTTGCTTCATTTGCTGCTGTTGTAGCAGCGATTGTTGCCACATTCGCTGTATCTGTTGCGGTACTGGCATTTGTTGCTGCTGTATTAGCTGCTTCTGTGGCTAAATTGGCAGCCGTTATTGCTGTGTTTGCATTTTCAGTAGCTTGATTAGCGTTAATGGTAGCCGTTTCTGCGGCTGTAGCAATTTGTGTTACATCCGTTTGTAATTGCTGTAATTCGTCTTTCAACGCTTTAAGTGCCGTCAATAATTGTGTTGCTTCTGTTACTTTTTCGTTAGCTGCTTGTGCTGCATTGTTCGCATCTTCCGTCGCTGCTTGTGCATTTGCTGTAGCTTGAGCTGCGCTATCAGCCGATTCTTGCGCTAGTTGAGTAGCCTCGTTAGCATTTGTTGTAGCTGTGATGGACTCTTGCGTAACTGTATTAGCTGCTTCTGTCGCATCTTGTGCTAACTGCGTCGCATCATTTGCGTTTGTTGCCGCTTCATTGGCATTATTTTTAGCCTCAACAAGCGACGTTTGCATTTGCTCTAAAACATTCTGTAACACCGTTAAGTCACCTAAGAGCACCCTAGCCTCTGTTGTGATATTATTAGCTGCTTCTGTCGCTTCTCTTGCTTCCAACGTTGCATTTTCTGCATTTGTTGCTGCTTCATTAGCTGCGTCAATAGAGCTATTTATGCGTGCTATTAATTCCTCTACTTCTTCGTTGCCTGTTAAAAAGCGAATATCGCTTTGAATTTTAGCAAAGCGGCTCAAAATATCCTGCCATGTCGCATTGATATTGTTTCTTTCTTCTCGCGTAATGGGCGAGTTTGTGTTATACATTGTCATTCCATCACTTCCTTACATATATAAGAATCTAAAATTAAAAGCGATACTTTGAATCGTACCGCCCTCCACTGTGAATATATTTTGTCCAGGTGCTAAGGAAATTAGCTTTTTATTTGTCTCTTTAAATACCGACAAACCATTTTTCAATGTTTGTATCCCTTTTAATACTAGCGTATCGTTTACGGTTAATGTGCCGCCATATTTATAAACATCGCCCGTTGTTTGATTCGTTATTTGCAAATAAGATGCGGCGTTTGCCTTCACTATAATTTCAAGCTCATGCTGACGTGGATCAATCAATGCATTGCCAATGTTTTCAATACTGAAATGATTTGAGCTATGTTCATAGCTGTATGTTTTATCCCAATCTATTCCCATGCCCCATCCCCATAAATCGGCATCCCATTGTTTCGTGCTTTGTAAATTTAAGGATGTTCCTACCGATTCAGCAAATAAGTTTTCCATCCGAAATTGCACATCAAAGCTGTTCATATGTGTGGAAGGCTCCATAGATAGCTGCTGCATTAAACGAACCTTATAGCGTTTATAAGGCTCTCTTTTAAAAATGATATAAAATGGCTTCTCCTGTAAAAATAAAGCATTCAATTCATCGCGCAGTAAATAATAATCATAAATATCCTGTACGATATATAAAAATCTCACAGTAATGACACGTTGTTTAAAATTGCTCGCTGTGACAATATCGCCATTGCCTTCCACAGATTGAATGGTGTGTGCTATTTCAACAGAGGGAATATCATGAAAAAGCCTTTTTAAACTATAGTTGGCAATATCATAACGAGTGCCATTTTCTAGTTCGATAATCATAGCACCACTCCTTTCGTTAACGCAGAAAGATTGGCATTACTATATTGGTGCGTTGATACAGCATTTGCTACCTCTTTGCCATCCATCGCAACAATCGTTTGTACTGGGCGACCTGCTAATTGTGTAATTGCTTCTACTAATGAAGCTAAATCGATATTCGCACCACGCTGAATGATTTGTGTTTGTGCAATGTGATTAGCCTTTGATTTTTGAGTGGATGATGCTAGCGATCCATATACCGTGTTCATGGTGTCTTGCAATTTTAAGCTGGAATGCTTAATGCCTCCTACCAATCGCTCATTTAACTCGACTTCAAAGCCTTTTGAATAAAGTGAGGTTGAGCCAAGGTCAAGTGCTTGCTTAATTGATTGGGCAATTTCCGCCGCCTTTTGTGCAATAGCTGGCGCAGTATCACTCAGGCTTTTTAGCAATCCTTTACCTGCATTTTCACCAAAGGCATCTAGCATAAGCAATTCATCATCGGCTGCTTCAGCAATCGCCTGTACTGTACTTTGATAAGCCTTTTGTGCCTCTATTTTTTCCTTTGTTCCATCTTTGAAAAGGTTAGCCGATTTTCTCCATACCTCTGCCTCTTGAAGAAGATTTAGCTGATCCAATACCTTCTTCTCGCTAATAAATTGTTTAATTGCCTCTAAACGTTCTTTATCACTATCCGCATGTAACAGCGCTCTATCTTGCAGTGCTTTTGCTTCAATGGCATTTACCTTTTGCTCACTCTGCTCTTTTATCTGCACAATGGCATTTGCTTCATCGACTGTAAGAGCACGTTTTTTAGATGCTGCTGTTTGTCTAATTTTCTCGATGTCATCTGCAGCTTTTTGCTCAATTGCTTCAATTTCTGTATTGGCATCCTGTGCTATTTTTTTTTCATTTTTACGGAAGTCGATTGATACCTGCTCAAGTCCTTTTGTTAAATCTGTCATCACTTGATTCAGCTGCTGTTGTCTCTCGCTCATCCCAATTTCCATACCACGCACTGTGTCAGCACCTATTGCTGCAAAGACACGCGATGGAGATTTAATGCCTAACAGGGACTTCGCTTTGTTGATTACGCCATCCACAACACCTGTAATGGATTCAATCGCATTCACCGCCATATTGGAGATACCTCTAATTAAACCTTCAATAATATTTTTCCCAATTTCAATGAATTTCTCTGGTAATACGGTAATACGCTCAAGCATGCCATCTTTAATTTCAGTCATTTTATTGATAACATTTGTTTTCATTGTAGATATCGTATTGAAGAAATTAGTTGAAAGATCTTTTACAAATTGCCATACAGAGCTAGCCATTGTAGATATCGTTTCTTTTACTGAGGTGCTTAAGCTGCTAAAAGATGTAACTACATTATTCCAGAGGTTTTTAACTGTATTAATAACATTTGTTCCTAACCCTTTAAAGAAATTGACAATCGATAGAGAAAAATTTGAAACGGTTGTCGATACAGTTGTTCCCATTGTCGAAAAGAAGCTTGCAATATTATCCCACATTCCTTTGAGTAGGCTGATACCTGCCTGGGCAAGCTCTGTGAAGATTTTTTTAATACCACCAAAGAATGTCAATGTTGTCCACCCGATAATTAGCTCAATAGCACCAGAGAATAGCTGCTTAATTCCTTCCCACATGGCAGAGAAATCGCCTGTAAATAAGCCACTAAATATTTTCACAGCGCCCATAATAATATCGAGCGCACCATTAATCACATTTTGAATGGCTGTCCATACGGTTTCAATGACAAATTGTATAGCAGGCATCACAAAGTCAATAACACCCTTAATGGTATTAAAAACATTTTCAACAGCCTGCATAATTTGTGTGCCATTTTCATCCCAAAACTGTTTAATTAATGCGATTTTTTCCCCAATAAAAGAAGCCACTGCTTCAAAAACAATGACTGCGACCTCCTTTATTTGATTAAACACATTTTGAACATTTTCTCTAAAGGTTTCAGAATTTTGGTATGCGGCTACTAAAGCAATTCCTATTCCTGCAATGGCTGCAATAACTAAGCCTACAGGAGATAATATCGCTCCTACAGCAGCAGCTAGTGCAGGCCATGCTGTAACTAAGCCTGCAATTGCAGGCATCAATGTAGCAAATGCACCAACTAAAATGCTAATCGTCATGGCAATCGCTGTGATAGCTGCAACAAGGCTTGCGTTATTACTTACCCACTCCGCTATTTTTCCAACAAAATCAGCGATCACTTCAAAAACAGGCTGAAGTGAGTCCTTGATTTGCTTGCCAGCATCAGCAATGCGCATCAACGGATCAGCATTTACTCCATTGATAGTATCCGTTACACCTTGCATATTTTCTGCTGTTTGATCTTGTGCATTCGCAAGCCCTTGGAAAACAGATATCATATCATTAACTTGCAGACCTGTTTCTGTCCCAAATATCTCCATCGCTAAGCTGTTTTTTAAAGAATCATCCTCAATGGTTTGAAGCCAGCTTGATACTTCTCCCATTGCTGATGCTCCATCTTCTCCACCTTTTGCAACAGCTTGACCCCATGCCTGAAATTGCTTTAATGAAACATCTGTACCTTCTAGTAGCTTGGCTAACGAATTAGGCACTTCCTGACCAAAGCTTTTCATATTGTTATTGGCTGTCTTAATACCATCATTTAATTTACTTACATCAAAGTTCTTTAAATCGATACCTTTTTCAAAACAGCCTGTATTTCGTTTGTAGTAAAGCCTACTTCCTTCATTTGCTGCCCATAGCTTGCGATTGTATCTAACTGCTCAGGGGGAAAGCCTGATTTTAATAAGCTGTCTATAAGACCTAATGCTTCTTCATTGCTTATACCTAATGCTGCCCCTACATCATTGACCTCTTGAACAAGCTCAGCAAAATCGATTTGGCCATATACGTTTGCAATCGCCCCTGCCCCTTGAATAATAGAGGCATTTGCTTCATCTGATTGATCTTTATTCAAGGCCCATTGCTTACGAACCCCTTCTAATGCGGTTTCTTGATCTCCGATATATGTTGTAACTGTTGTCACCGAGTCTCGTATCGTTGCCACACTTTCTTCAGGTACATCAAACATAATATCTATTTTCGTATTTAAGCTAGATACATCTAAGGCCTGTGTTACAACGCTTGTCACATTGCTAGTTAAAGAGCCTGCTTGTTTCTGAGCAAAGTCATTAAGGGCATTACTTGCATCCCCAGCTTTTTTGCTAATGCCTTCTAAATCCTTTTTAACTTGATCTAGGCTTGCTCCTTCGCCGGCACTCCTTAGTGCATTTCGCATTTCATCAATGTTTGCACTAGCTCCTAAAGTATTTCGCCCCATCAGCTTTAATGCTTTATTTATTTCATCTGTAGAAGCTGTTCCATTGCGGATGGCGTTCGTTAAACGCGTACCTAAAACATCCGCAAAAGAGCTAACATCCGTTTCTGTCGCTTCAAAAAAAGTAGATAATTCTTTAGTTGCTTGCGCTAACTTCTCTTGCTCTTTTGTTGAACTGTTTAATTGTGCACTATATCTTCGTAGTTGAGCCTCAACCCTCGACTGCGTTTCCTGAAGCGTGTTTAATTTTTGCCCAGCTATTTCAGATGATTGTTGCAAAAGCTCCATTTTTTGCTTAATTAAATCTACATTGCCAGCATCTAATTTTAATCCACGCTCTACTTTTTTTAGTGCCTGCTGTACCCTATTGCTTTCTTGCGTTATCTCTTTTAGAGCGGCCGCTATTTTTTTTGCTTCATCATTGCTTCCACTTTGATTACTCGCCAATACTACCACCACCTTTTGTACTAAATTGACATATTAAAAGCTATCAAAATCAATTTGATTCGCATGTCTAGTTTTTGGCTTTTTATTTGGATTTTTACTCTCCAAATATTCATCTATATAATCTAAAACCATACCAAAGGACATCGTTTCAAGATCATCGTGTGTCAAATGACATTCTCGACACAACACTAAAAATTGTTCGGTGCTGATCTGGCTTGCGCCAGCAGCACCGCTATATGTTATTTTTTTTTAGAAGCGATTGTTTTTTCAAGCAAGCTTTGTAAAGGCTCAATAATATCTAAAATCGGGAATTCATCAAAGGATTCAAGCCAGCTTAGAGGATCTTGAATGGTATTGTCTGCTGTTTTAGCAAAAGTCCATGCAATGTCGTAAAACATATTAAAATCAATATTTTCACGCATCCAGCTAACTTTTTCTCCTTCTTCCATCTCCTCAAAGCCTTTATTTGTAGCACCCATACTTAAAATATCCTTAAGTAAATCACGTTGGAATTGCATCATATAACGTTTTGCTACTGCACCATTCGATTTGAATGGAATTTGTTTACCATCAATTGTTAATGTAATCTCCATTGTTTAGTCTCCCATCATAATTAAGGTGCTGGTACTACTACTGGTTGAAATACACTTGAATACCAAGCATTATAAACAACATCTTCTGTCTCACCTGTTGTTGAGCGTTTTACGACACCATCAATTGTTGGCGCAGCGACAAATGCCAGCTCCTGTGTGCCTGGCTCAGTTGTTTCACCCTTTGTTTGACCAGTTAATCCAGGGCGAGAAATGGTTACATTATATAAAGCATGACGTGTAGCCTTTACATCGCCATCAAATTCAAATAACAATGCCACTGTTTTCGGCTTAGCATTCGATGTTTCTGTTAAAACACCATCTGCACTTAATTCATCGCCTAATACATCTACTCGGAACTGCTGCAATAATGTTGCAACCGTTAATGTACCAGAATAACCTGTATTTGTAGATGAAGTGTAATACACACGATCATCTGCATAGAAGTCAGCCTGCTCACCACGTGCTTCTAAAGTTAAAGATACAGCCCCTGGGAATGCTACTGGTGCAGCATATGTGAATTGCCCATCTGTGCCTTCCGTTGCTACTGCATAATGTACGTTTTTAATACCAAATTGAACTTTGTTTTCTGTCATAAAAATGACCTCCTAGGTTAATTAATTTTTTTGTAAAATAAAAACTCCTTATGCATCATGTGACGATAGGAGCCTACTGCTTAATAAAATTGTGTCATTGTAGTACTAACGCCGCTTTTTCATCATGTTCTCAGCTCCGTCCATAGATTGTCATTGTTTTAGCTATTAATAATCTTCCATTACTATCTACTTCATTGTGATTCTCTCCTTTCTGCCAATAACAAAAGAAGCCTATTCATGAGAATAGACTTCTTTTGTTAATTTATTTTTCACTGTTGCCTCAAAAGTTAAGCACATCCGGTGAAATGAAGGTTGATAGCCTTTTGCATAACTATCACGTTATCATCATAATATGATTTAGCAATAAAATTAATAGCCACAATATAGAGTAAGTTTATAATAAGTTTATGAAGCACCATGAAATTTCATCAATCGTTTAATTTGAGAATGCTTCGTGTAAATATATTGTGCACTGTAGCCTAAGTCTTCTGCTACATGTTCTAACGTCTTTCCTTCAATATACTTTCCATAAATAATCTTTTGCTCAATGCCTTTGAATTTTTTTATTAACTGCTCTAAATCATATAAATCGTTTAATTTGTGGGCTAATTCATACTCAATAATTTCAATGCGCTCCTCCAGCCTTGCTCCATCCGATTCTGCTGTCAGCTTATACTTTGCTAAATCACCATGCATCCAACGCTGTAGCTCCTTTTTCGAGCGACTTAAATTTTGTTCAAAATAACTAATTTCATCCTCCAATTGCTGATAATCCTTTAACCATTCGTACATTTGCTGCACCTTCCTTTTGATTATTTTGATATGTATTATGTAATTTAATTAATTTGCCCTTTGAAAACATAAAATTTTAAAAATAGACTGAATATACCTTCGACTCATCCTTCGTTTAAATAATTCAGCTCAAGCTTGTATTGTTAAATACTTTGACATCGTTCCCCTCCTTATATGGAATAATCATTTCAACAAAAAGTGAATCCATTGACTTAAAGTATCCAATAGTATAAAATTAGTGTACAGCTAAATAAAACTTATAAAAGCCTATTACGGTATACTTGATTTGTCTCTTAACAACGTAGATATACGGTAAGTAAGGCTATTTATATATACTGGGATTTAGCTAATAACTTAGCCTATGAGAATAAAATAATATAATTGGATACAAAAATCAATGATACAATATCCAAAAGTATAATTTATTTTTATTCAAGTATCCAGAAAGGTTGATACTATGTTATTTGACAGAGTCAAAAAACTAGCAGAAGAACGTGGAGAAAATTTAAAAACAGTTGCTCAAAAACTAAGTTTTAGTGAAAATGCTTTTTATAAATGGAAAACGCAAAGTCCTAAATCTGAAACTTTAGAAAAGACAGCAGACTATTTTGATGTGAGTACCGATTATTTACTAGGTCGCACTGACCAAAAGCGCTATTACGATTTAACCGAGAAGGATGAGCAATCGATACAGGAAGAGCTCCAAAAAATGATTGAAGGATTATCTAATAGCGGACATGCTGCGTTTGATGGACGAACATTAGACGAATTAAGTGAAGAGGAATTGGAAGATCGAGAATTGTTACTATCCAGCTTAGAAAATTCTCTACGACTTGCTAAAAGAGTAGCTAAACAAAAATTTACACCTAAAAAATATAGATAGTCATGCTGTTATTTCCCTATCACTAAGAAAATTAGTTATAATATACTTAAAAGTATCGTTAAAGTAGGAAGTGATGAATTTGTCACAAATTAAAAACTTAGTCAATCAGCTAATCAAAAAGCATCGTACGCTTGATCCATTTGAACTTGCTGAGCGCATGGGAATAATCATTGTTTATGAGCCTTTAGGAAGTACTTTAGGTTACTTTAGCAAGCAGTTTAGAGTCCCTATCATTCATATTAATCAGGATGTTAGCAAAGAAATACAAACGTTTATTTGTGCTCACGAGCTTGGCCATGCTGTCCAGCACGCCAATGTGAACACAACCTTTTTAAAAAGGCATACCCTTTTATCCACTGAAAAAATTGAAATAGAGGCGAATACGTTTGCTATTGAATTACTGTTACCAGATGAATATTTTAATGAAAAAAATAATACTAACTTTACCATCTATGAAGCAATTGAAAGTTACGGTGTTCCTACAGAGCTACTAATTTTGAAAAACTTAGATGGTAAAAAACTTGCCCTTTAACAGAACGTACATTCTATTGTGGAGCGGAAATTATCTTGATCAGCAAAACCTCTTCTACTCTTTATATCATCTATTGCAAACATGATTTCTATAGAGTAGGAATAGTATGATTAAATATTTTTATTGCTCTCTAACGTTATTTTAGTTATAATTCATATTTGTGCTTATGCACCGTGGTTCGTAACCATCCCACGTGAACAAAACTAGGAGGAATTGAATATGAAGGTCAAATTTTTAGCTACGAGCGCTATTATTGCGGCACTGTATATCGCAGTGACAATGCTTGTTGCACCAATTAGCTTTGGACAAGTACAGTTTCGCATTGCGGAGATGTTTAACCATTTAGTTGCATTTAATCCACGTTATATCGTAGGTGTGACCCTTGGTGTACTTATTTCCAATTTTTTATTATCATCAGTTGGACCGCTCGATTTAATTTTCGGTGTAGGTCATACAATTATCACATTAGGCATTTTTATTTTTATTTGTAAATTTGTCAAAAATATTTGGGCACGTTTGATTATCAATACATTTTTATTTACATTTACAATGTTTATTATTGCGTACCAATTAAATTTAGTGTTAGAGCTACCATTTTGGGAAACATGGCTCTTCGTGGCGGCAGGCGAATTTACTGTATTAGCAGTGAGCGCACCAATTATGTATGCATTGAACAAACGACTTGACTTTAAAAATTTAATATAGAATTTTTCAACTGAATGCTTAAAGCATTCAGTTTTTTTAATCAGAATTAATTGACTTTTCTGTACATACCTTTTACAATGACACTACATCTTTGTTCGGGTATGGTAGCAGGTTGCGGGAGCGCGACCACCAAGAGACGAGATGAGTAGAGTTTGAGCTGAGAAAAATTGATGACTAAGAATAGTAGCTATTGTTTTATGTGAGAGAGAGTGCATGTTGGGTGGAAATGCACCATAAACAGTAGTGAATGGGCCTTAGGAGAGCTGTCGGCTTTTTTGTCGATGGACGGATTCCCTACGTTATAAGGGCATGAGTGGAAGCAAATAGGCTTCAAGCTGAGGTGGCAACGCGGTATTTATCGTCCTCTACAAAAGGAACAATTCCTTTTGTAGAGGACTTTTTTTATTTTAAAAGGAGGAAAATGAAATGCAAAAAACTTCACGTACGACGATTCGCAAAGTAAATGGAGATTGTTTAACGCCAATTGTACTTTTTAATAGACTGCAAGGAACGCAAAAGTTTTTATTGGAAAGCGCCACAAAGCATGAAACAACTGGGCGCTACTCCTTTATTGGAGCAAACCCACGCAAGACATATAAAGGCAAAGGAGATACGCTACAGGAAATTAGCCATGTCACATATAGCCATCATGGCGACTTAATTCAATCGCTCAAGCAAATGATGCCACGTATTTCACAGCATACAGAATACCCTTTTATGGGTGGGGCAATCGGCTATATCCATGAAGATGAGATACTGTTTCAAGTATATGATACGGTCATTATTTTTGATCATATAACTGACGAGCTTGCTATCGTGCATACAAATATTGAAATCGAGCAGCAAACACCTAATTTAGATGCACTAATTGAGCAATTGATGAATGGAACTACAGCAGACGCTCAGAACAAGGCTTTTGCGGATTACCGCAAATTCCGATTAGAGCAAAGAGCTTCCTATTTATATTATGTAGAATTTGCGAATAGCACTCTTATTGGCTCTTCAGCAAGTAGCACAATTAAGGTAAAAGATGGCGTGATTACGACAGCAATTCCAACGGTAAACGAATGGGCACAGAATGGGCAGCTCCCCCCTTCTGCCCATTCAATCGACGCATTAGCAGAAGCAGTAAAAAGCGTGCCAGCAATGTTAGGCTATATCGGTTTTAATGGACAAATTGATTTTACGGTGGAGGGATAAGTCATATGTCATTACAACAATACACGGCGCAAATTAATCATCATGAAAGCTTACCACTTGAAGAAATGAAGGCGGCAGCAGCGCTTATTTTCAATGAGACAACTCCTGCTCAAGATATCGCTGACTTTTTAATTGGCTTAAGCAAGAAAGGGGAAACGGCGGAAGAGGTAGCAGGTCTTGCAATCATTATGCGTGATAATGCACTGAAAATTGATGTACCAGAAGGAATTTATATGGATAACTGTGGTACAGGCGGTGATGGTCTACAAAGCTTTAATATTAGCACAACGACCGCTTTTGTCCTCGCTGGTGGGGGCTTGCTTGTTGCCAAGCATGGCAATCGCAAAATATCGAGCGCTGCTGGCAGTTCTGACGTTTTAGAGGCATTGCAAATTCGTTTGCTCCCTTCTGTTGAGGAAACTTCCGAATTACTTGAGCAGCATGGCATCGCTTTTTTACATGCACCTAATATGCATCCGAAATTAAAGCGTATCAGTGAAATCCGTCGTTCTATTGGCAAACCAACGATTTTTAATTTAGTTGGGCCTTTGACGAACCCTGTCCCTTTAAAGACGCAATTTGTCGGCATTAATCGTCCGCATTTTACGACAGATTATGCACAGGTTTTGCATATGCTAGGTCGAGAGCGAGCAATTGTTGTTTCGGGCACACAGGGAATGGACGAAGCTTCACTAGAGGGAGAAAACACGCTTGCATTGCTTGACCGAGGTGATATTATCCCATTTAAATTACGCGCTGAAGATGTTGGTTTACGTACTATGCCTTTATCTGCAATTCGAGGTGGAGATGCACGGGAAAATGCAAAAATTTTGCTCGATTTATTAAATGGTCAGCAAAGTGCTTACTTAGATACTGTGTTACTTAATGCCGGCATCGGCTTCTTTGCATATGGATCCGCACTATCAATTAAAGAAGGTATTGAAATGGCTAGGGATAGCATTTTTTCAGGTCGTGCTTTAGAAAAGCTACAGGCTGTCGTTGCCTATTCACAGCACAAGGAGGGTGTCCAATGACCATTTTAACGAAAATTATTGACCATAAAAAAACAGAATTAGATAGCTTACGTGCAACAGAGCCTAATTTTATCGCAACGGCAAAGCGCCCTTCTCTTTATGAACAGCTGCGTCAAACAACGACTGTACAGGTTATTGCTGAAATGAAACGTGCCTCCCCCTCAAAGGGCGATATTGCGACACATGTTGAGCCCGTTGAGCAAGCAAAGACTTATGCAGCTGCAGGTGCTGCTTGTATTTCTGTTTTGACAGAAAGTAAATTTTTCAAAGGCTCTTTCGCTGATTTAAATGCTGTGGCACGAGCTGTTGATATTCCTTTATTGTGCAAGGATTTTATCATTGATCCAGTGCAAATCGATTATGCAAAGGCTGCTGGGGCATCAGTTATTTTGCTTATTGTAGCGGCTTTAACGGATGAGGAGCTCGCTTCGTTATATGCTTATGCAACGTCTTTAGGGCTTGATGTTTTAGTAGAGGTACATGATGTTGAAGAACTAGCACGCGCATTAAAAATCAACCCGAAAATTGTCGGTGTTAATAACCGCAATTTAAAAACATTTGAGGTAGACTTAGCGCAAACAGCAGAGGTAGCGCAGCATTTAACAAATAACGACATCGTCTTTATTAGTGAAAGTGGTATTTGGGGACCTGAGGATGTAGAGGTAGTAGCAAAGGCTGGTGCACGTGCTGTGCTCGTTGGCGAGTCCCTTATGCGTAGCGACGATGTAGTAGCAGATTTACAAGCATTGCAAATTCCATTAACAAAGGTCAAAGTTTGTGGCTTAAAAACATCTGAGCATGTTGAAGCAGCAGTGCAAGCAGGCGCAGATTTCATCGGCTTTGTTTTCGCACCAAGCAAACGCCGCATTTCAGTGGAGGAGGCAATTGAACTTGCTAAATTGATCCCTGCTAACGTGAAAAAGGTTGGTGTATTCGTTAATGAAGATGTAGAAACAATTCGTGCTATTGCTAAGACAGTTCCACTTGATTACATTCAATATCATGGCGATGAAACGAATGACTTTATTCAGCAAGTTGGCTTACCTGCATTAAAGGCATTTTCGGTACGTGATGCAGAGGATGTAAAAAAGGCAGCAGCTTTTAATGTAGATTATTACTTATTCGATGCACCAGGCACAGATTTCCGTGGTGGTAGCGGGCATACATTCGATTGGTCTTTGGTAGAGGAAGCAAATATTCCAAGCTCAAAGGTAATTGTTGCAGGTGGTTTAACGGTAGCTAATGTTGCAGAGGCCGTTCAATTTGTTCATCCCGCAGCAGTCGATGTATCAAGCGGTGTAGAACGAGATGGTATAAAAGATTCCACATTAATTCAAGCATTTATTCGCAATGCGAAAGGAGCTAAACAATGACAACTGTAAAAGGACGTTTCGGTGAATACGGTGGACAATTTGTGCCTGAAACATTGATGACTCCACTTTTGGAGCTGGAGCAAGCTTATGAGGAAGCAACAAATGACTCTGAATTTTCAGCGCAATTTCAATATTATTTGCAGCAATATGTAGGGCGTGAAACACCTCTTTATTTCGCAGAGCGCCTAACAGCTAAATGTGGTGGTGCAAAAATTTATTTAAAGCGTGAAGATTTAAATCATACAGGGGCACATAAAATTAATAACGCCATTGGGCAAGCATTGCTAGCAAAGCGTATGGGTAAAAAGAAAATCGTAGCTGAAACTGGGGCAGGACAGCACGGTGTCGCAACAGCGACAGCCTGCGCATTGCTCGATTTAGAATGCATTGTTTATATGGGGGCAGAGGATGTGAAGCGTCAAGCATTGAACGTCTTCCGTATGGAATTACTTGGCGCAAAAGTTATTGCAGTTGAAAAAGGCTCTGCTACATTAAAGGATGCGGTAAATGAAGCTTTACGTCATTGGGTAACACATGTGGAGGATACACATTATATTTTAGGCTCAGCGCTTGGACCACACCCCTTCCCTACCATTGTACGCGATTTCCAACGTGTCATCGGTGATGAAACACGTGCACAAATTGTGGCACAGGAAGGGCGCTTACCAGACAGCGTTATCGCTTGTATTGGTGGTGGCAGTAATGCAATCGGCATGTTTTATCCATTTATCGAGGATGAAAATGTGCAATTAATTGGGGTTGAGGCTGCTGGTGCAGGTCTTGCAACAGGCAAGCATGCGGCAGCGATTTACGGCGCACAAAAAGGCGTGCTACATGGCGCATATATGTACTTATTGCAGGATGAAAACGGCTTTGTACAGGAGGCACACTCCATTTCAGCTGGGCTTGATTATCCAGGCGTCGGACCTGAGCATTGTTATTTGAGCGATATTGGTCGCGCACTTTATGAAAGTGTAACAGATGTGGAGGCTTTAGAAGGCGTCAAGTTGCTTGCTGAAACAGAGGGCATTTTACCCGCTTTAGAAAGTGCCCATGCTATTTACTACGCAGCACAGCTTGCGAAATCGAAGACGGCAGATGAAATCATTGTCGTTTGTTTATCAGGTCGTGGCGATAAAGATGTGCATACATTAATTGATACAATTGGAGGGACAGAGGCATGATTCAACAAGCGATTGAGCAAGTTTTAGCACATGGTGACCGTGCGTTCGTCCCATATATTATGGCTGGAGATGGCGGCTTAGAAGCTTTAAAAACGACCATTTTGCGCTTACAGGAAATCGGTGTAACAGCCATTGAAGTAGGCATCCCTTTTACAGACCCTGTAGCGGATGGATCGACGATTGAGCTTGCAGGACAGCGTGCATTGCAAAATGGCACTACATTAAAATCAGTCTTAGCTACACTAGCGAGCTTTGCTGAGGAAATTACTGTGCCACTTGTTGCGATGACCTATTTAAATCCTATTTTAGCGTACGGGGCAGCAACATTCGCTCGTGATGCAAAGCAAGCAGGTATTTATGGTGTCATTATTCCGGATATGCCGTTGGAGGAGCGTGACATTATTTATAGTGCACTACAGCAAGAGGAAATTGCGTTAATTCAGCTCATTTCTTTAACAAGCCCTGCGGAACGTATTGAAAAATTAGCTGCGGCGAGTGAAGGCTTTATTTATGCGGTCACAGTTAACGGCATTACAGGCGCACGCAGCAATTTTGCAAATGAGCTAGAAGCCCATTTTGCTAAATTGAAAGCGGCAAGCACTATCCCTGTATTAGCCGGCTTCGGCATTTCTACACCTGAGCACGTCAAAAAATTCGCCAGCTTTAGCGATGGCGTCATTGTTGGCAGTAAGATTGTTGATGCTCTTACAAATAATGATTGGACAACAATTGAAGCGTTAGTTGAGGCTTCGAAAAAGTAACTAGCATGTAGAAAAAGCTCTGAAATTTTCTTCAGAGCTTTTTCTCATTTACTTTTTCAATTTATCTAACATATCCACCGTCATTGATGCAAGATCATACTTTGCATTGAAGCCCCATTCCGCCTTTGCCGCAGAGGAATCAATCGCATTTGGCCAGCTATCTGCAATCGCTTGACGTACAGGGTCTACATCATACTCCATCGCAAAGCTTGGAATATGCTTCTTGATTTCTGCAGCAATTTGTGAAGGTTCAAAGCTCATTGCTGAAATATTGAATGCATTACGGTGCACTAATTTAGAACCGTCTGCCTCCATTAAATCAACAATTGCTTGCAATGCATCTGGCATATACATCATATCCATGTACGTGCCTTCTGCAATATAAGATGTATATTTCCCTTCTTCAATCGCCTTATAGTAAATATCAACCGCATAATCTGTTGTGCCCCCACCTGGTGGTGTCGCATAAGAAATTAAGCCTGGGAAACGAACACCGCGTGTATCTAAGCCGAATCTTGTGAAATAGTAATCACATAGCAATTCACCCGCTACTTTGTTGACACCATACATCGTTGTTGGGCGCTGTAATGTATCCTGCGGCGTATTATCTTTTGGTGTCGATGGACCAAACGCACCGATCGAGCTTGGCGTGAAAAATTGCAAATTCAGCTCACGTGATACTTCCAATGCATTCATTAAGCCACCCATGTTTAAGTTCCAAGCAAACAGAGGGTTCTTCTCTGCTGTTGCTGATAACAATGCTGCCATATGAATCATTGTGTCCGCACCAAACTCCTTGGCAAGCTCATGCATGCGCTTACCATCTGTTACATCTAATATTTCAAATGGACCATCCTGCTGCGCTGCGCGAATATCCGTCGCTAAAACGGCATCTGTTCCATAAATTGTACGTAATTTCCCCACTAACTCTGAACCAATTTGACCAAGTGCACCTGTGACAATAATTTTTTTCATTCCCGTACCCTCCTGTGGCGTTATACATTTGTACACTGTAAAAATACAACAAAACACTGATATACAGCGTTTATTTTGTCCTTTTGCTGAAATTAATTATAAAATGTTCTTTTCAAAAACACAATCATTAATTTTATTTATCGTTGAAAATACTATTAAATAGATAACTTAAAAGTTATGAGTACTTTCTACATACAAAAACAAAAAACTAGCCAGAAATTGACTTCTGGCTAGTTTTTCACTACTTCTTCATATAAATTTGGTCGGCGGTCATCGTAAACTGGTATACGTGTGCGTACTTCATCTACAATGGCGAAATCAACATCGATAATGGCAAGCTCCTCATCAGCTGCACCTGTCCACAGCACCTCGCCCCAAGGCTGGATAATCATTGATTGTCCATTGAAGTTTTCTACTTTACGCGAAATTCGGTTGACCGCAATAACAAAGCATTGGTTCTCAATTGCTCGTGCTTGCAGCAACGTTTTCCAATGGTCAATACGCGGCGTAGGCCACTGCGCTGGCACAAATAGCACTTTTGCGCCTTGCAACGCATGGGAGCGTAGCCATTCTGGGAAACGAATATCGTAGCAAATGACACCCCCTGCCTCAACATCTCCTAAAGCAAAGCGGTTCATTTTATCCCCTGCCTGCAAATATAAATGCTCGTCCATTAGACGGAATAAATGCGCTTTGCTATATTCGCCAACAAGCTCGCCCTCCTTATTCAATGTATACATCGTATTAAAAAATTTTTCGCCAACACGGATAGCGACTGAACCTCCAACAATATGGACAGCTAGCTCCTTCGCTAATTTACTTAAAAACGCTTGCGTACGCTCGCCGTTTTCATCTGCTAGCTCTGGCAACTTTTCAAGTGCATAGCCCGTATTCCACATTTCAGGTAAGACGATAATTTCAGCGCCACCTTGTGCAGCCTGACGAATAAATTGTTCCGCTCGTTCAAAGTTTTCATCTACTTTGCCAAAGCCGACATTTAATTGAATACATCCGATTTTCATAGCTTCACTTCCTATATAGACATTTTTTCAAAAAAGCTTTACCATATTTTTATTATATTCAGAAAACGAGGGGATTGCATGGAATTTTCAAAAAAACTACAGCAGTTACCGCCTCAATTTTTTGCTTCGCTTGTGCAAAAGGTTAACGCGGCTATCGCTGAAGGGCGCGATATCATTAATTTAGGACAAGGTAATCCTGATCAGCCAACACCTATACATATTATTGAGGCATTGCAGCAAGCTGCTGAAAACCCAGTGACGCATAAATATCCACCCTTTCGTGGCATTGCGGAGCTACGTGAGGCAGCAGCAGCGTTTTACATGCGTGAATATGGTGTATCTATCGACCCACAAACAGAGGTCGCAATTGTTGGTGGTACAAAAATTGGGCTTGTTGAGCTACCACTTGCCATCATGAATCCTGGTGATTTAATGCTGCTACCTGATCCAGGCTATCCAGATTACTTATCAGGTGTAGCGCTTGCGGATGTGCAATTTGCCACAATGCCGCTACAAGCAGAGAATCATTTTTTGCCTAATTATGATTTATTAAGCGATGACATTAAAGCACGAGCAAAGCTTCTCTACCTTAACTATCCTAACAATCCAACAGGGGCGATGGCAACTTATGACTTCTTTCAGGAAACGGTTGCCTTTGCTAAAAAGCATCAAATTGCTGTTGCACATGACTTCGCCTATGGTGCTATTGGTTTTGATGGCAAAAAGCCAATTAGCTTTTTACAAATAGAGGGAGCTAAAGAGGTTGGTATTGAATTTTATACATTATCAAAAACATTTAATATGGCAGGCTGGCGTGTTGGCTTTGCGGTAGGTAATGCCAAAATAATTGAGGCGATTGAATTGCTACAGGATCATTTATTTTGTAGCCTCTTCCCAGCAGTTCAACATGCAGCAGCACATGCGCTCAATATGGAGCAAACCGTTGTTGGAGAGTTGCGAGCAGCTTATGAAAGCAGGCGCAATGTATTAATTGAGGAGGCAGCAAAAATCGGCTGGCAAGTGAAGGCACCTGCGGGTTCATTTTTTGCATGGCTTCCTGTGCCTGAAGGCTATACAAGTGAGCAATTTACCGATTTGCTATTAAATGAGGCGGATGTTGCTGTTGCCAATGGTCGAGGCTTTGGGGAATTCGGGGAAGGCTATGTGCGTGTTGGGCTTTTAGTTGAGGAGGAGCGCTTACGTGAAGCGATGCAACGCATTGCCGCACTTCATATTTTTTAAAATTAAAGACTGTTTGAAAGGAATAGCTTTTCAAACAGCCTTCATCTACAAGAACTATTATTTATGTCATAGCAACAATAAATGCGTCCTAGAGAGGTTTAAAATTTTGTGCTGTGGAGGTTTTGATTTATTTGCGGGTTTCTCGTTTTATTTGCGCTTTCTCAGATTTATTTGCGACTTTCTCGTTTTATTTGCGCTTTCTCCGGTTTATTGGCGAGTTTCTCAATTTATTTGCGACTTCCCCGGTTTATTGGCGAGTTTCTCAATTTATTTGCGACTTCCCCGGTTTATTGGCGAGTTTCTCAATTTATTTGCGACTTCCCCGGTTTATTGGCGACTTTCTCGTTTTATTTGCGACTTCCCCAGTTTATTGGCGACTTTCTCGTTTTATTTGCGACTTCCCCGGTTTATTGGCGACTTTCTCGTTTTATTTGCGACTTCCCCAGTTTATTGGCGACTTTCTCGTTTTATTTGCGACTTCCCCAGTTTATTGGCGAGTTTCTCGTTTTATTTGCGACTTCCCCAGTTTATTGGCGAGTTTCTCGTTTTATTTGCGACTTCCCCGATTTCTTTAGTTACTCCATTCAAAATGAACGATGCACATAGCTAACACTATTAAAACGTTTCAATGAAGAAATCTACGACACCATTAAACCATGTGGAAACATTATGCTCAGCCTTTGCCATTTTAGTATATTGATTTGAGAAAAGAACTTTTCCTGCTTTATCTGTTATTTCAATGTCCTCCACCACTGTATCGTATATATCATCTGCATATTGCTCATGCGATGTATCCTTTTTAGAATAAGCTGCACCGAAGCCAATTTGTGTACTTTGAATCGCCTCATTCATTGCAATTGTTGCTATAGGCTCATTATCGACTACTAATTGCAGCTCCCCTTGCCCTACCTGTAGCTCAAAATGGCGGCGGTTTTTTAAATTGCGAGGATATTCCTCCTCATCAATACGAGAGCCTTTTTGTGTATCATAATAAGAATATACTGTCGCCTTATTAAAGGCATAATCCTCACCGTTCCACTCTATTTTCTTCAGCGGATAACGTTGCACCTCAGCCTCTGTTTGATTCGGCTGCTTTTCTAATACAACCATCTCGTTGTCCTTCAGCATAATACGCATATAGCTCTCATCGTCCGCCTTCACATAAAGCGATTGCTCACCAACAACATTGCCATAAAAATCGAACTCTAGCTGATAAGTAGTAGGTAGCTCTTGCTTTAAAAATAATGTCGCTTGTGCAGAGGGCTCTGACGTTAAAATAAGTTGATTATCTAAAAATTCTGCTGCGCCATTTGCTAAAATCCACTGCTTTGCAAGCTTCTCGTCACCGATAGCAAACTCTACATTTTGCTTGCTCGATTGTTGAATTTTCATCATTAAATGGTTGGTTGGCCAATAGGGGGAAACCTGCAATCGACTCAAATTATAAATATCAGCATCCGCCTCGTTATAAGCATCTAGCTCTAAATTAAAATGCATTTTGTATAGCTCTTTAATATGTTGATCATTCGCCTTTTCAACGAGTGAATCCATATTATTATACAGCGCATTTGCATGCATAATCGCATATGCTTGTGGTACTTCTCCAAGCGTCTCTGTATAAATATCACGCATTAGCCCATAATCCTCTGCAATACGCTGTTCTAGCTCCGCTCGTGTTTCTGTCGGAATCATATACTCATCACGAATAAAATCCATTAAATAATGGTTATAGTACTCAATTGTCATTTTGTCGGGCACATCGTTTTCATCTATCATGCCTAATGACTTCCCTTCATCATTAAAAACATTAATGTATGTTAGGCGATAGCCGTTTGAGCCGAGCTCCCAATAGCCGCTGTTTTGCATGAGCTTCAAATGATTAGGCTTTAAAAATTTTGTATCTTTCGTATCCATTTTATTTGCATATGTGTACATCGTTGCGCGATAGTTGAGCTTTTCCAATATTTTTTGTGCAAAAATACTTGAATCTGTACGCCCATCCTCAAACGATAAATACAAGGCCTTTTCAGGTAAGGGCTTGCCTTGCTCATAAAAATCAATAATATCCTGCTGAGAAATCGTTGTATAGCCCTGCTTCGCCAACAATGTTAATTGCTTTTCCAATTCAGCCTTTGCTACATATTTCGTTGACTCTCCTCGGCTCACACCGAAATAAGACAGAGCGATAAAGCCATCTCCATTTGATGTAGCAAAAGCTGTATCTTCATATTTGTTAAGTAAAAAGACAGCACGTATTAAAATAAAAGCTAGAAAAGCAACAATTACCGCTTGAATAATCGTTCGAATAACCTTCTTGCGCTCTTTCGATTTTTGATTTAATGCAACACCCTTTTTACTCATTTTTCTCACCTGCATTTCTAAAAGCCCATTTTTTCTTGCGACGAGCTTTTCTTTCCAATTTCTTTTCTCGCTCTAATACATCCTGTGGCGTTTCTCTCGTGCCCCATGTCGATTTCCAAAATGTGACCCAAGCAACAGGCATTTGCCATAGTAAAACAAACTCATAAAATAGCACAAAAATAAAGCCAAATGACCATAGCTTACTTCTTCTAAAATAAAGATGTGCTAAGCTCATTAGCATTGCCATTAATAATAGCCCTAACAAAAATGTTCGAGGAAAAATACTTTGCGTAATCGGCACCCATATTAAGTTATATACAACCACAACAGGTGCAGCAATTGGCACGATTAAGCCAATAATGAAGAAGAGGAACATAAACGGCTCCTTTTTCCACATAAATGTAAAAGCGCGCAATGATTCTCTTAGCCATGAACGTTTCCAGCGCATCTGCTGTGATAAAAACGACTTCGTATCAGATGGTACAATCGTTGAGCATACAGCATTATCCTGATATGTCGTACGATGCGTTTTTAAAATATAGTTCGTCATGCTACGATCATCACCAAATGTTGCTGGCTGACCGAGAAATTTTTGATTGAGCCATGCTTCTTCATTTTGTAAAACAAGGTCTTTGCGATAGCAGGAAAGCGGACCAGATAAGCATGTCACTGCATCAAACCACGACTCTGCTGCCTTCATAATGCGAAATGCAATATAATATCGAACCGTTTGGAGCTTCGTTAAGGCATTTGTAAATTTGTTTTCTACCTCAGTGCGCCCTGCTACGCCACCCATTTTTTCATCTTGAAAAGGCTGCACTAAGTTGCGAATCGCGTTTGGCTCTAAAAAACTATCAGAATCAACGAACACGACTAAATCGTGCTTTGCCATATGCACACCTGCTATTAATGCCTCACGCTTGCCACCATTTTGAGGCAATTGATGCACGATTAAACGCTCCTTCGTTTTAAAGCGCTCCCCCTCTTGATGAATGAGCTCTGCTATTTCATCCGCTTTTCGCTTCGTATCATCTGTCGAACAATCGTCAACAACAATGACCTCCAATTTATCAACTGGATAATATTGATTCATACAGCTTAAAATTGTTCGCTGAATCCACTTCTCTTCATTAAATACAGGAATAATAATGGATACAGCAGGCTCATACTGTGGGTTAATGCGAACAGTTCGATAAAACATGCCAAATACATAACGACTAATTAAAAATGCGGCCGCAATTAAACTATATAAATATAAGGATTTATTAAATTTGAAATAAATAACACTTTCCGCACGCATCAGCATTACTGTTAATGTTGCAAGCAATAATACGAGGCTTGCAACAAAAATGGATAGACCCCAGCGCTTTTTTTGCATATATTGATTCAGCGACTGTAAAAATTCACAGGCATAATAATAGCGTGTTTCTCCATCTACTTCCTTTGTAAATGTACGAATAATCTTACCCTTTAGCTTAACGTTTGCCTCATAGCCCTCAGGCATTGCACCGCCAGGAATTTTAAATGCTAATGTTAAAATTTCATCACATTCAAAAACATTTGCTGTATCTGAATAAATTAAAATCCCCGTAACAGAAATGTCCTCAGAATAAAATTTTATAGCCGATTTTAATTTTGAAACCTTTACAGGGAATCTTGTAATATAGCGTAAGCTTAATGACTGTAAGCGAAACAATTCATTAACATCCGCAACATCTACCTCAGCTTGCTGATAACTAGCCCCTCTTCGGTCTATCAGGCTACGCATATTTTCCGGGTCGGGAATATTTGATAAAATACGCCGATCCGGTCGTTTAGTCATTAACACTTCCTTTTCTATTGTCATCAATCCACACCTTCTTCTGCATATTGTTCTATCCATGTCGAGAGCTTTTCAAATGTGTAGCCTTGCTGCTGTAATTGCTCAATAACTAACGGCAATGCGTTCACTGTTTCTGTACCATCCAACACATGCATCACAATAATTTTCCCCGGTGCTACTCGCTCCATAATTCGGTTATAAATATCTTGTACAGTGTAGTCTGTTTTCCAGTCAAATGACGCAATATCATATAAAGCAATAGCCTTCATTCCTGTTGCTGTGACTACCTTTGCGGATTTTTCATCAATCACACCTTGCGCTGGCCTAAAATATAATAATGGCGATTGCTGCAAGGCATATGTTAGTGCACGATGTGTTTTTACAATATCCTCTTGAAGCTCCTCAGGCGTCATTTCAGTAATATTTCGATGATAGTAGGAGTGGCTTGCAACCTCATGCCCCTCATCTAAAATAAGCTTTGCTAAATGCGGATCCTTTTCCACACCACTTCCGATTAAAAAGAATGTGCTTTTAATGTCGTATTTGCGCAATATGTCTAGAATTTCCTTTGTTCTTTCCTCGCTTGCCCAATCATCAAAGGTTAAAGCAACTTCCTTTTTTGTTGTATTTTTTCGATAATAAATATATGGCTCTACATCTTCATAATTCGCGTTCATTTGAATGGCATCATAGCCTTCGATTTCCTCTAATTCATGCAATGTATACTGATCCTTTAACACTTCTGATAATGTCGTGAGCGTGTAGCCTCTTTCATTCGCTTTCTCTGCTAATAACGGAATCGCCTCAATCACAGCTGGGTTAATATATGTGTTCAAATGAATGACAGCACCACTACTCCAAAAACGCTCAATATATGCTACAAGGTCCTCTGCGCTTTGCATTTTTCTATCCTGTGGATTAATCGAGTATTCTATAACCGCCTTTAACCCTAGTGTAGCGGCTGCTAAACGCATGTTTTCTGTTGCATCGCCTGAGCGGCTGCGCACATATTGTGGTGTATAGTGTAAATGCTTATCAAAAATTTCATTCGCTAAAAAGATTTCTTTATATGTTTGCTCATAATCTAGCGTTGACATATTCTGAAATGTTAAGGTACCATTTTGCACTTCATGCCCTCTTGCTATAATTTCCTGTGCAAGCTCCGGCTCTTGTGCCACACGCATTCCCTCTAAAAAGAAAGTTGCTTTTATTTTATGTTTGTCTAGTTCATCTAATATTTTCATCATTGTGTCTTCGTCTGCTAAGCCGTTAAATGTAAGTCCTATTTTTGGTTCTAGGGTGTTAGATACTCGAATTACATCGCTTAGTGTTCCATCAGATGCCTCCACTTCAATTGAAGGTTCTACTGCCTGAACAGCTCCCTCTCCATTTTTTGACTGACAACCTATTAAAAATAAAATAGGCACTATACTATAAAGTAGCCATTTCTTCATAAATAACACCCCTTACAATTTATAGTAATTTTCATTTTGGAATAAGTAGTTTGTTTGACGAGTATCGAAAATAAAATTCGCATGAATATCGATTATTTCATAATCAATATTGGAATGGTTTGTTAAAATCAAAACTCCATCTGCCTGCTGAACAAGCTCAGGTGTTAATAAAACGGTAGGTATATCTGTCATAAATGGATCAACGATTTGAATGTTGCAATTCATATTTTTAAGCAATTGAATAATAGCAAGTGCAGGTGATTCGCGTACATCATCAACATTCGGCTTATATGCCACACCAATAACGACTAGCGTTGCACCTGCTAACTGCTTGTGTAGCATATTCAAATAGTTTGCTAATCGATATACGATAAATTGTGGCATTGATGCATTCACTTTATCAGCGGTATCAATTAGTGATGTGTGCACACCATATTGTTGCCCTATCCATAGTAAGTATTTAGGATCGATTGGTATGCAATGCCCGCCAACCCCTGGTCCTGGAGTGAAACGCATAAAACCATAGGGCTTTGTAGCAGCCGCATCCACAACTTCCCATATATCAATATTCATCGCATGACATACTTTGCTTAGCTCATTAATCAAAGCAATATTCACTTGGCGGAATGTGTTTTCAAGTAGCTTCTCCATTTCGGCTACTTCCGGTGTCGAAACGCAGTGTACTTGCGTTTGCAATGCATTTTCATAAAATAGCCTCGCTAGCCATGTACAGCTTGTAGTTAATCCTCCGACGACTTTTGGCGTATTTTTTACATTAAAATGTTGATTCCCCGGATCAATACGCTCAGGAGAATAAGCGATAAAGCAATCTTCCCCCACTGTATAACTATGTTGCTCAATCATTGGGTAAATAACTTCCCTTGTCGTTCCTGGATATGTTGTGCTCTCTAAAATAAGTAATGTATCTTTCGTCATATAGCGTTGTATTTGGATAACAGCGTCTTCTATATACGAAATATTCGGACTTCCGTCGACATTTAAAGGCGTTGGTACACAAATAACAATAATATCAGCTTGCTGTAATCGCTCAAATTGATTTGTTGCTATAAATCGCTCACTCTCTAATGCTGTTGCTATATCGTTAGAGAGCATATCTGAAATATAGCTTTTTCTTTGATTCAAACTATTAATTTTATCGATGTTATTATCAAAGCCAATGGTAAAAAACCCATTGTTGACAGCTTCAATTGCTAAAGGTAATCCGACATAACCGAGACCAATCACACCAACTACCGCCTGCTTCGATTGTATTTTGTCAGCAAATATAGAGTATTTACTGCCCATTTTATTATTCATAAAAATCTCCCTTCATCTCTTTTCAACTAAACATCTATCATTATTATTGAAATTAAAATAAGTAATATTTTTACTTTTATAAATATATAATGAAGACTTAATTGATATATGCAATTATATTTCAAAGTATGATTTACCTGTAAATTCCAATATAAAAAGATGCACTGTTACCGAATTGAAACTTAGCATAGCTTGCAAAGGTTAAAATTAGGTTAAAAAATCACAATTTTTCTCAAAAATCCCCTAAAATAATCCTATAGTTTCAATCATTATTAAATAGGATAAAACACATGTAATCCAAAATACCCAACCACTTTAATATTATTCAAAAGTAATATTTACTATTGAAATAAAAATGGAGTTATACGAAAGGATGATGCTCTTTCGTATAACTCCATTCATTATTCATTATTTTCTTCTATTGGATAGCGCTTTTTTCTTCTTCTTAGCAAAATGTATATAATAACAGCAATGAGCGCCATAAAGAGGGCAAAGAACATGATTATTTGCCATGAAAGATTTTCTACTTCTTTTCCTTTCCCTTCCATTACCTGTACTTGCTTCCCTGCGATTAACTGCCCTTCCTTTGTCAACATCACCGTATTTATTGGTTGATTTACTTGGCGGAGCTGCTCTAAAAAATGTGGCTTTATAGACGCTGCTTCAGCTAGTTGTAACAGCATAAACGGCTGGTTTTCCTGCCAAAAGCTTCGTGTAATAAACGCATATTGTGACATAGCCCCATATAGAAGTCCCTGATTTGAAAAATCCTCCTCTGTATGCACAATGCTATTTGTGTGCGCAGTAAGTGTTGAAAAATCTGCTAATGCCCCCACATAAATGACTGCATAGCTTTGCAAATTCTCCTCGCTAATTTCCTGCTCCTGTATTAATTTTATTTTAGCAGGTTGTCCATTCATCATTAGCGACTTATAAAGCTGAACCATCTCTCCAAAATTCGTTTCTTTATTGTTTGGTACAACAATTAATGCATTTTTATAGAAGGCGCGTGGGAAGTCCATCAATGTAAATGTAGGACTTGCTAGTTCACTTGGTATTGATAATGTGCTTGCTGAATCAATATATAACCAATAGCGCTCATTCGTTGTCTCACATGGCTCCTCCAATTGGAAGCCTGTTACTTCAAATTGAATGGCTGCCAGCTTGCTTTTGTTTAAGGTATTCGTTGACACAGGGATTGTTACCTCATATATGCCTGTAGATGCTTCTGTTAGCTTTTGCAAATCTACTGCATGTGGCACATTATTAATTGTAACAATTAACTCGGTTTCCCGTTCCATTTCCTCAGATAATGTAGCGGACTTTTTTAATAGCAGCTTTAAAGCTGCTTCTTTATCTGGCTGCAATTGTGGCAAAGCTACATAATAAGGAGAGGTCATCGTTACTTGACTTGATAATGTTTGCGTAGTAAAACCAAATTGCTCAAAGGAATTTCAGATGTTTGTAAATGGTCAAACACAGGCAGACTCTTTACTGAAAAGGTGTCTCCGACTAATTGCTTGTATAAATGCTCTGTTGTTAATAGCGAAATTCCTTGCTGTAAGCTAGCTGCCTCTTTTGCAGTGACGAATAGTGCAGGAACACTTTGCCTATTGGCTGTACTTTCAAATGCAAAAACATTTAGTGTCGCCTCCTCAGCATTGATACCTCTCAGTATTTCTTTCATATAGGGCTCTGTAAATTCATCTTGCGCACCTACTACAATGACTGCTCCTCTGACTGTTTGCACCGATGATTCTTTGACAATATGCACATCCTGCTCACTGTGCTCTGATAAATAGGCAGCGAGCTGATAAGCATTGTTTAATGTCGCTATAGATGCTTGATTTGGGATAATTAGTGTTGTTTCATTGCCTTCATAGCTAAAAAATGCAGAGGGATAATCAGCGAGTGTCCATGCTTGCGCCCCTTTATCAAATAAAGAAATAGAGGAAAGCGGGTCAATACGCAGCCAATTACCTGCATTACCTGACGCTACACAAACACCTTCTTTTACAATACCATAAAAGCTTGCCGTCACTTTATGTGTTCCTTTTGCTAAAGCTTCCTTCGGTAATTGAACGGTTACAGACTGACTCAATTTATTTTGTGTTAATGGGATTGTTTTAATGGCACTATCATCTATTTTTACTGTAAAAGAAGAGGGTGCAATTAATAGCCCAGAATGACGAATATGAAATATAACTTCATATGTTTTATCATTCAGCACATCCTCTGTTAGCGTATAATAAAAATCTCTGGATGCTTCCGTTCCTTGCAGTTCAATAGATTTAGTTACTAAGGGCTTTTTCAGTGTTTCACTTACATTCATTTGTAGCTTCTCCTCATCTATTTCAATCGTTGCTGCAGCGACCTGCTCGGAATAAAATAACAAGCTGATATATATCGCTATTAAATAAGCTATATTTTTCACTACCTTCATGACCTCCTATTTCGTCTTTTTAGCGAAACGCTCCGTTTTATACCATTGCACCTCTTGCCCTGTAATAGCTCGCTTTATTTCTAAAAAGAGCGACCACACCACTAACACAATCCACATTTGTGAATAGGTGAAATACATTAAAATAACGTAAAAGAAGTTTTTTCGATTCATCTCCGTCTTTTCAATGCTTAACGTAATCATTACCTCTCCTAAAAAAAGCAAAAATGCTAATATCCATAAAATAATTGCGATATTACCTACTGTTAAATGAATATCAACAAACAAATTGGTAATAAAAAGGGCATTAGATAAAATGACACCGAAAAAAAATAAAAAATAAGTAAAAAAGAAATAGAACAAATCAAAAATAATGCTTTTGCGTTTCAATGTCATAAACTGTGTCAAAAACTTCAATACAACATATTGGTTGCCACGCGCCCATCTCGTACGCTGCTTCCACCAAACCTTTAAATTTTCCGGCTCTTGCTCCCATGTAATTGCTTTTGGGAAAAAGCGAATATGGTAGCCCATATTATAAACACGAATCGTTAGCTCTGTATCTTCCGCAAGCGCTTTCACATCCCAGCCACCTAGCGACTCTAGCACACTGCGTCGAATCGCAAAGTTTGTTCCTGGGATTGTGGCAATTTTAAACCATTTCCAACGTCCTCCTTGTGCCATCCACTGAAAGCAAATCGTTTCAATATTAATAAAGCGTGTTAGCCACGTTTCGTCTGCATTAATAACACGAAATTTTCCTACTGTAGCAGCAGCCTTCGGGTCGTTAACAAGCCCCATCACTAAATACCAAACTGCCATCCGTTCAGGTGTATTATCTGCATCATAGACAACAACGATATCACTGTCTGAAGCCGCCAATGCTGAATTTAAGGCAGAGGATTTACCCTTCCCTTTATTCGGCTCGACTGTTTCGATGACGCGAATAAAGGGGTATTTTTCTGTAAAACGCTGTGCAATTTCTCCTGTATTATCAGAGGAATTGTCATTGATGACGATAACCTCTAGCTTGTCCTTCGGATAATATAAACGTGACATTGCACGTAACGTTTGCTCAATCACAACCGCTTCATTATGTGCGGGAATAAAGATACTTACAGTTGGAACATCCACCATCTTTTCGCTCCATTGATCAATAGGCTTTTCAAATGAGCGAAAGTGCAGGTAGCCACCCTCCATCAAAAACATGTGATAAAGTAACATCATCCAAATCAAGGTGAGCGCACAATAAAATAATATATCAGCCATTGCTTTTCCTCTCCTCAAATAATCGTTTGCGCAATGTCATGCGAAGTCTCAATGTATTCATAAAAAACAACAGAACGAACAGAGCAACCGTTATGACTAATATCCACAAGCCAAATTCAAAAGGACTGTGGTCAAAATACATTCGTAAGCGCTCAAAAATAGAAAAGGATAATTGCACATTTAGCTTGCCTTCAACGGTTTGCTCAATTACTACATTCTCTGCCTGTACGATAGAATCCAATGCTTGAAAATCAAGCCATTGCACATTTGGTCGTTGTACAAGCTTAATAAGATTTACTAAATGCGTAGCATCTGCATAGCTTGGATATTGAAAGCTGATAATAGCTCCTGGCGTTCTTAGTAGTTGGGTGATTGTTTGTTCCATTCGATAAAGTGGATTGTCTCCTGCATCAATTGCAGTTTGCACTGTATATGGGAAAATATGCTGACGGGTGTGTATGCTTCGATAAATATGGAGAGGTCTCATTTGTACTAAATGACTAAATATAGGACTATTACCATTTAGCAATGTAGGATAAATTCGATTTTGCACTAAATAGTCCAAGCTTTTTTCCACTGCTTCAGCGGGAGGTGGTGCTAATACAAAGCTTGCCTCATTCCTCTGCAAAATTTGTAAATATTTAATAAGCGGCTTATTATTCTCTAAATGAAGCAGCTCTCCATTCTCTTCATAGAAAGGAGCTATTTCCAATACGATAGGCACTTCATATTGCTTTAAAATCGTTACTAATTTTTCTAAGTGCTCAACATTTGTTTTCATATTAATATCCGATAGCACAATAAACGCCTCATGATTGCTTGGCGGATGTAGCTGCAATAATTGGCTAATGAGAGATGGCCATTCATATACAAGCTCCTTTGCAAAAAGGGCTATATATGACCAGTTACTTTTTGGCATTTCAACAACAAATGGATATTTTTGTGAAAACGAAGCGGATGTTTGCACAATTTCTGCGTCATCTGATGGCTGCACGATTTGCCAGCTAAGTGGATTGTTTAGTATCTTATCACCAATCTTCAGTAATGTCGTTTCCTCTCCAATATGCCATTCTGCAAATGGCGCTAGCTGTAACGCGCTATTTCCTATCGCAATAGCTACACCTCGGAAGTCATTCAAGGCTTGTACAGCTTTAGCAGGCATTTGAGCAGAGGAGGAATTGAAGACAATTACTCGTTCATACGATAACAACCTCTCTCTATCCACATCCTGTACAGCTAATAAATCTGTAGTCTCATATATGCTAAGCAATTCATATAAAATTTGCACATCTTCGTTTATTTCTTCATTCGCGTAAATCAAGGCAATTCCACCTTGGGGTTTCTCTGCACTGACAAGCTGAGGCAGCAGCATAACACTACTTATATAGACGATGAATAAAAGCCTATAGTTAAAGCTCATTTGTTCTCAGCTCTCTTTCTAAGCTCAATAATAGCTCTTCAAAGCTTTGTTCTACTTGAGATGTATAAACGAAGTAGCTTGTTTTATAACGCAATGTTACCCAATGCCCATTCAATAGCTGATGACTTTTCAAAGCTTGATCTAATTTTTCATACACTACATCAATAAACTGACTTGATGTATCTGTCAAAAGGAGGGCGATTTGATTGTCTCCGTAACGAAATTTTTTATCCGTTTGGCGAACTGTTTTCTGTATTTTCATCGCTAGCTGCTTCCACAAATGATGCACTTCATTCACTCCATATAGCTGCTTAAACTGCTTATAGTTTTCCAACCTTAGAAGAATAAATACAAAATTATGCTTAGAGCGGTCCGTTCTGCTCATTTCTTCTTCCACTGTTGAATACATACGTGTTTCATTATCAAACCCTGTTTCTATATCAATAGCAACAAAACGACTGACATCCCGCTCAAGATGCTGAATGTGTTGATCCTGTAATAGAAGCAGCTCCCGCACCTTTCCAGCACATAAAATAAGCAGTAATAGTAGCGCACCATAAATAAAAAATAAATATAGCGGAAAAGTAGCACTAATTGTTGAAATTGTACCAGCTATACGCATGTACAATAGAATTGTTCCACTGCAAAAAATAAGTACAAGGCTGCTAATTAAGCCAGCCACCGCACCTTTCCATATCGTTAAAATAATAATAACAATCAAAAGAATATATAATAATAATCCTTCTTCGCCTCTGTTCAACAACATAAACACAGGGATTTGCATGAGCAATAGTAGCAGTATGCCGTATACTACCAAGGATTTAGTTCCTTTTATCGTTATTCGCATCCTCCATCTCCCTCTCTGTCATTAAAGGCAGTAAATTATCAAATATATGTGTTGCCTTCGTTTTTGTATCAATATACCCTAATAGCTCATCATTTCTTAATGCATGCATTCGCTGAAAAAATTGATTCGCCATTTCTTTGTTTCCAAGTGCGAGCATATAGCTTGTAGCAAGGGCATAAACTGCTGGCGACTCAAAGGGGACGGCAGGTAAATTTGTACTTGCCTCATAACGTCCATATAGCTGACCATCTCTTTCATATAGCTTTAGCAGCCATTGTGTAAACATATCTGTCGATTCGCCCAACTGTAGCTTATTCAAAGCTGTATACAATTGATCAATCATATGCAGCTCTGTATCATACGTATATTCCTTCGCTAAAATATCATAGGATTTGGGGTAAAATCCCTCTTTCGTAGGCTGTGCATTTTGTACAATATATATTTGTTGAGCCATTTGTTCATTTGTTATAACATCGTACTGCACCATTTTCTGTAATGCATTTGGCAGTATATAACTTAACATAATAGTTGTCGCTTTATCCTTTGAATAAATATCAACAAAATCAACAAAAATTCCGTCTAGCATCCCGTACTTTGTAAGCTGCTTTCCTAGCTCCTTTGCTAAGCTAATATATTGCGCCGTATTCCATCGTTCACCAGCCTCTAATAAAACGTGAATGATGCGTAAATCATCAATAAATGCATTCACCGTCGCTTTTTTATCGCCATCCATGCGCCAAACAATCAAATCATCCGTTATAAAATACTGCTTTAACACATCTACTTGCTCCTGAAATCGCTCTCTATCTTCCTTTTCTAGCAAATAGGTTAGCCACAGTCCGACGGATTCAGATAAAAACACCTTCTTTTGCTGTTGCATATCTGTTTGCAATAGCCCATTTTTATTAATCAATTGCTCCAGCACAAATTGTTCTGTAGGTGATAGTGGAGGCATCTGTTCAACTATTTTCTCCTGTTCACAGCCAATCAATACTAAAATTGAAAAAATCAAAAACCCTTTCATTATCCGCTTCATTTAGCCGCACCTCCTTACACATAAATATGCTTTAAGCTATATACAAAAGGCTACCAAAAAAGTAGGTAGTTTATTACCTATTTTTCCGGCAGCCTTTTGTTGCGCTTATTGAATTACACCTAATTCACGACCTACTTTCGCATAAATCGCTAATGCCTCATCTAGCATTTCCTTTGTATGTGCTGCTGTTGGCATGTTACGCACACGACCAGTTCCTTTTGGTACTGTTGGGAAAACAATTGATTTTGCGTAAACGCCTTCTTCAAATAGGCGCTTTGAAAATTCTTGTGTTAATTTTTCATCACCGATAATACATGGTGTAATCGGTGTTTCAGATGCACCGATATTAAAGCCTAACTCCGATAAACCTTTTTTCAAGTAATCACCATTGTCCCACAGCTTATCATGTAGCTCTGTTGAATCGATAATCATTTGTACTGCACTTGTAATTGCTGCAACATCCGCTGGTGGCAATGCTGTTGAGAATAAAAATGGACGAGAACGCACTTTTAACCAGTCGATTAATTGCTTCTTCCCAGCTACATAGCCACCAACAACACCGATTGCCTTTGATAATGTACCGATTTGGAAGTCGATTTCATTTTCCAAGCCGAAATGCTTCACTGTGCCTTTTCCTTTACCTGTCACACCAGAGCCATGCGCATCATCCACGTAAGTAATCAAATCAAACTCTTTTGCAATTTCAACAATTTCTGGTAGCTTCGCGATATCACCATCCATTGAAAAGACACCGTCTGTAATAACCATAATTTTATTGTAAAGACCTGACTCTTTCGCTGCCTTCGCCTTCGCACGTAAGTCACCCATATCTGAATGGTTGTATGCGATAATTTTTGCCTTTGATAGACGGCAGCCATCAATAATAGAAGCATGGTTTAATTGATCTGATAAAATCGCATCATTTTTATCCATCACAGCTGAAATTGCTGCCATATTACAGTTAAAGCCTGATTGATAAGAAATTGCTGCCTCTGTTCCTTTGAACTCTGCTAGCTTTTCCTCTAACTTCACGTGCAAATCAAGCGTACCATTAATCGTACGTACAGCACCTGCACCTACGCCATATACATCAATTGTTTCCTTTGCAACTTTCTTTAATTCATCATTTGTTGCTAAACCTAAATAGTTATTTGATGATAAGTTAACTAAATTTTTGCCACGCACTTTAATAATCGGACCATTTGCGCCTTCTACAGGGTCGATTTCGTTATATAATCCTTGCTCATGCAACGCTTGTAAATTCTCTTGTAAAAATGCATCTAATATTTTTGACAAAGCACTTCATCCCTTCGTGTAATGTAAATCTATTTTAACATATTTGGCTCACCAATCAATTGCGCTAGCTGTTTTCTAAAGAAAGGCAATGCCCATTGAATAATTTGTCCAGAGCCTAGTGCAAGTATAACTGTCCCTACACCAACTGGACCACCAAGCAGCCAACCGACAGCCGCTGCAAATACTTCCATAATCGTCCTTGCTAAACGCACAGAACCGCCAAACTGTTCAACAATAATCATCATAATCGTGTCGCGTGGACCCGCTCCGACATTCGCCGAAATATATAAGGCACAGCCAATGCTCATGACAAAAAATCCTGCGATAAAATAGCACAGCTCCCATATAAAAATAGATGTTGATGGTAGCAGCCAGTTAAATAAATCAATAAAAGAACCAATTAATAGCATATTTAACCATGTTGCTATTTTCGGCCATCTTCTTAAAAATAATGAGGTGCTTACAACGATGATAAGCCCTGTCAAAATAGACCATGTACCAATCGTTAAGCCAAATTGCTTAAATAAACCAATATGTAATACATCCCACGGGCTTGTTCCTAACGCTTTCCCTTTAATCGTTAAAGAAATCCCTAATGACATGACAGTTAAACCGACAAAAAAGAATGTCCACTGCCATGCAAATTTTTTCCGCATATCATTTGCCTTCTTTCTTATACTTTACATCGTCAATTCACCGTATTGTGCTTTGACAACTTCCAATAAATGCTGTGGTAGTAGCTTCATCTGCATACCAATTTTCCCTGCACTGACAATCATAAATGGTAGCTGCTGTGCTGATGCATCAATAAATGTTGGGAAAAGCTTTTTCATGCCAACTGGTGAACAGCCTCCACGAATATAGCCTGTTAAGCCTAGTAGCTCCTTTACTGCAATGAGCTCGACTTTTTTCTCACCTGCTATTTTTGCTGCTGCCTTTAAGTTTAATTCCTTTGCTACAGGAATGACAAAAACATAAAATTGCCCTTTGCCATTTGTGGCAATAAGCGTCTTAAACACCGTTTCTACTCGTTGATTTGTTTTTTGCGCAACTGTCACACCATCGATTGCACCGCCTTCCTCCACCGTATATTCCAACACCTCATACGGAATCTTTTGTTGTTCAATGATGCGAACGGCATTCGTCTTAGCTGTTTTCTTTGCCATTTTACACCCTCCTTTTAGCATATATCAATTACTCTGAGGCTTTATCATGATTCAATGGGTATTTAAATTATGATAAAAAAAGCTGTTCTAGCATACATACTAGAACAACTTTTATGTTTACGCAATTTTTGAAAATGTTGGCTCTTCAACCGCAAGATAGCCGTTTTTCACCATCTCAATATGGCTTTGGTACTGCATCTTTGCTTTATTAAACGTTCTTTGTGTAATAATATTTTCTAATTCCTTACCGAAAATCGTTGGTGCTGTCGCATTACGCTCTACATCATTTGTAAATTGCTCAGGCACATCGAAAGTTAAGTCTTCGTTTACAAATGGGGGCTCTTCATGTGGTTCCAGTTCTGCAACAAGCCCTGTCTGCACTTGTTGAATCTGTGCTGCTGCGCTCGCAGCTACTCGCAAATCCTGTGGAGATGGCTGTGCAGGTGCCAATGCCGCTTGACGTACCTGCTCTAATATTTTTATTGTTTCCTCGTCAGAGCTTGTCGTAGGTGTTTGAATAGACACTTCTCCACCACTTACATAAAGCTGATCATCTGGACCTTGCGTATATGTGTATGAAATTGGCCCTGTGACGCTTGCTCCCGCCGCTTTATGCGCCTGCTCATGTGCCTTTACTTCGCTCTCTGTCATTTGTAGGTGGCGTAATTGCGCTTGCGCTTCAGGTGTCTCTAGCCTTTGCTGTGTATCATTCGCTTTTGCGTCTGCTGCTAGTAAATCCTTCTCTGTTTTACCTGACAGCAAATTTTCTAACGCCACAAGAACTGGGTTTTGGCTTGCCTTAGCAAATTGTGCCGTTCTTTTATATGCCTCACCCATCTCTTTGCGTTGTAATACCTTTTTGCGTCCCTCAAAATCCAACATGCCGCTTTGCATCAAGCTAGCAATTTTCATAAACTTCACCTCTTTCTGTGCATTTTAGTTAAGACAATTATATCAGACCATACCCTATTTTTTCATGCACAAAACGTTAAATAGATCTTAAGTCATATAGCCTTAATAAAAATTAATGCTCATATTTTTATTTGGCTTTTCAAAAACTAGATTTTCATTATACGAAGCCTTTCTCAATCAAATAAAAAAATGAAAGGTTACCAAAAACAACCTTTCACCTTTATTATTTTGAAAGCTCACAGCGCACTATATACTGAAAATGCATCCACTATATTAAATTGCTCAGTTCGTGGTCCTCCTTCAGCTCCTGCCGTTACAAGGATGTACTCTTGTCCATTTACCACTGCTAAGCTTGCTAAACATAAGCCTGCCTCATCTGTATAGCCCGTTTTGCCACCTACTATTTCGCCCTGAGGTAGCATGCTGGAGCTCATATTTTGAAACATTCGACTTGTCAATGTGATGCCTTCTGGATGGAGATTTGTTGATTGTATAGAATAACGCTGTGCTGTATAAACATTTCGAAACTCCTGATTCATTAACGCATATTGTAAAAATAAGGAAATATCTTTAACCGTCGTATAATGATTAGCATTGTGTAATCCTGTTGTATTTGTAAAATTCGTATTTTCCATTTCTAGCTGCTGAGCCTTATCGTTCATAAGCTTTACAAATGCTTGCTCTGAGCCAGCAATATATTCAGCTAAACCGATTGTTGCCTCCGCACCTGACGGCAGCATAGAGCCATACAGTAAATCCTCTAAAGTAAGCTCCTCATTTGGAAGAAAACCTGCCATAGAGGCATTTTCTTGATATAAATCATCAAATATTTCCCTCGGTAATACAATGCGTTCTTGCAAATCATCAATATGTTCAATAGCTACTAAAATTGTCATCATTTTTGTTAAAGATGCTGGGTAAATAATTTGCTCACTATTTTTATCCAATAGCACTTCATTTTTATCCAAATTCACTAAAATTGCATTGGAGCTGTGTAAACTAATATCAAGCGTTCCCTCGCTCTGTACAGGTGCGAATAATTTTGAAGAGGCAATGTCCTGACGTAAAGACATTGAAGGCTCCCTTGTTAGCATAAAATAAAGGAATAGCGCCGTTAATATCAACAAGATACTAAAAATCCCTTTTTTCGTGAACATAAATAACAACTCCTTTTCTGTATGCTTCTATTGAAACATAAAAAAAGGAGCATTTTTTTAATTAACCATTAGTAAATTCTTAAGGTTTCTTAAGAATTCGTTGGAATCATCACAGTAAACACGGTTTTATGATCACTTGAAGTAGCTGTAATCGTCCCACCATGCGCCTGTATAATTTCATTGGAAATTGCTAAGCCAAGCCCCGCACCACCTGTTTGCGTCGACCTTGCGCTATCTAAACGATAAAATTTTTGAAATATCATCTCCAGCTTTTCAGCAGGAATTGTTTTCCCTACATTCGTAAATGAAATAAACGTCTGATTATTTTCGTTTCTAGCGCTAATTTCAATGGTGCTATTTGGATTACTATAGACAACTGCATTTTTTAAAATATTATTAAATACCCTTGCCAATTTATCACCATCTGCATAAATATTGATTTCATCATCTATTTGGACAACTGCTTTTTGACCTTTCGGTGCTAGCAATGGATAAAATTCATCAGCTACTTGCAATAGCATATAATTTAAAGGAATTAGATTTTTTTCTAAAATAATAGTTTGCAAATTAAATCTTGTTATTTCAAAAAACTCATTAATTAATTGCTCCAATCTATACGATTTTTCTAATGTAATCGTGACATACTTTTCCCTTTGCTCCACCGGCATATCCTTCGCCTCATCTAAAAGGCTTAAATAACCAATAATTGATGTTAGCGGTGTTTTAATATCGTGTGCTAAATAAACAACTAAATCATTCTTTCTCTGCTCTGCTTCCTGCGCATCTTTGGCACGCTTCTCTAATTTAGCTTTTACATTGTTTAATTGCTTTTCTAAAAAATCTAGCTCAGCAGGAAGGTGAATTTCCTTCTCTGAATCCTCTGAAAGCATCATAATACCATCGCTAATTTGATTAAAATAACGAGTAAAACGAGAAAGCGCAATGTAAAAAATAATAAGTAATAATATAATAAATCCTATAGCCAACCAAAAGGATTTATTTTGTTGAAACAATACGGAGTAAGCGTCTCTTGCTACATACCAATCTAATTGCAGCACATTTTCACAGAAGGCTATAAATAAATCCGCAAACGGCGCTTGTAATATTCCATCAAGCAAAACGAAGCTAATGAGATAGCCACTAATGATGGCTATTACTAAAATAAAAATAATTTGCCCAATCATTTTCCTCTTCAGTCGGCCAAATTCACTTTTCAATTGTATATCCCACTCCCCAAACCGTTTTAATAAACTTTGGATTTTCCGCAGAATCCTTCATTTTATCTCGCAAATTTCTAATATGGACCATAATAGTATTATTGCTGTTAAAATACTTTTCTCCCCAAACCTCCTGAAATAGCTGCTCTGAGCTAATCACCTTTCCTCTATTTAAAGATAAGTACCATAAAATAGAGAACTCAGTTGGTGTAAGAGCTAATTGCTTTTCGTTCAGAAAAACTTGACGTGTGCTTTTATTTAAAACTAAGCCAGAGAAGTCTATCGTATCTTCACTATGCTTAGCGTCCTGATTATACATTGTAAACCTTCTTATTTGAGCCTTGACACGAGCGACGAGCTCCAACGGGCGAAAAGGCTTCGTAATATAATCATCTGCTCCTAGCGAAAAGCCGTTTATTTTGTCTATCTCCTCTTCTTTTGCAGTCAGCATAATAACAGGAAAAGTGTGAGCTTCTCTAATTTTCCTTAACAGCGTAAAGCCATCTATTTCGGGCATCATCACATCTAAAATGGCTAAATCAATCGTTGTGCTTTCTATAAATGCTAAAGCCTCTTTCGCATCGTAATATTTAAACACATTGTATTTTTCATTTATTAAATAAACTTCGATTAAATCGGCAATTTCCTTTTCATCATCTAATACTAAAATATTCAAATTCAAGGCTTCATCTCTCCTTACTATATTCCCTACACCGTTCCCCTTGTCCATTATTATTATACATTCTCATAAATAGTACCGTATATTTCTTGTGAATATCTTAAGTTCTTCTTAAGAAAATATTTAGCACGGTGGGGCAATGATAGAAAGTTTTCTACAGCATTCCACACACTTTATGTTATATTTTCATCATAAAAATGGATATTTATATGTCTAAAATAGCTGTACTTGTAGAAAAGCCTTCTGTCACATAGGAATTAAACTGTAATAAAAAGAAATGGCTTTCTTGAAGGCGATAAATATCGTCACATGGACTTTAGGTCATTTAGTAACTTCGGCAAATTCTAAAAGCTACGAAATCGAGTATAAAGTGCATTAACCTAAATCATGATGGTTTTAATAAAATACAAAAGAAGCCGCATCCATTTTAGTATTTATTCAAAATAAATAACCCAATTGTTTAGTGACTCCTAAACAATTGGGTGCATTTCATATCTACAAGCTATTCATCTAATTTAAGACCCTTTAATAATTCAGCAAATGCATTATTGATTGGCTCTGCTTCCTTATCCTGCTGCTTCATATATTTTTGCACAGAGCGTTTATCGACCTTACCTGAGCCTTCTTTCTTACGACGTGCTTCAAAGGCAGACAGTTTTTCACGGTAACCACATTTACATACGAAAATTTGCCCTTCACCTTCGCCACGTAGTTCAAGCTTTTTCTTACATTGTGGACAACGTGCATTCGTCGTGCGTGAAACATTTTTACGATGACCACATTCACGATCCTGGCAAACAAGCATTTTGCCCTTTTTACCATTGACCTCAAGCATCGGCTTGCCACAATCTGGGCAAGTTTTTGTTGAGATATTATCATGCTTGTATTTTTTATCGTTATTTTTAATATCTGTTACGATTGCTTTCGTATGCTCTTTCATTTCATTAATGAACGTGTCCTTTTGTAGCTTGCCTTTTGCAATCAATTCTAGCTTTTGCTCCCACTCGGCTGTCGTCGCTGGCGAGCGCAATTCTTCAGGTGCTAAATCAAGCAATTGGCGCCCTTTCGATGTAATGAAAATATCTTTACCGCCACGCTTTTCAATCATAAAGGAATTGAACAGTTTATCAATAATATCCGCACGTGTCGCAACAGTGCCAAGCCCACCTGTTGATTTCAATGTGTCTGCTAAACGTTTGTCATCCGTCTCTAAATATTTTGTCGGATTTTCCATCGCCGATAATAATGTCGCCTCTGTGAAGCGCGCTGGTGGCTTTGTTTGACCGGATGTTCCTGCGATTAAGCGCGTTTTCAGCACATCACCTTTATTAAGTCGAGGTAACAGCTGCTCCTTCACATCTTCGTTTGTTTCTTCATCATCAAAGCGATTTTGGTAAACCTCTTTCCAGCCTGCGTTCAGCACCGTTTTACCTTTCGCAATAAATTTCTCCGCTGCAATTTCAGCCTGCACTGTTAATTGCTCGTACTCATGTGCTGGTAATAATACTGCAAGGAAACGCTTGACAACTAAATCATAAATTTTACGTTCCTTATCGGAAAATGCCGATAAATTGACATATGCCTCTGTTGGAATAATGGCATGGTGATCGCTGACCTTGCTATCATCGACAAACGCTTTCGTTGCTTTAATTGGCTTTGTCGCTATCTTATTGGCAATTGTGCGATAATCGCCTACTGCGCATGCCTTTAAACGCTCTGGCAATGTACCCACAATATCCGATGAAATATAACGTGAATCTGTACGTGGATATGTCAGCACTTTATGCGATTCATAAAGCTTTTGCATAATATTTAATGTTTCTTTAGCTGAATAACCGAACAGCTTGTTCGCATCACGCTGAAGCTCTGTTAAATCATACAGCGCTGGTGCAAAGGATTTCTTTGGCTTTCGTTCCACATTGATAACCTTCGCATCTTGGCGACCTAGCGTTTTAATAATGCTGTCGATTTTTTCCTTATTAAAGCTACGGCTATTACCATTTGCATCTTGCCATGTTAGTTTAATTGAGTCTGTTTGGGCTTCAATGCCGTAATATGTCTGTGCCTTAAAGTTTTTAATTTCATCTTCGCGTGCTGCAATCATGGCCAATGTCGGTGTTTGCACACGCCCACAATTCAACTGTGCATTATGCTTCGCTGTTAATGCGCGCGTTGCATTTAAGCCGATATACCAATCTGCCTCAGAGCGTGCAATCGCTGCATGGTATAGGTTTTCATACTGTTTACCAGGCTTTAAATTAGCAAAGCCTTCTTTAATCGCTTTATCTGTAACAGAAGAAATCCATAGACGCTTGACAGGCTTATTAATTTTCGCCTTCGCTAAAATCCAACGCGCCACAAGCTCCCCCTCACGTCCTGCATCTGTCGCAATAATTACTTCATTGACATCACTACGGCTTAGCTGTGACTTTACCGCATTAAATTGTTTGCCTGATTGCTTAATCACTGTCAGCTTTAAACGCTCTGGCAGCATCGGTAAATCCTCTAAATTCCATGTTTTATATTTGACATCATAGCTTTCAGGGTCAGCAAGTGTTACTAAATGCCCTAAAGCCCATGTCACAATGTATTTGTCACCTTCTAAAAACCCGTTACCCTTTTTATGACACTTCAGCACATTCGCAATATCGCGTGCTACTGAAGGTTTTTCTGCTAATACTACGCTTTTTGCCATTTCTTTACGCTCCTTTTACTTATGTATAGCTACTATAACATAGATTTTGCCTTGATTATGGCGAATGTGTTCACCTCTTTTGTCTTGAAAACGATTTCTTTTCGCCTCCCGAAATAAAGTTAGCGACTTTCGATAAAGAATATGATACGATACTTGTTGCTTTGATTTGATATCGGATAGAAAAGAGGTTTTTTATGGCGAAGAAAACGAAAGAACTTGGCCTATTTCAATTGACTTGGCCACTCTTTTTAGAATTATTTTTATTTATGTTAATGGGGCTAGCAGATACGCTGATGCTAAGTGCCGTTTCAGATGAAGCGGTAGCTGGAGTTGGTGCAGCAAATCAATATATCCAAATTGCTATTTTAATATTAGGTGTTATCGGCTCAGGTGCTGCCATCGTTGTTTCTCAATATTTAGGCTCGAAGCGCTTTAAAGAGGCTTCCAAAATTTCAGCGTTGTCAGTGTCGCTCAACCTTTGTGTCGGTATTATAATGAGTGCGCTGTTTATTTTATTCTCAAATAACATTATGACGATGATGAATTTACAAGGAAATGTCCTGCTATTTGCACAAAGCTATCTTGGCATTGTCGGTGGATTTATTTTCCTGCAAGCATTAATTAATTCATTATCTGCCGTTATTCGTGTAAACGGTTGGACAAAGCAAACAATGTATGTGTCACTTGGCATGAACGTCATCCATTTAATTTTAAATTATATTTTGATTTTCGGAAAATTCGGCGCACCTGCAATGGGTGTTGAAGGTGCAGCTATTTCTTCTGTTATTAGCCGTGCGCTCGCTGCTGTCGTGTTTTTCTGGCTGCTCTATCAGGCGCTGGAGGTACGCGTAAAATTACAATACTATTATACTTTTTCAAAAGACTATATTAAGAAAATTTTGCAAATTGGAATCCCTTCTGCTTTAGAGCAGGTGCTTTATCAAACTGCGCAAATTGTTTTCTTATATTACGTTACGTATATAGGTGCAGCCTCTCTTGCAGCACGTCAATATGTCGTCAATATTTCCATGTTTACTTATTTATTCGCAATGGCAATCGGGATGGGAACCGCTATTTTAATCGGTCGCCATGTTGGAGCAGGTGAACAGGAAATCGCCTATAAGCGTGGATGGTTTAGTGTGAAAACTGCTTTAATTTTCACACTCGTTATGGTAGCAGTCGTCATGCTTTTCCGTGAGCAATTCGTTCAGCTATTTACAAAGGACCCTGAAATTATAGCCATTGCCTCAGCTGTCCTACTATTAAGTATTTTACTTGAAACAGGACGGACAATTAATATTACGATTATTAACGCATTGCGTGCCTCTGGTGACGCACGCTTCCCCGTGAAAATCGGCTTCATTTCAATGATTTGTATGAGCTTACCACTAGGTTATTTATTCGTCTTCGTCCTTGATATGGGATTGGTTGGTGTATGGTTAGCTATTGCAGCAGATGAGTGGCTACGCGCAATTCTTGTATTACTACGATGGAAAAGCCGAAAATGGGAGCGCTACGCTATCGTTACGGCAAAAGCAGAATAAAAACAAAGGCTGTGCGGCGCTCTTGCCACACAGCCTTATTTTTATGAAAATTGCTGCTGCAACGACTGACTTAATGAGCCAAGCTCTTCGATTTCCTCATCTACTTGCTTCGCTGATTCTATTTGCTGGTCGCCGATTGCTCTTAACCTCTCTACAGAATCAAAGCCTCTTTCCGTAACAGCTAAAACTTGCTGCATATTTTCTGTTACATCTGTCGTATCACGATGAATCGCTGTCATCATATTGTTCATTTCAATAATATATTGCAGCATTTGCTGAATCATTTGATGTATTTTTCCAAAATCAGTAGCGAATGACTCTACATTTGTTGTTGATTGTTGGATAGCCTGTTGACCAACATTAACATGCCCAACATTCGCTTCACTTTCCTCACCAATCGTTGTAATAATTGCTTGTATTTCCTCCGCCGCACTTCGACTTTGATCAGATAATTTACGAATCTCATCTGCTACGACCGCAAATCCTTTACCGTGCTCTCCAGCCCTTGCTGCTTCAATTGATGCATTTAATGCTAATAAATTTGTTTGATCTGCAATTGCTTGAATCATGCTTGTCATACTTTGTGCCGCAAGCGCTGATTGCTGTAACGATTTCATCGATGAAACGATAACGGAAGTTGTGTGTAATACATTTTTATTTTGCTCCTGTATTATCTCAAGTCTGCCATAGCTTTCAGTTACTGCTTTTTCTGTTGTTGTTGCTTCTCCTTGAATTTCCTCAAAGGAATCGAATGTTTTTTGAATTGAATGATGAATGCGCCCAAGATTGTCATTAACATACTGAATTGAATCAATTTGCATGGATAATCCCTCTGTCACCTCATCAAAGGAATGCCCCATCGCCTCATTCGATTTCAAATTTTGCTCAGATTTACTCGAAACGTTCATTGAAGCTGATTGGATGCGCTCAGATAGCTTTTCAACCTGCTGTACTAAATGGATTAAGCTTTCTTCCTTGCTACGCTTCTCTTCCTCAAGTTGCTTCGTTATCGCATTTTTCGACAAAATTTGCTTAATTGTTGCATAGCTAGTTAATAATAAAAAGATTGCATGGATAACTAACATAAGGAAGGTATATTGGTCTGTTCCAAAAACAATTTGTGGAATAAAGAAGTAACCTGCAACATGCTGTACTGCAAACAGTACTGTCATTAAAATCATTAATCGTACTTGCTCATAATAAGCAATGATCGCTAACACCATAAAAATCGAAAAGTGAAACTCCACTCCTCCACCAGCACTACTAATAATAGCCATACTACCGAATGTTTGCGTTAATGTATTAATCCATGGCAGTAAATGGTGCTCTGAGTTTTTAATATAAAGCACAATTCCCCATGCTAAAAATAAGAAAGGAATAATGAAAAATATATATCTCCCTACTATAGTACCTGTTGAAACTTCTGTAACTGCCCCATGTGAATTATGCTTGCTTAATAAATGAAAATACTTCTCCAGTACAAAAACAATTATATTAATCCCAACCGTTAAAGCCGCTAATCTGAGCATTAAATAATTCTTTTTATATTGCATAACACTCCCTACCCTTCCTTTATTCCTAGTCTATCATATGAATTGTTTGCAAAAAAGATAGATAGATACCATATTACTATATAGACCTAAACAAATTCTGAGCAAGGTTATAACAGCTAGTATCATATTACTATTCGTTACTGTAAAATAAAAAGAAACTGTCGGAAAAGCATGTACCATTTGCTTTTCCAACAGCTCTACTCAATCTCTATATATTGTTTTTCTCGCTGATTAAATGTTACTAGTGAAGAAACTCCCGCATTTTTTAACTGCTGTGCATTTTCAAATGTAAATTTCCCTAAATCATCTGGGAAATGTGCATCAGATGAAACTGTAAACTCGACGCCATACGCTAATAATGTTTGCAAAAAGCGTGGGCTTGGACACATTTCCTTAACTGGATAACGATAATATAAGCCTGCATTAATTTCTGTAGCAGTATTTGTGGCAATCAACGCCTTTGCAATACGCTTATACGCTGTGTCCAAAAAAACTTTATCCTGCACTTTATAATTAAACACTTTAAAATTATCTAAATGCGCTACAAAATCGAATAAATTAGATGCAATCATGCCTTCAACTGTTTCAAAAAAACGTTGATAATGCTGCTTTAATGCCGCTTCATCCATGCGCTTAAAAATATACTCTGTTTGCGGATTATCGAAGCCCCAGCCATCCACAAAATGAACAGAGCCAATTACGAAATCCCAAGGATACCCATCTAGCAATGTCGCTAACTCTTCTTCCCCGCCGATAAAGTAATCAGCTTCGACACCAAGCTTCAGCGTCACACCTTGCTCACGCCATTTTTCCTTCGCTTGCTGAATCGTTTCTATAAATTCATCTATATTCTCGGTCATTACACGCTCTAGCCAATAGCGCTGTAAACTGCCGTATTCATGCTGCTTATCTAACTCCATATAACGTTCAAAGTATGCGCGTGTTTCTTTAAAGCGATATAAATGATCGACAATGCCTACTTCCCGCAAACCTAACCGTTTTGCTTGCTGTAAATATAAATCAAGCCATTCCTCACTAAAGCAGCCTTTTTGTAATCGCTCGGATAATAATTGCACTTGTCGCTCTACATTTTGACGATAGCCCTTATCTGTAGCATCTTCTTCATAAGCTTGTAATGCTTGCGCAGTACGCTCTAGCCAACGAAATGAATATGGTCCCTCTTCTAAATGTACATGATAATCAATCATCCAAATTTCCCTCCATGACATAGCGTCCAAATTTCCTCATATGCTTGCCATGTTATCGGACAAACCTGATCACACAATACTTCTACACATGCATCCAACTGGCAAATTTGATAAAAGGATTTACTATTTAATTTCGTAGCATCAGCTAATAAATAGCTTTTTTTGCTTTGCTCTAGCATTTTTTTTGAAACTAAAGATTCATCTAAATCATAATCATAAACGATGCCTTCACTAATTCCACCACATGATAAAAATGCTTTATCAAAATTCATTTTACTAAGCATTTCAATTGTCATTGCGCCTACTAATGAGGATTGTGCTGGGTTTGTCATACCCCCAAGTACAATTACTTTTCCTGTCATACGGCGTTCTTCAATTGCTAAATTAAATTGAACAGCTGCTGCAATTGAATTTGTTACAACCGTTACATCATCCACTGCAAGCAGAAAATCTGCAATGTGCACAGTCGTTGTGCCTGTATCCACAGCAATTGTATCTCCGTTCTGAATACGGTGAGCTGCTGCACGTGCAATTTGGCGCTTTGCCTCCATCTGCATTTGAAGCTTACGTAAAAAGGCTGGCTCATTTCTTACATTCATGTATTTTACAGCCCCACCATGGACCCTTGTTAATAGCTTTTGCTGCTCCAATTCATCAAAATCTCGACGAATTGTCTCAGGAGCTACTTGCAACGCTTCGGCAATATTAGCAACGATAATTTTCCCTTCAAGCTCTAGCTGCTTTACAATGTATTCAAAGCGCTCGATTTTTGCGTACGTCATAATAATGCGACCACATCTTCCTGCGCAACATAGCAAGTATATTTTTGACCAAGTATCACCTTTTGTTCACGTTGATGTAGCTGCTCCATTACAAACATACTTTCACCTTCAAATGTCGTACGAATAACATTCCCACTCATTAAAGAATGCTGCGCTATACCCGCTATAGCAATATCACCTTGTTTCTGGTCAAGATGAATGACCTCTGGGCGGATTGCAAATTTTTCTCCTTTAATAGATAAAGGTGCACCAACCATTTTTTCTAGCATTTGACGTGTAAATACATTGTAATGTCCAATAAAATTCGCTACAAATTCGCTTTTAGGGCTTGTATAAATTTCAGTTGGTGTCCCACTTTGCGCAATCATTCCGTTATTCATTACGAAAATGCGGTCTGAAATTGCCATCGCCTCCTCCTGGTCATGTGTCACTAAAATCATTGTCATCTCAAGCTGCTGTTGAATATTACGCAAGTCCACCTGTAGCTTTTTGCGAATCTGTGCATCTAGTGCACTTAACGGCTCATCTAGCAGAAGCACTTTAGGTCGAACAATAATTGCACGTGCTAAAGCAACACGTTGCTGCTGCCCACCTGATAATTCTTTAGGATAAAAATGGGCCTTTTCCGTCAAGCGAACAATTGTAAGTATTTCCTGTACACGCTTATCAATTTCTGCTTTGGCCACCTTTTGCATACGCAAGCCGAATGCTACATTTTCATACACCGTCATATTCGGAAATAACGCATAGGATTGGAACACCATGCCCACCTGTCTCTCCTTTGGCTGCACCCCCATCATATTTTTACCATCAATTTGAATAACGCCTGCTGAGGATTCTGTTAGCCCCGCCAATATGCGTAAAATTGTACTTTTTCCACAGCCACTTGGGCCTAATAGTGTAATAAATTCGCCTTTATTAATTTGCATATCAATTTCTGTTAGTACCGTCGTATCTCCAAATTTTTTATGAAGTCCTTCAATCGTTATATAACTCATACGTTTGTAGCACCTTTCGTCTTTTTCGTCACTTTTGCTGCAATAAATGTTAAAATGCCCATTAACACAATATATACAAAGACAACTGCACTCGCAATGTGCCCGCTTGTGCTTAGCTTTTTCATTAAATAAATTTGCACTGTTTCAAAGCGTGAGCCAACAACAAGATTGATTAACACAAATTCACCGAACAGCACAGAAAAAGAAAGCAACGCCCCTGCAAATAGTCCAGGATAAACAGTCGGCAGCAAAATCCTTGTAAATGCCTGCATTTTAGAAGCGCCAAGTAATTGGGCTGCATCTAAAAGCTGGCGCGCATCGACATTGCGTAAACTATTGCGTGTACCTTGATAAATATAAGGTAATATACCAATAACATAAGCGCCAAGCACAACTAAAATCATTGATATACCAAATTTGCTATAAACGCGAATTAGCCCTACTGCTAAAATAATACCTGGGAAGGAATAAACCATCACAACAGTCGCTTGAATCCACTTTTCATACTTCGGAAAATATAACACAATAACAAAAATTGCTGGGACAATGACAAATAATGCAACGATGACCGCCCCACCAGCTAGCAACACAGAACGCCCGAATGCTTGAATAAAGGCGGGGTCCTGAAATAAGGTCATTACCCATTTCAAAGTTAATCCTTCTGGCAATATTGTCTTATTCCATTTATCTGCAAAGGCATAAAGCATCGTCGCAGCAACTGGTAGCACAATATAAACGACAAATAGAAGGAAAAATAAATCGGTAAAGCTTCGTTTTTTCATTATAATTTCCTCCTCGTTTTTGCAATACTCCACTCACTTAACAGCATCGCAAGTACCATTGTTACCGCAAGCAATACTGCTATTGCACTTGCCAGCTCAGGCTGTGCGAAAATATCGCCTTTAATTAACGAGCCAATACGAATCGCTACTAAATTGTAATTACTGCTCGTTAACGCATAGGCAGAAGCGTATGCCCCCATCGCATTAGCAAACAATACGCTAAATGTTCCAACAACACCTGGTAGGATAATTGGAATACCTATCTTCATCCAAAACTGCCATGTCGAAGCACCTAAAAGAGCCGATGCCTCCTTCCATTGCTGCTGTATCCCATCATAAATCGGATATAAAAGCATTAGCGCTAACGGCATTTGGAAATACACATAAATAAGCAATAATCCTGCCCAGCTATAGAGCGAAAATGATGACAGTACACCGATTTCCCATTTATCAAATAGCAATGTAAATAAGCCGCTATTGCCAAGTAAAACAATAAAAGCAAAGGCTAATGGAATACCAGAAAAATTCGATGTTAAGTTTGTTAAAATCAAAATTCGCTCACGCATAGGCTCCGAAAAATTCATGATGGCATACACAGCAAATAATGTCACGATTAATGCGATGATAGCAGATACAACCGACAGTGTAATACTATTTTTAAAGCCTTGTAAAATATAGCTATTCGTTAAAACCGTTTGATACTGCTGCAACGTAAATGCACCATTACTTTGAAAGCTCGTAATGAGCATATAAAGTAGCGGCACAAGGAAAAATAGCAGCACGAGCACTATAAAAGGAGATAGCCAGATAAATGCTTGGCGTTTGGAAATCACAGCAATTCCTTCTTTCTTTTTTATATGTAAAGTAGAGTGCGCCCGCTATTCAGCTAGGCGCAAATTTGTGGAATTCCGCTTCGGTGCATGGTTTATTCCACATTTTTTGAGATTTATTCCACGTTTCTGCAGGTTTATTCCACGTTTTTTGAGTTTTATTCCACGTTTTCAGGACTTTATTCCACGTTCGCCCTCACACCATCCAATAACAACGGAACCATACTTTCTGCGGGCTCAATACCGAGCAAGCAACAGCAAAGTGGTGCCACTTGTAATTGCGATACGACACCATCACGAATCCCTGGCTTCACTGCACTGGAAATCACAAACATCGGTACGTGACGGTCCTCCGCTGTCGTTCCACCATGATTGCCATCGCTCGTCATTCCATGATCCGCCGTCACAATCACCTCATAGCCATGTGCTAAGCATTTCGGAATAAATAAAGATAATAAATTATCCGTTGCCAACACGCGATTACGATAGCCTGCTGAATCAGCTGTAAACTTATGCCCATCATCATCGACATTCATCGGATGCACATAAAGAAAATCTGGCTGTTTATTATCAATTAGCCATGTTGCCTCTGCAAATAAATGACTATCTGGATAATGATCTTCAAAATAGAACAAGCCGTTATTAATCGGCAGCTCTTTATCTAGTTGAATTCGGTCCTCCATATGCACGAACGGCGCGCGATTGTACAGCTCGCTTACCCAATAGTAAGCTGCTGCGGCTGTTGACAAACCATTTTGCTGTGCGACATGGAAAAGGCTCGTCTGCGTCGATAAACGCACAAGCATATTGCTCACGACCCCATGCACAAGCGGCGGTGTCCCTGTTAAGATCGTTTCATATAGCGGTCTAGATAAAGCGGGAACCTCCGAACAAACTTTATAACGTGCTGCCATATTTTGCTCCACTAAATGCTGCATAAAGCCCATATGTGTACAAGCTGTATCAAAACGTAGCGCGTCAACAACAATTAACACCACTTTTTTATTTTGCATGGATTAACACCTGCTCTTGATATAGCTGCGGTATTTGCTTTGTTGTTTCTTCCCATTTCTTTTGATCCTTCACAGGCTGCGCATTTGTATACATATCGCTTGGTAATAATAATGCCTTCACCTCTGCTGATAATTCTACATTTTCACGAATTGGACGAGCGTAGCCTTTTGCTAAATTTTCTTGTCCAGCATCAGATAAAATATATTCACGTGCTAGCATTGCTGCATACGGATTTTTTGCATACTTATTAATAACTGTTGCATATCCAGATGTCACTGAGCCCTCTGCTGGAATCACTACATCAAAACGGCTTTCATCAATTTGGCTACGATAACCAAGTGAATTGAAATCCCAAAGAATGGCTACATCAATTTCGCCTTTCTCTAAGTTCGCCACACTTGGATCACCTTGCAAGCGCCCTTGCTTCGCTAGCTCTGCAAAGAAATCGATACCTGGCTGAATATTCGACTCGTCCCCTCCAAAAGCCATCGCTGCCGCTAAAATAGCAAACTGCGCTTGGTTCGCTGTTAATGCATCCCCAATACTCACCTGATAATCACCATTTTTTAAATCTTCCCATGATTTTGGTGGATTTTTCACATTGTTTGTATCTGCAATAAATGAAATTGTTCCTGTATAACCTACAATCCAATGCCCTTCATCATCTTTTGCCCACTCAGGAATGTCATCCCAGTAAGATGTATTATACGGTAATGTTAAACCCTTCTCTTTTGCGATTGGTCCAAAGGCAATCCCTACATCACCGATATCTGCTGTCGCATCATCTTTCTCTGCTTCAAACTTCGCTAACTCCTCAGCACTCGACATATCTGTATCCGCATGCTTCAGACTATACTCTGTTCCAAGCTCCTCCCAGGTTTCCACCCAGTTCGCCCAAGTATCAGGCATCCCAACAGAATTAACTACGCCCTCCTCCTTTGCCTTTGTAACAAGCTCCTCCAGCGATACATTGCTATCTATCTCTTTCCCATTAGAAGACGAACTATCAGAACACGCCGCCAACATCGAAATTGCTGCTACCCCAATCAAGCCTTTTTTCCACCATTTTTGAATCATCATCAAATTGGACCCTCCGTTTGTTTTGCTTTATTTTTATTTGCTTACAAGATTTATAGTACGAAACAAACATTAAGTAAGTGTGGATGGTTTGAGAAGGTTGTGTAAAAAGTGTTAAGAGGGGGTAAAGGGGCGATAATTAAGATGTAGAAAAAGCTGTTCTAGAATATAGATTTCCAGAACAGCTTTCTTTTAGATTAAAAGTTAATAATTATTTGTTCAGATAATAGCTTTTCATTCTTATCTAAATTTAATATTGTGTTCCCCATTTTCTCAACCATATCCACCACTAATGCATTTCCCATGCAAAAATAACGCATACGGTCTGACATCATAGCTGTCCAATTATCAGGAAAACCGTTCAAACGTTCACATTCTACAGGTGTTAAAAATCTCTTCCTTCCATTTACTTGTACTATATGTGTACTCCGGTTAATAGAGCCTTCGCTCGTCAACATTGTTCGTCCTGGCCCTTCTAAATCATCTGTTGGTGACATACCACCTTCTGAGAAAATATATTTGTGACCATCTGCTGACGTACGCTCTATTTTTTTCGGTCCACGCAAATAAGCAAATTTTTCAGCTTGCACTTCTGTTAAATAAAAGCGCTCATCCACAATTGCTTCATCAACTAAAATATCTTTCAATGGTGTAGAAGTTGGATTTTTAGCCTCTGTTTGTGCGGTGAATACTTCACCACCTCTCATTATACCTGCCGTATGAAAAATAAATGCAAAGTTATCTGAAATATCCAAAACATCATTTGGTAACATACAAGTTGTTATTCTATTTTTATATGGCTGACTCTCTACAGGAAATGTTTTTGCAAAAAAACCATCTTTAAAAATAATATCATTCCCTGAAATTGAATTTTGCTCTTTAGCAAAATTTAATTTGTTTTTATAAGCAAAAATAAATACTCGTCGTCGCTTTTGAGCAGCGCCATACTCAGCAGCATTTACTACACGCCATTCAACATTGTATTGTAAATCGCGAAATGTCGCTAACATTACCGCAAAATCACGACCTCTTTGTTTAGAAGGTGATTTTAATAGGCGATCTACATTTTCTAATAATACATATTTAGGATGCGAATGTTCAATGACTCGCTTAATCTCCCAAAAGAGAACACCTTTTTTCCCCTCTAGTCCCTTTTCACCCGATAAGGAGCGAGCTACAGAGTAGTCTTGACATGGGAAACCTCCTACTAATAAATCTATATTTAATTCACTGAACAATTCGTTTGGAACTGTTGTAATATCGTCATTACTCGGTTCTCCACCAAAATTTTCTTTATAACAATTAAAAGCATCCTGTGCTTTGCGCGATGGCTCCCATTGATTTGCCCAAACGGTTTTAAAAATATTTGCATCCGCTTTTTCTAAACCTAAACGAAAGCCCCCTACGCCTGCGAATAACTCGACAACATTCAGAGCTTCTTTCATAAGCGAACATCCTTTCTGCAAAAACTAATTATATCTTATTATAAAACATTTCTGCAAAGGGATCAACTTTTTTAATTACACTAATATTTCCTCAAATACAATACTTTTTGAATTTGGTTCATATGTGTATTTTATTAACCTTAAATTGCTCCATTCAACAGTTATAGCTTGCCTTCTTCCCTTAGTATATACCCTTTTAGCTATTTTACTTTTTAGCTCTATTACTTCATTCGAAAACTCTTTTGCAACAATAAATGCTTCAATCATATCATAGCTATTGCTATATTCTTGATTTACCCAGTCTACATACTTCATTATTTGATGAATCACATCTTCTGTTGCTTTGTCCTTCTTTATTTCAATTGTTAAATATTTTGATATAGTGTATTAGGTATATATAACCAAAAACATCCATTTTATCCATGTAATCCACAGGTTTAAACGGAGAAGCTACAACCTGATGTGAAATATAATCCCATTTTCCAAATATACCATCCTCACAATTACTTATATAATCAATTACAGCAGCCTCAATAGCCATTTCATGTCGAAGAGAATCCCCATTTCCCACTAAAGAAATGATATTTTGAGAAGTAGCCTTATATTCACTAGTATAGATATTCTTAATCCTAGCATGCAGAACATTGTCAGAACAAAATATATTTTGCATTTGTATCAACTCTTGCTCATTCGCTTTTAGAATATAATCAAATAAAGCTTTATTTTCCACATCATCTATTTTAATAAAAGATAATTTCCATAAAACACGTAGCATTTTAAATGCTTTGAAATCAGATGCTAATACATCGTCCATATCAACACCGTTTAAAAAGAAATGTGGACTTTGTTTAAAAGTACATATAAAACGATTTCTCAAATTAAAAGCTGATTTATTTAAAATCATCTTATCTTTTAAGCTAGAAAAACTCTCACTTTGTGGAAAATCCGCCTTTGGGAAATTAAGTAGCTTACAATCATCTACAACGTTTACTAGTTCGCCAACTCCATATATTTTTCTATCAATAAAAAATATACATTATCGCCTGCCTTCATGAGCAGGTAACCAAACATCTTTTGTCAGTACATTTATATATGTACTATATACACCATTTTTAATAATCTCTTTTAATGAATCATAGCTATCTATAGTAAAAATGTATCCTGCCATATCCTAATCTCACTTCTTTAAAATTTCCGCCACATATTCTGCATTCAACCAATAACTTTGCTTCGTAATCCATTGTCCACTTGGCAACTCTGTTTTGTCAGATGCATTTCTTCCTTTTGGTCGTACATGCAGCACTCCGTTAAATTTTGTATCTGGCAGATTATTTTTTATACCTCGCTTTGTTTGCGTGAATTGAACGCCATCATTTACAACTTGACGAATTTCCATCCAGTATCTCCATACTTCATGCTCAATTGTCTCCATCGGCATATGCCAAAGCTTTATTCCTTTAAACACAAGTTCATTATTTTTATTAAATTTAAATATAACAAATAGGAGCTGTGTTTCTAAAAAGTAGTTCCTAATATAACTCTCTTCCCATCTTTCCTTAACGATTTCTTTGAAATTAATATTTACAAACGACATGTGCTCCTTTGGTATATCATTTTTCTTTAAGCGTACTGTTTTGAATTGAATATTTGCCTTTGCAAATTCTGCAATTTGATTAAGCTTCGTCCCCTTGACACCTAATAAAGCGCTTATCAATTTTGGAATAAATGCTTTGTTTTTAGAATCAAAAGGCATGTTTAAACGAGCTGCCATCTCCTCTTGAGTTAAATGAATATAAGGTGCAAAGCGTTTATGCAAAAGCTCCTCTATCGTTTTCTCACTTAATTCTTGTTTTGTTGCAAAATAAGTGAGTTTCTCTTTAGTAAGATATTCTCTCATAATTGAAGACATATACGATTGTTTCAAAGAATATGCTCTTTGTGGTGCTAAAACATTCGAATAGGGTTGTTGACGCACAGTTGATTTATTTGCACCTTTTGTACAAGCACCTAAGTATTGTGTATCTCCTTCTGATAATAAATGGGCTTCTCCAGCTCGAATTTTGCTGACTATATGTTCCCAATCTTTCTTAATAATAATTAAATCTTCCTCTGGATATTCATATAAAACTGTCTCAATTATTTGAAAGTCACCTCTTGCTAACTCTGTTTGCCATTCATAAAACATTAACAAAAGTTTTTGATTTTTCTTCCAGAAGCTAGATGTTTCAAAATTCTCATGAACTTCTTCCATATAATTAATAATATTCAATACGAGCCTTTCTTTAGCAGATAGTGTTCCGTTTTTATTTCTCTTAAATGCGGTTACTTTTAATTCAATACCTAGTTCTTTAAAGTCTGGTTCTGCGTTGCTATTTATTTCGTATCCAAAATGACTCTCTTCTATAATGTGACCAAATCCACCTTTTTGCCCTTTCCCTAATCGGTTATGTTGATCAATTTCATTAAATGTTTTCCCAATTGCTTCTCGTGCCTTTTTCATTAATTCTGCCTCTGTTGTGTACAACATAAAATCACCTCATTAGGAAATATTCAAGCATATACTACTACTTATGGTCCTTTAGAACAGCTGATTTTTCAATTTTGACTCGTTAAAATATAGCATACAACTTATACTAGAGGATGTATAGTAACGACTAAAAATGATAATATACCTATAGTGACGACAGTAATCCAACAGTCTCGACAAACAATATAAACAAATTGGTAATGCTGTACCTGTGCTACTTGCAAAAGCTGTAGCAACACCAATCGCTCAATGGGCTGTTCAATATTTAGAACAAAGAACAATCGAGCAAACACAACAACTAAAACTTTTCTAAAAGTTCTGGTATAATAATTCCAACTATTAAAATAGTAAGGAGCGCTCCCCATAACCTACCAAGCAAAAACCTCAAGATTGCTTTTTCTTATGCTGTGCCTTTTAACGCTGCCTACTTTGCTTGTGGCAGAGTTTTGGCTTCAGTTGATAAGTGGTGTAACATTACTTTTATTGCTAATGCTTATATTTTTGAAATATACCTTTACAATAAAAAATAATACAATCACTTACACAACAACACTTTTCGGTCAAATATTGTATACAAAGGAAGTTCAAGCAGCGGATATTGTAAGAGTGACGTTTAAACGGTTTAATTGGGCAACGCGCTTAGCTGTTATTAAAACGTCGAAGGGCTTGCCAATTCGGGTGGCGTTGTTTAAGCCCGAAACGGTTTTTGAAGATTTGACTATATTTTGTAAGGATTATAATGTGCCTTATACAAAGACAAAAGATTATCAAATTCTGGAGAAATTGGGCTAAACTTCGACTACACAATAAAGGCACCTGAAATCAAAATTTGATTTTGGGTGCCTTTGCTTTTATATATCACTTGGATACATTTGTTTGTATAAAACCTCTAGTTTTTTCGATAGCTTACTGTAGGCTGACTTCCACGCTTTTCGCTTCTTGTCGTCACCATCTGCTGGGACATATTGTGCGTGTATATCCGCTATTTTCTTCAAATCCGCTTCCGCTTCTGTTAGCTTTTTATAGTTTTTCACAGCGTTTTTATCACTTGTGCTTAAGCTATCATAAGCCGCTCGAAGCTCCTTCACTTTGTTGTCCAAGTTGGCGATGTATTCACCTTTCACAACGAGTCCATTAATGGATTCAATTAATGTTAATACACCATTAGCTGATTGAAGTTCCTTTTCCTTGTTACTGATTGCTTGGCGAACTGTTGAGCTTACTAGGCTTGCTTGCTTTGTTGTCAGCTTAGCAAATGCTTTAATGACCGTGCTCGGATCCTTTGTAAAGGACTTGTCGTATTGTGCCATGAAAGTCGATACTTTTTTTGCATCTGATACAGCTGTCTTTAATATGTCACCGTTCGTTATAGCTTTTTTATCTGTAGCGTTCAGTTTATTATATTGTGCTGATAGCTCATTAATTTTTTCGACAGATACTGTATATATACCGTTAACTTGTATCGCTGCAATTTCATTATTTAAGCGTGTTAAATTTGGTGCATTGTTGTCCACTAAACGGTTCGCTAGCAGGTTTTCATATTGCTGCTTGGCTAAATATTGTTGCTTTGCAGGTAGCTTATCATATGCTTTTTGAACTGATTCGATTTTTTTCGTTTGCTTTTTTACATCTGTTTCTTCACGTGCGACCTGTACTTTTTTATGAAACGAATTGACTGCCGAAAGATCCTTGCTCGCGGCTGTTAAAATATGATAGTTCGTCACATATTTACGCGCGCCAGAAGATAGGCTTTTATAGACCATTGTTGCCGAATTCACCGCATTTTCAAACGTGGCAAATGTGTAATTCTCAACTTTTGCTAACTTTTCAATATCTGTTATTAGCTTTTCTGCCACCGCTTTATCTGAAGGCTCCTGCTTGCCTGGGTCAACAGATGTTTTGGGTGCATTTTTCAAAAATGTCTCGGCATTATAAACTAGTGATTGCTGAAGGCTCGTTAATTTATTATACGCTTTTAATGTACTTGTATAAGTTGATTGCAATTTATTGCTTGCTACACCCTTCGTTGTAGACAGCTTTTGATACGCATCAATGCTTTGAATTACTTTTAATGCTGTCTTGAAATCCTTCTGTAGTGTAAGAAGCTTATCATAGCCAACAATTTGTGTTGCTGACGCTTTTGTTAAACCTTTATATTCACTTACAAGGCGATTGACATCATTAACATAGCTGTTCCACGAAGTGCTAGAAGGATTTATCGGGTAATGAGTGCCAAGATTGCCAACATAGCCTGCAATTTCATTGTTCAAGCGTTCAATTTGCTGCTTCTCTGCGCTTTCTGCTTGTAGTAATAGCGTAATCCATTCACTCGTCACTAATTGTGATTGTTTATATGTCAGTTTGTCATAAGCATTGCGAATTGATTTTGCTGTTGTCACCTGCTTATTTGGCGTATCATTCAATGATAATTTATCAAATGCTTTAATGAATTGCTGCACTTTTTTAATGTCCTGCTTGGCATCCTGTAAAACGGATTGATTTTGAATAGCAGCCTTTGCATCCTGTGACAATGTAGCGATATTTTTATCGATTTCCTCAACCTTTGCTTGTAAGCTAGCTGCGTCTGCTGCATTATATTTTGTAAAAGACGCTTCATAAACTAATAACGCTTGAATTGCTTCATTAATTTTTCTGACATCCTTGAACTCCTCATCTGCATGCGGGTCAAGTAAATTACGAATATCTTTGTATAAAGCTTCTTGTGGGTCAAGGCTACGTTGCAATAAGTCTAGCTTATTGTACGCTTCCTCAATTTCCTTTAAATATTTCGCCTTATCCTTTTCCGCCACTTCATCTACTTTACTTACTTTTTCTTGTAGCTTTTCAATTGCTTCAACATCAGCTAATGCACGCTTTAGCGACGTATAATTTGTTACACCTTCTTTCGCCGCTGCTGATAAATTTTGATACTTGCTATCTAAATCTGTTAATTGCGCTTTAAAAGATGGAATAGATGTAAATTTGTATTGATAATCATTCACGAAAATTTCTTTAATCTCATCAATCATTGAAGTAACTACTTCATTTGAAATCGTCAGCACATTAGAAACATCTGATTCTACCGATGCTTTTCCTGCTTTCGCTGTTACCCTCACAATAATTTGCTTTACATCTTTATCTAATGCGTCTTTAGCAATTGTATATGTGCTGCTTGTTGCACCATCAATAATCGTAAAGGATTCCCCTACTTTATAAAACCATTGATAGCTATATGTAACCTGCCCATTTTGTAGTTTGGCACCCGCATTATCTGTAGCAATAGCACCTTGTACTTTCACCGTCTCTCCTGGTACTGCAAAATCATTTAGCTTCGGCACTGTAATCGCTAATTGCAATGCCTTGATTTCTACTGACTCACTTTTATATTTAATGCCCTCTGTCGTAGTTGCCTCTACAAAAATAGAGCGTCCTGCTGCATCTACTGGCACTTTTAATGTCGCTTGCGTTGCACCAGTAATTGGCTTATATGTTGCGCCATTTGAGCCTTCACCTGCTACATTTTCCGCATAATACCATTGATAGCTTTTAACGAGTGAATTCGCTGGTAATTTTTCAATCGTTGCTTTCAATGTTTCATTCACTGTTTTTTCACCTGTAATTGATACAGTGTGTGTCTCTTCTCCATGTACAACAGCAGGCGCAATCATTACAATAGGAACCGCCCCTAAAGTAAAAAATAATTTTTTATTCATTTTCCGACCTCCTCTGTTTCATAGTCTATATCGGGCTTATTTTCTAGCACTTTAGTATTTTTTCAAAAAACAGGGATTCTTCCTAGCTCAATATATTTTTTATTTGTGATAATGCCTGCACATCAATAGCTTGAGCAAAGCTGCCTTCTTTGCGAATCCCTGAGCCGAAATGGTAAAACTGCGCCTGTAGTACCTCATGTACAGATGCAATATTGTGCACATTTAGCCCAGCTCCTGGCATAATCATCGGAGGATTTAATTGCTTTGAGGCATGCTGTATTAGAGCGTGTAATGTCGTTAAACCTTCTGGCACTGTACTTTGCCCTCCAGATGTTAGTATTTGGTGCACGTGATAGGATGATTGGCATAGCGCTTTGTATAAATCAAGCGTATTTGCTTCATCAATTGCACGATGAAATGTAATTGCTAAACCATCCGCTTCTTCTATCACCTTTGACAAAAGTTCAAAATCAATCATATTCTTTGTAGTCAATGCGCCAAATACAATGCCAGCAGCACCAAGCTCCTTTATTATGCGAATATCCTCCAGCAGCGTTGCCCATTCACTTTGTTGATAGTTGTAATGATAGCTATGTGGACGTACCATCACCATTACAGGAATTTGCACGCTCTTGACTACTTGCTTGATTGTGCCATAGCTAGGTGTTAAGCCACCTTCAGCAATAGCTGAAACTAACTCTAAACGATCTGCTCCATATGCTTCTGCGGTCTTTGCATCCTCTTCATTTAATACAATTGCTTCTATTTTACTCATTCTTTAGCGCCTCTTTTCCTAATTATGTATTCTTCTTATGTTATAATGAATGCCAACTTATATAAAACAAAAGGAGTAACTATGACCTTACATAATGCAGAAGAATACAACAATCCCATTCTATATGATAAAGAAAACGAAAATCATTTGGCAGATGTTCCATTTCTATTGAAATGGGCAGCACAGCAGCAAGGAATAATTATTGATTTAGCCTGTGGTACAGGGCGAGCGACCATCCCGCTTGCTCAATACGGTCACCAGTTAATTGGTGTTGATATTCACAGTGCTATGTTAGAAGAGGCCAAAAAGAAAGCAATCAAGGCAAACCTTGCAGTTGAATGGATTGAGCAAGATTGCAGTAAGCTACAGTTAGGTTTGAAAAGTCAATTAATCTACACTGTCGGCAACTCTTTTCAGCATTTCCTCACAAATGAAGCACAAGATAATTTATTGACAGCAGTTAATCGCCATTTAGAATTAGGTGGCATTTTCATTTTCGATACAAGATTCCCTAGTGCGGAGGAATTATTGCAGCCACCTACCGAGGAATATTGGAGAAGCTATATCGATCACGATACACAAAACAAAGTAGATGTTTATACAATTAGCCATTATGATACTTTGAACCAGCTTCAGCACTATACGACAATCCGAAGATCTCACAATAGCGCTGAACAACGAACAAATATTACTTTGCGCTATGTTTACCCAAAAGAAATGGAGCGATTATTAAAGGTAAATGGTTTTGTCATCCAGCATGTTTATCAAGATTGGAGCGAAACGCCAATTACCAATGATGCTTACTCTATGATTTATGTATGTAAGAAGATACGATAAACGAAAGGACGATTTACACTGAAGATGTAAATCGTCCTTTTTATTTTACGGTGTATCGACTGGTTCTTTACATAGATTTTTGCTCATTTCGCAATATTGTACGAAAACGCGTGCTAGTTCACGTAGGCGATTGTGTACATCATTATCGATAATATTGTTATCTGCGTCGAAGTGATCTGAATGTGTGTAAACATAGTTTGGTGTTACTAAGCAGCGGAAGTAATCTAAAATTGGCTTTAATTGATTTTCGATTACTAAATGATGCTGATATGTGCCACCGTTTGCAATCATTGCTACCGGCTTGTAACGCATCGTCTTTGGGCTAATCATATCAAAGGCATTTTTCAATACACCTGGAATCGATGCTTGGAAAATCGGCGATGCAATAACATAGCCATCTGCCTCTTCGAATTTTTGTACCATCAATTTCATATCATCATTTAGAGGGCTGCCGTCCAAAATTTGATGCTTTAAATCCGAGAAATATAGAAGCTCTAGCTGTAAATCTTTGTTGTATTCTTGAATATATTTTTCAACTTGTTGAAGAACGGCGCCTGTTTTACGTCCAAAAACTGTACCGTCAACGAGTAAAATTTTCATTTTTTAAACCTCCACTATTACTGAATTAGTGTTTACTTCGTCACCTATTGTAGCAGATGCAAACGTTGTCGAACAGGGTACGGCGCGAGAAAAGCTGAATTTCAGTCTTTTGGCGTATCTCGCTCAACCTTGTATTGCTTTATCTTAGATTTATCAAACGTCACTTCTTCATCTAATACATTTCCCGATTGAAGTTTATTCCAATTGAATAAATCCTCACGCTTCATTTCTGGCTCTTCCTCTAGCTCAGGCGGTGTCATTTGTGCAAGCTCGTTCGATGGATAAATCGCTAATTTAGTGTTTTTATGATAAAGTGCGATGACAATCATCGCTAAAGCTACTTGCTCTGCTTTAATTGAGCGATAGCGCTTCAACGGACCAATTAATAATGGATTGAATACCGCCAAGACAGCCGCACCTATTTTTTCTCCTATTCGCAACTCAGAGCGATTTCCTACTAATAATGATGGGCGAACAATAGATAGCTGAGGTAAATCGATATCGATAAGCTCCTTTTCCATTTTGCCCTTCACTCGATTATAATATGCGAATGATTTCTCGTTTGCTCCCATTGCTGAAATAACAATCATATGCTGAATGCCACGGTTTTTTGCCATTGCAGCAATTTGTACGGGGTATTCCACATCAATTTTTTCAAATACTTCACGTGAGCCCGCTTTTTTAATAGTTGTGCCAAGACAGCAAAAGATTTCATGCGCAAATTCCATATCGCTTTCTGCTAATGCGTCAAATTCTTTTATTCGTACAACTAATTTAGGATGTGAGTAATCTAATGCTCTACGCGCAATAACAGTTACCGCTACGTATTCATCACTTTCACATAATTGCTTTACAAGCGTTGATCCTACTAATCCAGTCGCACCAACAACGATAGCTGAGCGCATCTCCATGAGCACTCCTCCTCTTTTTCTCCTATTCTTTTAATTTTCACACATACTTCAGGAAATTTCACCATATTTTATGTAGAAACGAGAAAGGATGGGATAAGCTATGGCAAAAAACATTGCCTTCATTTTAGAATATAGTGAATGGAAAGGCTATTATCCATTTGAGCGTGCAGCAATTATGCAGGAATTATTAGCGACAGAGCATATTTCGATTTTTTTAAAAGGAAATGATACACAAATTTTGGAGCAGCTGAATGGCTCACCTGTCATTTTCAAAAGCTACAGCGAGCTACCTAACATATTGAAAGAGCAGCATTTTGATTTAATGATTTATGATGGCAATGACTCTACTGTGGAGCAGGCTCAATTATTGAAAGCACATTGCCATACGCTTGTACATTTTGATGATCGTGGCGAAGGTGCTACTTTTGCTGATGGACATATTGTTGCATTGCGAGAGGAATCACAGGAAATGATTCCCCCTAATATGCTTATTGGTAATTTCGTCTTCGCTACGCCAAATGAGCTGCTGCAAATCGCCTTTGAGGACAAGCTGGAAAATGACCTACCACATATCGTTATCGCCTTTGAGGATGGTGATGAAAATAATTTAACGTATCGTACTTTGCGCCATTTAACACAGCTCCATATCCCACTAAAAATTTCTGTTGCGATTGATGAAAACTATCGTCATTCTGTAGAAGATCTACAAATGATGGTATTAAGCCGTCGCCATACATCCATTCACCAGCAACCAAATGCACTTTTATCATTACTCCCTAATGCCGATATCGTCGTTTGTAACGCCAATTATACACCTTACAAAATTGCTACGGTTGGCATTCCTTGTATTACAGCAGCACAAAATGAACGCGAACTAACAAATAATTTAAATCGTGAGCATAATGGCTTCGTGCATCTAGGCTTAGGTCGCAAAATGAAGCAATCGACCATTCAAAACGCGGTCATGGAGTTTGTATTGCATGAAGCAAGACGTGAACGTGCTATTTATAAGCAGCGTGCACTCGATTTACGTACAAGCAACGAAGCTTTACAGCAGCTTTTACTTGATTTAGCTTATGCTCGTCATGAAATAATCCATATTTGAGTATACGGCATTGCATATGCTATAATTTACAGCAGAAAATAGGAAAAGAGGTCGTTGTTCATGCTAACAAAGTCTCAATTACAGCAAGAAATTGCCGAACTGAAAATGGATTATGTTAATTTACAAGGTGATATGGAAAAGCTTGAATCATTAGGTCATGCAGACTCTGTGAAGCAAGCATTGACACGCCTTGAAAATATGGAAGCACGACTTGCAGAACTGAATAAACAGCTCGCGGCGTTGTAAGCCCGCGAGTTTTTTCTTTGTATACTAATTATCGGAGGAATCGATATGGCAATATTAACAGTTGAAAATTTAGGTCATTCATTTGGTGACCGCACGCTTTTTAAAGATGTATCTTTCCGCATTGTAGAAGGCGATCACATCGGTCTTGTCGGTGCAAATGGTGTTGGGAAATCAACGCTGATGGGCATTATTACAGGCCAGCAAATCCATGATGCTGGGAAAGTTGAATGGCTGCCGAACACACATTATGGCTATTTAGACCAGCACGCTGTATTAACAGCAGGTCGCACAATGCGCGATGTATTGCGCGATGCCTTTTTACCACTTTATAAAAAAGAGGAAGAGCTAAACGAAATCGCAGGTAAAATGGCGGAGGCAACGCCAGAAGAGCTTGAAAAATTACTTGAGGATATGGCAGAAGTGCAGGATGCGCTTGATGCTGGTGATTTTTACACATTAGATATGAAAATCGAGGAGGTTGCACGCGGTCTTGGCTTAGATGCAATTGGATTAGAGCGTGATGTTGCAGCACTTTCTGGTGGTCAGCGTACAAAAGTATTATTAGCAAAGCTTCTTTTAGAAAAGCCAAAAGTATTATTACTCGATGAGCCAACAAACTATTTAGATGAAGAGCATGTCACTTGGTTGAAAAACTATTTAAAAGGCTATCCGCATGCCTTCCTGCTTATTTCACATGATACGGAATTTATGAATGACGTAGTTGATGTTATTTTCCATTTAGAGTTTTCAAAAATGAACCGTTACACAGCTACATATGAGAAGTTTTTAGAGCTAGCTGAAATTAATAAGCGTCAGCATATTGAGGCATATGAAAAACAACAGGAATTCATTAAAAAGCAAGAGGACTTTATCGCCAAAAATAAAGCGCGTTATTCAACAACTGGTCGCGCTAAATCACGTGCCAAGCAGCTTGACCGTCTTGAACGTATCGATCGCCCTGAAACAGCGATGAAGCCTGAGTTTGGCTTTAAGGAGGCACGCTCCTCTAGCCGCTATGTCGTAGAGGCAGAGAATTTACTTATCGGATACGACAACCCATTGCTACCACCGTTAACATTCCAAATTGAGCGCGGCGAAAAAATCGCACTTGTTGGTATGAATGGTGTCGGGAAGTCTACTTTATTAAAAACAATGCTAGGCAAAATTAATCCATTAGGTGGCAAAGTCATTCGTGGTGATTATTTATATCCTTCTTACTTCGAACAAGAAGTAAAAGCAGAAAAAATTACGCCAATTGATGATGTATGGAATGCCTTCCCATCAATGGAGCAGGCACAAGTACGTGCAGCACTTGCTCGTGCAGGCTTAAAAACAGAGCATATTACACGTCCATTAAGCTCACTATCAGGGGGCGAGCAGGCAAAGGTTCGCCTATGTAAACTAATGATGAATGAGGCAAACTGGCTCATCTTTGATGAACCGACAAACCATTTAGATGTTGATGCAAAAGAAGAATTGAAACGTGCAATGAAAGAATTCAAGGGCACAATCGTTCTCGTATCACATGAGCCTGACTTTTATGAAGGACTTGTGACAAAAACTTGGAACGTGCAAGATTGGTTTACAACAGGTCGCACAATTGAATTAGAAGAACAATAATAGAAAAAACTGTAGTAAATTACTACAGTTTTTTCTATTGCAATCTTTTATTTTTTTCATTTTCTATGAAACTTTTTTCTATTTTTTGCGTATATATTATTAAGAAAGTGGGTATACATTAATTAGGGTATTAATTACCGCTTTAACAATAAAAAAAATTTGAAAAAACAATTGCATTACAATTAACTTAGTTGTAAGATATAAATATAAGTAATTACCTTACAAGTAAGTTACTAATGTAAAGGAAGAGAGGAATTTATTATGTCAGTAACAATTTATACACAATCAAGCTGTTCCTCATCACGAAAAGCATTAAAATGGTTAAACGAAAATAACATTTCATACAATGAGAAACGTATTACATCTCAGCCGCTAACATTAGCTGAGTTTAAAAATATTTTAAGCATGACAGAAGATGGAACAGATGAAATTATTGCAACAAACTCAAACGACTTTAAAAATCTTGATGTCGATATCGAACAGCTTTCCATCCAAGAGCTATATGCATTAATTCAAAAATACCCACGCATGTTGCGTAGTCCGATTTTACTCGATGAAAAACGCATCCAAGTCGGTTATAATGAAATGGACATTCGACGCTTTATTCCACGTAAAGTACGTGCGTTTGAGCTGAATGCTTTGCAAAAATTGGCGGTTGAATAAGTCGCCTTTTTTGCATGAAAGAAAGTTTGGAGATGACAAACATGGGTGATTATAAACATGAGCATTTAACACCACTTTTCGAAGCAGTAGCTGCCTTAGAACGTAGAATTGCCAATGAATGGAATAGCTTAAATGAGCTTGGCTTCTCAAAATCACATATTTTAATTTTAGACTTTCTAGCAAATGAAGGTCCAAAGCGCCCCTCCGCTATTGCGGAGTATTTAAAAGTGACAACAGGTGGCGTAACTGTATTAACAACAAAGCTTTTAAAATCAGGCTTTATCGAAAAAGCACAAAACGAAAATGACCGACGCGCATCACAAATTACGATTACCGAGTCGGGTAGAGCTATTTTAAACGAATCGCGCGAGCAAGTGAACACATTGATTCATCAGCTTTTTGGCATGCTTACAGAGGAAGAAATCGAAAGCTTGCGCCAAATTTTTATCAAATGTGCAAACTTTAAATAATAGAAGGCGAAGGAGACAACCTCCCTCGCCTTATTTAATGCCCTTTTATAACTGGGGCAATCACATCAATTCGATTCGTCCAAATACCTCCCGTATATTGCCCTGGCAAGCGCTTTAAGTCTTGCTCTGTATCAAACCCTTCTGACCACGTTCCATTTCCTGCAACCATCATTACACGCGTATCAACCGAATCCATACGATTCAGCATTTTATTTGGCCATCCCCATAACCAAGGTGCTATATTTTCTGGAATATGAATCTGCGTATTTTTACACGCTTTAGGAATATACCCCGTCCATCCAATCCCAATATACGGTAATAAGCAGCTTTTTAATGTTGCTTTTGACATGACAGGAATTTCTGGCATCTTTGTTTTCAATGCTTGTATTGGTGCATCTCCACCATAAACAGTTAGCTGTTGCTGCTGCGATTTAGGTAATGCTGCTATATAGTCAGCTAGCTGTATTCCTTCACCTGCTTCATTGCTTTTTATATGAATCAAAAATTCTTTGTCTGGGAAATGCTTCAATACTTCATCAAGTGATGGCATAAGACCTATCCCCTTTCCTCGGAACGGAAATGTTTTTCCTTCATCTGCTGTATATCCATAGCCAATATCTATTTGCTTTAATTCAGCCATCGTATATAGCTTTGGTTCGCCTTTTACATCTGTTCTGCAATCTAAAGTCCAGTCATGGAATACAGCAAATTGTCCATCTTTAGTTGGTCTAATATCCAATTCCACTACATCAGCCCCTGCTTCAAAAGCTGCCTCCATCGATGGAATTGTATTTTCTAAATATGGATGCTCTGGCTCATAAATACGCTGTGCTGTACAAGTGTTGCCTTCTATTCCTTCCATGCTAAAGGTTTGTGCCATACCTCTATGCGCCAATAATATGGGATCATTAGCTCGCTCCTTTGTTATATAGGAACTATTATTCAAGTACACAAATATAATGAGCAACACAAATACAGTGATTATCCTCTTCCAAAACTTTCTCTTCACCGTCATTCTCAATCCTTTCCTAAAAAAATCGCCCTACCTCTTATGCTGGTAGGACGACATCTGCTAGTTTATGATCAGCTAATAGCATTTCTTTTAAGCGTGCTTTAGCACGGAATAAACGCGATTTCACAGTACCAATCGATACTTTCATTAACGTTGAAATTTCAGCTAATGAGTATTGATCTACATAGAAATACCATAATGTTTTTTGGTAAATCGCATCAAGCTCATGCATTTTTTCTTGCACAATTTTCGTAATTTCTACTTTCTCTACTTGTTCCTCTGTTGAAACATCATTATTGGGAACCAAATCTAAAATCGGAACGTCTAATTGTTCAGGTTGGTTCATCATGTACTTACTACGTCTTACATTTTTGCGATAGCGGTCGCGGAATGTGTTCATTGTAATTGTTGTTAGCCAAGCTTTTACATGGTCAACTTGTTCAATCGTTGCTTCATAGCGTACAACTTTTACCCATACCTCTTGCATTAAGTCTTCCGCCTCTAGCGTGTTGCGTGTAAGCTTTAAGCAAAGGTGGTATATGTAGCGATTATATTCATCATAAACTTTCGTTAACATTTCATTCATTGTTACTGCCTCCGTTCGGTCTGCTTCATTAACCTCATTTTCGCAAATTCCTTCCTTACGCTCTATCGCATTTACTTTCAATTTCCTTACAATTGTGTAAGCTTCGATGTCATCTACAAATTATGTATGCCCTCTTCGCCAAGTTATACCTCTTTTTCAAAACCCTTATACCCCTTTTGAAAAATTTTTACACTCTTAAAGAAGGAATTTACGTTTATTTTGTTGAATATAATTTCAATGAAAACAAATTCAATAAAGAGGGTATTTATATGAACAGTAGACAACAGCAAAAAGAGCAAAGACGACAGCTTATTTTACAAGCCGCCTTAGATTTATTTATTCGCAAAGGCTATGGGGAAACGAAAATTGCCGATATTGCCAAAGCAGCCAATATGAGTATGGGGCTACTCTTTCATTATTTTGAATCGAAGGAAAAGTTATATGAAACTCTTATTCGTATCGGCAGCGAAAAATTAAAGATGGAACTAAA